>CANJCQ010000078.1 GCA_947473355.1 Sphingomonadaceae bacterium | reverse complement strand
GTGACGGACCTTCTGATAAAGTTCCACTCTCTTCATCCTCCGCCTCCGCACAAAAGCGAAGGCTTATCAGGACTGGCCCCTTTTTAATCCGCCCTACCAAGAGAACGATCAGGGAACAGAATGGCCCCTTTTATTACCGCTGTTTACAGCCGTAGCTATCGCACAGAGCGGCGGCGCCACATTAGTTACAGTGGGTGGCAGCAGCCTGTCCATTCCAGTTGCTGCCGTCACTGTCACACAAGATTCTGGCGGGGCATCACACGCCCCCTAAACAACGAATGGAACCCAAGCTTGCTCTTCCTGCCACTCTTCCTTCTTGGCCCCGCAATTATTGAAGACCCGGCAGCCACGAGCAAGGACCCCCAGAGGCGTTCGTCTGGGATGGAGCAAGTCGCGCCGGTCGATGGAAATCGTACGCGTATTGACACCCCCCTACAGCCAAGGGACCGGGCGCAGGTTCAAATTCAAACGGAGCCAAGAATGGCTGGCGCAGCACGGCCCAGCGTGAACGTTGCAGCACCGCCGGCACCAGCTCCAGCCAAAGGCCAGAGCGCCATTCTGGCTCAGGCCATGGGCGCCAAACCTTGCCAGGACCCAGATATATTGGCTTGCACTGGGGAAGAGCTTCAGGAGTTGAAGCAGCAGCTGAGCGCGGAACAGTCACTCACCACACCTTCCCTCGATGTTGGCCGCGTAGCCAATGATCCAGCAAAGGCCATCGACGTCAAATCCATTGACCCAACAACGGCCAGGGTCATTTTGATGCCATGAGGTTCGAGGCCTATGTACGGCTGCTTCTCACGCCCATCATTCCTGTCGTCGCCACTCGTGAGCACTCAAGGGCCTTGAACCGGTCAATGGACTACCGAGGCATCCGCTCCAACGGCTTTGGCACTGTCTGCCAGTGGTGTTGACGCTGCTTATGAGATGTATCTTATCTACAGGGATGTAAAAATGAACGCGCGTATTCTCTGTGCAGTTTTCGCCATTGCCCTGCTCAGCAGCGGCACTGCTTATGCTGGAAATACAGCTACGATCCTACAGGATGCTGGCAGCAACCATGCCGAAGCGGTATAGTCGCGATGTTACCGGGCCCTTCTGGTAAGCGGGTGCCGAGAAGTGTCAGCCTCGAATGATTGCGAAAGTGGGCGAACGGTTAGCGCTTCTCCCCGACAAAAAACGGGGACACATAACGCGGCTGGGGGCCACATTGGGGGCCACATTGAACCATAATTGTAATTAATACTTTTAATTCATATGCTTGCGTCACCTATTCGATTCCGTCCCCGGCACCATCGCGTTTAGAAGACCGTCCGGGGGACGGTCTTATACCAAGACCTGTGGAATCTGACTTGTTGGGGCTTTCGCAAATTGCCTTGAGCTGATTCAACATCGCAAACTTGAGGAGGTTTGCGATGTCTGTTCCGATCAAGCTTCGGGATGATTTGAGTGCTGGTGATGTTCGGGCGCATGCCCGGCGCTGCAAGGATGGGGCGCAGGTGCGCCGTTTGCTGGCGATTGCAACGATCCTGGGCGGTGGCAGCCGAAGTGATGCGGCTCTCATTGGCGGCGTGACGCGGCAGATCGTGCGGGACTGGGTGGTGCGTTTCAACGCGGATGGGCCGGAAGGGCTTGCGACACGCAAGGCGCCGGGGCCGCAAACGATCCTCAATGACGGGCACCGCCGCGCGCTGGAGGAGATCATCGAGGCGGGGCCGATTCCTGCCGCTCACGGTGTCGTGCGCTGGCGGATCATCGACTTGGCCCAGTGGTTGTGGGACGAGTTCAAGCTGTCGATCAGCAAGCAGGCCCTCGGGCATGAGCTGCGAACCATGGGCTATCGCAAGCTCTCGGCCCGACCGCGCCATCACGGGCAGCGCCCTGAGGATATTGCCGTTTTAAAAAGAGTTCCCCGCCCGTCTGGCGCAAATCCGCAAGGCCCTCCCCAAAGCCACGCCTATAGAGCTGTGGTGGCAGGACGAAGCCCGTGTCGGCCAGCAGACCAAGCTCACCCGGCGCTGGGCAAGGCGTGGCACCCGCCCCTGTGCGCCGAAGGATCAGCGCCGGTCCTCGGCATGGAACTTCGGAGCGATCTGCCCTGCCGAAGGCAAGGCTGCCGGCATCGTCATGCCCAGGTGCAACAGCGAAGCCATGAGCATGCATCTCGAGGAGATCGCCTTCCACGTCGCGCCGGGCGCGCACGCCGTCGTCTTACTCGATCAGGCCGGATGGCACGGCTCGGCCGAACTGGCCGTGCCCCCAAACATAACGCTCATGCCGCTGCCACCCAGATGCCCGGAGCTCAATCCGGTCGAGAACGTCTGGCAGTTCATGCGCGACAACTGGCTGTCGAACCGCATCTTCAAATCCTACGACGATGTCGTCGACCACTGCTGCTTCGCCTGGAACAAGCTTGCCGATCAGCCATGGCGCATCATGACCTTGGGGCTCCGAACATGGGCCCACAGATACTGATCCGCGAGTCTTGGTATTAGTGAAAAATGCCAAGCGAAGCGCGGGAGGCGGTTGAGCGCAACCCGTCCAGGCCGATCATAGCGAAAGGCGAGCGATCCTGCCCTTTACGCGGCAATCCTGCCGTCCTTCACGCCCACGTCCCTGCTGAAGCCCGGCGCGCCTGTGCCATCTCCCGCTCGCGGCATTGTTTTGCCCGCATGATAGGTGCGGCGACGGCAATGGGAAGGCCTGCTGCGCATTGGCGCAATTTCCTTGCGCATTCAGGTTCAGCCGCGTTCAATGGCGAGGAAACAACCAGCACAGAACTGGAGTGAAGCATGCCCGAGACGACTGCAACAATAGGATACGACCGCCGCGCCATGCTCGCGGGCACTGCCGCGATTTGCGGCGCGAGTCTGGCAGAAGGCTGGCCTGTGCCCGCCTTGGCCGAAAGCACGGCGTCCCCAGGCGCCACGCCGCTCCGCTTCAGCGGCCCGGTGCCAGTGACCGCCGGTTCGATCCCCTGGGGTACCGCGATGGACGGCGGCGCGCGCGAGGCGCTGGTCCGGCGCTATACTTACGTCGAGGAGGAGTTCTTCGTCTCGGGCAGCGCCGCGGTCTATGGGCCGGGCGGGGAGACCCGGCATGCCCCCGGTCAATCGCATAATGATTTCGCCGCCCAGCTCAGGCCGCTGGCGAAAATGATGCGCGACAACGTGCCCTTCACCACCCGTGCCGCCATGCTGCGCCCCGCCGACATGCGCAAGTTCAGCGGCGTGGTCCATCTGATCCCGTGGCACAATCTTGATGCCACGACCTATGTCGAAAGGAACCTGCTGCGCGGCGGCGACATTTGGATCGGCATCGAATGCTGTGGCGGCACGCGCTTCGGGGTCGAGGAAAAACCCAGCGGCGGCGTCGCGAATCTCAAGAGCTTCAACCCGCAGCGCTACGCCAGTCTCAGCCTGCCATCGGGCGCGCCGTCGGACTGGCCGGACCTGCAACCGGGGCGATTGGGCGAGGCCTTCAAGAGCATCAATTTCGGCCGCCCCGATGCCGATCACAACATCTTCCGCCAGGAAATCTCGCGGTCTTACGCGCAGGGCCTGGATATCCTCACCCAAACCGCCGAGCTGCTGCGGCAAGGTGGGGCGACCAGCCCGCTCGCCCCGCACAAAGTGCGCCGCATCTTCACCGCCGGGCGCTCGGGCCAGTCGACCATCCTCCAACCCTATGTCCAGTTTCACCACGCAGCGGCCAAGGCCCGGCTCGGCCATGTGCCCTTCGATGCCTACATGATCCGGGTGGGCGCCATGCCGACCAACCGCCCGGCGGGGTCCGTTCTCGTCGTGGTGCAGAGCGAGGCCGAGGCCAAGGGCATCCTTGCCCCCGAACTGGCGACATTGAACGACAGCGACGATCCGATGTTCCGCTACTATGAGATCGCCGGGGTCGGCCACGGACTCACCGCAAGGCCTAATGTCTCCAGCACGATCGGTTCGGTGGTGCCCAAGGGAGTGCAGGGGATCAGCGATATCGCCGGCCACAGCGACTATGAACCCTGTGACAAGATCAGCCTGCCGCTGGTCTGGGGCATGTGGCGCAATATCCAGGGCTGGCTCGACAAGGGCGTGCCGATGCCCCGTGCAGCGCGGATCGTGCGCGATCCGGGCACACCGGGCAATCTGGCGCGCGACCGCTTTGGCAATGCCATGGGCGGCATCCGCCTGCCATGGATGAACTTTCCCGATGCCGAATATGTCGGGGTGATCTCGCAAAAGAACCCGCTCGAGGGCGGCATGAAGCGCTTCGACGAAGCGCAGATGCACGAGCTCTATGGCAGCCGCCGCGCCTGGGAAGTGCGGCTGCGGGGCCAGCTGTGGCGTCTCGTGCGTGACCGCTGGATTTCGGCGGAGGATATGCCGTTGATGATGCGGCGCGGGGTGACCCCGGCGCTGGCGCTGGGGGATGAGCGTTAAATGGCGAATGCTTGGGGGTGACGCCGCTGCCCGCGCCCGCTAGACATCCGGCCAACAAGGAGACATGAATATGGCGCGTTCGATTATCGTTACCGGGGGCTTCGGCGTGCTGGGCCAGGCCGTGGCCGAGGCTTTCGTCGCGGCGGGCGACAAAGTGGCGCGGGTGGATTTCGTGGCCACTGCGCACAGCCCGCTTGCCGGCGCGCTCGATATCGGCGGGGTCGACCTGACGGACGCGGCGGCGACCAAGGCTGCGCTGACCAAGGCCGCGGCCGAGCACGGCGGGCTCGACGTGCTGGTCAATGTCGCGGGCGGCTTTACCTGGGAGACGCTTGAGGGCGGCGCAATCGCCACCTGGGCCAGGATGCAATCGATGAACCTGCTGAGCAACGCGACAATCTCGCAGCTGGCGCTGCCGCTGCTAAAGGCCTCCGCTGCTGGTCGGATTATCAGCATTGGCGCTGGCGCGGCGATCAAGGCCGGCATGGGGATGGGCGCCTATGCCGCCTCCAAATCAGGCGTCCACCGCCTGACCGAAGCGCTCGCCGAGGAGCTGGCGGGCAGCAGCGTCACGGTCAACGCGATCCTGCCCTCCATCATCGACACGCCGACCAACCGCAAGGACATGCCCGACGACGATTTTTCCAAGTGGGTGCAGCCCGCGGCGGTGGCAGATGTTATCCTGTTCCTCGCTTCGCCTGCCGCACGGTCGATCACGGGGGCGCTGATCCCGGTAACGCGGGGCGGCTGATGGCGGAAGAATCAGACTTCGACAAACCCATCGAAGGCCGCGCCGGCGTCGCGCGGATCGAGGCCTTTTCCGACGGCGTGCTCGCGATCATCGTCACCATCATGGTGCTGGAACTGCATGCGCCGGAAGCGCCCGGCCTTGCCGCGCTGAGGCACCTGTGGCCCACCTTGATCGCCTATGTGCTCAGCTATGCATATGTCGCGATATACTGGGTCAACCATCACCGACTGTTCAGCCACGCACGGGTAGTGACCGCCGCGCTGCTGTGGTCGAACATTGGCCTTCTGTTTGCCCTGTCGCTGGTCCCCTTCTCCGCTGCCTATCTCGGCAAGCAGCATTTCAGCCTGGATGCGACGCTGCTTTATCTCGCCACCATGCTGCTCCCGGCCTTCTTCTATGCCTGGCTGCAATCAGTGATAGAGCGCACCGGCGCGCGCGGGCGCGGTTCGCTGATCTATCACCGCGCCAATTCGCGTAAGGGCTATGCCTCGATTGCGATCTATGCACTAGGCCTGCCGCTCAGCTTCCTCGCCCCTTGGCTGGGCGTGACCATGGCCGGGCTGGTGGCGGTGTTCTGGATGCTGCCATGGAGCCCGCTCGACCGGATGTTCGTTCGCGAGGACGAATGCGACGAGGCGTGATCTAGCGCATCAGCGCAAAGCACTTCCTCAGCTCACCGACAAAAATCCCCGGCTGCTCCCATGCCGCAAAATGCCCGCCCTTTTCGCAATCATTCCAGTAAACCAGATTGCGCAAGGTCCGCTCCGCCCATTTGCGCGGGGCCTTGGTGATCTCGCGCGGGAAAGTGCTGACCCCGGCGGGCAGATCGACCTGGAAGCCGCCCTTGCTGATCGTCCCGAAGCTCTGCCAATACATCCGCGCCGATGAAGCGCCGCTCGCGGTCAGCCAATAGAGCATCACATTATCGAGGATAGTGTCGCGGCTCAGCGCATCCTCCGGCGCGCCCTGGTTGTCGGTCCAGGCCCACATCTTCTCATAGATCCAGCCCGCAAGGCCGACCGGCGAATCGACCAGTCCATAGCCGATGGTCTGCGGCCGGGTGGCCTGAATCTTGGAATAGCCGGAATCGAAATTGTTGTAGTTGGCCCCTGCTTCCAGCGCCGCCACCACCGCCGGATCCTTGTCCTCGCGGTCCTCGGTCAGGATCCGCGAGATCGGCATGTTGGTGTGGATCCCAGCCAGCCCCTTCGGCGCCTGCGCCCCCATCACCGTGGTGACAATCGCCCCCCAGTCGCCGCCCTGCGCCACCCAGCGCTGATAGCCGAGCCGAGCCATCAGCTCGGCCCATGCCTCGCCGACTTTCGCCACATCCCAGCCCGTCCGCGCGGGCTTGCCTGAAAAGCCATAGCCCGGCAGCGAGGGCACCACGACGTGAAAAGCGTCCTCCGCCCGCCCGCCATGCGCTTCGGGATCGGTCAAGGGCGCGATCACTTCCATGAATTCGACCACCGAGCCCGGCCAGCCATGCGTCAGGATGAGCGGCATCGCGCCCTCATGCTTCGAGCGGACATGCAGGAAGTGAATATCGAGCCCATCGATCTCGGTGACGAACTGCCCAAAAGCATTCAGCCGCGCCTCGCAGGCCCGCCAGTCATAGCCATTGCGCCAATGGTCCACCAGCGCGCGCAGGCTCGCCAAGGGCACGCCTTGCGACCAGTCGTCGACGCACTCCTTCTCGGGCCAGCGGGTCATGTCGATGCGGTCACGGAGATCATCGATCTCGGCTTGCGGCACGGCGAGGGTGAAGGGGCGAATCTGTGTCATGGCAGGAAGCTACAGCAAGTCGCCGGGGAATTGCAAAGCATGCTTACTATCTGCTATGACGCGAACAAACACAGCCGCGGAGCCCATGCCCTTGTCCGATCTCACAATCACCCCGCTCGCCGACGACATTGCCTTCGGCAACCGCGTCGCCGGCCTCGGCTGGCACAATATCAATGACGAAGACACCCGCGCCCAATTGCGGCAACTGTTCATCGAGCGCGGCGTTCTGGTGTTCGAGAACATGGAACCCACGCCCAAAATGCAGCTGGAGCTATCAAAGGTGTTCGGCCCGCTGAAGGACCATCCGACCAAGAACGTGCCGCGCGCCAGCGGCGACATGCTCGGGGTGATCGATATGCACAGCAGGCCCCGCGAAGACCTCGGCCACGATCATGGCCTCACCATTTTCAACGGCCGCAAGGTCTATTCGTTCCTGCCGTGGCATTTCGATCACTCCTACAACGACGAGCTGAACTATGCCGGGGTGCTGCGCGCAGTGATCGCTGCGCCAGTCGATGGCCGCACCGGCTTTGCCGACGGCATTGATATCTACAACAAGATGGACGCAGGCGTCCGCGCCAAAATTGAGAATATCAACGCGATCTACACGCTCGATGTGCGGCTGACGCAAATGCGCTTCGGCCGCTATTTCCAGTCGTTCGGCGATCTCGAACACGAACGCGCCAATACCAAGGAAGCCGAAGTGTTCCCCCGCGCCATCCACCCGATGATCTGGCAGCGCCCCACCGGCGAAAAAGTCGCTCATTTTTGCGGCTTTTCTGCCGTCGGCCTTGAAAATCACGAAGACCCGGCAGGCGAGGCTCTGTTCGAAGAAGCCCTGCAGGAAATGTACCGCGCCATCACGCCCTACTGGCACAAGTGGAACACCACCGACATGCTGATCTGGGACAACCACCGCGTGCTCCACGCCGTCGAAGGCTGCGACCCCAAATACGAACGCCAGATGCACCGCACCACAATCAAGGGCGATTATAACCTCGGCCGGTTCGAACATGGCAAGAAGATCGGCGAAGTGCAGCGCGAGGTGGCGCCGCTGTTGCTGCCGGCTTGAGGGGGAAGCATTCATTCCGCCCTTTCACGCCGGATTTGACATAGCTTCCCGACGCGCGTTTTATGTCTTTGGTAAGAGAGGCGGTCATGCCGAGAATCGGTCGTCTGGCTGAGAAGGATCGGCGATGAACGTTCAGGCTCCTGCGTTCTGCCCAACAACCAAAGACGATGTGGCCTGGCTCGGTACCGATCCGATCCCGGCCCGCGCCTATTACGATCCGGAATATTTCGAGCTGGAGCGCGAAGCCGTCTTCAAACGGACCTGGCTTCAGATCGGTCATATCTGCGAACTTGCCGGCACTGGCAGCTTTATCCGCCGCGATATCGAAGTGGCACGGGCATCAGTTCTGATCGTCCGCGGCAAAGATGAAATTATCCGGGCGTTTCACAACGTCTGCGTGCACCGCGGCACCAAGCTGGTGAACGCCGATGCGGGCCGCCAAGCCTCGTTCAGTTGCCCTTATCACATGTGGACCTATGGGACCGATGGCAGCCTGCAATCCGCGCCGGACTTCGATAACTTCTTTCTCGAAAAATCGCAGTGCGCGCTTAAACCAGTGGCGATGGAAGTGTTTGCCGGGCTGATTTTCGTTCACCTCGGCACGCCTGCACAGGGCGTCCGCGAATGGCTTGGCGGCTTTGCTGAAGGTTTCGAGCGCCTGCCGATCGCACAGGCGACTGACTTCGTCGAATATACCTATGAGATCGAGGCAAACTGGAAGCTCACCTATGATAATTTCCAGGAGAATTATCATCTGCGCTTCGTGCATCCGCGAACCGGAGGGCCGGGCTGCACCGAAGAGAACCCCTTTGCCTACCCCCAGCGTTACAATTTCCATGGCCAGCACCGCAGCCAGACGATCTGGAGCAGTCCCACCCCGATACCCCAGACCGGTACACAGGAACTGGTGACCCAGCGTATCCTTCCGCCCGCCGTGCGCGCCGGATTGTTCAACTCCGAACTGAATATGGATTTCGTCGGACTGTTCCCCAATTTCACCCTGTTCGGCCTGCCAATTCGCCAGTTCACCCAGACCATCATGCCGCTTTCGGCCAGGCGCTGCCGTGGAACCATCCGTTTCTATTGGGTCGGCAAGGGAGAGAGCGCCAGCGAGAGGTTCGCACGCGAATACATCATGGCCTCGCAGCGCGACATCCATGCGGAGGATCGCGATATCGTCGAAGCGGGCCAGGAAGGCCTGGCCAGCGGCGCGATCGAATCGATCAACTTCCAGGTTCAGGAATCGCTGTGCCGACACTTGTTCAATGCCGTCGATGCAATGGTTCGCGAATACCAGGCTGAAGTGCAGCAAGCATTATAACCGCAGGCTGGCAATGAGAGGAATACCGATGTCTCAAGACCTCGCAAACGCCGAGTCCGCACTCGATGGCATGTTCGATTTCCAGGCTCTGGTCGATGCGGGTGGCGGCGCGCTTGATGATCCCTATCCCGGATTTGCCGCGCTTCTCGCCAAAGGCCCGGTCCACAAGGGCTCGCTGGCCGAATGTCTCGGCCTTCCCCCGGAGCGCAATGGCGGCGGCTATTATATCCCGGGAAACGATTATTATACCGTTGTCAGCTTCGCAGCGGTAAGCAACGTCTTCATCAGGAAGGACGATTTCGGCGTCGAAGCCTATCTCGACATGGGCATCGGCGATGAATTCGGTGACACCATCCTGACGATGGAAGGTCTTCGCCACCGTCGCTATCGCGATCTCGTGCAGGAATATTTCCAGCCCGCAGCGGCCGGAAGCTGGTGGCATGACGTTGTCATCAGCGGACTGGTGGAACAGCTCATCGCCACTTTCGAGGATCGGCCGAGCGTCGATCTCAACGCGCAATTTTTCGGCCCCCTGCCCCTACAGACGGTTACCGCCGGTTTCGGCATGTCGCTGGATGAGGGGATCGAGTTTCGTCGCCAACTGGCCGCGCGAGTCTATGACCAGTCTCCCGAAGGCAGGATCGAGGCACGGGAAGCGGCGGGCAAGATCCTCGAACGGGTTATCCGTGAGCGGCAGGCGCAGCCGCAGGACGATCTGGTTTCCCGGCTTGCCCACGCCGTGATTGAGGAGGATGACGGCTCGCGCAGAAAGCTCAACTTTGACGAGATCGCTTCGTTCTGCCGGTTGGTGGTGTTTGCCGGCGGCGAGACGACCTGGCGGCAGCTCGGCATCGCGTTTTACGCGCTGCTCAACAATCCCAGCCAGTTGGCCGATGTGATGGCTGACCCGTCACTGCTCAAGAACGCCATCCTCGAATCGACGCGCTGGTATTCCGATGCCCTGTTTCCGCGCAAGGTCATGCGCGACACGGTGCTGCACGGCACGGAACTGCCCGCAGGCACCCAGCTCCACGTCGCAATCGGCGCGGCCAACCGCGATCCGGAGCGCTGGGACCATCCGGACAGATACGATATCCACCGCCCCTACCAACGCTCGGTTGCCTTCGGGGCTGGCGTTCATTCCTGCCTTGGCCAGCATGTCGCCCGCCAGGAGATCGCGACTGCTCTAGGCGCGTTGTTCGAGCGCTTTCCGAACATACGCTGGGACCCAGCGAAGCCGCTCCCCAGAATTACCGGCAGCATGTCTCAACGCGGCCTTGGCGACCTGCATGTCCTTCTCCGCTGAGCCTGAGGCAACGATCCAGATCCGGCTGGGGCATGGCGCAGGTTGCTCAATTCGCGATAAATTTATAGCCTTTTACTGGAGTACGCCGCTTCATTCCCGAATTGATGCGATGTCCGCCCACCTTTCCTACATCCCCCCAATCTGTCACAATTCCCTCATGCCCCCTGAACCCCCATGCCGATGAGCCCCCGCTCACTCCCTCCCACCCTTCTAGGCCGCGCCAAGTGCGCGGCTTTTGTGCATCTGGCCCCGCGAAAGCTTACACGCGCGAGGCCGCCTTGGCCTCAACTTCGTAAGGTTCCATATTGTGAACGAAGCTACCATCCCCGCCCACGGCCCTTTGCACTTTACAAGCCACCCCGCCTTGCTCATAGAATTGCGCCATGACACTTCGGTCCCCTTTGGCCCTGGCCCTAAGCCTGCGACTTACCCGCCCCTGGGCGTGAGACGGCGTGCCGCAATCCGGCGCGCGTTGCGCCCGGGGGAATTGGCAGCAGATAGTCGCAATCCAGACCGGACGAGTTAAACCCATGACCATGCTCAAGAATCCTTCGGCGAAATACCGCCCCTTCCCGCAAATCGACCTGCCCGATCGCCAGTGGCCAGGCCGCACCATCACTCATGCGCCGCGCTGGCTTTCGACTGACCTTCGCGATGGCAATCAGTCACTGATCGATCCGATGGGCGCTGAAAAGAAGACGCGGTTCTTCGATCTGCTGGTCAGCGTCGGCCTCAAGGAAATCGAAGTCGGCTTCCCCGCCGCCGGCGCCACCGAGTTTGATTTCATCTCCGGCTTGGTGCGCTCAGGCCGCATTCCGGGCGATGTTCTGGTGCAGGTGCTCACCCAAAGCCGCGAAGATCTGATCAAAACCTCGTTCGAAAGCCTTAAAGGCGCGAAGGCGGCGATCGTCCATCTCTATAACGCCGTCTCGCCGCTGTGGCGCACGGTGGTGTTCGGCATGGAGAAGCCGCAGATCAAGGAAATCGCTGTCGCAGGCGCCAAGGTGCTGCGCGATCAGGCAGCGCGCTTCCCCGGCACCGACTGGCACTTCGAATATAGCCCCGAGACTTTCTCTACCGCCGAGCTCGATTTCTCGCTCGAGTGCTGCGAAGCCGTGATGGACATTCTGGCGCCAACGCCCGAACACCCGATCATTCTCAACTTGCCCGCCACAGTCGAGGCGGCAACGCCCAACATCTATGCCGACCAGATCGAATATTTCGGCCGCAACCTGCCGAACCGAGCGAGCGCAGTGCTGAGTCTGCACACCCACAATGATCGCGGGACCGGCGTCGCCGCAGCCGAGCTGGGCCTGATGGCAGGCGCGGACCGCGTTGAAGGCTGCCTGTTCGGCAACGGCGAGCGGACCGGCAATTGCTGCCTGGTGACAGTTGCGCTCAATATGTACACTCAGGGGATCGATCCCGGGCTCGACTTTTCCGATATCGACGAAGTCATCAATACAGTTGAATATTGTAACCAGCTGCCCGTCGCCGAGCGCCATCCTTACGGCGGCGAGTTGGTTTTCACCGCCTTTTCCGGAAGCCATCAGGATGCGATTAAGAAGGGCTTTGCTGCGCAGCAAACGCGCAATGATGAGCTCTGGGCCGTGCCCTATCTGCCGATTGATCCGGCCGATCTCGGCCGGAGCTACGAAGCCGTAATTCGCGTCAACTCACAAAGCGGCAAGGGCGGATTTGCCTGGGTGATCGAGCAGGATCAGGGGCTAAAGCTGCCCAAGCGGATGCAGGCCCACTTCTCGCGGCATGTTCAGGATCTCGCCGACGAACTCGGCCGCGAGCTTCAGGCCGAGGATATCTGGGAGGTCTTCCGCAAGGCATATCATCTTGATCTGCCGCAGCATTTCCAGCTTGAGGACTACGAGGAAAGTCGCGCAGGCGATGGGACACTGATCTTCGCCGGGAAAATTAACATCGACGGTAAAGTGCAGTCGGTTTCGGGACGCGGCAACGGCCTGATTGCCTCGGTCGTCGCCACGCTCGCGGAGACTTTCGTTGTGAAGCTGGAAGTACGCGACTTTTCGGAACATGCCCTCGGCGCTGGGACCGATGCCCGCGCTGCAGCCTATGTCGAATGCAACGCGGAGGATGGCACGACTGTCTGGGGCGTCGGCATTGACGAGGACGTCGCCACGGCGAGTGTCCGGGCGGTACTCAGCGCAGCGAATGCGGCGGCGCAAGCCAGCTGAACCAGATGCAGACATAGCGGGGCGAGGTCAATATTCATGGCTGCACCGCGCCCTGCCTCGCTCAAATCGGCAAGGCAGCTGTCTGGCGCATGGCTTCACCCAGCGCAATCGCTGCCGAAGTGGCAAGGTTCATGCAGCGGACCTGTGCCTGAATTGGGATCCGCAAGCGAACATCGCAGGCGCCAGCGATGGCCGCAGGCACGCCTGTACTTTCCCTGCCGAAGAGGAGGACATCGTTACCCATGAACTCGAAATCGTTGAGCGACTGAATGCTCTTGGTAGTCAACAGTATCAGCCTTCGCCCGCCATTTGCGGTCCTGAACGCAGTGTAGTCGGAATGACGCGCAACAGTGACATGATCGATATAGTCCAACGCCGCCCTGCGCACTCGCCGGTCATCCCACACAAACCCCAAAGGCTCGATGAGGTCGACCGCTGCCCCCAAACAGGCTCCTAGTGGATTGATTTTGACATTCGCATCCCGGTAGCAATACAGGGCTGCCGCGAATGTCAAAATCTTTAAAATCCACTAGATACAATATATTGCTAGTGGTCCTTGAAGATTCTGACATTTGCTCCAGACCTATCCCAAAGCGGATGCAAATGTCAGAATCGGACCACTAGCCGCAATACAGCTCCGACATTTCCGGCGATTTCAGGTTCAAACAGGGCAATGCGCATCGCGAATAATTGGCCCATGGTCGCGCGTCATGCAAGCTGGAGTTGCGACCAAACGGACCCTACGAGGCAGATCGAGCCAGCACGAAAACACTCTAGGTCACAGACCCATAAACAGGATTCCCAACGGGCGTAAGTTCTGATTCAGTGTTCCGCGAAGGGAGACTGATGATGGCGCGCTTTGATTTGACGGATTTTGAGTGGTCGGTGATCGAGCCGTTGTTGCCGAGCAAGGTGCGCGGGGTGCCTCGGGTTGACGACCGCCGGGTATTGAACGGAATATTCTGGCGTCTGCGAACAGGCGCGCCCTGGGCGGATATTCCGTCGCGCTACGGCCCGCACACGACCTGCGTGAACCGCTTCAACCGCTAGCGCAAGGCCGGTCATTGGGCGCAGATATTGGCAGCTGTATCAGCAGCTTATGAGGGCGACATCCAGACGATCGACAGATCTTCGATCCGCGTCCACCAGCACGCCGCCAACGCCAAAAAAAGATGGCCGATCCCGTTGTATGGGTCGCTCGCGCGGCGGCCTGACGACCAAGATACATGCCCTGGTCGATGCGCTCGGCCTGCCTATCGGCCTCAAGCTGACCGAAGGGCAGGCACATGACGGGCGCAGCGCAGCCGACATGCTGGATGGCCTTGGCGAAGGCTGAATCCTGCTCGGTGACCGCGCTTACGACAGCGACGCCATGCGCGCGACGCTGGCTGAACGCAGCGCATGGGACTGCGTCAAACCCATGCCCAATCGAGTACGCATCCCGGCTTTTAGCCCGTTCCTCTATCGCTATCGCAATCTCGTTGAGCGCTGCTTCAGCAAACTCAAGCATTTCCGTGCCGTCGCAACTCGATACGACAAACGCGACGACAACTTCCTCGCCTCAGTCCAACTCGCTTCCATCAGGATTTGGTTGCGCCATAATGAGTCGGTGACCTAACGCAAATCCGCGAGGCTAGCGATCACGCGCTTCGCGGCCTGTAAGGCCCGCGCCGCCCTCTCGGGGGGTGAGAAACGCTCTGCATCCTGAAGGTTGGGCACCTCGACGCTGATTGTCGTGTGTGCAGGCATACGCGCCAGCAGGGGCAGTATGTCGAGTTCGCCCTCGCCTGGTAACAAACGCCCGCTACGAGACAAGCGCTGCATAGCCTCATAGCTTGGATCGAAAATGCGCGGCGCGTCGCAGATCTGGAACAAGTTGAACCAATGGTCAGGAATGTTTTGCAAGGTGCTGAGGTCGCTGCCGCATCGATGAAAATGCAGCGCATCGGCAAGCAGGCCGGCATTTGGTTTGCCGACCTTGGCGATGCATGCGGCAGCTTGGCAAAGGCTCGTCATCGCGGTCCAGGGCATAGGCTCCAAGTCCACCGTCATACCATAGGGCGCAGCCAGTTCGCACAGTGCGCCCAGGTTGTCGCAGAAGCGCTCGAGCTCCGTATCATCGCTGACCAAAATGATATGACTAGCGGAAAGCTTACCGGCGCGTTCCAGGAAGCGTTCGTAGTTGTTGATCTGGCTAGCCGGACCAAGCCGAACAAGCTCCACGTCTCCTACCCGAAGGCCGGTATCAGCCAGCGCGGCGAGGACATCGACAAGCAGGCGATTGTCAGTCAGAAGCGGATAGGCCACCTCTCTTGCCGTAGCCGGAAGCAAGCGGAGGCCAATGCGCTGGTAGCCGGCTGCCGCAGCGGCACGGATTGCTTCAAGCGGTCCGCAATCCTGCAAGGTGAGGAAGGCAAGCGAGAAGTTCATGGGGCGGTCACCCTGATCTAACCTATGGGGCTCAGGGTCAGAATCGGGCAGCAGGCAGCCAGTTCGTAGGAGCCATGGCGAACCTCACGGATTTCGAAATGTGGGGCGCACAACTGGGAAAATTCCCGCAGGGTGGGGAAGGTGTAGATGGTTTCCATATCCCGATAGGTTTCGATCGTGTCGATTTCTGCTCGGGTCCAGCCCATTGCGGCCTCAAGGTCATCGCGGTCTGGAAACAGTCGATCGAAGGTACTGACGATGTCGTGCACCCGCACTTGCATCGATACCCGGTCGGCCAACATCATGGCGATCCGCCATTTGAGCGCGCCAAAATGGCGGATCTGCTGATCCTTTAGCTGCCGCACTATCTCAACCTCACTCTGGCGGATTTCCGGGCTAGTGAAGCAGCGCATGAACAGGCTGCCGCCGGGCTGGATGACCCGGAGCATTTCTTCGAAGAAGACTGAATAATAGTCGCGGCCAGGAAATTGAGTCGTTGACCCATCGCCGACGATCACGGCGAATCGCGCATCTTCAACTGGCAGATCGTGCCATTGCGCCTGACGGACGCTGGACGGGTACGCAGGGTGTTCAGCCCAGTGCTGCGCGATCATGTCTGCACTCCTGTCGAAGGAGTAGATCGACGAGCCGCTCGGCCAGGCACCCCGCACCAGTTCTGGCGTGACGCCGAGAACGCATGCGCGATGCGTTATGACATCGCTCAGAGCCGAACAGCCCAGTGAATTATGCGAGAGAGCCGCGCCCACCAGTTCAAAGAAGATTGCGATGTCCTCGGGACAAGGACGCTGTGGCATGCCGAACGACGACCAGCTCCGGGCGTGCGATGCCCAAACCCTACTTAATTCAGCCATAAAATATCACCTGCTTTACTACTCCCCCTTATTGGCCTGAGCAGTTTCTGTCAAAATTAATGCACCCGTCATCCATAGCCCTCCGTGCCAATAAATATCAGACAACGACCGACTGGGAATTTACGCTTGAGCGCGCGAATCAGATATCACCATGGTCGTGCCGCGCATCACAGACGACGATTACCCAGAAAACGTTGGCGATGAAACCGAGGACGGCCGCAGGCCGACGCTGGTTTCAGCGCCAGCGGCTGCATCCCCAGAGCCCCTTACCGGCTGGCGCCGGTAGGATAATGCGGAGGCGCTGAAGCCGTCCTTGCGGATGTCGCCTCGGAAAAATGAGACTTCACGCCCTCCAGGCGGTCTCACTTTTCCGAGGTTACAGGCTATCGAGCGAGCCGAAGGCTGAAGCCAGTATCCGACTGAAGTCGGAGGGGTTCCTCCCCCAGTGGGACTCTAAATTCCGCCGCCGGTTCGGGAAGCCAGCGCGTCAAGCCAGCGAGCGATAGTGCCTTCAAGGATCAGTCGCAAATGCGGCTTCGATTCCCCATAATGCGAAGTGGCGTCGAGCAAGGCCTTATGGCCTGCAGCAAGCCCAATAGACACATCCCGAATTCTCAACTGGTGATTCAGTTCAAAAAGTGCCGCCAATGCCTGAGATTCCCGGGTGCTCAATTCAGGATAGTACAGGCTGAGGATATCTGCTCTCGAAAAGGTCTTTTTCTGAGAGTCTGATCCAAAATTATCCTGCATGGTTTCATAATCTTGCGATGCGCCTGGCGAAGAGCTGGACGGAAGCGATGAAGAGCCACGCTGTTGCCGAAGCGATGGTCTGCTCGAAGTCCTTGGCGAGGCGGCGGTTTCGGTTGAGCCAT
>CANJCQ010000077.1 GCA_947473355.1 Sphingomonadaceae bacterium | reverse complement strand
GAGCGAAGTCGAGACACCTGGGCGCGGTGTCTCGACTTCGCTCGACACGAACGGCGTTGGAAAAATAATTTTGAAACGGACACGCCTTACGCCTCCGGATCGAGGTGCAGCCCTCTCTTGCCATGCTCGGGCGAATCAGTCGGCGCGGACAGCGCGTCGGCATCGGGATCGAGCGGGGGCTGCAGCATGCCTTCCCACTTGGTGATCACTGAGGTCGCAACGGCATTGCCGAGAACGTTGGTCGCCGTGCGGCCCATGTCGAGGAAAGTGTCGATTCCCAGCACCAGCGCGATGCCTTCGACCGGCAGATCGAACATCGCGAGCGTCGCGGCAATCACCACCAGGCTGGCGCGAGGGATCGCAGCGATGCCCTTGGAGCTGATCATCAGGGTCAAGAGGATCAGGATCTGCGTGCCAATCGGCAAGTGGTGGCCATAGGCCTGGGCAATGAAGATCGTCGCAAAGCTCGAATACATCATGGAGCCATCGAGATTGAAGGAATAGCCCAGCGGCAGCATCAGCCCCGAAATGCGCCTCGGTACACCGAAGCGATCGAGCTGTTCGAACAGCTTGGGCATCGCCGCCTCGCTCGATGCGGTTGAGAAGGCGATCATCACCGGCTCGCGCACATAGCGCACCAGAGTGAAGACCCGGCCGCGCAGGAAGAACCAGCCAATCGCGACCAGCAGCACCCACAGGATCAGCAGCGACAGATAGAATTCGCCCAGCAGCGCGGCATAAGTAGCCAGAATGCCGAGGCCGTTCTCGGCCACCACTTTGGCCAGCGCGCCAAACACCGCAAACGGAGCAAAGCGCATGACATAGCCAGTCACCTGCAGCATCAGCTCGGCCAGTGCCTCGGCGCCGCGCACCAGCGGCTTGCCCTTTTCGCCAATCGCCGTGATGCCGATCCCGGCGAACAGAGCGAAGACCAGGATCTGGAGAACGTTGTTCTCGCCCATCGCGGTGATCAGGTTTTTCGGAAAGATGTGTTCGATGAATTCGAACATATCGAGCTTCTTGACTTCGCCGATCGACTGGGTCGATGCGGTCAGATCAACTCCGACGCCGGGCTGGAACAGGTTGACCATCACCAGCCCGATGCTGATCGAGATGAAACTGGCGACGATGAACCAGGCGATGGCGCGAAAACCGATCCGGCCGACGGCAGCGCTGTCGTCCATATGGGCCAGGCCCGAAATGATCGTCGCCAGCACCAGCGGCGCGATAACCATCTTGATCAGGTTGAGGAAAATGGTGGTCAGAACCTGAAAGCTGCGCGACCAGTGCTCGTTGGTCATCACGCCCGACAGCAGGTCCTGGTTGACCAGATAGCCGACCAATATCCCCAGCAGCATGCCTGCAAAGATACAGTATGTCAGATGGGTACCGAGCAGGCCCAGAGCCTTGCCGAAAATCGAACGTTGTCCACTCATCTGCCCGAATCCCCAAAACCCCTGCCATTAAGCGGAGCGTAACACTGGCTGACGGGCGCGGCAATTTTTGCGCGGCCTGGAGCAAGTCAATAAGCAATTGTCCCAACCCCGGGGGTGGACTTACGCGTTAGCCGGCCAGCGCTGCCTCAGCCACCCGCCGGTATATCCGCGCCAGCACATCGAGGTCGGCCATAGCCACGGCCTCGTCGCGTTTGTGCATGGTGGCATTGCTGAGCCCGAATTCGATCACCGGGCACAGCGCCCGCAGGAACCGAGCGTCGGACGTGCCGCCGCTGGTCGAGGCCTCCGGGTCCAGCCCGGTCTCGGCCTTGACTGCCGCTGCGACCAGCTTCGAGAACTCACCCGGCAGCGTCAGGAAGGCCTCGCCGGAAATCACCGCACGCGCGGTCGCACCATGCCGCGCGGCAATCTCGCTCACTTGCGCCACCAGGCTGTCGCCGGTGTGGCGATCGTTGAACCGGATCGAAATCCGCGTGGTTGCGCGGGGCGGGATGACATTGGTCGCAGGGTTGCCGACAGTCACATCGGTGATCTCGAGGTTGGAGGCCTGAAACCATTCGGTGCCTTCATCCAGCACCAGCGCATCGAGTTCGGCCAGCATGGCCACCAGCCGGGGCAGCGGATTGTCGGCGAGGTGCGGATAGGCAACATGGCCCTCCTGCCCCGCGACATCGAGCCACACATTAAGCGAGCCGCGCCGCCCGATCTTCATCACATCGCCCAGCCGCGACGCCGAAGTTGGCTCGCCGACCAGGCACAGATCGGGCAAAGTGCCCATCTCGCGCATCTGCTCGATCAGCGCCACGGTGCCATATTTGGCCGGGCCTTCCTCGTCGCCGGCGATGATGAGGCTCAGCGTCCCTGCCTCGGCGGGAATGAGGCTTGCCGCAGAGACCATCGCGGCAATCGCCCCCTTCATGTCGACCGCGCCGCGCCCGTGCAGCAGATCGCCGCGCCGCTCCGGCAGGAACGGCCCGGAAGTCCAGCCATCACCCGGCGGCACGACATCCAGATGCCCGGCAAAGGCGAAATGGCGGCAACCCTCAGGCCCCTTGCGGATCGCAAACAGGTTTTCGACCGGGCCGTCGGGCGCCTCGCCGCTCACCTTGCGGTGCACTGCAAAGCCAAGCGGCGCCAGCTGCGCTTCAAGGCAATCAAACACCATGCCTGCAGCCGGCGTCACGCTGGGGCAGGCAATCAGCGCTTCGGCGAGTTCGAGGGTGGAGAGCACTTGGGTCATGACAGGATCATCGCATATGGATTATGCTGGCCAGTGACAAGCAGGAGCTCTTCACCATGCCAAGGCTCGATCTCGATGCGATCCCGCAGACCAATGCCACTGGCTATCCCGCACCCCATGACGCCGCAGTCCAGGGCCGCTGGTATCGCCGCCTTGCCCCGGCCAGCGGGATCACCGAATTCGGCGCCAGCCATGTCGTGCTGAAGCCCGGTGCCTGGTCATCGCAGCGCCATTGGCATGACAGCGAGGACGAACTGCTGGTGGTGCTCTCGGGTGAGGCCGTGCTGATCGAAGACGGCGGCAGGACGGTGATCGGCCCCGGCGATGTCTGCGCCTGGCCAAAGGTCTTGGCGGACGGGCATCATCTGGTCAACGAGAGCAGTGCGGACTGTTGCTTTGTCGTGATCAGCGGCGGAACGCGCACCGGCGGCGGCTATTCGGATATCGACATGGTGTTCACTGCCGATACCTATTTCCGCAAGGATGGCACTCCATATGACGCCAACCGCACGCCCTGATTTCACGCCTTGGCCGGATTTTCCCACTGCTCGATCACCCATTGCTCGGCCTCGGCCGCCGCGACCCAGTCTTGCAGCCATTCGTGTTCCCACACCGCCTGCATATAGGCGACGGCAAAGCCGGGCACCGGAATGCCATAGGTCATGAAGCGGCTGACGATCGGGGCATAGATGATGTCTGCAGCGCAGAAGCTTCCGAACAGGAACGGCCCGCCCTTGCCGAAACGCGCCCGCGCCTCGGCCCACAGCGTCAGAATGCGCACCACATCGGCGCGGGAAGCTTCGCTGATATTGGCATCTTCGACCCGGCGGCGGATGTTCATCGGACATTCGCGGCGCAGCGCCAGATATCCCGAATGCATTTCCGCCACCATCGAACGTGCCATGGCGCGGGCGTCGTCTTCCTTCGGCCAGAACCGGTCACGCCCGACCTTGTCAGCAAGAAATTCGATGATCGCCAGACTGTCCCAGACCACTGCCTCGCCGTCCCACAGCACCGGCACCTTGCCCGATGACGGCGCGAGATCGTGTTTCTGCTTCTTCTCCTGCTCCCAGTCCTCGCCATAAAGCGGGACGATGATCTCTTCGAAATGCAGCCCAGACTGCTTGGCTGCCAGCCAGCCGCGCAGCGACCAGCTGGAATAGTTCTTGTTGCCGATGATCAGTTTCATGCGATCTGGGTTAGCCGTTCACCCCTGCCCTGTCGAGAATGAACGGCCCCAGAATTGCTCAGCCCAATCTCGCAGCTTGCAGAGGCAAGGCAAGGTGTTTAACCAGCCGATTAAATTCCGGCTCAGGAGCGAACATGGCCATCAAGACCCGCATCACCGAAATGCTCGGCATCGAGCACCCGATCGTCCAGGGCGGCATGCAGAATGTCGGCTATGCCGAGCTCGCCAGTGCAGTCTCCAACGCCGGCGGCCTCGGCACGATCACCGCGCTGACCCAGCCCAGCCCCAAGGCGCTGCACGAGGAAATCGAGCGCTGCCGGTCGATGACCAGCAAGCCCTTTGCGGTCAACGTCACCGTGCTGCCAGCCGTCACCCCGCCCGATTACAAGGCCTTTGCCCAGGTGGTGATCGATTCGGGCGTCAAGATTTGCGAGACAGCGGGAACCGCTGAAGTGCGCGAGCTGTGGGCGATGATGAAGCCGCATGGCATCACCGTGCTCCACAAATGCACCGCGGTGCGCCATGCGCTGTCCGCCGAACGCAATGGTTGCGACATCATCTCGATCGACGGCTTCGAATGCGCCGGGCATCCTGGCGAAGATGATATTCCCGGGCTGATCCTGATCCCGGCCGCCGCCGACAAGGTCAAGATCCCGATGCTGGCATCTGGCGGCTTCGGCGACGGACGCGGCCTCGTCGCGGCGCTGGCCCTGGGCGCGGAAGGCCTCAACATGGGCACGCGTTTTTGTGCCACCCAGGAGGCCCCGATCCACCCCAATGTGAAAGCGAAATATGTTGCCAACGACGAGCGCGGCACCAACCTGATCTTCCGCAGCCTGCACAACACCGCCCGCGTCGGCAAGAACGAGACGTCTGACAAAGTGGCAGAAATCCTCAAGAGCCCCGGCGCGGTGTTTGCCGATGTCCAGCCGCTGGTCTCGGGCAAATTGGGCGCGGAATTGCTAAAGTCTGGCGATGTCGAGAACGGTATTTTCTGGGCCGGGATGGTCCAGGGTCTGATCCATGACATCCCCAGCTGCCAGGTGCTGATCGACCGGATCATGTCGGAAGCCGAAAGCATAATCAAAGGTCGCCTCGGCGGCATGCTCGCCTGACAGGAGTGCCGCAAATGGATTACGAGAAAGTTCTCTACTCGCTGACTGACGGCGTTGCCCGGATCTCGATGAACGATCCCGCCACCCGCAATGCCGGCTCGGTGCAGATGGGCGAGGAACTGCTCCACGCTGTGGGCCGTGCCGCCTTCGAGGCCCGCGCGGTGATGCTGACCGGCGAGGGCAAGGCGTTTTGCTCTGGCGCCAATCTCGCCGATGCCGAAGCGATGCTGGACGATCCGATGCGCGATGTCGGCTTCTTGCTCGATCGCTATTTCAACCCGCTGGTCGTGGCGATGAAAGATATGCAGCAGCCAATCGTTACCGCAGTTCGCGGCGCGGCTGCCGGGGTCGGCGCGGGGATCGCCATGGCGGGCGACCTTATCGTCTGCGGCGAGGGCGGATTTTTTCTCCAGGCATTCCGCCATGTCGGCCTGTCGCCGGACGGCGGCTCATCTTGGCTGCTGACCAAGGCGGTTGGCCGGGTGCGGGCGATGGAGCTGATGCTGCTCGGCGAGCGGCTGCCGGGCGCCAAGGCGCTGGAGTGGGGCCTGGTCAATCGACTGGTGCCGGACGACCTTGTGGAATCGACTGCGATGGACATGGCGCGGGAGCTGGCCAAGGGGCCGCGATCGCTGGGAATCATCAAGCACGTCGCTTGGGCGGCGGCAGATGCCAGCCTGGAAGAGGCACTCTCGCTTGAACGGCTTCATCAACGCGACGCCACCCGCACGGAAGATTTCGTCGAAGGCGTCACTGCTTTCGCCGCCAAGCGCAAGCCTGATTTCAAGGGGCGATAATCTGCCCGCCCCGGCTCATGGGGCAATGATCGGAAACCCTTCATCGGGAAACTTGCCATAGGGCACCATGCCATGCGCCGCCGGATCGAATGCCTCGGGCGGCGCGCCGTTCCAGCGGGCGTCGGCGGGCTGCGGCAGCACCAGATAGGCCCAGCGCGGCCGGTCGAGCTGGTTCGAACCAGCGCCGTGCACTGTCCGATGATCGTGAACGGTGATGTCGCCCAATTCGTAAGTCACCGGATCGCTCAGCGGCAAGTCATTCAATTCCGGCCAGACTTCGCGGATATCCTTGCCGTCATAGCTGGTGTAATTGCCCAGAATGCCGAGTTTGTGTGAGCCCTCGATGAACGACATCGTCCCGGCTTCCGGCCCATAGGCCTCAAGCGGGATCCAGCAGGTCATGCCGCCTGAGCGATCGACCGCAAAGGTAATGAAGTCCTGGTGGAAGCTGGTCGGGCCATTGCCCTGATTCCTGGTCTTTTTCGCCGCTGGCAGCTTGGGCGCGTAGAATTCGTTGAACAGCCGCACGCCAGTGTCGGCCTTGCGGCCCATCAGCGCCTTGGCCGCAGTGCCCAAACCGCCGAAGATCGGGCGAACATCTTCGTTGGCATGAAGCCCGCCCAGCATGGCGTTGAAATAGGGCTGATCGATCCCGTAAGGCGGGTTGCTGTCGCCATCCTCGCCCATCACACTCTTGGCGACTTTCAGGATCGTGGCGAGCATGTCGGGATCGACAAAGCGCTTGAGCTGGACCCAGCCCTTCTCCTGATAGTGCGCCACTTCCTCCGGGGTGACTGTGCGGCAGGGGGAAAGTGCGGTCGTCACGATTGAGCCTCCATTTCAGTATCATATGCGGCAAGGATATCCGTCACCACCTTGTGCTGGTGGCGCAGCGCCAGCTCGTGGTCGTGATAGTGGAATTGTTTGATCTGGCCGGTATCGAGCGCGCGCTGGATGCGTTCCAGCGTGGAGAAATCCTCCATCACGATATCGCGAAATTCGACCATGGTGTTCTCCTGGCCGAAACGCTCCGCCGCAGTCTTGGCAGGTCGCACGAAGACGCGCTGCTGATAGATGCTGCGGTTCGGCCCAAGCGGCCAGACTTGATGCGCGGTGTACATGCCGGCCGACAGCGTGAAGGCCAGCGTCGGGAAGAACATGATCAGGTCGACCGTCCAGTAAGGTGAACGCGAGGGATTGATGCCCTTGGGCAACTCGTAACCCTTGTCTTCCACCGCGACATTCTGTGCCGCCGCCGCGTGAAAATAGGCCAGCTTCTGCACCGGCTTGGGCTCGCCCATCACGCTGTAATGCGAATTGGTGCGGTGGTTGCCCTTGATCTCGGTATCGAGCAGCCGCCCCATGACATTGCCCGATGCCATCATCGTCGGCGCCGCCGAGACCGGGTGCAGCACCGGGATGTGATAGACCTCGGCAGGGCTGTCGTTGACAAGCTTCCAGTTGCAGCCAACCTCCATGCTGGTCTGATAGCTTTGGGTGCAGCTCCCCCACGGATAGCCCGCGGTGTCGCGGCCCTGTTCGCCGAGGAACACTTCAAGGCTCTGGTAAGGCTCGTCGCTGGGGCAGACGAAAATGAAGCCCTGCCACACGCCGACCGGAACGGGCTTCAGGCCATTGCAGGCCTTGTCGACACCGAAGAAACCCTCCTCGTCGCGGATGCGGGCGAGATTGCCTTTCAGGTCAAACGACCAGCCGTGAAACCGGCACATGAAAAGGCCCTGGCTGTGGCCTTCCCGGCGATGCTCAACCATATTGCCGCGGTGAGTGCAGACATTGTGGAAGGCGTTAACTTCGCCGTCGCGGTCGCGGCAGACTAGCACTTCGTGGCGGAAGGTCGGCATCTCGTAAGTGAAGAAATCGCCCGGCTTGGCGACCTGCTCGACCCTGCCGATCATGTACCATGAGCGCTTGAAGATGGCCTCCATCTCCTTCGCGTAGACCGCCGGATCGTGGTAGATCGCGGTGTCGCAGGGACCGGTGCCGATCTCGGGATACTTGGCGGTGAGGCCGATTCCGGGGACGGGAGGCGTGACGGGAGGCGCAGGCATTTCGTTCATTGCGCGCTCTCCAGACCTTGCGGCCCGCAATCGGATATCTGCCGAAGGTAGGTGATCTGCTCGACCGGAAAGCCATCGAACACGCGCGGATCGTCGTACCATTCCACCGCCGGCGCAACCTCGGCCAGGGCCAGCACCAGTTTGAGCAGGCGTTCGCCTTCCGGCGGCAGTGCGCCCAATTCATAACCGCGCAACCAGGCCAGCGCCGCTTCGCCCATCGGCAGCATTGCGTTGTAGAATGTCCGAAGGTCCTCAATCCGGCTGGCCTGCCGCTTTGCCATCCGCGCGGCGGCATCGGGCAGAACCCAGGTTTCGACGAAACACTCGAGCGCTTCGAAGCCATCTGGCAGCACAATGCTCACCCCATCGACCTGATCGGATCGCTACCGTCCCAGCCCTCGGCCGCAGCGCGGAACATGCCGAAGACCTGCTCGGCCACGGGATTGGCGGTGATCAGTTCGGTCATAAAGCCCAGCGTGGCGACGGTATCGATGTAGCCGGTCTTGGCGCCCATCATCAGCCCTTCGAAGGCGAGCTCCGCCCCGCCCGCCATGATCGCTGACTTCTCGGCCTCATAGTCGGTGCAATAGAACGCAGTGTGGTGGAAGCCTGCCTTGCCCGCTGGAACCACATCACGCCAGATGCCGGGCTGGTCGCCGATCGGCGCGATCAGTTCGATCTGCATGTCGCCATGCTGGCCGATCGCGGCGCGGTGCGGGGCGACGTCCATCGGTGTGCCGCGATAGTGGCTGTCGGTGAAATGGACGTCTTCAAACACGAAGAACGGCCCTGCCCCGGTCTGCCGCAACCACTGGGCGATTGCGGCATCGAGATCGGGCACGACCCAGCACATCTGCATGTACTGGCGATTGCGCTGTGAGGGAATCATGGGTCTTAGCTCCTTTGAAGACGATTGATGACGAAGGCGCCGTCGCGGACGACGGCTTTGAGCGTATCCTGCGGACGCGCAAGCAGGGAAAGATCGGCCAGCGGATCGCCATCGACCACGATCAGATCGGCCAATGCACCCGGTGCAATCACGCCCAACTGCCCCGGCGCGCCGACCAGCGCCTCACCGGCATTCCTGGTGCCCCAGCTCAGCACTTCGGCGGGCGAGAGTCCCTCCATCGCGCCATAGAAGCCGAACTCGCGGCCATAATCGCCCGGCTTGTGATCGAGCGGATCGTCGTCCAGCACATCGCGGAACACGCCGCTGTAATCATCGCCGATCAGCAATTTGACCCCGGCCTTCTGCGCCAAGGGCAGCAGGCGGCGGACATTGTCCTGCAATGCCTTGAGCCCCGGCTCCGCCCAGCCAAGGCGGATCATGCAGTCTGGATAGACCATGCTCGGCACCCAGAAGGCGCCGCGCTGCGCCATCTGGCCGAGCAGTTCCTCGTCCATCTCGTCGCCGTGATCGATGATATCGACGCCGAGTTCGATGCAGGCACGGATCGCCTCGCGCGTCGCGGCGTGGGCGCGCACTTTGACCCCGCGCGCATGGGCGGTGCGGACCACAGCCTCGATCTCGTCACGCTCCATGGTCATGGGCACTGGCCAGGGCAGGCCGCCGTGGCCCGAGCTGGTGAAAATCTTGATCGTCTCCGCCCCGCGCCGGATGAACTCGCGCACCATCTTGCGCATTTCGTCAGGGCCATCGGCAAAGACATCGGTCCCCCCGGTAGTGAATTCTCGCCACCAGTTGTTGCTGGCATTGACGTCGCCGGTGGTGCCGATGTGCATGCTGCAGGCGCGGATGCGGGGCCCCGGCATGATGCCCTGTGCAATGGCGATCTTGAGGCTGGCGTCGATATCGTGCCCCGCCGTGGCGCCGACATAGCCAGTGAAGCCGCTTTCCAGCAGCACCCCGCAATTGCGCACCGCAATCGCCATCAGCACGCCCGGCGGCAGTTCCTTGCCCAGCGGCTCGCCCGCCATGCCCATGGCCAAAGTGAACTTGTAGAAATCGGGGTGGAAGTGGCAGGTGATCAGGCCCGGCATCAGGGTCATGCCGCCCAAATCTATTGCAGCGGGGTCGATCGCCTCACCGCTGGCCGGTGCATCCGAGATCGATGCGATGCGGCCCGCCTCAAGCGTCACCGTCTGCGTGCCCGGCAGCATCGCCGTGCCATCAAACACCCGGGCATTGGTGAACACAGTCATTGCGGGACCTCCCTCGGCGGATGGCGCAGCATTTCAAGCAGCGCTGCGTTGAACGCTTCGGGCCTCTCATACATCGCCCAGTGTCCAGCGTCGGCAATCACCCGGAAGTCCATGTCTGGCTGAAATTGCCGCAAAACGGACTCCTGCAAAGCCGGATCGGGATGGGGCCGGTCATGCTCGCCCCAGATTGCGTCCAGCGGTACCTTCAATCGCGGCAACACCAGCAGCACCTTGTCCGGGATCACCAGATCGATCACCGGCAACCGCGCCTGGCGTCCATTGGAGACCAGCAGATGCATCGCTATTTCGTCGACAGTATCGGCATGGTGCAGCATCAGCCCCAGCAGATTGCGTTTAATCGCCGCGCGCCGCTCCTCGCCCTGCAATCCGCCGACCCGGCCCAGATCGATGTGGCCATGCGGCGTGTCAAGCCCGCCGGCGCCGACGATGATCACCCGCCGGACAAGTTCGGGATAGCGCGCCGCAAAATGGGTGAACACCGCGCCGCCGAAGGAGAAGCCCACGAAGTCTGCCTTTTGCCCCTCGCCAAGCAATTGACCCAAGGCTTCGGCAATGGTGACAGAGATCGTGTCGTGATCGACTGCGGCGGGCATAGCGCTGTCGCCGTGCCCCGGCAGGTCGGGCACAATCACAGTGTAATGCGCCGTCAGTGCGTCGATGTTGCGCACCCAATGCGACCATGCCCCCTGCCCGCCGTGACCGAGCACCAAGGTCGGCCCCTCGCCCCACAACCGCCAGACCATCGTGCCCTCGCCGCATGGCGTCTCCACCCGGCGCGCGCGGGCCTCCAGCGCGGCCAGTTCCGCTTCCGGGCTGCTCAAGTGAAATACCGCCCGCCGACCACCGCGCCTTCCGGAATCGCGGCAGCAATTTCCGCCAGTTCATCTGCCGTCAACGCGATCTCGGCAGCGGCGATGTTCTCTTCCAGACGGTCAAGCTGGCGGGTGCCGGGGATCGGCACGTAATCATCGCCCTGATGCAGCACCCAGGCAATCGCCAGTTGCCCGGCGCTGTGCCCATTGTCGGCGGCGATGCCTTCCAGCACATCGACCAGCGCCCGGTTCTTCACCCCCGCCTCGCCGGTAAACCGCGCCATCCTCGCGCGCCAATCGCCCTCGGGCAGGGCCTCAGGATTAAACTTGCCGGTCAGAAACCCGCGCCCCAGCGGGCTGTAGGGCACCAGGCCAATGCCAAGCTCCTTGAGCAAGGGCAGGATCTCAGCCTCGACATCGCGGGTCCACAGCGAATATTCGTTCTGCAGCGCGGTCACCGGGGTCACCGCATGGGCGCGGCGGATCTGGTCGGGGCTTGATTCGGAGAGGCCGAAATGCCGCACCTTGCCCTCGCGGATCAGATCGCCGACCGTTCCCGCGACATCCTCAATCGGCACCTCGGGATCGGGGCGGTGCTGATAAAACAGGTCGATATAATCGGTGCCCATGCGCTGCAGCGAGGCGTGGCAAACTTCGCGGATATGTTCGGGGCGCGAATCGAAGCCCTGGCCCTGGGCATTGCCATCGACGATCTTGAAGCCGAATTTGGTGGCGATCACCACCTGTTCGCGTACTGGCGCCAGCCCCTTGCCGACCATGATCTCGCTGGTGAAGGGGCCATAGATTTCGGCCGTATCAAAGAAGGTCACGCCGCGATCGTGCGCACCGCGCAGCAGGTCTGCCGCCTCGGGTTCGCTGAGCGTGCGGCCATAGGCCCCGCTGATGCTCATGCAGCCAAGCCCGATAGCGGATACTTCCAGACCCTGGCCCAATGTGCGCTTCTTCATTTCACTCTCCTGTTTGCACGGTAATGGCATTGCTTGGGCGGCATGCGCAACCTAGAGATCGCGCAAAGATGGGAGAGCTGGACATGGCAAACGAACTGGCTGGCAAAGTCGCAATCATCACCGGCGGCGCGCGCGGCCTTGGGCAAGGCATGGCCGAACTATTTGTCGAGGAAGGCGCCAAGGTTGTGATCGCCGACTTGCGCGACGATGATGGCGAGGCGCTGGCCAAGACTTTGGGCAGCAATACGCGCTATCGCCGCTGCGATGTGTCGAGCCGCGATGAAGTGCAGGCGCTGATCGACTATACGGTGACTTCCTTCGGCGGGCTTCACGCGCTGTGCAACAATGCCGGGCTCACCGATAACCTGTTTGGGCCGCTGCTCGATGCCGATTTCGCCATATTCGAGAAGATCATGGCAGTGAATGTCATGGGGGTGATGCTGGGAACGCAGATCGCAGCGCGGCACATGGCCAAGCATGGCGGCGGTTCGATCATCAACACCTCATCGATCAGCGGCATCCAACCAGGCTTCGGCTTCTTCACCTATCGCGCCTCCAAGGCCGCCGTGGTCAATTTCACCAAGAGCGCGGCAATCGAGCTCGGGCCCAACCTGATCCGGGTCAACTGCATCTGCCCCGGCAATATCCCGACCGAAATGGCTGGCTATGCTCAAGGCGATGACCCCGAAAAGACCCGGCGGATCAGGGAGGCGATTGCCGATGTGCGGATGGGCTATCAGCCGCTCAAGCGTCAGGGCAGCCCGCGCGATATCGCCGAGGCCGCGCTGTGGTTCGCCAGCGACCGCTCGGCTCAGGTCACAGCACAGATCATGGCGGTCGATGCCGGGGCGACGGCAGGCAGCCCATTCAGCCAGATCGCCGACATCATGGCAGCGCGGGCGAAGGCCGAAGCTGAATAGGCATGGTCCCTGAGGCCTATCGCTATCCGGCCACCACACGCCGGATTGCCCTGATTGCCGAAAGCCATGGCCGCCTGCTCGGCCGCGATCTGGTGGCGCCCGGGGCTGACCCGGTTGCGGCGTTGTGGGAGGCACCGCTGGCCGTTGTCGCGCATGGCACCGAGCCTGACCCGCTGTTCTTCTTCGGCAACCGCGCTGCTCTGGCCGCTTTCGAGGCCGCGCCCGATCAGTTCATCGGCATGCCCTCGCGGCTCTCTGCCGAAGCTCCGCTGCAGGGCGAACGGCAGGCCCTGCTTGACCGGGTGAGCTCACAGGGTTTCATCGACGACTATTCCGGCATTCGCATCAGCCTTGCCGGCAGACGCTTCCGCATTGCGGGTGCAGCAGTGTGGAACCTGCTCGACGAACAGGGTGTCCGCCACGGCCAGGCCGCGGCATTCGCAGTGTAGAATCAAATGCCCGCGACGCCTTCTTCCCCCTTGATGGGGGAAGGATACGGAGGCTTGTCGAGCGCAGCGAGACTAGGCGCAGTTGGATTGGGGTGATTGCGCCCCACGCTCAATGCTCGCCGGAGAAATCACCCCCATCCAGCTGCGCTGTTTCTAACCCCCGTCGCGCTTCAGTTCATTGCCTGACAGCGTCACGATATGCAGCAGGTTGGTCGAACCCGGTGTGCCGAAGGGCACCCCGGCCAAGGCAATCAGCTTGGCCCCCGCCGTGCCAAACCCATGGCGTAGCGCCATGCGTTTGCCCTTGGCGATCATCTCCTCGAAGCTGCCGATATCGCGGGTCACCACCGGGAAGGCGCCCCACAGCAGGGCGATCCGCCGCGACGTCGTCAGGCTGGGGGTAAGCACCAGCATCGGCGCACCCGGCCGCTCGCGCGCCACGCGCCGGGCGGTTGAGCCAGAGCCAGTGAACACGATGATCCCTGAAATCGCCACCGTCTCGGCAATCCGCGCGCTGGCCTGGGCGAGCGCATCGGCAGTGGTCGCATCGGGCAGAACCTGCGTGAAATGGACTCGCTCATGATAGCCGGGATCGCTTTCAACCTGCATCGCGATGCGGTGCATGATCGTCACCGCCTCAACCGGCCATGCACCCGAAGCCGTCTCGGCTGACAGCATCACGGCATCGGCCCCATCATAGACAGCATTGGCGACATCGGACACTTCGGCCCGCGTCGGTGCGGGGTTTTCAATCATTGATTCAAGCATTTGTGTCGCAACGATGACCGGCTTCCCCGAACGCCGCGTCGCCTCGACAATGCGCTTCTGCAAGGGCGGCACTTCCTCAGGATTGAGCTCGACCCCCAGATCGCCGCGCGCCACCATGATGCCATCTGCCAGCTCGATGATCGCTTCGAGGTGTTCGATCGCGGCAGGTTTTTCGATCTTGGCGATCAGCGCGCCATAGCCGCCCAGCAGCCGCCGCGCCTCGGCGACATCCTCTGGCCGCTGGACAAAGCTCAGCGCCACCCAGTCGGCACTATGCTCCACAGCAAAGGCCAGATCGCGCCGGTCCTTCTCGGTCATCGCCGGGACCGGGACCACCGCATCGGGCACATTGACCCCCTTGCGGTCCATGATCACGCCGCCAACCTCGGCCGAGCACAAGATCCTGTCCTCATCGTCGCTGATCACGCGGAAGCGCAATTTGCCATCGTCGATCAGCAGCCGTTGGCCCTTCTTGAGCACGCCGAACAGTTCGGGGTGCGGCAGGCAGACGCGGGTCTCGTCGCCAAGCGCCGGATTGCGGTCGAGCGTGAAATGGCTGCCATGCCGGATCAGCGCCTTGCCATCCTTGAACTGGCCGACGCGCAGTTTTGGCCCCTGCAAATCGCAGAGCACGGCAATCGGCCGCCCGAAGCTCTTTTCAGCGACGCGAATCGCGGCCATGGTCTCGGCATGGGTCGCATGGTCGCCGTGGCTCATGTTGATGCGGAAGGCGTCGGCGCCAGCCTGCAGCAGCTTGCCGATCATCTCGGGCGAGCGGCTGGCCGGGCCGAGCGTCGCCAGAATCTTGATCTTCCTGCCCCGGATAGAGAGTTTGGGTGGATCGAGCCTGGCCAATCGAATAGTCCTTTGCTTTGCTGCGCTGCCCTATGGCAAAGCAAAGGCCAAAGACCAAGGAGCTTCGCAATGGACACACTGGACACACTTGATGACAAAGTCGCGGCAGAGGCCTTCCGCCGCCTGGTGCGCCACCTGCGAAAGCGCCACGACGCCGAGAACATCGAGCTGATGGGGCTGGCCGGTTTCTGCCGCAATTGCCTGGCCGACTGGATTGTCGATGCCGGCGCGCCTCTGGACAAGGCAGGAGCGCGCGAGGCGATCCACGGCATGCCGGCGGGAGAATGGAAGGCGAAGTTCCAGAGCGAGGCAACGCCTGAGCAACTGGCGCGGATGGGGGCGAGTTTGAAGCTGAATGGCGGGACGCATTAGTGGTCCCTCTCCCCGCCGGGGAGAGGATACGAAGCCTTGGCGCATCAGCGCCTAGGCGAAGTTGGAGAGGGGCAAGCTACGACGAGGTAGCAGAGCTCCCTCTCAACTGCGACTAGTCAGCAAGCTGACAAGCCTCCGTATCTCTCCCCGTCGGGGAGAGATAGCATGAGCCTCTTTCCTACTCCATGCTCCCCCGCTAACAGCCCCCTCAACCGATTCACCCCATACCCGGAAAGACCCCACCGATGGCCGAAACCACCGACGACCGCCTGCGCCTCCTGATCGAACGCGTCGAACGCCTCGAGGAAGAAAAGAAAGGCATCGCCGACGATATCCGCGACACCTACGCCGAAGCCAAGGCCGTCGGTTATGACGCCAAGATCATGCGCCAGATCGTGCGCCTCAGGAAAATGAACCAGGACGACCGGGCCGAGATGGAAATGTTGCTCGATACCTACAAGGCGGCGCTGGGGCTGGGGTGATTGCCCGGATGGCCAGTCTCGGCTAGGGGCCAGCCCAGTCGCTAAACCCAAAGACGAAGAAAACCATGGCAGGCCATTCCAAATACAAGAACATCATGCACCGCAAGGGTGCGCAGGATAAGAAGCGTTCGGCGCAGTTTTCCAAGCTTTCCCGCGAAATCACTGTCGCGGCCAAGATGGGCATGCCCGATCCCGACATGAACCCGCGGCTGCGCGCGGCAGTCAATGCCGCCAAGGCGCAGTCGGTGCCCAAGGACAATATCCAGCGCGCCATCGACAAGGCCGTCAAGGGCGAAGGCGATAACTACGAGGAAGTGCGCTATGAGGGCTATGGCCCGGGCGGCGTCTCGCTGATCGTCGAGGCCCTGACCGACAACCGCAACCGCACCGCCACCAATGTGCGCACCGCCTTCGCCAAGAACGGCGGCAATCTGGGCGCGAGCGGCGCGGTGAGCCACGGTTTCGATCGGCTCGGCCTGATCGAATACAGCGACAAGGCAGGCGACGAGGACAAGGTGCTCGAAGCCGCCATCGAAGCCGGCGCTGACGATGTCGAAAGCGACGAGGAAGGCCACGCGATCTGGACCTCCATCGAAACACTGCACCCTGTCGCGCGCGAACTGGAAAAGACGCTCGGCGAGGCCGAGGCCGTCAAGCTGGCGTGGAAGCCCGGCATCAAGGTCGATGTCGGCGAAGGCGATGCCGCGACGCTGTTCAAGCTGATCGACGTGCTCGACGATGACGACGACGTCCAGACCGTCTGGGGCAACTACGAAGTTTCCGACGAAGTAATGGAAAAATTGGCATGATCGCGGTCGCGGCCAGCGGAGCAACGAAATGACTCTGGTCGCGGCCAGCGGAGCCAACGAATAATGTGGTGGTTGGCCGCGAAAGCCCTGATTTCGGGCATGCTGATCGTGGCCATTGCTGAAATAGGAAAGCGCCAGCCGGCCGTAGCCGCGCTGGTCGCCTCGCTGCCGCTGGTCTCAGTGCTTGGCATGATGCTGCTCTGGTACGCCCGCCCCGACGCCGAAAACATGGCAATACATACCCAGGCGACCTTCTGGTATGTCCTGCCCTCGCTGCCGATGTTCCTGGTGATCCCCGCGCTGCTGCGCCACGGCACCCCGTTCTGGATCGCTCTGCTGGCCGGCTGCGCGCTGACGGTTCTGCTCTACCTCGCCATGGCGCAGATCGGGCCGCGGTTCGGACTGAAGCTGTGATATGCTGATCATCGGCATTGACCCTGGCCTCGGCACGACCGGCTGGGGCGTGATCGCCAAGCAGGGCAACCGGCTCAGCCACATTGCCAACGGCCAGGTCAGGACCGACCCCAAGGCGCCGCTCGCTGAACGCCTCGTCACGCTCGACCGCGAACTCACTGACGTCATCCTCGCCCACCGGCCCGACAGCGGCGCGGTCGAGGAGGTCTTCGTCAACGCCAACCCGCAATCGACACTCAAGCTTGGCCACGCCCGGGGCGTCTGCCTGCTGGCGCTCGCCCGCGCGGGGCTGCCAGTCAGCGAATATGCCACCCGGCTGGTCAAGAAAGCGATTGTTGGCACTGGCGGCGCGGAAAAGGCGCAAGTTCAGGCGATGCTGGGGGTGCTTTTGCCGGGAGTGAAGCTGGCAGGAGCCGATGCGGCGGACGCACTGGCCGTGGCGATAGCTCATGCGCATCTGGTGCGAGCCTGACCACCGATTTAGTCCCGCTTCCTGGCTTCCCGTTCGTGTCGAGCGAAGTCGAGACACCGTGCGCCGGCGGGGACGCCGACGGGGTGGCCCG
>CANJCQ010000076.1 GCA_947473355.1 Sphingomonadaceae bacterium | reverse complement strand
TGCGATCGCGGGAAAAATGGCTTGATCCGGCGCATCTGCACCTCGCTCAGCATAAACAGATCGTCCACAAGCAGCACCTCCTGGTGCCACCATTGAATCAACCCTCAGCCCATCATGCAAGCAATTTAACAGGTCCTGACCCTAGCAAAGCACCCCCACAGCGGAAGGATTGGTGGTTGGCAACCATCAGTCGCTGATGCTGCGATCGCCATTTTCCTGTATGACCAATGATACCAGAGCCTGACTGTAATTCGAAACTATGCTGAAAAACAGCTTACCTGCATGTCAGTGATATAGAAATTCCATCTTGCCGGTACGCCTGGATTCGTCCAATAGCCCTCTCCTATGCGGACTGATTCCAATGAGCTGCAGTTCAGACAATAGGCGTCGAAGAGAAAATAAGGAATTTCCCATGTCCATCCCAGAAAGCGATATGAACGAGACACTGATTACGCTCACTTCAGATATTGTTGCCGCCCATCTCAGCAACAACAGCGTTTCGGTTGACGAAGTGCCCGCTCTGATCACCAGCATCTATGGCGCACTGGCCGGCCTCGGCCAGGTCGTGGTCGTTCCCGAAACGATGCCCGAGCCGGCCGTTTCGATACGCAGTTCGATCAAGCCGGACTACATTGTCTGCCTTGAAGACGGCAAGAAGCTGAAGATGCTCAAGCGTCACCTGATGACGCATTATAATCTGACGCCTGACCAGTATCGTGCCCGCTGGGGCCTTGCTGCGGACTATCCGATGGTCGCCCCCAACTACGCCGAAAAGCGCCGCGAACTGGCCAAGAAGATCGGCCTTGGCCGCAAGCCCGGCCAGAAGCGCGGTCGTCCGGCCAAGCCCAAGATTTGAGCTGAGCGACCTTCGCAGGTTGTATAATCGCCCCGCCGGGCTAATATCCGGCGGGGTTTTTACTGACCGGAAGTTGTGTGCAACAACCAATCGACATCGAAGCGCTCTGCGCCGAACGAGGACTGCGGATCACCGAGCAGCGCCGCATCATCGCGCGGGTGCTGTCCAACAGCTCCGATCATCCCGACGTCGAAAAACTGCACCAGCGTGCGGTCGAAATCGACGCAGGCATTTCTATTGCCACCGTCTATCGCACTGTTCGCCTGTTCGAAGAGGCCGGAATTCTGGACCGCCACGATTTTGGCGACGGCCGCTCGCGCTATGAGGCCGCGCCCGAGGCGCACCACGATCATATGATCGACGTCGAGAGCGGCAAGGTCATAGAATTCGTCGACCCCGAACTCGAAGCCCTGCAACGCCAGATCGCCGAGCGGCTCGGCTTCCGCCTGGTCGATCACCGGATGGAGCTTTATGGTGTAAAACTGGATCGCGGTTCTTCGCCACCAGAAGAGTGATGGACGAGGCGGCAACGCCTGCCGCAGCGATCCCGCCACTTGGCTGGCTGCGGATCGTGGTGCGAGTGGCCGCGATGGCCATGCTGCTGATCGGCTGTGTCCCGCTTTACTATGTCAGCCGCCTGCTGGGTATGCCAAACCCCTGGCCGCGCCGCTTTCTCGCCGGCATCGCGCGCATCTGCGGCGTGACGATCAAGGTGTCGGGAGAGCGGCCCTCCCCCGGCGAGTTCCTGCTGGCCAACCATGTCAGCTGGATTGATATTCCTGCAGTCGCCGCTGCCACCGGCTCGGCTTTCGTGGCGCAGGACGGACTCGCTGCCCTGCCGCTGTTGCGCTGGCTCTGCGCAATGAACGACACGGTATTCGTCGCCCGCCATGATCGCGCCAGCGTGCAGGCTCAGGTCGAGGCGGTTCGCGCCGCCATCCGCGATACGGGGGCCCTGACCATCTTCCCCGAAGGCACGACCAGCGACGGTACCGGCCTGCTGCGCTTCAAGAGCTCGCTGCTTTCTGCGCTTGAACCGCTGCCCGCCGGCATCGCAGTGCGTCCGGTGGTGCTGGATTATGGCACTGAGGGCCCCGGCATCGCCTGGATCGGGACCGAACATGGCCTCGACAATTTCAAGCGCATCGTGGCACGCGCCGAGCCGATCGTGCTTGAAGTGCGCTTTATGCCCGTCCTCTCGGGCGAAGCGCTGACCAACCGCAAGACCATCGCCGCCGCATCACAGGCTGCCATCCTGCAGGCGCTGCAAGAAAACGCAGCTTAACGCGTTACGTTATAGGCCAGCTGCTTGTCGTCTAGCTGGAACCCGACCAGCAGCTCGAAAGTCGCCCGGGCAAGCGCAGCCTTGACGTCCGGCTCGTTGAGCGGATCGACAGCCGCGTCAGTGTCGCCGGCCCGGCGTTTGCGGGTGATGCGATCGCGAATTTCCTGAGGCAATGTCGCCTCGCCGCGATCGATCACTGCAGTGCCCTGCCCGCGACCCTGCGCGCGCTCGGCACCGTCGGCAAAATTGAGTGTCACCTGGCCGATTCGCTTGGAGACCACCGCCGTGCCACCGCGCAACACCGTGACATAATAGGGCAAGGTCACCTGACGTGCCCCACGCATGTCGGTGCGACGGGCCAGCACGTCGAAAGTGCTGGTCGCATTGACCTTGCCCGAACCGCTGCGCAACCCGTCATCGCAAGTGTTGCGCAAGTTGGTCATCGCCGCGACAATATCGATATCCTGCGCCGTGTTGCTGCCGCCATCGCGGAACACAGTGATGTCGCCGGTATAATCAGGGATTCCCGAAGCCGGGCAGGCGCTGCGGACCGCAGTGACGCCGACGCCTTCATCTATCACCAGTTCGCCCTTGTGCCGGCAACCGGCCAAAGCAACAGCGATCACAGAGGCGGCAATCAGGCTAACACGCAATTTCATCTTGGCATCCCTAAAACCGTTCAGGCCCATAGCACTCGATGCCCTAGCCGCACGGCCCGCAAAGCGCTAGAGGCGCAATCATGAACGCACCCTTTCCCAGACACAACCCATCGGAAGGTCCATCGGACGCCCAGGCCTCCGACCGACTCCCGCTCAAACTGCTGGTCGCCGCCCCGCGCGGCTTCTGCGCCGGGGTGGAGCGGGCCATTGCCATCGTCGAGCTTTCGCTCGAACGCTTTGGCGCGCCCGTCTATGTCCGCCACGAAATCGTCCACAACCGCCACGTGGTCGATGGTCTGAAAGCCAAGGGCGCGGTCTTCATCGAGGAACTCGACGAAGTGCCTGATGGCGCACCGGTGATCTTTTCCGCCCACGGCGTGCCCAAGGTGGTGCCCGAAGTGGCGACGGCGCGCGGGCTTGAATGGCTCGATGCGACCTGCCCCTTGGTCAGCAAGGTGCATCGCCAGGCCGAACGGCAGATCCAGGCCGGGCGCCATATCTTGTTCATCGGCCATCGCGGCCATCCCGAGGTGATCGGCACCCTGGGCCAGGTGCCCGAAGGATCGATAACGCTGGTCGAAACGCTGGAGGATGCCGCCGCGCTGTCGTTTCCGGCGGACTATCCGCTGGCATTCCTCACGCAAACCACGCTTTCGGTCGACGACACCGCCGAGCTGGTGACCGAACTGCAGCGCCGCTTCCCCGGCATCGCGGGCCCGCGCGCGGACGATATCTGCTATGCCACCTCGAACCGTCAGGCAGCAGTCAAGGCGATTGCACCGGAGTGTCAGCTGGTATTGGTGATCGGCGCACCCAACAGTTCCAATTCGCGGCGGCTGGTCGAAGTGGCCGAGCGCTGCGGGGCGAATGCGCGGCTCATCGAACGGGCATCCGCGATAGATCCGGCCTGGCTCGACGGCGTGAGCGTGCTGGGGCTGACGGCTGGCGCATCGGCCCCCGAATCGCTGGTCCGCGAAGTGGCAGACTATCTGCGAGAGCTGCGTGAGGTGACCGAAGAAGTGGTCACAACTGCCGAAGAGCGCATGATCTTCAAACTGCCTCCCCAGCTGGCCAGCTAGGGGCTGCCGCAAGCATGGCAGTCTATACCCAGCTTGGCGCCGAGGCGCTGGCGCAGATCATCGCCAGGTTCAATGTCGGCGAAATGATTTCGGCCAAGGGCATCGCCGAAGGCGTATCCAACAGCAACTGGCTGATCGAGACCAATCAGTCAGGCAGCACACGCTTCATCCTGACGATGTACGAACAGCGCACTGACGTCAGCGAATTGCCCTTCTTCCTCGACCTGCTCGATCACCTCGCCGCGCGCGGTTGCCCGGTGCCGCGCACGATTCATGATCTTGAAGGCAACAGCCATTGCTTCAACCAGGGCAAGGCGCTGGCCTTGATCGAATTCCTGCCGGGAGTTTCGGTCAGCGAGCCCAATCCCGCTCAGGCTCATGCGGTCGGCGAGGCTTTGGCCCGGGTTCACCTTGCCGCCGCCGATTTTCCGGCCACGCGCGGCAACAGCCTTGGCCTGGCAGACTGGCAGGCGCTTATCGCTGGATGCAGCGCGGAAGGATTGGCATCGATCGATCCCGGCCTTGCGGGCCTTGTGACCCGCGAGCTCGCCTATCTTGTACAGCACTGGCCGCAAGGCCTGCCGCGCTCGGTGATCCACGCCGACCTGTTTCCCGACAATGTGCTGATGCTCGGCGATGCAGTGGCCGGATTGATCGACTTCTATTTCGCCTGCACCGATATCACTGCCTATGACCTCGCCATAACCCATGCTGCCTGGTGCTTCAGCGATGGGGGAAAGCGCTTTGACCCAGCCGTTTCGCAGGCACTGCTGACCGGATACCAGGCGATCAGGCCGCTATCTGAACCGGAGCGCGCAAACCTTCCCATTCTGGCACGAGGGGCAGCAATGCGCTTTCTTGCAACGCGAAGCTATGATTGGCTAAATACTGCTGCAGAAGCTCTGGTCACCCGCAAAGATCCTTTGGCCTTTGCCCGTCGGCTGGAATTTTATGCCGATCCGAAAAATTCGGCTATATTTGCGTAATGAATGAAAGCGCCAGAATACCGATGAAGCGCGTAGATATTTTTACTGATGGGGCCTGCAAGGGCAATCCCGGGCCCGGCGGCTGGGGCGTGATCCTGCGCATGGGCCACCATGAAAAGGAAATGAGTGGCGGTGAGGCCGAGACCACCAACAACCGCATGGAAATGACCGCCGTGATCCGCGCGCTGAAAGCGCTGACCGAACCATGCGCCGTGACCATCCACACCGACAGCCGCTATGTCATCGATGGCATGACCAAATGGATCGAAGGCTGGAAGCGCAAGGGCTGGGTCAGCGCCAGCAAACAGCCAGTGCGCAACCAGGACCTGTGGCACGATCTGATCGAAGCCGTGCTCCACCACCAGATCGAATGGCAATGGATCAAGGGCCACGACGGCCACCCCGAAAACGAGCGCGCTGACAAATTGGCCAGCGACGCTGCTATACGGGTGCAGGTGCAGGATTAGAGCGCGCTGAATCGCCCCGGCGAATAGGGCGCCGGATCAACTTCCCCGCCCGTCTCGCCCATCAGCAATCGCCCCGCGAGCTGCGCTGATGCAGGCGCGGTCTGGATGCCGAAGCCGCCTTGTCCGGCGAACCAGAAGAAGTTTGCGACGGCCGGATCGAAGCCGAACACGGGCAGCCGGTCCGGCGCAAAGCTCCTGAGCCCGGCCCACTTGTGCTCGACCCGCAGGACGTTCCAGTCGACGACCTTGTCCATGCGATCGATGGCCGTGGCCACGTCGATTTCCTCTGGCGCCGCGTCGCAGGGCGGGCTGGGAGTTTCATCATGCGGGCTAAGCCACAGGCGGCCACTTTCAGGCTTGAAATAGAAGTCTTCGTCGATGCCCAACACCAGCGGCAGATCTTCAGGCGGCGGCGGATCGGTGCGCAATTGCGCAACCGTGCGGCGCAGCGGCGTGATGCCGAGCGGGCGGACACCGGCCAGTTCGGCAACCGGATCGGCCCAGGCGCCTGCGGCATTGACCAGGATTGCGCATTCCAGTTCCTCGCCGCCTGCGAGCGCGAGCTGCCAGCCCTGCGGCGTACCAATGGCGTGCATCAGACGCGCGCCGAGTTTCAATTGGGCCCCGCCCCTGCGCGCAAGGCCAAGATAATGCTGGTGCAGGCCCGCCGCATCGATATCGCTACACTCGGGCTCGAAAGCGCCGATGGTCCAGGCGGGACGCAAGCCCGGCATGCGGGCCGCAATCGCCGCGCGATCTTCCAGTTCGAACTTCACGCCCAGCGCGAGAAAGTCCCTGGCGAATGCTTCGACCCGGGCTTCCTGCCCGGCGCGGCCAATCGTCAGTGCGCCACGCTGCTTCAGCAAGCCAAGCTCGCGCAAAGTGGGCCCGGAAGCGGTGGTCAGCGGCTGCACCCCGGGCCCGCCATAGCTTTCGGTCCAGAAGGCCGCAGACCGGCCGGTCGCATGATAGCCCGGCTGGCTTTCTGCCTCGAGCAGCAGCACCCGGCCCGCTGGTCCCGCCAGTTCAGCTGCCAGCGAGGCCCCGGCCATGCCTGCCCCGACGATGACAATGTCAAAGCGCTCCGCCATGCCGCTCAATCGCGCACAGGCGCAACGCGGCCAAAGAAATCTTCGATCGCCGCCAGTGCCCGGTTACGCACCGGGTCTGCCTCGCGCAGCAGCTCGTGGCGCGCCCCGGCGCCGAAGCGGACCAGTTCGCCGCGCGGGACGCGCAGCGCGGCCCGCTCGATGGCAGCCGGGCTGACCAGCTTGTCGTTATCGGCGGACAGCAGCAGCACCGGGCATTGCACCTGCTCGAGCATGCCGCGCCGCGCCAGCAGCCGGGTCGAGGCATAGGCCGCCGCTGCCCAGCCCCAGCTGCCCGGCCCCATGGCAATCTCGGGCCGCTGGTCGCGCCACCACACCTCGTCGGCATAGCGATCAGGGTCGTTGGTCAACAGGTTAATCCGATCGACCGGGAATACCCCTGGCTTTTCGCCCCACTTCCACGCCGGCCGCCGCGCATCGCCGATCGCGGCCATAGCCCTTGCGGCAGTATGCATCAGCACGGCAGGAACCCCGTGGCGGATGAAATCCACCATCGGCGCAACCAGCACCGCAGCATCGGGATCAACGCAGCGCTCGGCCAGCGCGCGCAATACAAGGTGGCCGCCCATCGAATGGCCGACCAGCACATGCGGCCCGGGCGTGGTCTGTTTCCAATGCTGCCAAAAGGCCGAAAGATCGCCCACCCAGGTCGTGAAATCGTCGATGTGGCCGGTCACCGCGTCCTTGCCGTGCCGCCCCGATCCAGCCTGGCCGCGCCAGTCTGACGCGGTTACCCGCCAGCCCAGCCTGGACCAGTGGTCGAGCGTTTCGAGATATTTCTCATAAGCATCGCCGCGCCCCGGCATGAACAGCAGCGATCCCCGGCACGCGCCCTGGGGCAACAGCCAGTCGATCCGGCGGATCGACTGGCCGCCAGGCGCGGTCCAGCGGCTCTCGACAGCCCCCCCTGGAATGGAGCGCCGGTTGAACTCTGGCTCATCGCTACTTTCGGCTGCAGTCAAAGAGCTAATTCCGAACTGATTGGGGTGGTTACTTTTTGGTAAGCAGTGACCGCTACACAACCCCCAAGGTGCCAGGGGGCTTGAAATGCACGGCGGAATTTTTTCATACGGGTTGCTGTCAGCATTGGCAATCGCACTGCTGGTTGCCGCCTTCACCGATCTGCGCCGTCGCCAGATAGACAATTGGCTCAATGCCGCAATCGCGCTGGGTGCGCCAGTGTTCTGGCTGGTTTCGGGCCAATCCTGGCTCGATGTCGGCTTCCATCTGGCTATTGCGCTGGGCATGTTCGCCTTGCTCGCGGCGATGTTTGCCCTGCGCGCCATGGGCGGCGGCGATGTGAAGCTGCTATCGGCGCTGGCGCTCTGGATCGAGCCGATCTCATTCGTACAATTGCTTATGGTCATGTCGCTGCTTGGCGGCGCCCTGACGCTCATCGTGGGCGGCCTGCATTATGCGCGCCGCAGCTCGGGGCGGATCATGGTGCCCTATGGCATTGCCATCTCCTTTGCCGGTCTGTGGGCGCTCGCCGATCAGTACCTGGCACCCATTTATTTTGTCGTGCGACCGGGGTGAACCCGATCTTAACCATTTTGGCCGATTTCACGTATTTGAAACCGGGGTGTTCTCGAAGGGGCTTGTCTCGCCATGGATAAGAAGAAGCTGATGTTGCTGATGGGTGCGCTGGTCATTGCGATCGGCACCGCACTCGCTGCACGAAGTCTGTTTACCGGCGCTTCCTCGCCCAGGGCAGAAGCTGTGCAGGCGGTTCCGCAAGGGCCCAAGGCACTGGTCGCACTGCGCGCTTTGCCAGTCGGCACGATCATTACCGCCGACTCGATAGCATTCCAGCCCTGGCCGAAGGAAATGGTGCAGGATGCATACTTCCTTGAAGGCGAAGCAGATATCAACAAGCTGCTGGGCACGGTTGTCCGTTTCCCGGTCACCGCCGGCCAGCCGGTCACCCAAGGCGCACTGGTTGCCCCCGGCGACCGCGGCTTCCTGGCAGCGGCATTGGGACCTGGCATGCGCGCTGTGACCATCATGGTCTCGCAGAAGACAGGTGTTGCCGGCTTCATCTTCCCGGGCGACCGCGTCGATCTGATGCTTACTCAGACTGTGCACGGCCCCACCGGAGATACCGGTGAGCCGCTCAAGACCGCTGAAACGGTTCTGCGCAATCTGCGCGTGCTGGCAACCGACCAATCGACGGAAACCGAGACCGAAAACGGTAAGACAGTCGTCCGTTCGGCCCGCTCCATCACTCTTGAAGTGACCCCGCGGATTGCCGAAAAGATTACCGTTGCCGATACCATCGGCACGCTCAACCTCACGCTGCGTTCGATTGCAGACAACCAGACCGAGCTTGAAAAGGCCATCGCCAGCGGCGCGGTCAAGGTCCCCGAGGGCGCCAGCAAGGAAGAAGAAGACCGGATCCTCAACAAGGCCATGGTCCAGCCGATCGAAGGTGCCACCACCTTTGTGACCGGCGGCGACGTCTCGCGCTTCCAGCGCAAGTCGATACCCGCAGCGCAATCGGCCAGGTCATTGGCCGCTCAGTCGATGACAAATGCCAGTGCTGCGATCAACAGCGGTGTGCCGGGCGGTATCTCGCCGCGCGCTATCGAATATCGCAGTGGCCCTGTCGTGCGGGTGACCCGCGGCAAGTCAACGACCGAAGTCGAAGTGGGGAGCAAGTGACATGATCAATGCACTCCGACCCACCGCCAAAGCCAACAATTACGCCAACTCTGGCGCCAATGCTGAGGGCAATCGCATGAAACGCCGTATTTCGCTGAATCTGATGGCCGCTGCCTGCGCCAGCCTGCCGCTGGCCCTGGCCGTCCCTGGCCTGGCTCATGCCCAATCGGTGCAGCGCCCGTCGAGCAGCATCGTCCTGTCGATCGGCCGCGGCCAGCTGGTAAGCGTGCCAGGCGCAATGAAGGATGTCTTTGTCGCCAACGAAGCCGTTGCGGACGTCCAGATCAAATCGCAGCGCCAGCTCTATGTCTTCGGAAAAGGTGCTGGTGAAACAACGATTTATGCCAGCAATGCCGCAGGCCAGGTTATCTGGTCCGCCAACATCCGGGTCGGCTCCAACATCGAGAGCGTTGACCAGATGCTCAGTCTGGCAATGCCCGACGCCAAGATCAGCGTCACCTCGGTCGGCACTAATACCTACCTGCTGACAGGCACGGTTGCCTCGCCGGAAGACGCCGCCGAAGCGCAGCGCCTGGTCTCGGCATTCGTCAACGGCGGCGCCACTGGCGCCGGCTCCGGCAGCAACATTATCAGCCGCCTGAAGACAGCTACGCCGCTGCAGGTCAATCTGATCGTGCGCTTTGCCGAGGTCAGCCGCTCGCTGGTCCGCGAGATCAGCTCCAACCTCTCGTCGCAAAATAACCAGGGCGGCTTCCTGTTCGGTGTCGCTCGCGGCAACGGCGGAGGCACTTTCTCAAACGTGCAGGGAACCGTAAGCGGCGTTCCGACGAATGGGCTGCCCGTGCTCGATGCATCGACTGCGTTTGGCCTGCCTACCGGCACGATAAGTTTGCCGTTTGATCCGGTCAGCGGGAAATATGTAGTCGGCGGCTCGTTGTTCACACCCAAGGGCAACAATGCCGGGCAGACGGCAATCAGCCTTGCCGCTCGCCTGTTTGGCTTGAACGTTGCCTCCAGCTTCGACATGGCCGAACGCATTGGCTTGGTGACAACCCTGTCGCAGCCCAATCTCACGGCGCTTTCAGGCGAAACAGCCGACTTCCTGGCTGGCGGCGAATATCCGATTCCGATCAGCCAGGGGCTTGGTGCAACCTCGATCGAATACAAGCGCTTCGGCGTCAGCCTGGCCTATACGCCGACAGTGCTCGCCAACGGCCGGATCTCGATCCGTGTCCGGCCAGAGGTCTCGGAACTGTCAAGCCAGGGCGCGGTAACGCTCAATGGCTTCCAGATCCCGGCACTGACCATCCGCCGCGCTGAAACCACGGTCGAACTCGGCTCCGGACAAAGCTTCATGATCGCTGGCTTGATGAGCAACAGTGCCCAGAACACCATCGACAAGACCCCGGGCGTCGGCGACATTCCGATCCTGGGGACTCTGTTCCGCTCGACCAACTTCCGGCGCGGCGAAACCGAACTGGTGATTGTCGTCACTCCCTATCTCGTCAATCCGGTCGATGCCAACGACATCAAACTGCCAACCGATGGCTATCAAAGCCCTCAGGAACTGCAGCGCTTGCTGGGCAATATCGCATCAGATGGCAAATCTGAAACGTCACGGCCGATGCCTTCTGCCGCTCCGCCAAAAGTCGCGGGACCTGAGGTTGGTGTCAACGGATCAGCGGAGCCGGCTGCCAGCCGCTCAGCCAGCAACGACGCCGGTGACAGTAGCAATGCGAATATGGGCAATGCGACAAAGGGCAATTCCCGTTCGGTCCAGACCGATGCACCCGCCCCCGGCTTTAACCTGAAGTGAGTGAGGTAACGACCATGACCAGGATTCTGTTTCATACTGCGCCACGCGCGCTCGGCGCCGCGCTTGCTCTCTCGCTTGGTCTGGCTGTGGCCGGCTGCGGCGGCATGCCCGGCAACCGCACCATCGAAAGCATCCATCAGCCGGTGGTTCAGCGCATCGACTATACGCTCGACGTCACGACCGGCCCTGGTGGCCTGACTTTTGCGGAACAAGGCCGGCTGTCTGGCTGGTTCGAAGCGATGAATCTGCGCTATGGCGATCGTGTCTCGATCGATGATCCGCTGCAAAGCGGCGCAACTCGCGCGGCCGTCGAAGGACTTGTTGCTCGCCACGGGCTGCTGCTCGGAGCTGATGCGCCGGTAACCCCGGGCTATGTCAATGCCGGCACTGTCCGGGTGATTGTCAGCCGCTCGAAAGCGACTGTCCCGCACTGCCCTGACTGGTCGGCGAATTCGGACGTCAACCTGGGCAATGCCACAAGCAGCAATTATGGCTGCGCCACCAACGGCAACCTGGCGGCAATGGTCGCCAATCCCGAGCACCTGATCAAGGGAGATGCCAACACCGGCAATACCGTTATCATGAGCTCGACCAAAGCGATCGATACCTATCGCTCAGCCGCGCCGGTCGGTGGTGGTGCACTCAAAGCCAACTCCAGCACGGGCAACTGATCATGAACGCACCATGGAAATCCGGTTCGCACGGCAATCGCGACGCTTTCGCAGCCTATATCTGCGACGAGAGTTCGCTTGACGTCCTGCGGCCGGTCATCATCGAAATGGGCTGGCAGCCCGAGAAATGCAACAAGGGTGGCCTGCGCAATGCCGTGCAGTCGCTGTCAATCTCCGCCAGCCCGAACATCCTGATGGTCGATCTGTCGGAGAGCGGCGATCCGCTCAACGATATCAACGCGCTTGCCGAAGTCTGCGAGCCCGGAACGGTGGTTATTGCCATCGGTCAGGTCAATGACGTGCGGCTCTATCGCGATCTGCTGTCGAGCGGCATTCACGACTATCTGCTCAAGCCGCTTTCGCCGGGCCAAATCCGCGATTCGCTGGTCAATGCCCAGGCAATCTTTGCTTCGCCCAAGCACAACGAAGGCGCAGCAATCAAATCGCACATCTCCACCGCCGTGATCGGCACGCGCGGCGGGGTTGGCGCCTCGACGCTGGCGACTTCGCTCGCCTGGCTGTTCAGCGCTGACCACAAGCTGCCCACAGCGCTGCTCGATCTTGACATTCACTTCGGCACTGGCGCTCTGGCGCTTGACCTCGAGCCCGGCCGCGGGCTGACCGATGCGATCGAGAATCCGAGCCGCATCGATGGTCTGTTCATCGAACGCGCCATGATCCGGGCAAACGACAACCTCGCCATTCTGTCTGCCGAGGCGCCGATCACTGCGCCCTTGATGACCGATGGCGCAGCTTTCGTCCAACTGGAGGAAGAGTTCCGCCAGGCGTTCGAAATGACTGTCATCGATCTGCCGCGCAACATGCTGATCAACTTTCCGCATCTGCTGGCAGATGTGAATGTCGTGGTTCTGGCCACCGAAATGACGCTGGCCTCCGCGCGGGATGCCATCCGGCTGCTCTCCTGGCTGAAATCGAATGCCAGCCATGCCCAGATCATGGTTGTCGCCAACAAGGTCCAGCAGGGCATGGCCGAGATCAGCAAGGCCGATTTCGAAGCCTCGATCGAACGCAAGATCAACTATTTCGTTCCCTTCGATTTCAAGGCAGCGGCCAATGCCGCCAAGCTGGGCCAGACCTTCGCCGAAGCCAACCGGGCAACCAAGGCCGGCGGCGCCATCCGCGAAATCGGCAAGGCTGTGATGGGGGCAACCGAAGTAACCGCAAGTCCGACAAAGGCTCCGGCCAAGAAGTCACTGCTGGGCAAATTTGACCTGAAGTCGATGATGCCAAGCAAAAAAGCCAAGACTGCGGCCCCGGCGACGCAGGACGCGTAATCACCGGATAGACGCGCACCCTGGCCAGCGGCCGGTGCGCGTCCAATGCCGGAACAGGAAGGCAAGCGAGGACAATGAATTATCTTCAACTGCTGCTGATAGCGTGTGGCCTCATGTCGCTGATGGTCCTGGGCTGGATTGCCATGTCGGGACCTTCGCCGAAGAAGGAAAGCGCGCGCCGGTTGCAGGCGCTGCGCTACCGCCACTCCGAAAATTCGCTCGACAAGGTCGAATTGCAGCTGCGCAAGGCCGTGGCTGCACGCAAGCCCAAGATGCGTCAAATCGCCGGGTCGGGTTCGCGGATGGAGGCCCTGTTACTGCGCCTTCACCGCACTGGCAAAAACTGGACGGTCGCGCAGTATTTCTACGTTTCCCTCGGCATCGCAGTGGCGGTTATGCTGCTGGTCTACATGAAGACCGGCGCCGCATTGCTTTCGCTGGCCGTCGGACTCTTCGCTGGTGCCGGTTTGCCGCACATGGCGGTCAGCCACTATGTGAAGGGGCGCCTGAACAAGTTCATCATCAAGTTCCCCGAAGCGATCGAATTGCTGGTGCGCGGGCTTCGTTCCGGCTTGCCGGTGACCGAAACCATGGGCGTTGTTGCATCGGAAGTTCCTGGCCCGGTGGGCGAGGAATTCAAGATGGTCAACGAGCGGATCAAGATCGGCCGCACCATGGAAGACGCGCTGCAGGAGTCTGCGGACCGGTTAAACACGCCCGAATTCAACTTCTTCTGCATCACACTTGCAATCCAGCGTGAAACCGGCGGCAACCTCGCCGAGACTCTGTCGAACCTTGCCGATGTGTTGCGCAAGCGTTCGCAGATGAAGCTGAAGATCAAGGCGATGAGCTCTGAGTCGAAGGCTTCAGCCTATATCATCGGTTCGCTGCCGTTCGGGGTCTTCGCGATCATTTATACGATCAACCCGGCCTACATGGGCGGATTCTTTATCGACCAGCGGTTGATCGTGGCCGCCATGGGCGGCGCAGTGTGGATGTCAATTGGCGCCTTCATCATGGCCAAAATGATCAACTTCGACATCTGAGCAAGGGACACCGGCAACCATGTTAAATAACCCGTCCGGACCTACGCTGCTCGGCTTCGACGTCATCTGGGTCGGCACGATCCTGGCCGGCGTCGCAGCCATAGCAGTGATGCTGGCGATCTACGCCGTCATCACTGTGCGCGATCCCATGGCCAAGCGTGTCAAGGCGCTCAACGAACGCCGCGAACAGTTGAAAGCCGGTATAGTTTCGACGTCGAAAAAGCGCGCCAGCCTGGTGCGCAAGAGCGACGCCACAGACAGGATGAAAGAGACCCTTTCATCGCTCAAGGTGCTGCAGGACAGCCAACTCAAGCAGATCCAGCAAAAGCTGGCCCAGGCCGGCATCCGCAAGAAGGAACTCGCTTTCGCCGTGCTGTTTGCGCGTCTGGTCCTGCCCATTGCCCTGGGCTCGATCATGGTCTTGCTCATTTTTGTATTGAATGCCTTCCCCGACTGGGGCGCCTTGAAGAAGGTCATTGCCTTTGGCGCGGCAATCGGCCTTGGCTACAAAGGCCCGGAAATCTACCTCGGCAATATCATCGGCAAACGTACCAAGGCGATCCGTCAGGGCCTGCCGGATGCGCTCGACCTGCTGGTGATCTGCGCCGAGGCTGGTCTGACCGTCGACGCCGCCTTCAACCGTGTCGCCCGCGAGCTGGGCCGCGCCTATCCCGAGCTTGGTGACGAATTTGCGCTCACCTCGATCGAAATGTCATTCCTCACCGAACGCCGGCATGCGTTTGAAAACCTTGCCTATCGCGTCAATCTGGAATCGGTGAAGGGCGTGGTTACCACCATGATCCAGACCGAACGCTACGGTACGCCGCTGTCTTCGGCGCTGCGCGTGCTGTCGGCCGAATTCCGCAACGAGCGCATGATGCGCGCCGAAGAAAAGGCCGCGCGTCTGCCAGCGATCATGACCGTGCCGCTGATCCTTTTCATTCTGCCGGTGCTGTTCATCGTCATCCTCGGCCCTGCGGCCTGCCAGATCAGCGACTCGTTCATCAACGCCAAGCCGGCGAACTAGACTGCAGTTCCCTTCTCCCGTCCCGGCCGGTAATGCGGCCGGGATCGGAGAATACGGCGATGACCGCAGATGAATTTCCGCCCGGCGCTTTCGCGCGGGCCGACGAAAGCAACGACGCGGAATTCTATGTCCCGGCGCGGCTTGTCACTCATATTGACGACCAGGCCATCGCGGCGCTGCGCCATTTCTATGGCACAGCGATCACGCCTGGCAGTAAGGTGCTCGATCTGATGTCGAGCTGGGTCAGCCACCTGCCGGACGATCTCGCGCTTGCCGCAGTGATCGGCCACGGCATGAACCAGACCGAGCTATCCGCCAATCCGCGCCTGACGCAGTCATTCGTGCAGGATCTCAACCACAACCCTGCCCTGCCCCTGGACGAGGACAGCTGCGATGCCGCCTTGTGCTGCGTCAGCGTGCAGTATCTGCAACAGCCGCTCGCGGTCTTCGTCGAAGTGCGCAGGGTGCTGAAGCCGGACGCACCATTTGTCGTCAGTTACTCAAACCGCTGCTTCCCGACCAAGGCCGTGGCGATCTGGCGCTCGCTCGACCAGCGCGGCCATGCCTCGCTGATCCACCGCTACATGAGCCTTGCCGGTTTCAGCGGCATCGAGGCGCATGTTCTCGCCAACGGCATGCATGGCGATCCGCTGGTTGCCGTGGTCGGAATGGCCTAGGTTGGCCCGCCGTCGACTGCCAGATTCACGCCCGTGATATAGCTAGCCGCATCGCTTACGAGGAAGACAATCGCCTGGGCGACATCCTCGGCCTGCCCGGCGCGCTGCAGCGGAAAATGCTTGCAGAACACTTCAACGTCCAGCCCGCTGTCAGTGAAATCCTTCGAGGCATTCTCCGTCGCGATCAGCCCCGGCACCACGCAATTGACCCGCAGGCCCAGCGGCCCCCACTCGGCGGCGGCAGCGCGGGTGAAATTCTGGATCGCCGCCTTGCTCGCCGAATAGGCCGCCATGCCCGGCAATCCCTTGGTCCCCGCGACTGAGGAGACATTGACGATCGCGCCCTTGCCAACCGCGATCATGTGCTTGCCAGCGGCGCGGCTGCAGAAAAAGGTCGTATCCATGTTGATCGCGAATTCGCCGCGATAGGTCTCCGTCGAAAGGCCGTTCAATGCCGCATGGTGCCCCCAGCCTGCGTTGTTGACCAGAATATTGATCCGGCCGAACTCCGCCATGACCTGCGCCACCATGGCGTCGACCTGCGCCTCATCGCGCAAATCGGCTGGCACAGGCAGACAGCGCCGCCCACTTGCCGCGGCGATCTCCTGCGCGGTCCGTTGCAAAGTCGCCTCGGTGCGCCCGGCAATCGCCACATCCGCCCCATAGCGCGCCAGCAGCAGCGCCGTCGCCGCGCCAATGCCGCTGCCGCCTCCGGTTACGATTGCGAGCCGCCCGCTCAGATCATAGCCGTCCGGCACCATGGCCTGTTCCCTCTCGTTTATCCGCTTGTGGCGCGATCATAGGGGCAATAGGCTCCCCGGCAAAACACAACAAAGGAGAGAGCGATGCAGATTCTCAAGGGCATCAAGGTCATCGATGTCACTATGTGGGCCTTCGTGCCTGCCGCCGGCGGGGTCATGGCTCACTGGGGCGCGGACGTGATCAAGGTTGAAAACCCGCGCATGCCCGATCCGATGCGGACCATGGGCGGCACCCTGGCGCCGGGCGGGGCGAGCGACCAGTTCAAGCATTACAGCCGCGGCAAGCAATCGATCGCCATCGATCTCACCAAACCGGAGGGCCGCGATCTGCTTTACCGGATGTGCGAAGATGCCGACGTTTTCCTCACCTCCAATCTCGCCCCCACCCGCCGCCGCCTCGGCATCGACGTGGAAGATATCCGCAAGATCAACCCGAACATCATTTACGCGCGCGGCAGCGGCTATGGCCCCAAGGGCCCCGAAGCCGACCGGCCCGGCTATGATTCGATCGCATGGTGGTATCGCGGTTCGCTTGGTCAGTCGGCGATGGACGGCAATAGCTCGCCCTGGCCGACCAACATGGTCGGGCACGGCGACGGCATGTCGGGCATGACGCTGGCTGGCGGTATCTGCGCTGCGCTGCTCCACCGCGAGCGCACTGGCGAGGCGACAATCGTCGATGGCTCGCTGATGGGCACGGCAGTGTGGTTCAACGGCCTCGCCATCATGGCTGCGCGCCATGGCACCACCACCCGCGAGTTCCGCAAGGCCGAGCGCCCGCCCCCGCCTGCAGGCGTGCCCGCCGACATGGTTTCGGCGCTGCGCCAGCTCTATCAGACCAGCGACTTCCGCTTCATCAACCTGTTGTTCCTCGGTGACGACGACCGCGATTTCATCGACCTGATGCAGCTGATCGGCAAGCCGGAACTGGCCAGCGATCCGCGGTTCATCGATGCCAAGGGCCGCGTCGCCAACAGCAACGACATGCTGGCGATTCTCGATGAAGTGTTCTCCTCAAAGCCGCTTGAGGAATGGAAGAAGATCCTGGTCAAGGCACGCGGCGCCTGGGCGCCGATCCAGACGCCCGAGGAAATCTACGACGACCCCCAGACCATCGCCAATGGCTTCCTGAGCCACGTCGATTACCCGACCGGCGGCTTCAAGATCCCCGCCCCGCCGATCCTGTTCGACGAGGAAGCAGGCCAAGTGCCTCGCGCACCCGATTTTGCCGAGCATTCGGACGAAGTGCTGCGCGGACTGGGGTGCAGTGCGGAGGAGATCGCGGCATACAAGGCGAGCGGGGTGGTGGTGTAAATCCATCTTGACAAAACAAACCATATAGGTTATATGCCGCAACACTCTCCTTGCGGAGAGTAGCAGGACCGGGACAGGGCGAGGCTAGCCCAAGTCCTGTCCTTTGCCTCTTTGACCTGCTCACCCTGAGCGTGCCGAAGGGGCAGCGCGGTCGG
>CANJCQ010000075.1 GCA_947473355.1 Sphingomonadaceae bacterium | reverse complement strand
CGAAAAATGGTGGAATCGAATGCCTACCATTGTGATTTCTGCAAACCGCAAAACGTGCCCTCAGAACGAAACGGCGAAAATCCGCCATTTTTGAGGCGTAAAAAGCTCTCCACTGCATTGTGTTCAGTAAGGTTTTTGAGACGGCCATGATTGGCGTGTGCCCGCAGCCCAAGTGTGCGCCATTGACGCAGTTTTGCGTCGAACTTAGCCAGCCTCATGACAAAGAGAAAAAGCGCCCTCGATGGGCTAAAGGTAACCGTCACCTACGTCGGCTCTGGCAACAGCAGCGGCAGGAAGCCTAGAGTAAAAGTCCCGCCCGTAAATGTCGCCGCTCTGCGCGCGAAAACCGGATTGTCCCAGTGCGAGTTCGCCCAGAGCATTGGAGTGCCCAAAGGCACGCTGCTTAACTGGGAGCAGGGTCGCCGCGAACCGACTGGGCCCGCGCAAGTCCTGTTGGCGATCCTCTCAAAGAAGCCCTCGCTGGTGAAGGACCTCTTCGCCAACCGGCATGTCTATCAGCCGCAACCGGATCGCACTTGGCTGCCTGGAGGACCACATCCTGATACGATGACGCCGGAGGCGAGATGGGCAGAGATACTTCAAATTCTAAATACGGCTAGAGCGCGGTTGCAGGAGAAAAAGGACAAGGCAGTCATTGTTCGATAACTGCCCGTCGGCTTATCGATTATCCTGCTACACTTCCTCGGCCCGAGGCTTCCCAGCAGGGATACCGAGCCATCCCGCCACGCTGGCAAATCGGCGAATGATTAGTAACTCGATGAGCCACATCGCCAGCAGTGAGGCGGCAAGCAGCGGTAGGAAAACAGCCAGCGCTAGGATTAGTGCCGCAACGCCCTTCAGCTTTGCCGGAGCCGCTGCAGCTGGCGGGGCTCCTAACTGCCTATCGGGCTTCCGCCGTCGCCACATAACAAAGCCCGTTATTGATAAGGTCACGAGCATCAGGGCGGTGGCTACCCCGACTAGCTGATTAAACCAGCCAAACAGCTGCCCCTCATGCCAAGCGACGCCATAGCCCACCATCCGGTCGATGACATGTTTGTCGGCAAACGTCTCGCGGGAGGTCTGCTTGCCGGTCATTGGATCATAAGTCAGCGTTACGCGTAGCGGCCGGTTCTGGGTGTCAGATTGCACTGACCAGTCGGTAGTGGCCTTTCGGCCAAAGCGCTGCGGCCCACCCGGAGGGGTCACGGTCACCGGAAACGGCAAGCGTTGGCTCTTCGCTTCGGCAACGATCTGGCTGAGCGAAATAGAGGTCATTGCCATGGTCATCACTGATCCATCCGGCATCACATGCGACATCGTTGGCATGGCTGGATTGCTGACCGCCATCGCGCCGTGATCATGTTCGGCGTGGTCTTTGCTCGCGGCAGGTTGGCCGCCGATGGTCCAATCCTGGGCCCCTTTCACCCAGCCCATTTCAGTGCGAACAGCTTTGAAGGCGCTGCCCCATACGTCGGCCCAGGGCAGCCCGGTCAACAAGAGCACCATGGCAAGGCCCGAGACCCAGAAGCCGGATACGGCATGCAGATCGCGCCAAACCAGTTTCGTGCCGCCAGAAAGGCGCGGCCAGACCACACCAGCCAACCCGCGGCCACGCGGCCACCAGAGGTAGAGCCCGGTCAGGATCATGACGATCGCCCAACTGGCCGCTAGCTCCACGATCCAGCTGCCCCGCTTGCCAAGCAAGAGTTGCCCATGAATGTCGTGAGCAACCTGCATGATCCGCCACTCGGGATCGAGAGCGCCGACTACCTTACCCTGCGGCGAGACAAAGACGTCGCGCATGTCGGGCCGCCCGCCGTCGCCGCTGGCAAGCGCCACATGGATTAGAACGGCATCACTCTCGCTGTGGGGCAGGCGATAGGAATGAAGCCACGATCCGGGAAAAGCCGCAAGCGCTGCTTTGACCTGATCATCGGGTGAAGCGGCATTTTCGGTTGGCAGATCACGCCACGCTCGTTCCTCCCAGCGCTCTACCTGTGGTTTGAATAGGTAGGCTGCGCCGGTCAGCGACAGTATCAGCACCATGGGTACGACGAACAGTCCGGCATAAAAATGCCAGCGCCAGATCGTCCGATAGAGCGAGGCTCTGCTGGTCTGCTCGTTCATAGCTTTACCACTTCGCCTTCAGATCAAGCACGAACGTCCGCTGCGGCAGCGGATGCGACACATAGGCCTGATCGTTGAACAGGTTATCGATCCCGGCGCCTAGTTCGAGCTGCTTGCTGAGCTGCCAAGTCAGACGGGTGTCGACCGTGAAGTACTCGGTCTGGAAACCATAAGCACCTCCGCGGACCAGTCCGAACAGGTCGGAGTTGGGACGCGATGCATAGCGCCAGCCAATCGACGCTTTGACCGGCTGAGCCACGCGATACCGGATGTTACCGTTGGAACGCCATTCCGGGATGCGGGGGAACTGAACCCCTTCGGCGGCTGGATTGGCAGCGTTCTTAACCGTCTTTGCATCGATCCAGGCCAAGTTAGCGTCAACATCAAGGCCCTGAATCAGGATGTCCTTGGCTTCGACCATTAGCTCGGCGCCGTATTGCCGGACCTGATCGACATTCTTGTAGCTGGTGATGACCGTGCCGAACTGATTGAGGCCGCTGAAGCTGAAGATGGCATCCTTGATATTCTGGTAGAACAGACTGAGGGTCGTCTGAACCTTGCCGGCACGGTAACGCAGGATGAAGTTTGCATCCTCCGAGCGTTCGGCCTTCAGATTGGGGTCATAGCTTTGCGGGTCGATGGACTGCGCGATGTCATCGAAGCGACCCTGGTATAGTTCGCCAACAGTCGGAAAGCGCTTGGCGGTGCCAAGGCTGATCTGGACCGCCAAGGCATCGGTCAGTTCACCTTGCAGGCTCAACTTGGGACTGAAGCTGTTGTCCGTCCGCGTGGGATAGCGATCGTCCTTGCGGGCGCCTGAATAAACTTTCGCAATGCCGCCGTCATAAGCGCGCCAGCCATCATAACGGACGCCCCCGGTCAGAACCCAGCTGTTTCCAAGGTCAATCGCGTCTTCAAGCCACAGCCCCCAGAGGCTGGTCTTGCCATAGGTTGAGGTTGAATAGGTCGGGGCGGTTGCGGCATCCCAATTTGTCGTCGCGAAGCTATCTGTCGCGGTTTCATAGATACTGGCGTTCGCACCCAGGGCGATCTTATGCATGCCAAATGCGCGCTCGATCGTGAGATCCCCGGTGTACCAGCCGGGAGCGCTGACAAGCGATTGTGTGCCCTGTCCCAGCGCAGCACCCGTCGTATAATCCTTCGACGTGCGGGTATCCCATTTGGGGATCCAATATCGCGACAGGTTGAGTGAAACATCCCAGCCGGCAGCAGGGCCCGCCAGCTTAAGGCCGGCCAGATATTCGGTTCGGCGGGTCTTCGACATGGTGAGACCCGTCGCGTTCCAAACCCTGCCGCCGAAGCTGACCTTACCCTGATAGACCGGCGCACCCGTACTGGCGTTCACCAGCCAGCTACGCGGGTCAGTCAGGTCCTGCTTGGTCATCCAGACCATGCCCAGCGCGTCGATTTGCCAACCGCCCGCAGTTGCATAGCCAATGCGCAGTCGAGCCTGATCTTGCGTCACATCAACGGGTGAGGCCGCGCCAAACACCGGCGTGGCGAGACGCGGGTCTTCATAGGCTCCGGTCACGGCTGTGCCGGTGCCCGTCGTTGCCGTCAGCAAGTTGTAGGTCATCGACTGGCCAGTGTTTTCAAAATGGCGGCCTGAAATCCGCACCGACCAAGGACCATCTTTCTGCTTCCAATTGACGCCGCCTTCCAGGCTGTAGCCCATGAAAGTCTCATCAAAGCCATACTCCTTGAACGGCATGATCATGGTTTGGGCTGTTGCGTAGGCTCCAGTTTCCTTGGGCTCCTGCGTCGTTACTGAGATCACGCCGCCCATTGAGTTGCCGCCATACCGCGCCGAATAGGGGCCATACACGATGTCGAACTGGCGCACTTCGGCCGGGCCGACGACGTTCCATTTGGGCGGAAAGTCCCAGCGGTTGCCGAGGAAGTTGGATACGACAAAGCCGTCTACCATGACGATCGTGCGCGCGCTCTGGATCGTATTGGCGCCGCGCAGCGCAACCACCGCGTTGTCATCACCGGCAAAGCGCTTGCGGACGAAGAAGTTGGGCACGTACTTCATAAGGTCTTCGACATTGAGCGCGTTGACTGCGTCGAATTCCTCCTGACCGAGCGATACAGACAACCCACGTGGGACAACGGTGATGGGGGTGTCCTTCTGGCCTACCACCAGAATTGTTGACGCGTCTGCGGCTGCATCGGCTGAGGACGCGGCCTCTTCTGCAAAGGCAGTTGTTGAACTCAGCGCTACCGCCAGTGCAATCATGGACGACTTAATTGAAATCTTGGGCGAGATCGCCGCATTAACTTTAGACATGATGAAGCCTGTTCACTGAAATCCTGACTATCCGAACGGATGTCAGACACGCGCACAGGCACAGCCTGAGCGCAGATCAGCAGCGAACGAGGTGTTTGTTGTCCGCTGCGCGAGCTTAGCTCAGCGCAGGCGGGCCTTGAGAGGGCGGCGGCGGAGCCGCGAGACGGCTGATCGTCAGATCGGCAATAGCCGTCCCGACGAAGATGGTCATGCCGTAAACGAAAGGCAGGATAACTGGCAGTTCAGCACTTGCCAGCAGGCCATGCCCCAAGCCAGCAGCAAAGACGCAAGGGCTATCAGCGGAGCGTTGTTGCTTCTCGCCAGGGAGCTTTTTGCCAATGTCGATAGTAACTGTCTTGCCACTCATGTCCGAGCAAAGCTCGACAACCAGACCTTGGGAGCTGACTGATGGCATAAAGCCAGTCGGGATCAGAATACGCAGGGAGAGCGCGAGCAGGAGGGCAATCGCGAAAAGCGAATTGCCTGCCTTCGAATCTCGGACCCATGCGTTCATGGGCGGGTCGGTAGCGTAAGAAAGTTACGCTGTCACCTTTTCAGCCGAACCCCTCATTACGAGCTGCACTCTCGGTTCTGAAAAGATATGGAGAGGGGACGCAAATGCTTCGTCATGAGATTCGAAATTTCACTACGGTTAATATAATTCAATGACTTATGGCCCAGAGAAGGTTGGATCCGGGTCGACTACCCTCCGCCAACATCTCTTTGCGAACCAATGAGATGGGCCTCTCGGGGCCAGAAAATCCCCAGCTTCCGCGCCGTTTTGCCGATGCCGTCCGAACCCCAGAGACTGCGGAGAACTGTAAATTCGGTCTCTGACCAGCTTTCGTCTCTTTACACCCGAACCTCATTCAAAAAGGTTCGGTGATATAAGTCGATGTTTTCCGATCTTTTTGGGGGTTGGCTCCGATCGAACTTTTGGGGCAATCTTGGTTGGCGCGTTTGAGAAGAGAACCCAAGATGGGCGTAACGCGTTCTGCCTAGGAGAGGTATAGCCCGGCGGGCGCCAGCATCGGAATTCCTTATTAGCGCATTAGAATTGCGGGTATGAGACGCAGGCTTAAGGTATTCTTCGATGGTGGCTGCCCCCCCCAACGCTCGGATGCCGCTCGGATCTTGCGTGCGGATGTAATTGCTTCAGAATGACCAGCACGCGACAGGTGGCAATCAACATTTCCGGGGGCGATGATTGGACTATTTCATACTGGGGACGGACGGTAAATCGTTGGAAGCCCGGACGACTATAGAGAACGGGCACAAGTTTTCCTTTCAACTTTGCAGAATGTCGATTTCCCGCGCGATAACGCGGGGCATAGTGATCGTTTCCCGAATGCACGCAGCGCCCCCCCGGGAAAGCGCGATAAAGCGATCAGGCGATTCGGCAAGCGCGGCCAGTGCCCTGGCGATGGCTTCGGCGTCTTCCGGGGCGGTCAGCCAGCCACTGGCATCATCGACGAATTCGGGCACCGCACCCACCCGGCTGACCACCGGGACCAGCCCGGAGCTCATCGCTTCATCGCGGCTCACCCCTTGCGCGTCATCGCGGCTGGGGCAGAGGAACACGCCGTTTGCGCGGTGCAGCCGGGCGATGTCTTCCTGCGGCAGAAAGCGCCGGTCGCACGTCACGTTGGCCAGACCCTCCAGCGGAGCCAGCACTTCATCGAACAGCCGCCCGTCCCCCACGAAGTGGAAGTGGAAGCGCGCGAACAAGGGATGGTCGCGCAAGTGCAGCACTGCCTTCACCGAAAGGTCGTTGGCATAGCGCCAATCGCTGAACGGCCGGATCGACAGCACCCTGAAGCGCTGCTCCGGCTCCTTGGTTCCGCCATCGAACAGCGCGGTATCGATGCCGGTGGGCTGCACGATCCGGCGCGGGATGGCCGCGCCGATGGTCTGCTCGGCCGCCCGTGCGGCATAGTCCGATACGAACACGAGCCGCAGCCAGGCAGGCCAATCTTCCGCCAGCCGCCGCCAGAACGCGATGCGGCGATCGTGCACCGCGCGGGCCTTGGCCACGCGGGCCTCGTCATGGGCCTCACGCTCGGTAGAGGTGTAGAACGGCAGGATTTCAGAGCCATATATCCAGGCGTTGACGGGTATGCCCGCAGGCAGACGCGAAAGGACCGGCCAGAAATCGTCCGCCATGGCATGCGCCGCCACTGCATCGGGGGCAAAGGCTGCGATCTGCGCCAGGCACACCTCCGGTCCGCCAACCGTAACTTCCACGCCATCGAAGCAGTAGGGGGCGGCATCGCCCCGGTGCTTGATCCAGAACACCGACACGGCATGGCCCCGCGCGCGATATTCCAGCACGCGGCGATGAACGAAAGTGTGGTTGTAAAGGCGATCCTGCGAGGGATAGCCACGCGTCAGCACGAAGATGCGCATGGGCTGCCCCGATCAGGCCGCTTGCGCCGGGCGAATGTGCCGCCAAATGCCGCCCGACAGGCGCAGGTTTTCCGGCGCCCCTGCCAACAGGTGGCGCAAGGTGGCGAACCAGGCGATGCGCCAGCGATCAAGGAACGGGGGGTCCAGCGGCTCACCCGCTTCGGCGCGGGGGAGTTCAGTAAGGTCGAAGGCCAGCCGCCCGTCCTGCCACAGCGGCGCGACGAAGAACGATCGCGCACGGCGCCGGTGCGCTAGCCGCGCGGCGAACGAGGAATAGGTCACTTCCTGACCTTCAAACGGGATGCGCGGGGCCGCCATGGTCATCGCGCCATCAACTGCGATGGCTACTGAAATCCGCGAATCGAGCGCGCTCATCGCCATGCGCACAACCTGGGACTCGGTCTGGTCGCTGGTAGAAATCAGGGCATCGGCATAGGCCATGCCGTCGATCGACGGGGTCGAGGCAAGCCACTTCGAGCGAAAGCCGACAAGCTGCAGCGCCAGCGGGCCGGCGAACAGTGGCCCCAGATGCGCCGAGGCAAGGATCAGGCCGCCGTCCTGCTGGTTGGCCGCTTCCAGCATTGCGGGCGCGGTGTCCAGATCGGCGAGCCGGTACATCGCCTCTTCCGCGCGTTCGGGGCTGCATTCAAGCCAGTCCTGGATCAGCCGGTCGGCCAGCCAGCCCCAGCGCGCGCGGCGTTCCCATTCCGCGCGGTCAATCGCCAGCGCCGGGTCGCGCAGCGACCAAGCCCAATCGAGCCGGGCCTTGGGAATATTGGCGGTATCAAGCTTGTCCCACAGGCGTTCAAGGCCGATCTCGAAGGTTTCCGGCAGGGCCTGCTTGCGCTCATCCACCAGCCTGGCGAACAGTGCGTTGGCCTCGCCCGGCTGGCCCGCCAGCTTGAACACCGCCGCGGCCTGGCGGCGATATTGCACATTGCCCGGCTCGCGCCGGATGATTTCGGCGAACTGGAGCGCGGCGCCTTCGTAATCGCGCATGTCCTTCAGCGCACGGGCATACAGCGCGCGCAAGTGCAGCAGGTCAGGCGCAAGGTCCAGCGCGCGTAGGAGATAGGCATGCGCCGCTTTCGGCCTGCGCTTGATCAGCATGAGTTCGCCAAGGCTGGTCAGCGCCCGCACGTTCTCAGGGCTGGCCTCCACCGCTGCGGTCAGGTGCATGATCGCCCGGTCATATTCGAACTGCGCCGTGGCGGCGCGGGCAAGCTGGACGCGCAGGACGGCATTGTCATGCCCGGCGGCAAGCGCACGCTGCGCCATGCGCGCGCCCATTACCGGATTGTCGAGCGCGAGATAGGCTTCGGCCATGCTGGCGGCCAGCGCGCCGCTCTGTTCTTCAGTGCAGGCATTGCCGAGATCGAGTGCGCGCTGTGGCTGGCCGCTGCGCAGCAGCGCCGTCATGCCGATCTGCGCGGCCCGCGCAGGCACTTCGCGCCATTGGCCAAATCCCTCTGCAATTGCCGCCGCTTCGGCAATCCGCCCCTGGCGCAAGGCAAGCTGGATCGCGGCGACCGCCACTGCCGGATCATCCGCATGATCCTGACCCAACCCGGCCAGCAGGGCCTGCGCCTCTTCCTCTCGCCCCAGCCGGATCAGCGTTGCCGAAAGCTGCAGCCGGTCGGAAACTTTCCCCGGTTCCACCGCCAGCCACAGCCCCAGCGCGTGGGCCTGGCCGACATCGTCACCGGCGGTGCGCAGCGCGGGGATGAGGCCGGTGCGCACCAGCCGACGCGCCTGGGCATCGTCCAGCGTGGCCGAATCAAGCGTCAACGTGGCTCCTGCATCGCCATCCTGGCATCGCTGGATGATGGCTTCGACCGTCGCAACCGCCGTTGCCGGGGATGTCTCCCCGGCTGCAACCGGCTGGCTCACCGCGTTTCGCCGAGGAACAGGCTGGAACGGACGATTCCGGCCGCCCCCCAAAGCAGCAAGGTGGCCACGAGTGTCAGCCCCAGAAGTTCCAGCAGCCGCGATTGCCAGACACTGTGCGGCAGGACCGGCTCGGAAATGACAACCAGATAGCGCCGCTGGCCGATGCTGGTCAGGTTGGCCTGTTCCAGCGTGCGCAAGCTGGCCTCAAGCCCCAGTTGCGCCAGGCGCAGCTGGGTGGTGACCGGTGCCAGATCGGATGAGGCATCGGCAAGCGATCCGCCCCCCCCGGCAAGCCGCGCGCGGTGCTGCGCGATCTGCTTGCGCAGCGATGAAATTTCTGCGTTGAGCCGCGCCAGCAACGGGCTTTCGGTCATCCCGTTGTCGATGATGCTGTCGCGCTGCGCCTGCTTGCCAACAAGCGTTGCTTCAAGGTTGGCAACCAGCTGGTAGATCGTCGTGGCGGCAGTCTGCGGATCAAGTTCCTGCTTGCGCCGCTGGGCGGAAGCCAGCTGTTCCGATGCCTTGCGCATTTCGCCTTGGGCGCGGCGCACATCTTCCTCGAACGAACGCGACTGATCGGTATTGAGCAGATCGGAAATGGACTTGGTCCGCTCCCGAGCCAGGGCCAGCAGGCCATTGGCGAAGCGCTTCGAGTCCTGCGGGGTCAACGCTTCCACTTCCAGCCGGACGATGCCTTCGCGCACGTCGATGCCGATGTCGATCTTGCGCTTGTAGAAGGTGTAGGAACTGAAGCCGAGCAGCGGCATGTCCACCGGGCGGCTGAACGGATCCCACGTGCCTTCGCGGAAGTGGGTAAGGAAGCCGTGCTTCTTTTCCATGATCAGCATGGCTTCGCGCGATTCCAGGTATTCGCGGATACGATAGGCATCGGCCAGGCCCTCGCCGCCGCCGATCCCGACCAGCCCGGTCGCTTGCGCGGCTTCGCGCGGTTCGCCTGCGCGCATGATCACGAAGCTGCTGTCCACAGCCTTGTCGGACGGGGCCAGCAACAGCCCGTATACTGCAACGACAAGCAGCGGAATCCCGACGATCCTGAGCGTACGGCGACGCAAGTTGAGCTGCTGCCACCAGCGTTCGCGCTCTGTGGTGGCAACGGCTTCATCAACATCGGTATCTCTTGGCAGGCGGCTTTCGGCGATTTCCGCGCGCAGCGCGTCAGCCGCTTCCAGTTCCTCCTCGCGTCGGGTGGGAACCGCCGAACCTGCGGCGCCAGCCGGCGCTTCGTCGCCCGCGATGCCTTGCTGCTCGCGCCATTTCCGGATGCGCTCTTCGTTGGTCAGTTTCGTCACAGTTCTCGTTCCCCGCCCTTCAGGCCACGCTCAGACCGGCCAGGACCATTTCGAATTCGTCGTTCACATCCCTTGCCCGCTCAAGCAGGGCTTTCGCTTCGGCGATGGTGCCGCACTCCACGATCCGGCGTTCATGCACCACGGCAAAGCGATCGGCGAAGCGTTCCGCCAGGCGCAGGCTGCGGGTAGTGAAAAACAGGCCGGAATCTTCAAGGCGGCGAAGCATCATGCGCTCGCACTTGCTGCGATAGGCTTCGTCACCCGTACCGATAATGTCATCGGCGACATAGAACGGAAACGGCACCGCCATCGAGAAAGAAAATGCCAGCCGCGCCCGCATCCCGCCGGAATATTGTTGCACCGGGCGATAGTAGAGATCGCCCAGTTCGGCAAACAGCGCGGCAAAGGCGCTGGTGCGATCGGGTTCGGCATCCAGCATTGCCGCAAGTGTGCGTATATTCTGCTCTCCGGTCAGCGCCGGGTGGAACATGCCGGCAAACCCGACCGGCCACGACATCTGCTCCGGCGCGCGAACGGCTCCACTGGTGGGCTGTTCGATCCCCGCCAGCAGCCGCTGCAGCACGGTCTTGCCGCAGCCGGGCGGGGCGAGCACCGCGATCCGTTCCCTGGCGCCGAAGGTAAGCGTCGCGTTCTCGAACAGAACCCGCTCATCATTGCCTGTCCGGAAGCTCTTGGCGCACTGGAAAAAGCCGAACATCGCCCAATTACTCCGGGCTGACTTCGGAAGGCGCGATTTCTCCTGAAAATTTCGTTTCGCCATACCGTCCCGCTACCACGCAGGCGACGATGAAACCCAGCGGCATCCACGCCGTGCCGATATGCGACTGGTAGGAAACGAAAGCCCCCGCACGTAGCAATTCAATCGCATGCAGAAGCGGATTCCACATCAGCAGCCAAAGCACGTCTTCCGGGAGTTCGGCAGCAACGTAGAAAATCGGGGAAATATAGAACAGGGGCCGCAATACCACCGCCATCACCCGCGAGGCGCTGTCAGGCCGACTGGCGTTGGCCGAAACGGCGTAGCCCAACGCCGCCCCCGAACCGCTGGCAAGGGCAAAGCCGAACAGCCAGGCCAGCACGTGATGCACTTCGAAACTGCCGTTCATCAGGTAGTTCAGCGCCAGCAGCACCAGATAGATCAGCAGCGCATTGTAGAATTCCAGCACGACGATGGCGAAGTGGATCGTACCCGGCGCTATTCCGGGCAGCAGCATGACATGGCGATAGGCCGCCTTCGCCCGGATCGACGCATTCACCTGATAGCGGAACGCCAGATAGGGCAGCACCCCGGACATGATGAAACTGCCAAGATCGGTATCGATCGGCGAAGCACGGTTCAGGATCGTGAACGTGACGTAGATGAGGCCGATCCACGCCAGCGGCGTGACATAGGCCCAGCTATAGCCAAGCGCATCGCCGGTATAGCGTGATCGCACTTCGCGAGCGATGATGGCGGAAACCTGCCGTGCAAAGCGTGGCCGCTCCGCGAAGGCAACCGCGCTCATAGGCCGGGGACGCGCGACAGCGGCGTCAGCGCGCGGCTGATAACGTCAAGCACCTTGATTGTCTGGGCGAAGCTTGCCGTCGATACGTAGATCAGATCGCCATCGGCCAAGCGGAGCTGCCGGGCCAGCAGCACCTGCCGGGGATCGCGGATGTCGATGCTGTAGATCGCCAACGGCTCACCGGCAGGTCTGCGACCGCTGGCGGGGAACAGGTAGACGCCCGAGGGGTCCGCGCTCTTGCCGTCAAGCCCGCGTGCCTGGGCAAGTGCGTCGAGTACGGAATATTCTTCACCGGCAATCTCGATCCGGCCCGGCATGGCCACCGCCCCCATCAACGTCACGTGACCGATCTCGCGGACAACCGAGACAACATCGCCGGGTTGCAGCGCAACGTTTTCAAGCGGATCGCCCAGCAGCGTCTTGAGGCTGAGACGATAGCTGCGCGCGTCGCGCCGCAGTTCGAGTTGGACCTGCTCAGGCTGGTCGGCTTCAAGGCCGGCCGCGCCGATCAGGTCCGCCAGCCGCGCCATGCCGGGAGCCAGCGGATAGGAGCCACCCTTCCTGACCGCGCCGACGATCGACACCGACTTGCCGGGCGATTCCAGCAGCCGCAACTGAACCTGCGGCTTGTAGAGCTTGCGGCTGAGGCGGCTTTCAATGGCTTGGCGAGCGCGCTCCACCGGCAGCCCGGCCACCTGCAGCCGCCCGGCGAAGGGAACCACGATCGAGCCATCGGGCGCCACATCGACCCGCGCCAGCTCAAGCCGCCCGCCGATCGCCGATGGCACGGCGGTGCTGTAACCTTCGATGATGGTTACGCCAAGCTGATCCCCCCGCGAAAGCTGGCCCATCGCCATGACCGGGGCCAGCCGCATCTCGTCGGTCAGGCCTTCAAGGACGGGCTTCCGGCTGGTCAGCGCAAAACTTTCATCGATCGGTTGAACCGAGATACCGGGGTAATCCGATCCCCGCTGCAATTCGGTGCGGAGCGCACCCTGACGCGGCACGGTGCAGCCGGCAACAAGGACGCAGAGACTGGCAATCGAAAGGACTAGCGTGCGGATTGACATTAACCCTCCAGGAGTGATCGCAAGGGGAGGCGGCAAATCGCATGGAATTTTTCGAACTGCCGGTCAACGTGAAAACGTTGCACTACCGACCGCGCAGCGGTGGCGATGTGCTCGGGATCATGGCGTCTGCGATCGACATATTCGCGGATCCACTCGCAAGCCTGATCCATGCAGGGGTTTTCGGCGCAGTCCAGCACATGCCCGGTCGATCCCGGATCGAAACATTCGGCAGCACCGCCAGCCGGGGTCGAAACCACGGGACAGCCGAAGTATTGCGCTTCGATCAGCACATTCGGCAGCCCTTCGAACCGCGACAGCAGGACTTTGATATCCATCTTGTCATACCAGAAGCCGACAGCATTCGATTTGCCCACAAAAAGCAGCCTATCTTCAAGCTTGAGCTGGGCAACAAGATTGCGCGCATCTGCCATGTTGCTGCCATCGCCGACAATGACGAAGCGTGCCTTGGGCCGATCGCTCACATAGACAGCGGCCATCCTGATCCAGTGGAGCGGGCGCTTGTCGGGTTCGAGCCGGAACACGCCGCCGATCGTCTCGGTGGCATCGGCTGTCCTGGCGGCAAATTCGTCCCAGATCCGGTGGTCCGACGGATCCCCGGCGGTGGGCGGGAATTCAACGCCGTTATACAGCACCTCAAAACGTTCGAGCGGCATACCCAGCCATTCAGCATAGGCTATCGCCCCTGACCGGCTGTTGCAGACGAATTCTACCCCGGGAATCGTGGCGAGTGCATTGTACAGCAGTTCGTATTCGGGCTTGTAGCGCTTGACCCGGATGTTCGGCGGTAACCCGCGGAACATCAGCTGGATGCGCGGCACACCCGCGAACAGGGCGGCCAGAGCGCCGATCAGGCAGCTGCCGTCCTGCCACAGGCTGACGACATCGGGGCGCGTCATGCGCAAGTGCGGCGCCAGCCGCACCACGCCGAAGTGGACTTGCGGCGGCAGCATCTTCAGCAGGTGGGCCATATCCGCATCGAGTTCGGCCTGGTGATGCGCGGCCACCGGCTTCATCTCGTTCATCTGGTGGACGGGAACCCCAGCCTTGCGCAGATCGTCCAGAAAGAAATCCGAAACACCCGGCCGGGTATGTTCCTTGACGACCAATTCGACGCTGGCAAAGCCCGGATCGGTGCCAGTTTCACGGTTTTCGACATGCGCCTGAATGAGCCGGCTCAGCCCGCAAAACTGCCGTTCGGCCCCGCCCGCACCCAAATTGCCGGTAACCAGCTGCACTTTGAGCTGTTCGGGCAACGTGGCGGGAATATCGCGCTCGCTGTAGCGCAGGATGGCCAGTTCCATGGCAATCAGCCGAAAGTCCTTGCCGCGCAGATCCTTGGAACTGCGGAACCGCTGGAAGAATGTCCGTTCCGAATCAATCGAGGCGAGCAGTTCCTTCGCCTTCTCGCCCGTCAGGTTGAGCCCGACGCTGCCTTCCAGCAACAGCCCGGCATCCTCGAACAGGGCGCGCTTCGCCAGGCGCTTTGCCCAGGAAACCCGCACCGACTTCTGGTCATCGATCGACAGGATGCGGGCGTAAGTCGCATCGGATTCGGTGAATGCGTGGATGCGGTTCAGTAATTCCGCACGTTCAATCAGTTCGGCCGGTCTGCTGGACGTCAGCGGCAAGACCCCGCTCAGCAACTCAAGCGCCTGGCCGTTTGCCTGCAACTGAATCAGGCGGCGCAAATAGAGCTCAAAGATCGTCCGGTCAGCCGGGCACTCCTGGAACAGCGCTTCGAGGTCCTGGAGCAGACCGATCGTGTCGCCTGCCTTCGCCCGCAATTGCAGGATGGAGCTACGCACCTCGACGTGATCGGCAAAATCGCTGACAAGCGCGCGCGCTTCGGCCAACGCTGCCTTTGCCTTGGCAACGTTGCGGGCACCCTGCAGCAGGCGCGTCAGCTCTCCCACAATAGCGTCGAGCCCATCCGGGCGTTCGGCTGCAGCAGCCGTCGCCGGATCGACGATCAGATAGTCTTCATCTGCCGCGCGTTCGGTCGCCGCATAGGTATGTCCAGTGGCGGGTGTCATGGCTCAGGCCGATTTCCGGGCCTGCTCACGCGAGATCCACAAATCGCACTTTGCCATGACCGCTTCGATCTGCGGCGTCATCTCATCCTGTCTGGCCAACGTGCGCCAGTGTTCCCGCGCCTCCGCGAAATTGTGTATGCGCATGGCAGTGCCCGCAGCGATGCGCCGCACGCCAATGTCGCCCGGATCAAGGCTCAGGATGGTGTTCGCCAGTTCCAGCCGCGCGGCGTGGTCAGCTGGATCGAGAACTTTCAGTTCCGCGCGCAGCTGGCGGATGATACGGCCCTGTTCCTGCTTGATCCGCTCGGTCTTGTCGCAATGGCGCGAGAGCAGCTTGAGCAGTTGCCAGGCCTGATCGACCTTGCCGACATCGATGCTTTCACGGGCGGCACGCACGGTGGCAGAGAACATGCCGTTGACCGCGCGCACCGCCTCTTCGCGCTGCGCATCGGTGGTTTCGGCATCGGCAACAATCGCGTTGTAGGCCCGCAGCGCCTGCAGATAGTCTTTCGCCTTCACCGCGATCCGGGCAAACTGCAAGCGCGCCGCAACCGTCGCATCCATGTCCGCAACCTTCTGGAGGTGCGGCAGGGCTATGCCATAATCGCCCAGTTCGGCGGCAGAACGCCCGACAATGCGGTCAAATCCGCTGAAGGTGATGTTGTATTGCAGGGCAATACGCGTCAGCTTCATGACCTGGCGATAATCCTTGCCGACAAACGCTTCGCGCAGATCGGCGCGAAAACGCTGCTCCAGCGCGCGCCTTGCCCTGATCGAGGGGTTCGCGGCAGGCTCCAGCTCGATGCAGGCCTGAAGCAGGTCGGCAGCCTTGTCGAGTTCGCCCGCGTCGAGCGCTTTCTGGCCCGCTTCGCGCCACTGGTCGTTCATCCGCCGGGCCCATTCCACCGCGTCCTTGTCAGGGCTGGGTTGCTTGAGTTGCGGTGCGATCATCGCTGCCGCAGGCTTTGCCAGACCCGCCTCCCAGGCGATCCGGGCTAGGGCGAAAGTCGTTTCGCCATCAAGCGCGGCGCTGTAGCTGGCCAGAGCGGCGAGGCTGGGGATATCGCGCTGGGCAACATAGACCTGCCACTTCGCCTTGATGCTCTCGACGTGGGTCGGCCTGCCCAGCAGAATCTGGTCGGCCAGTTTGATCACCCCGTCATGGTCATCGGTGCGCAGCAACAGTGCCAGCATCGCAGAGGCAGCAAGGTCGCTTTGCTCCCCGGAACGCATCAGTCTCTCCCAGTAGACCCGCGTCTCGTCGTCGAAACCAAGCCTTCCCGCCGCAATGGCGCTGGCTTCGAGGATTTCGTCCGTCTCGCGCTCGTCCGACAGCAGCGACCGCCCAAAACTGAGCGCCTGCTGGTTGTCCCCCTGCGCCAGGTGCGACTTCATTAGCAGGATGTCGTCTTCCTCGTTGGCGCCGGTGGCCGCGCGCATGTTCTGCAGGATGGCGATGGCCTGTTCGTAGTCCCCCAGCATGAAGGACAGTTGGCCCAGCAGGCGATAGTGATCCTCGCGCGCGTCGTCGGCGCGGACGATGGCCCGCAACTTGCGCGAAATTTCGATGATCTGGCCAGTCTCCAGAAGCGCGCGCAGCTGGGCGACTTCGGCCTGCGCCCGCGCGGCCGACTCCGAAGCTTCAACATCGACCTTTGCGCCCAGCGGTTCGATATACTTGTGGAACCAGTCTTCGCCCAGGTGATCGGCGAAAGGCAGCGTGAAGTGGGTCAGGTCCAGACCATCGCGTTCCATCGCGTTGATCTGGCCGAAGGCGTTCATGTGCACCGTCGGATCGAAACGGCGGACCCCCAGTTTCTTGGCGATCTTGTCCACCAGGTCGATCAGCAGCTTGCGCGAGGCAATCGGCGCGCCATCCGGCGTAAACGCGTTGACATGGGTGACGAACACCGCCTTTTCCGCGCCGACGCGTTCGACGATCGCGGCCATGTCGGCCCGGATTTCATCCGGGGTGAGTTCGCTCATCCGGATCGATTCCAGAAGTGCCTTCTGGTCGGCCGACAGGCGCTGGAACTGGCTGACGGTCTGCAGCCAGTCACTGCGCTGTTCCGCAGCACCATCGTTGGCGCTGGACCAGAAATGCCGCGCAACCTCCGTTTCGGCGAAAAAGTCGCTGAAGTGGCGGTTGACGTAGTTGATCTGGATCGGCACACCATCAATGGTTACGTGCTTGGCCGACGATATTTCGAAGAAATACGTATCCGCCGGCAGCGACGGGCGGGACAGGAACTCCGCCGTCGTGTTCGGGCGATAGATCAGCGGCCACAGCGCCTGCGGCACCGGCTCCCCACCCAGGATCAGGTCAAGCTGCTGCAAGACTTCCGAGCTGGTATGCACGAAGCCGTAGTTGCGTGCCAAGGCCAGCTCGAAGGGATACCGCTTCGCCGCGCGACGAAGCGGAGTGTGGATGCGGCAAGTGCCGACAGGCGCAATTCTGACCGGTTGCATGGTTTGATTTCCTAGAGCGACAAGTAGATCAAGTCGGAACGAAGCGCGTTCGAGTTCACAATCGACTTGATGTCCACGAAGATTCCTCCATCGCGAACCGACCGGTTGATCTGATCTTGGATCGCTTCGGAATATTCGGGATGGGGGACGGCTAGGATCAGAACATCAAGGCCGCTCCAGTCGGCGCAGTCTTCCAATTCGATACCATGCTCGTGCCGGGTTTCTTCAACATCGGCGCGCGGATCGGCGACCCGCGGTTTGATGCCATATGTCGCCAGCGCCTCGTAAAGATCGACGACCTTCGAATTGCGGATGTCCGGCACGCCTTCCTTGTAGGTGATGCCCAGAATGCCCACGCGCGCATCGCGGATCGGCATGCCCTGGACGGCCAGCTTGAGAACGATCTGGCTGGCAAGATAGGCGGGCATGCTGTCATTGATGCGGCGCCCGGCCAAAATCACTTCCGGGTGATAACCCAGCTGTTCTGCCTTGGCGGTGAGATAGTAAGGATCGACCCCGATGCAGTGACCGCCGACAAGCCCCGGCGTGAACTGGAGAAAGTTCCACTTCGTGCCTGCAGCCTTGAGTACGTCCGCCATGCGGATGCCGATCAGCCCGCAGATCTTTGACATCTCGTTCATCAGGGCGATGTTGATGTCTCGCTGTGTGTTTTCGAGGACTTTCGCGGCTTCAGCCACCTTGATCGAGCTGGCGCGGTAAATGCCCGCGTCGATGATCGCCCCATAGACACCGGCGACGAGTTCGAGCGACTCTTCATCTTGCGCCGAGACGATCTTGATGATCGCTTCAAGCTGGCGTTCCTTGTCGCCGGGATTGATCCGCTCGGGGCTGTAGGCCAGCTTGAAATCAACGCCGCACTTCAGGCCGCTGGCCTTTTCCAGCGCGGGGCCACAGATTTCCTCTGTCGCGCCGGGAAACACGGTCGATTCGAAAACGATCGTCGCGCCGGGCTTCAGCACCGCGCCAAGCAGCTTGCAAGTGCTTTCTAGCATGGAGAAATCGGGTCTGTTGCCTGTGGTTAACGGGGTGGGAACCGCCACGACGAAGAAGTTGCTGTCCGCCAGCGCTGTGGGATCGGACTGGAATTCAAGCTTGCTTGCCACCAGTTCTTCCTGCGAAATTGCCCCGGTCCAGTCAATGCCGTTACGCAACGTCGAAACTCGCCTTGCATCAATGTCAAAACCGATCGTCGGATATTTACGGGCTAGGGCAACGGCAACGGGAAGCCCGACATATCCTAAGCCGATGACGGCAACTGAGATATCACTTAACACCTTGACAGTATTCATTCTAACTATGAACCTTACGGAAGATTGAAGAAAAAGCTTCTAGCAGGAAGTATAAATATATCAAAGCTTTGTTGCGGGTGCTGTCAGTTTAATCGCCACTCGTCTCCGATTGGCGCACGAGGGCCCACAACATCGACTTTAGACGGCGAGCGATTGCCACTCGGCCAGGGCGACTGAGCGACGGGCCTTGTAGGTTTCGCGTTTGACGAGATGGCGTTCGGAGT
>CANJCQ010000074.1 GCA_947473355.1 Sphingomonadaceae bacterium | reverse complement strand
TGCGATCGCGGGAAAAATGGCTTGATCCGGCGCATCTGCACCTCGCTCAGCATAAACAGATCGTCCACAAGCAGCACCTCCTGGTGCCACCATTGAATCAACCCTCAGCCCATCATGCAAGCAATTTAACAGGTCCTGACCCTAAGTTTCCACCAGTTTGGCGGGGGTGGGTTTCCTCCTCTCCTCCCACCCGCCCCCGCCATCCGATGTTCCTCCTGCGAACAACACCTTAATGGGCCGGAGCGCTATGCTCCGGCCCCTTTTTTAGGGCTGGAATGGCTGAAATGTCTCGGATTCCTGTCAGTCTGGTATCGGCTAATAGTGGTGGTTTGCTGCCGTTCAGCCGCTTCCATCCTACACGCAACCAGAACGCTATGGCGGCGTGGCTAACATTGGCGGTGTTGTCCGGATCGCGTGCACCAATCTAAGCCGCCTTCGCTCTATGTCGTCGAAACAAACGGTGGCTCTCCTAACCGTCAGATTTCCGGCGTCCGCGTGAACACCGAAAGTTTGTTGCCGTCGAGATCGCGGAAATAGGCGCCGTAAAAGCGATTGCGGCCACGGCCGCGCGAGCCGGGCGGCCCCGCGCAGCCGCCGCCCAAGTCAAGTGCTGTGGCATAGGCTCGGCCGGCTTTAGCGGGATCGTCCACGCAGAAGCTAACCTGAACGCCGTTACCGATGCTCGGCTCGCCCTCGGCCGGCCGCCCGATCATGAGCAAGCCTTCCCCTATGCCGTAAGCAACAAGGCCGGGATGATTCAGCGTACACGGCGCACCAACAATTTCAGTGATCGCGTCGTAGAAATGTTTGGCGCGCGATATGTCGCTTACCCCAACCCTCACCATAAGCTCCATTGCTATGTTCCAGTCGTTTCTATGAGGCGTCTCGGGTTTTCCCGAGGCTTTTTAAGTCATCGGGCCATATCGAGGATATCGTTGAATTCATAGCAGTTGCCTTCGGCCTCGGCGGGCGGGTAGGGTCGGCTGAACATTCGACCGCTTTCAGGCAAGTGCGGACAGCAGCCGAACGAATGCAATTGTCGAAGGATTTCGGGCGTTTGCGTACGAAATCCTAACATGCAGGAACCCGCGGGCCGCACGTTATGGGCTATGTGGATTTGTGCTGCGGGTCGGTCGAGCTTGCAGCGTACGATGCCGCTTGAGCGGTTCGGGACCGGTCCGGCAAGTGCTTTCCGGACGATGATTTGGCACCAGGCTCAGAGTTTATAGCGCACGCGCTCCGGAATGGGCCTCCACCAATGCAACGCGCATGCGGGTCTTGTGGCCTGATCTGGGGTGAACGGGCCAGCGGGGGAGATGAGCCATGCCGGGTCATGGCGCGAGTTCCCGGATCGGCGCGGCGGGTGCTGGTGGGGCTCGTGGTTGGCACCAGCGTGCAAAGGTCTCGATCACAATCATACGTCCGCCGCAGCAGGGGCAAGGCGGGCTAACTTCGGTTCTCTCGTCAGGAGCCTCGTCGACCACCGGCGGGACTGCGAGCAGTCGGCGCGCCTGGGCGAGGTTGTCCTTGCGGGATGAGCCCGCGAGCAGGCCGTAATGACGGATGCGATGGAACCCGCGGGGGAGGACGTGGAGCAGGAAGCGGCGGATGAACTCATCGGTAGTGAGCGTCATCACCTGCTGCCGGTCGGGATCGCCGCGCCTGTAGTCCTTGTAGCGGAAGGTGACCCCCGCCTCGTCGAAGCCAAGAAGGCGGCGGTTCGAGATGGCGACGCGATGGGTATAGCGCGCGAGGTAAGCGAGTACGGCCTGCGGTCCAGCAAACGGTGGCTTGGCATAGACCGCCCAGCTAGTCTTCCGGGCCGGGGCGAGATGGTCGAGAAAGGCGCGGCGGTTGGCCAGCGGTGAGAGCGATCCAAAGAAGGCTAGCCGCCCGGCGTCGTGCAACTGGAGCAGCCGGGTCAGGAACAGGCGGCGGAACAGCTTGCCCAGCACTCGCACCGGCAGGAGGAAAGCGGGACGCGAGGAGATCCAGCGCGACCCGTCAAGGGCGATGCCGCCACCCGGCACGATCATGTGCACGTGCGGATGATAGGTCATCGCCGAACCCCAGGTGTGAAGCACCGCGGTGATGCCGATCCGGGCGCCGAGGTGCCGAGGATCGGCGGCGATGGTCAGCATTGTCTCGGAGGCAGCCTTGAACAGCAGATCGTAAAGCACCGCCTTGTTGTGGAAGGCGATGGCGGCGACTTCGGCCGGGAGGGTGAACACGACATGGAAGTAGCCGACCGGCAGCAGGTCGGCCTCGCGCTCGGCCAGCCAGATGCGCGCCGCAGCACCCTGACACTTGGGGCAGTGCCGGTTGCGGCAGGAGTTGTAGGCCACCCGCCAGTGTCCACAGTCGGTGCAGGCCTCGACGTGCCCGCCGAGCGCCGGGGTGCGGCAATGCTCGATCGCCGTCATCACCTTGAGCTGGCCAAGGCCCAGATGCCCCGCATGGGCTTCCCGGTAGGCCGGACCGGCGCTGCGGAAGATGTCGGCGACCTCGAGGTCGGGGCGCACCGGCTCAGCCGGGCGGGCTCTTGCCCTCCATCAGCGAGATGATCCGGTCGAGCGGGCTGGCCACCGCCTGGATCGTCTTGGTCGAGACCTTGGTGTAGATTGCGGTGGTATCGATCTTGGCGTGGCCGAGCAGGACCTGGATCACGCGGATATCGACATCCTGCTCGAGCAGGTGCGTGGCGAAGCTGTGGCGCAACGTATGCGGGCTGATGCGCCGCCTTATCCCGGCAACCTCGGCGGCTTCCTGGACCGCACGGTGCAGTTGCCGGGCCGAGATCGGATCGGTGTAGCTGCGGCCCGGGAACAGCCAGCCATGTGGGAACATCACGCCGCGCCGCTTGCCCTCGCGCCACCATATCCTGAGCAGCTCGAGGAGCTGCGGCGACAGCATGGCGTTGCGGTCTCGCCCGCCCTTGCCCTGTTCGACCCGGATCAGCATGCGCTGGCTGTCGATATCGTCGACCTTGAGGTGCGCAACCTCCGAGACCCGCAGTCCGGCTCCGTATGCCACGCCGAGCGCAGCCTTGTACTTGATGCCCGGCGCGGCCTCGAGCAGCCGTGCGGCTTCCTCGACGCTCAGCACCTCGCGCACCGTGTGGGGCCGGCGCGTCGCGACCAGGCCGCGCGCGAGGTCCCTCCGCCGCAGCGTCACGGTGTACAGGAAACGCAGCGCCGAGACCGTGCCGTTGATGGTGGGCACGCTGGCTCCTGCTTCATGCTGGTGGATCTGGAAGTTACGCAGATCCTCCGACGTGGCGGTATCGGGTGGGCGCTTGAGGAAGGCGGCAAAGCGCTGGACGTTGCGGACATACTGGTGCTGTGTGCGCGGCGACAGCCCACGCATCATCATGTCGTGCTGCATCCGCTGGCGCAGCGGACTGATCGGGGTGGTAGCGGTAGTAGTCATGGCAAGTTCCTCTCGTTGAAGGAACTCCATGGTCAGACGGCGGCCTCTCCTCGGCCAAAGCCTATGATTATCACACTATGTCAGCTCAAAGCGACCCTCCCGCGGAGCGGGTTCGTGCATGGCGTCGAAACCAGCCGCCCCCATTCACTCCCGCCCTAGCCACCGCTCTCGTATCATATCACTCGTCTCGCGGCTGCCATCGTGGCTCCAGCCGGGCAAGCGCCAGACATAGCCCCACTTCGCCCGCCACGGTGCGCGCCTCACGTCGCGGACTATCGCGATCCATTCGTGGAAGGCGGCCCACAGCAGGTTGAAGCTGCCGAGCTGGCGGGTGATGCCGTAGCGCGCAGGGTCAGTGTCGTCCTCGGGTGTGAAGCTGCGTAACAGGCGGTCCCAGACGATGAACACCCCGGCAAAATTGCGGTCGAGATAACGCGGGTTGGTCGCGTGATGCACCCGGTGGTGGCTCGGGGTATTCATCACTGCCTCGAACCAGCGCGGGCAGCGGCCGATAGCTTCGGTGTGGATCCAGAACTGGTAGATCAGGTTGAAACCGGCGCAGGTCGCCAGCATCGCCGGGTGGAAGCCGGCGAGCGCGAGGGAAATGCGAAACACGAACGACAGCGCGACCGGGCCGGTCCAGGTCTGCCGCAGCGCGGTCGAGAGGTTGTAGTGCTGGCTGGAGTGGTGGTTGACGTGGCTCGCCCAGAACCAGCGCACCCGGTGACCCAGCCTGTGGCCGATATAATAGCCCAGATCATCGAGCACGAAGGCCAGCCCCCAGACCCACCACTGCCAGCCGAAGGTGTAGATGCGCCACTGATAGAGCCATGTAGCCGCAGCAAAGAGTGCTCCCGCCACTGCCACGCCCACGACCGTGCTGCCCAGCCCCAGCAACAGCGAAGTCAGCGTGTCGCGCGGTTCATAGGCGGTCGGCGCGCGGCGCCTCGCCCAGAGCATCTCGAGCAGGATAAGAGCCACAAAGCCTGGAATCGCGTATGGTACCGGATCAAAGCCCATTGCTGTCAGCTCCCCAGCCGCCGCAGAGCGCCGGCCCAGGCTTGGGCTTCCTCGCGCAGGTCGAGCGTCACTGTGCCAAAAGCGCGCTCACCGGTGGAGATCACAAGGAAATTGCGGTCGAGCCGGATGCCTTCGTGGCTATCAAGCAACCGCGCGGCGAAATGCGCGCCGTGGCGGCGCAGCAGCATGATCCGGCCGGTGTAATCGCGCAGCAGCGCGCCAATGCCAGCGCGGTCGAGCCCGACTTCGGCCGCCTCGAAGCCCCAGATCGCCTCGCGTGCCAGCCGTCGCGCCTCGTCCTCGCTGCGGATGCGCACGTCGCCGCCCAGCCCCAGCTTCCATGCACAGGCCGCCAGCAACAGCACTGCCGCCAGCGAACCAAGCAACTGAACCGCGATCATATTCACGCTTTGCCTGCGGCCAGCATATCGACAAGCGGGCGCACGGGCGAGATGTCATAGCCGGCCTCGGCAGCGCTCGCCGCGATCTCGGCGGGGTCCGCGCCCTGGCTCGCTTCGGCGAGTGCCCAGAGCAAGGTGGACCGGGTGCCCGAACGGCAATAGGCCAGAACCGGGCCGCTTGCTCCTTGCAACGCAGTGGCCATAGCGCTGACTTGCTGTTCGCTGAAACCGGCGTGGGTTACGGGAATGGCGACATAGGCAATGCCCGCCGCGCTGGCTGCAGCTTCGATTTCTGCTCCGGGGGTTTGGTCGTCGCTTTCCTCTTCAGGGCGGTTGTTGACGATCAGGACGATGCCCTGTGCCTTGGCGGCGGCGACTTCGGCAAGTCCGATTTGCGGGCTGGCGAAGACGGTTTCGGTCAGTTTGCGGAACATCGGTGCGGATCATCCTTCAAGTTGCAGCGCTTGCAAAGGCTTGCGTGAACCCGGTCTAGCCGCGCAATGTCACGAAGGGCAAGGCAAGTGCATCATGGCACAAATGTCACACCACTTCACCAGTGACTGAACTTCTCCTGAATCGATTCGCTATTGCCATAATTTTCCATTATGAGTCATGATGCAGAGTAAGGTTATTGGCCGATCCACGCCAGTTGCCAGCCCTGACGTCAGGCGTGATTCGTCCGCGCGATCTGGCGATCAACTCTTGGGCGAAGCGAAGGTACGTTCGGATTTATGGGTTTCGATAGAGGACGTCGCGGCAAGGGCCGGGACAAGCGGGACGGTTTCGGAGAAGACAGTTTCGATCCATTCAGCGGTGGCGGTGGTGACCGCTTCGGTGGCGGAGGCGGTGATCGCTTTGGCGCACCGCGCAGTGGCGGCTTCGGCGGCGGTGATCGCGGCCCACCGGGTGGCGGCAATCGCTTCGGCGGTGGCGGCGCGCCTCGTGGACCTGGCGGCGGCGGCGGTGATCGCGGCGGCATGCCGGCCCAGGTCGTTGGCCAGGGCAAGGGCACGGTAAAATTTTTCAACGCGCACAAGGGCTTCGGCTTCATCCAGCAGGATGCAGGCGGCGAGGATGTGTTCGTACACATCAGCTCGGTTGAGCGGGCCGGGCTTGAAGGCCTGGCAGAAGGTCAGCAGCTCGAATTCACGCTCGTCGATCGCGGCGGCAAGATTTCGGCGAGTGATCTGGTTGTTGTTGGTGACGTTATCGCCGTGCAGCAGAAAGAGGCGCCGCAGCGTCAGCTGACTGGTGAGCGTGCGACTGGCACGGTGAAATTCTTCAACGGTATGAAGGGCTTCGGCTTCATCACCCGTGACGATGGCCAGCCCGACGCATTCGTCCATATCAGTGCGGTCGAACGGTCCGGCATGCAGGGCCTCAACGAAGGCGACCGACTCGAATTCGATATTGAAGTCGACCGACGAGGCAAATATTCGGCGGTCAACCTGGCGCCGCGTCAGGATTGATCCCGGTCGCAGCTGTTCCCGGAAATTGACCGGGGGCCTGCAAGTGCATAAACGCGCGCGAATGGCGGTCCTTTAGGGGGCCGCCATTTGTCGTTTGCGATTCTCGATTTCAAATTTGCGATGCAAGGGATGTTCGCCATGCCAATTACGCCGTTGATGCCTGTCTATCCTCGGACCGCCTTCAGGCCAGTCCGCGGAGATCACTGCCATCTGATCGGTGAAGATGGTCGCCGTTATCTGGACTTCGCCGCAGGCATTGCAGTCAACAGCCTCGGCCATTCGCATAAGGGGCTGATCGGTGCGATTCAGAGCCAGGCCGCTGAACTGATGCATGTCTCGAATCTATACGGCAGTCCGCAGGGTGAGCGGCTGGCACAGCGGCTAGTTGACCTGACATTTGCCGACACGGTGTTCTTCACCAATTCTGGCGCCGAGGCGGTGGAATGCGCGATCAAGACCGCGCGCGCCTATCACCAGCATGTCGGCAATGACGACAAATACGAGCTGATCACCTTCAACAACGCCTTCCATGGCAGGACCATGGCGACGATCAGTGCGTCCAACCAGGAGAAAATGCACAAGGGCTTCAAACCCTTGCTGCCTGGCTTTGCCTATGTCGAGTTTGATGACCTTGCAGCAGCCCGGGCAGCGATCGGGCCGAGAACGGCGGGCTTCCTGGTCGAGCCGGTGCAGGGCGAAGGCGGCGTGCGGGCGGGATCGGATCAATTCATCCAAGGTCTTCGTGAACTGGCGGATGAACATGATCTGATGCTGGTGCTCGATGAAGTGCAGAGCGGGGTCGGCCGGTGCGGCACGTTCTATGCTCACGAGCACTATGGCATTGCTCCAGACATCCTCGCGACGGCCAAGGGCATCGGCGGCGGCTTCCCCTTGGGTGCTTGTCTAGCCACAGAAAAGGCGGCGCGCGGGATGATTGCAGGCACGCATGGATCGACCTATGGCGGCAATCCGCTCGCCATGGCAGCGGGTGAGGCGGTACTCGATGCCTTCGCCGCAGAGGATATTCTTGCAAACGTGCGCGAAAAGGGCGCGAAACTCGCCGCCCGCATGGAACAATTCATTGGCAACTATCCCGAGCTGTTCGTTGAGGTGCGCGGGCGCGGGCTGATGCTGGGGCTGAAGCTGACAGTCGAACCACGCGGCTTCGTCGCTCATCTGCGCGACAATCATGGGCTCTTGACGGTGTCTGCGGGCGATAATGTCGTGCGGATTGTGCCGCCGCTTGTGATTGGCGATGAACATATCGACGAATTCATGGACAGGCTCTCCGCCGCTGCGGCGAACTTCAGTCTTGAAGGTGCAGCAGCATGACCCGGCATTTTCTCAATCTCATCGACGCAGGTGGCGATGCGGTGGCGGCGATGCTAAACGATGCGCTCACCCGCAAGGCAGCGCGGGCAGGCTGGACAAAGGGCCGCGCCGATGCCGATGCGCCGCTCGCGGGTCATGTGCTGGCGATGATCTTCGAAAAGAACTCGACCCGCACTCGCGTTTCGTTCGACATGGCGATGCGTCAGCTCGGTGGCAGCGCAATTGTTATGGAAACCGGCAGCATGCAGCTGGGCCGCGGCGAAACGATTGCCGATACCGCGCGTGTACTTAGCCGCATGGCCGACGCGATCATGCTGCGCACCGACGATCACGCCAAGCTTGAAGAACTGGCCGAGCATGCCAGCGTGCCGGTGCTCAACGGTCTTACCGATCAATCGCATCCCTGCCAGATAATGGCCGATTTGCTCACTGTGATCGAACACGGCAAAGCGCTTCCTGGGCTTGAAGTGGCATGGCTGGGTGACGGCAATAATGTGTTGAACTCGATCGTTGAGGCGGCGGGGCTGCTCAAATTCAATGTCCGAATCGGCGTGCCCGAAGGCTATGACAGCGATGAGGGCTTCATCGAGCGCGCGCGCGCTGGCGGCGCCAGCATTGCGGTCTATCGCGAACCTGACCAGGCCGTCGCGGGGGCCGATGTGGTCGTTACCGATACCTGGGTCTCAATGGGGCAAACCGGTGCCGAAGCGAGGATTGCGGCAATGGCGCCGTTTCAAGTCAATGAAAAACTTATGGCGGCGGCGGCGCCGGGAGCGTTGTTCTTGCACTGCCTACCGGCACACCGAGGTGAGGAAGTTACCGACGGGGTCATTGAAGGTGCGCAGTCGGTGGTCTGGGACGAGGCGGAAAACCGCATTCATGCGCAAAAGTCGGTGCTGCGCTGGGCTTTTGGACAGTTGTGAGCGAATTGCAGGCAATTCCGCCCGGCGAGACTGGCTACGATCAACTGCTGGGTTTCACGATCCCGCTGCGCAATGCGCGCGGGCGGGTCGTGCGGCTCGGACCAGTGCTGGATGTCATTCTGTCGGCGCACGATTACCCGACGCCGATTCGGCACTTGCTGGCCGAGGCGCTGGTGTTGGCTGGGTTGATTGGCTCGCTGCTCAAGGATGATGGCAGCCAACTGACGATGCAGGCGCAAACTCAGGGCGGGATCGTCGGGCTGCTGGCCTGCGACTATCGTGATGGCGCGGTGCGCGGCTATGTTAGCCACGACGCTGAAAGGCTGGCGATGCTGGGGGCAAACCCCTCGCTTTATGCATTGTTTGGCCAGGCCTATCTGGCCATCACATTTGACGATGCCGCATCTGGTCAGCGCTACCAGGGAATCGTTCCACTTGAGGGTGATTCGCTGTCGCAGGCTTGCGAGGCCTATTTTGCCCAGTCTGAGCAATTGCCGACAATTATCCGCACGAGTGTAAAATGGGCCGGTCGGCATTGTATTGCCGCCGGTCTGCTGGCGCAGCATCTTGCCGAGGGCGAGGAAGGTCGCGAACGGCTGCACGTCCGGCTGGACCATCCGGAATGGGAACACGTCGCGGTCTTGGCAGGCAGCATTCGCCACGAGGAGTTGGTCGATCCGACACTGTCTCTTGAGGCGATGGTCTGGCGCCTTTTCCACGAGGAGCAGGAAGTTCGAGTCGAGCCACTGGCGCACCTGACGCGGGGCTGTCGGTGTTCGCAAGAGCATTACCGGGGAGTACTGTCGCGCTTTCCCGGCACTGAGTTGGCCGAAATGCGCGGCGACGATGGAATGATTTCGGTCGATTGCGCATTCTGCTCTAAGGTCTTCAGCATTGATCTGTAAATACTCCATTCACCGCTGGCATGACACACATTGCCGCTGCCTATGGAATCGCTACAATGCGTCGCAGCGCGAATCTGCACTTGGATCGAAGATGAATATTTGGGGAAAGACTAAGAACCAGTCCCGCTGGTTGGTGCCATCAGCACTGCTGGTAGTTGTTGCGGCAGGATTTGCTGCGCCCGCTGTTGGTCAACGACAGGGGCTGGCCATGCTCAATCAGCTTGAGAGCGGGCACTGGGAGCTGCGTGACCGCGACTCCCGATCTTCGGTTGAGCAGCTTTGCCTCCATGATGGTCGCAGGCTGATTCAGCTGCGCCATCCGGCTAGCCAATGTGAGCAATTGATCGTTGCTGACAGCCCAAGCGACGTGACAGTGCAATACACTTGTCGCGGTCGGGGCTATGGCCGTACCCACATCCGTCGCGAGACTGGGCGGCTCGTTCAGATCGAATCACAGGGTATTGTTGACGGTCTGCCGTTCGATTTTACTGCCGAAGGACGCAGGGTTGGTGACTGCGGGTCTTGAGCGCGGTTGCCGGCGGCCCGTAGCCGGGCTAGCCGATGGCAATGAGTGAGATCACCAAAGGCTCGGGCCGCGCGGCCGTGGTGCTGCTTTCGGGAGGTCTCGACTCGATGGTTTCGGCTGGCTTGGCCCGTGAAGCAGGCTACCGGGTCTGCGCGCTGACAATCGACTACAATCAGCGTCACCGGCGCGAGATTGATGCAGCCATCAAAATCGCCGCTACACTTGGAGCCGAACGGCACATCATCCTCCCGCTCGATCTGCGCCAGTTCGGTGGATCGGCGCTGACTGACGATATCGCCGTGCCTAAGGGTGGTTTAAGCGCAGAAATTCCAGTTACTTATGTTCCGGCGCGTAATCTCGTTTTCCTGTCGTTGACGCTGGCCTGGTCGGAAGTGATCGGAGCACGGGATATTTTCATCGGCGTAAACGCGCTCGACTATTCGGGCTATCCCGATTGCCGTCCAGAATTCATCGCTGGCTTTGCCGGGCTGGCGGCTCTGGCCACCAAGGCTGGCAGTGAAGGTCAGACCTTCAAGATCCACGCACCGCTGCAAGAACTGAGCAAGGCCGATATAGCCCGCGAAGCGCAACGACTTGGATTGGAGCCAGCAATGAGTTGGTCGTGTTACGATCCCACTCCTGATGGCCGAGCTTGCGGGCTTTGCGACAGCTGCCGCCTGCGGCGCGCAGGCTTTGCGGAAGCTGGCATCATAGATGGCACTGATTACGCCATCTGAGGTCAGCTTGTCGGGAAGACACCGGCCGTCCGCAATGCAGCAACAAGCGCACTGATCGCGGTTCTCGCTTCCGTATCAATGGTCGTGCCGCCACTGGGTGCGGAAGGGACCGCCGGAGACAGCCACCCTGCGAAGTAGCGGCGCTGCTGACCATTAGTCCGATTGAGCAAGACCATGCCATCGCGCGGGGTCACAAACAGCCAATTGCCAGCCTGGCGGCAGGCGATCTTGCCTGCCTGCCCGGCCCAGGCTCCAGTCGGCGATGCGGCGACCAGCCAGTTGGTCCCTTCGGCCGGTGTCGTCGGCGGCGTGGCAGTTTCGCTTTCGATGGCGCAGTGCAGCAATGCGTCGGTCAGGGCATGGGCTTCGTTGACGAAGGCCTCCTTCTGCGCCTGACCGGCAGGCGTGGCTGTGCTGCGGGCCGCGCAAGGATTCTGGCTCGCCGCCCGAATAGAGCGTGGCAATCGCGCCATTTGGCCAGGTCAGCCGCCGCAGCGAGGATTCATAGCTGGGGCAGCGTTCCGGTGGGTGGACCGCCAGCACGCCGCTTTCGCCTTCGACCATCACCGAGCGCGCTTCACCGAGCGATGCCGCAACCAGCGCGATGCGCGCGCCGGGATCGGCCTCTGCAATGCCGCGGACCCATTCCGCGCCAGCGCGGGTCTTGCCGAAACCGCGCCCGGCCATCACCAACCAAACGCGCCAGTCGTCCTCGGGCGGCAGCTGGTCCTTGCGGGCCCACAGGCGCCAGTGGGTGGCGAATTCCTGCTTCTGGTCCAGGCTCAACTTGCTCAGCTGCTTGAGCCGGTCGGGCTCTTCCAGATTCAGCAGCCAATCGAGCAGATCATGCCGGGTCATGGGGTTCCACATCGATCGCTGGCGGCGCCAGCATGCGCTGGCGCATCCGCTCAAGCTTGGCGTTGATGGACAGAACAATCGCTTCGGCATCCTCGCTGCTGCGGATTGCCCGTTGCCGCGCAGCGCTTTCGCGGTGAGCGGCGAGCAGGCGCAAGGCTGTAGCATTGTCGAAGGCGCGGACGCCGCGCTTGGCTCCGCTGGCCGGCTTTAACTCGCCGGTGCGCAGGCGGTGGAGCAGTTCCATTTCGAGATGTTCGTAGCCCTCAAACAGCGAGCGCCGCCAATCGCGATTGAATTCGGCGTTGTTGCGGCGGGTGTCATAGGCGTGAGTGGTCGATATTCCTGCCTTCTTGGCCGAGGCTGTGACATTTGAAGTGGCGGCAAGTTCAGAAAGGAATGCCTTGCTCCATTTGGCGAAACTGGGCTTCGCCGGCGCTGCGCCAAATGCGCGCCGACCGGACGTGGCTCTATTCGCCATGCGTTGGTCCTGTTTTGTGGGATGACTGCGAAGGCGAAGCGCCGCAGCGGCGAATCGCTTTATCTCGATGTTCAATATTTATGCCATAACAGCGTGACGATGTCAAGATAAATAACCAAATCGGTTATCGCTTGCCGCCGAGTCCGTCTCGCACTAAGCAGACTCCACTGCCAAACCGGGGATATTCCATGCTGCGCCGCCTCTATGACTGGACCATGGCCAAGGCTGCCGATCCGCGCGCCGAGTGGTGGCTCGCGTTATTCGCGTTCGTAGAGGCCAGCTTCTTCCCGATCCCGCCGCATCCTGTACTGGGTGTGATGTGCCTGGCAGCTCCGAAAAAGGCGGTGCGCTTTGCGATCATTGCCACATTGGCGTCGGTCGCAGGCGGTCTGCTAGGCTATGCTATCGGACATTTCGTTTATGAAACAGTAGGCACGCAGTTATTGTCCCTTTTGGGACTGTCTGCCAGCTTTCCCAAAGCGGCTGGTTATCTTTGCGAGTACGGTTCCGAGATCATCATGATCAAGGGCGCGACGCCGATCCCGTTCAAGTTGCTTACGATTACCGCTGGCTTTATCTCGATGCCGCTGCTCACCTTCATCGGCGCCAGCTTGGTCAGCCGCAGCATCAGCTTTATGATCGTTGGCGTGTTGTTCCGGCTATTCGGAGCACCAATCAAGGCGTTCATCGACAAATATCTGGGCCTGGCGACGGCAGCTTTCGTCATCGTTGTGGTTGGTGGGTTCATCGCCGCATCGATGCTTACCGGCGGCACCAGGCCAGTTGGCGAAGAATGCGGTAAGGTCGTCCAGAACTTGATCCAGAGAAGCTAAGCCAGCTTACTATTCCAAGCACGCGCCATCTGTGGCATTGTCGCCGTAACGCTTCGACATTCAGGAGATTGCATCATGGCCTTGCCGGACATTCGCCCCCTGAAACAGGGTCTTCCCTTCGGCATCCGCATCGGCGGACTGACTCTCGAACAGGCCAATGATCCCGCCGTGCGGCAGGAGATCGCCAGCCTGTTCGATCAGCACGGCATGATCGTGTTCGAAGGCGTTGAGCCCAGCGATGAAATGCAGCTGGCGATCAGCACTGCAATCGGTCCGCTCAAGGAACATCCTGTAAAATCGCTCAGCCGGGTCGATCAGGATACCATGCCAGGTGTCATCAAGATCGCCGTCACGCCGGAATATGGCGGCATTGTCGAGTTGAACGGCAAACAGGTGTCGCATTGGCTGCCCTGGCATTTTGACCATTGCTACAACAATGAACTCAACCGCGCCGGCGTCCTGCGCGCCATCGATATTGTCGAAGATGGCGGAATCACCGGCTTTGCCGACGGCATCGCGCTCTACAAGGCATTCCCCAAGGACTTGCTTGCGCGGATCGAGGGCAAGGAAATTCTCTATTCGCTGGCCACCCAGTACAGCCAGATGAAATTCGGCAAACCGGCCGACATGAAGATCATCCGCCCCAAGCCGATGAATGAAGAGTTCAACAAACAGGCCGCCGCCATGCCGCGCGCCATCCATCCGGCGGTGTGGACCCGGGATAGCGGCGAGAAGGTGCTCCACGTCTCGGCCTATATGTCCGAAGGGATCTTGGATGCGGAGGATGAAGCAGGCAATGCGCTGCTCGAGGAAGTCGCGCAGACCATCAACCGGCTTGCCGACCAGTGCAGCTACCATCATCGCTGGAAACCGACCGAATTCATCATTTGGGACAACTGGCGGATGCTGCACACGGTTTCGGGCAATAACCCCAGCGAGAGCCGCACCATGCATCGCACCACGATCAAGGGCGATTATGGCCTCGGCCGCTTTGAGAATGATGGCATTGGTGGAAAGATCCTGTCCGAAACCATGGTGTGATGTCTATTGCCCATCCGCCAAAGCGGAGGGCCCCGAGAGGAAGTTGAAATGGCGCGGATCGAAGTCGGCGGGCTGGAACTTGATTATGAACTGATTGGCGATGAAGGCGCGCCGCCGCTGGTGCTGACGCCAGGTGGGCGCTATCCACGCGTTACGGCCGGGGTGCCCGAGCTGGGGCGGGTATTTGCTGACAATGGCTACCGCGTGCTGCTCTGGGATCGTCCCGGCTGCGGTGCTTCCGATATCGGCTTCACTGCCCCGACCGAATCAGTGATGAACGCCGAAGCCCTTGTCGGCCTGGTCCAGGCGCTGGAGCTGAAGAATATCACCCTGGTGGGCGGGTCGGCCGGATCGCGAATCTCGCTGATGGCGGGCATCCGCATGCCGGAAAATGTCGCCAAGATCGCGGCCTGGTGGTTCAGCGGTGGCGCGATCGGCCTTGCCGGGCTTGCCTGGTTCTATTGCGGTGATCAGGTCGCAGCAGCCTCCAAGGGCGGGATGGCGGCTGTGGCCGATCTGCCCAGCTGGGCTGATCAGATCAGTCGCAATCCCCGCATCCGCGACATTCTGTTGCGGCAGGATCCGGATGAATTTATCGCCGTGATGCAGAAATGGGCCGTGGCCTTCAACTATCGTGACGATACCCCGATGCCGGGGATCATGCCCGCCGATTTCGCCCGGCTGACCATGCCGGTCCTGCTGTTCCGCAGCGGCAAGAGCGACATGGCGCACACCCGGCGCACCAGCGAATGGGTTCACGAGCTGATCCCCGGCTCGATCCTCGCCGAGCCGCCATGGCAGGATCAGGAGTGGAACTATGTATCCACTTTCCCCAACGATGTTGCCGCCCGCCGCGGCCGTTTCGAACGCTGGCCGCTGATGGCCCCGCCTGTTCTGGAATTCTTGAAGGGATAAGAAGATGGCAATTGATGCTGACCTTGAAAAGAAGCTGCGCGAAATGCTCGATCGCGACGAGATCCGGCAAGTGATGATGCGCTATGCTCGCGGGCTCGACCGGCTGGACTTCGAGCTGACCCGCACCTGCTACTGGGATGACGCGACCGAGGATCACGGCAGCTTCGTCGCCAAGCCAGACGATTTCATCCATTGGGCCGATGGCACGACCAAGGCCAATCTCTCGACCCAGCATGGCATTATGAACCACTCCTGTGACCTGCAGGGCGACGACGCCTATTGCGAAACATACTACATGTTCACGGCTGTTTCCGATCGCGCACCGCATCTGATGTCGACCGGGCGCTACATCGATCACTTCCAGAAGCGTAACGGCACATCCGGCCCTGAATGGCGCATCGCAAACCGTGTCTGCATCATCGAATCGCAGTATGAACTGCATGATTATGTGCTCACTCGTCTGATGCCGCCTGCATATACTGAAGAGGAACCCTGCCAGGCCGCGCGTGACCGTAGCGACGTCAGCTATCACCGGCCTCCGGTGCCGCGGAAGCCGCCACAAGGCTGATACAATCTGCGAATTGCCTGCGGTGGGAGATTGCTGCAGGAAGCAGTCACTTGCTTCCGGAGATATTTGCCATGCGCCTGCTGTTCGCCGCCGTTCCCCTGCTCGCCCTCGGACTCACCGCTTGCGGCAATCCCGATACCCCGGCTGGCCGCGCGGCCGATGCCCGCCACGAGAGCTTCGAACAGATCGGCGATGCCTTCAAAGTGGTTGCCGATCAATTGAAGGCGACTGCGCCGGATATTACAAAGATTCAGGCCGCAGCGGCAACGATCAATGGCCTTGCACCCAAAGTGGAGACATGGTTCCCGGCTGGCAGCGGCCCGGCCGACGGCTTGAAGACCGATGCCTTGCAGACCGTCTGGACCAAGCCCGACCAGTTCAAGCAGGCGACCGCGAAATTTGTCGAGGAAGCGGCGAAGTTTCAGGCGCTTGCGCAGGCAGGCGATATCGCCGTTCTGGGCGAGGAAATGAAGGGGCTGGGCGGAAGCTGCAAGGGCTGCCACGACAATTTCCGCGAGAAGGACTGACGCCGACAGCGCCGCTCAGCGTTGCGCCAGCCAGGCGGCGCATTCCTCCCCCAGTTCGGCTATAGCCCGCGCTTCATAGGCCTTGCTGTCGTCTGCGGGCAGCACCTCCTGCCAGCGGCCGTTGGTCCCCTTGTTGATGAATGTATCGCTGCCACCTTCCCAGAAGATGCCGCCGCCGGGGGCTGTCTTGGCAGAATTGGCCTTCATCCAATCGAAAGTGCAAAAGAGTTCAAGTTCCGGCCAGTCTTCTGCCCTGACGTCGACATCCAGAAAACTGGCAATCTTGCGCATGCTTTCCGGCAGGTCAGCTTTGAGTTCGGCGAAATGCAGCAACATGACATTCGGCAGATCGCGGATATCCCACCAACTCCGGATGTTTTCCCAGAACGGCCAGAACGGATAGCCATCACGTTCCAGCCAATCACGAAAATAGACGCAAATATCGGCGGGAGGCAGATCGAGCGGGGGTCCGATCAGCCCCGGCGAATTGTTGAAAGCATCGTAGGCCAACGCCTTGAAATTGGCATGGTGGTTATACATGCTCCACATCACATCACGCCCATCGCGGGCGATATAGAGATATTTGGCCAGTGGCGAGAAAGTCAGTGCATCCACCGGCAAGTGGGTCTTGATGAAGCGACGATGGGTCTGCGCCTCAAGCATCGGCAATTTAACCTCACGCGGTATAACGCGAAGATCCAGCCAGGGGGACAGGTCGCCAGTCTTGAGTTCGGGATCTGGACCAAGCAGCAATTGCGCGACAATCTGCTGAGTCCAGGTCGTCCCTGCCTTGCCATAAGTGGCGACGATGACGTCATCATCGCGGAACTTGAACTCATCCCAGACGGTCGAGTCCATGTGGTGGTTGTGCAATTCGCGCGTTTTGCGCGGAATTGGCATGCCTTCGCTCATTGCTCCGTCTCCCCTTCGGCAATGCGACTATGCGATAATTCCAATAGCCTTCCCAGCCCGTTCGAACATGCCGATGATCGTCTGCACCTGTTCGGCGGTATGTTCGGCGCAAAGCGAACAGCGCAGCAAGGTCATGCCCGCAGGCGTGGCAGGCGGCCTGGCCAGATTGACGTAGAGCCCCTCGTGCAGCAGCGCTTCCCACATGGCGGCGCCCCTTTCCAGATCGGGCATGATCACCGCGATGATCGCGCTTTGCGGGGTTTCGGTGCCAAGTTGGAAGCCCTTCGCTTTGAGGCCCGCATGGAGCACCTTGGAATTCTCCCACAGGTGCGCGCGCTTGTTCGAACCATGCATCAGCTTGCGGATCGAGGTCGCCGCAGTCGCCACCACGCTGGGCGGCAGGCTGGCGGTGAACACGTAGGGGCGGCACACCAGCCGCAGGATCTCGAACTTGGGATGGTTTGACACGCAGAAACCGCCGACCGTGCCGACGCTCTTGCTGAAGGTGCCGATGACGAAGTCGACATCCTCCAGGCAGCCCTGATCTTCGGCCACACCGCGCCCGTTCGGCCCGATGAAGCCCATCGAATGCGCCTCGTCGACCAGCACCATCGCACCGTGCCGCTTGGCGACCGCGATCATCTCCTTGAGCGGCGCAATATCGCCCATCATCGAATAGACGCCCTCGAGGATCACCAGCTTGCCCGCGCCCTCGGGAATGCGCCCCAGCCGCTTGTCCATCGCCTCGATGTCGTTGTGCTTGAAAGGCACCACTTCGGCGTCGCCAAGCTTGCAGCCGTCCCAGATCGAGGCGTGGCTGTCGATATCGAGGACGATGTAGTCGCCCTTGCCGGCCATCGTTGAAATGATGCCGAGATTGGCCTGATAGCCGGTCGAAAAGACCATGGCGTGATCCATGGCGTAGAACTCTTTCAGCGCCTCCTCGACTGCCCGGTGCCCGGCATAGGTGCCATTGAGCACCCGGCTGCCGGTGGTGCCGCTGCCGAAGTCGTCGAGCGCCTGCTTGCCTGCGGCAATTACATCGGGATCGAAAGTCATTCCCATGTAATTATAGGTGCCGAGCAAAATCGTCTCGCGGCCATTGCACACCGCGACCGTTGGCGAGAGCACCCGCTCCATCACCATGCCGAACGGATCGGTCACGCCTGAGGCAAGCAGCCCGGCGCGCAGCTCGATCATCGGGTCGAATTTGGAAAAGAGGTCGGTCATTTCTGCAGCTTCATCACGGCATCCACCAGCTGGCCATAGGTTTCGATCTCGGCCTGCTGGTTCATGGAGATGATGATGTCGAACTCGTCCTCGATCGCCGCGACGAAATCCATCACTGTCAGGCTGTCGAACTCGAAATCGCCGACAAAGGTTGCGGCGTCGTCAAGGGCAATGCCTTTCTTGTTGGAGGGCTCGATGATGGCCGCGATGCGGGCTTCGGTCTGGGTGCGGTCCATAGGGTCTGGCTCCAAAATGCAGTTTGGCTCATGGCCAAGGAATGCGGCGCAAAAGCGGCGGGGGGCGCTGCTGTCAAGCCGCAGCTCGGCGTGGCGGGTTTCGTCGGCTTTGGAAGTTGACGAAGCTGATGCCAAGGCGCTGTGCCCAGTAAACTTTCACATACGCACGCGCAGGAGGAAATTGCGTTTTTCTTCAGTGGGTTGGATTGGAGAATCGGCATCGGGCGCGTCTGGCAGCTTTGCGGGATGTAGGAAAGGTGGTGGGATGGTGAACTGAAAGATCAACCGACCGTGCGGCTGCTCTTGTCCAATCCTAATTTGAATTGCGTCCCCGGAACTCGGTGCAGCAGCGAGGACCGAAACCGATGGCGATAGGGAATTTGGTTTAGTGTCCCCGGAAATGAGGGGTTATTGCGCGTGTCCCCGTAATTCCCGTGTCCCCGTAATTCCACCGTAATTCTGCCGTAATTCTTTGCGTGAAATCATTTTTGGCAGGGGGGACGTTGCTCATGAAGGCCGATCAAACCCTAACTGCCTGTTCATACACTGCGCGAACTGCTTGCTAATATCAACTTACTCGTTGAGCATCGATGACAGGCAACGAAAGGGCGGAATTTGATGAGTGGGCGTGCAGCAACGAATCCTGTCGTTTTGCGGCGTGGAGCTGGAATCGGCACTGGCAACGCTGAAACAGATGATGAATTTTTGTTTGACTGCTTTGTTGAATATCCGCCAGTCGATGATTGCCGTCGCCTTAACTCTCCTGTGGTTGTCATTGAACCATGCTCTGTTGCTGATCGCCCGTGAGGGGACGGGTCGCGAAGCCTCGCCCAGCGCCGGGGTAATCGACAACCAGAGCGTCAAAACCACGGAAAGCGGCGGACCTCGGGGCTATGATGCGGACAAGAAGAC
>CANJCQ010000073.1 GCA_947473355.1 Sphingomonadaceae bacterium | reverse complement strand
TCTCCAACCGGGTCTTCACATCCCACGACAACATCATCGACCACTGCTGCGAGGCGTGGAACAAACTCATCGATCAGCCGTGGCGCATCATGACCATCGGACGCCGCAAATGGGCGCGTGGGTTGTAGTCAGTGCAGGTTGGTATTAGCACGAACTGATCTGCTCAACAATGCTGGTAAACCGGATGCTAAGGCAATTTTTGGGACAGGCTGGGCACGCAAATTGATGCGGGCGGAGGTGTGCCCCGGCCCGCTGCGTTAGTTCGTCCGGTCGCGCAGCGTTGCAGACTTCAGCCTGGGTTTTTCGTCCAGCTCGCCTTCAGACATGATCTGCGCCCTGAACTCGTCGCGCTTTTCGTGGATCGAGGCGATGACCGGGCCCATCGCCACACCCAGATCGACCAGCACTGCCTCGGACAATTGCAACGAGGCCTCGAGCGCCTCGGGCACGGCGTGGCTGGCCCCGGCGCGATAGAGCGCGGCGGCGTGGCTGGCATCGCGGGCGCGGACGATGATTGGCAGCACGGGAAACTTCCCGCGCAGCCGCCGCACGATGCGCTGCACGCCGACCGGATCGTCCATCGTCAGAATGACCGCTGTGGCCTGATCTACCCCCAGCCGCGCGAAAGCATCGCCCCGCGCCGCATCGCCAAAAACGGCCTTGTAGCCGCTGCGCCGGGCATCGGCGATAAGCTCGGCATCCGAATCAACCGCAACATAGAGCAATCCGTGGGTGGTGAGCATATCCGCCACCAGCCGACCGACCCGGCCGCAGCCGACGATAATCGCGCGGGCCTGTGCCGAATCATCCCGCTCTGCCTGCGGCATGGCCCGGTCAAGCCTGCGCCCCAGCCGGCGCCCGGCAATGGCCAGCAGCGGCGTCACCGTCAGCCCGATCGCGGTGACCAGCTGCCAGAACTGCGCTGCGTCGGGGCGGATCAACTTGGCGCTGACGGCTGCAGTAAGCACGATCAGCGTGGTCTCCGATGGACTCGCCATAAGGATCCCGGTCTCGGTCGATGTACCCGGCCTTGCGCCCATCAACCGCAACAGCAGCCCGGTCACCAGCGCCTTGCTGGTCAGCACCAGCACCACGGCGGCCAGGACATCGCCCCAGTGCTCCGCGACAAAACCCAGATCGAGCCCCATGCCGACAACGATCAGGAAAATGCCGAGCGCGAGGCCCTTGAAGGGCGCAGTAATGCTTTCGACCTCACTGTGATATTCGGTCTCGGCGATCGCGAGGCCCGCAATCAGCGCGCCAACTATCGGCGACAGGCCCGCCGCCCCGGTGATCAGAGAGGCGACAATCACCACCAGCATGCTTGCAGCAAGGAACAGTTCCGGGCTCTTGGTCCGCGCGGCAAGGGCAAACAGACCCGGCAGAGCAACCCGCCCCAGGATAAGCAGGCCGACGATGGCAATGAAGCCCCACCAAAGCGTCTGCAGGATTTCGCTCGAATCCTGAGCCGCATCGCCGCGCCCCATCGCGCCGAGCAGGAAGATGATCGGCACCAGCGCAATATCCTCGAACAACAGCATCGACAGTGCCGCCCGGCCTACGGGCGTGCGCTGATCAGTGATTCGCAGCACCAGCGCGGTCGAGGAGAGTGCCAGCGCCAGCCCCAATGCCAGGGCCGTGGCCGGGCTGTTGCCCAGCGCCATGAGGCCCAGCCCGATCAGCCCGGCGCCGAGCAGCATCTCCAGCGCGCCGAGCCCGAAAACCTGCCGCCGCATCTGCCACAGACGGCCGAACGACAACTCCAGCCCCACCGAAAACAGCAGCAGGACAATTCCGAAATCGGCAAAAGGCACGAGGCGCGCCGAATCGGAGATGGTGACAAAGGAAAGCCAGGGATAATCGCCGACCAGTCCGCCCAGGCCGAACGGCCCGACCAACATGCCCACGACAATGAAGCCGATCACCGGGGTGATGCGGATTCGCGCGAACAGCGGAATGACGATCCCCGCAGCGCCGAGAATCACGATAGCGTCGCCGAGCGGCGAGGTGGGTGTAAAGCTTGCAATTCCGGCCATGGCTTTAGCCTGGCCCCGCCTCTCCGGTCAGAAATGCAACGAGCGCCTTGACCTTCTTCTGGCGCCATTGCGGCAGCGGGGCGAGCAGCCAGTAGGCGCGGCGGCAGGGTTCGGCTACTCCGCTGGCACTGCGCTCCCCGGCCAGCATCGCCGGGATCCGGGCGCGGCCCATGCCAGCGGCAGCAGCAGCCATCGCCTGTCCGGCATCGGCAACCATCAGCGACGGCGCGGCGCTTTCGCCTGCCGCTCCCCCTGATTGGGGATCAGGATCAGGGTCGCCCGGCCAGGCGATCCAGTCGCCCTCACCCAGGGTCAGCCGCTCGGCCGGGCCAAGCTGGACGCCTTCAAGATCACCCGGCCCTTCGACCCAGCGCACCGCCAGATCGAGGTTGGCCTCGGTGAAATCGGTCATCTCGCCATCGACCAGGGCATAGCGCACATCGGGATTGGCCTTGCGGAACGCAGCCAGACGGGGCGCAAGCCAGACGGCGAAGAAATCGCGCGGGGCGGCGATGGTATAGACGTGGCTCGATTGCCCGGCCTGCATCGCTTGCACTGCATCCTCGAAATGCAGGAAGCCGCTGCGCAGTGCCTCCAGCCCGGCGCCGGCCTCATCGGTCAGCTCGAGCCCCTTGCTGGTGCGGCGGAACAGGACCACGCCGAGCAAGTCCTCCAGCGCGCGAATCTGCTGGCCGACTGCGGCCGGGGTCACTGCCAGCTCATCCGCCGCGCGGGTGAACGACAGGTGCCGGGCAGCGGCATCGAACACGCGCAAGGCGTTTAGCGGCAAGTGGGTGCGCTTCATGATCCGACCTTTAGCCGCTCATGGCGAACTTGTCGAAGGGTCACCCCGCCGTGGCAGGCGCCGAAAGCGGGAAGAACGGGATCGCCGCCTTGATCGAGGAGCCATCCTCGCCGCGGAAGGTATAATGGCCTTCCATGCTGCCGGTTGGCGTAAGCAAGGGGCAGCCCGAGACATAATCATGGCTCTGCCCCGGTTGCAGCACTGGTTGTTCGCCAACCACGCCATCGCCATCAACCAGGTTCACAGCGCCGCGCCCATCGGTGATTCGCCAGTGGCGGGTCAGCAACTGGACGGTCTGGTTCGATTCGTTTTCGATGCGGATGTGATAGACCCAGAACCATTTGCCTGCCTCGATCCGCGATTGTTCGGGCAGGAAATTCACCGCGACTCGCACGATCAGGCCCGCGTGGGGTGCATCGAGTGACCCGCGCCCTGAGCGCGCGTGTTCGCCGACCGGAGTGATGGCGACATGCTGGAAGAGTTCTTTCATGACGGGGCCAGCCTAGCCGCGAAATGTGCGCGCGACAATCATGGCTTTTGGCGTGGCTTTTGGCATGGCTTTTGGCGCGCACTTGCGGGGGCGGTTCAGACCCGCCGCACGCCGCCGCGCGCCGGCTCCGGGGCCGCCGGCGGAGAGGACAGTTGCACATTGACGATGTGTTCGACCACTGGGCCATAGAGCGGCCGATCGAATTTGACCCCGGCCCGCTTGCCCCTCACCCAGCATACCTTGCCAGGCAGGCCTTCCAGCGACTGGAGGCGGACAACAACGAGTTGCCCTGGCCGCAGCAAGCCTTCCGGCGCTGTCATGCCGCAGCCATCGACCGACAGGTTCGACAGGATCACGTCGCTGACGCGGCCCAGCGAAGTCCGGCACGACGCAGTCATCCACACCGGGTAACGGATAGACTGGCGGGGTGTGCGGACGGGCTCGGTCAATCTCGCCAACTTTCACATGTGAACTACATGACAGCGATGCCGCATAACAAAAGAATAGGTCGCTCCGCCTCGGCATGCACGAGACGGCGCTGAGCCTGCGAATAGACGAATTGCCCTCCAAAAACCTTAATGGGATATGTTAGTAAAATGACGTAGTTTGGCGTTAATGTTGACTAAGTCAATATACAACTTATTGATTTTTATATAATTTAATCCGGAACAGCCTGGCCATTTTCCCGGCGGACAAACACTAATTTTTGCAAGGCCTAATCCAGCTCGATGCCCATTTCAGCCATCTCGCGTTCGGCCCAGAACAGGCGCCCGGTATATTCCGCCGGATTATCACAAGCCGCAAAATAGACGATCATCCGCGAGGGCACGGTCATCGGCACAGCAACCGTATTGTCCAGCCCCAGCTCCGCCACCCGGATCGCCACCAGCTCGGTAGCGACGAGACCGGGGTTCATGCCGATCACAAAGATGTTCTTGTGGGCAAGTTGCGGCGCGATGCAGTTGCCGAGCCGGTCAAGCGCGCGCTTGGAACTGTAATAGCCGGGCACATCGAGGCTGAACTTGCCGATGGCCTCCATCTTCACCGGCTCCTCGGCCTGGCGGAACACTTCGCCCGAACCAGTCGTGAGATTGATGATCCTCCCGCCGCCGCGCGCTGCCATGATCGGCACGACCAGCTGGGTCAGGGTGAAAGGCGCATGGACATTGACGTCGAACTGGTGAAGCCATTCCTCGCGGGTCAGCTCCATAAAGCCTTTTTCCCAGGCCGAACCCGCCGTCATCGCGGCATTGTTGACGAGCACATCGACTCCGCCAAAGCGCGCGACTGTGGCATCGACGAGCCGCTTCAGGTCTTCCTCTTTCGCAAGGTCAGTCGCCACTGCCAGCGCCTCGCCGCCCAGCGCCTCGACTGCTGCCAGGGTTTCGCCGATTGTGCCCGGCAGCTTGCTGTCTGGCTCGACCGTCCGTGCGGCGAGCACCACCTTGGCACCGCGCTTGGCAAAATCGAGCGCATTCTGCTTGCCGACACCTCGGCTGGCACCGGTGATGATGACGACCTTGCCGGCAAGATCGGCTTCGTTCTGGCGTTGCATGTAATTTCTCTCCCGTTTTGCCCGTCATCGACGGGCGGGAGAGGAATTACAACCCGGCTTTGGTCAGTGCCTGATCGAGATCCTCGATCAGATCCTGCGGGTCTTCGAGGCCGACAGAAATACGCAGCAGCCCCTCGGTCACCCCCATGTTCCCGCGCACTTCAGGCGTGAGGCTCGAATGGGTGGTCGAGGCGTTGTGGCACATCAGCGTCTTGGTATCGCCGAAATGGTTGGAGATATCGATCAGCTCAAGCGCATCGAGCAGCGCGTGGGCGGCCTTGCGCCCGCCAGCGATCTCCATGGAAAACACCGAGCCGGGCTTGATCATCTGGCGCTGCGCCAGCTCGAACTGCGGATGGCTGGGCAGGCCCGGATAAAGCAGCCGCGACACCCGCCCTTCCAGAAACCGGGCAACCGTCATCGCGTTATCCGCCTGGGCATTGGCGCGCAGCTCCAGCGTTTCCAGACCCTTGTGCACCACCCAGGCGTTGAATGGTGCCAGGATCGGCCCGGTGTTGCGCTGGAACGGGAGCAGCTTGTTATTGATGAAATCGGCGCTGCCACAGACTGCACCGGCGAGCACCCTGCCCTGTCCGTCCATCAGTTTGGTGGCGGAATAGGCCACCACGTCAGCACCAAATTCAAGCGGCTTTTGCAACGCGCCGGAGGTGATCGCATTGTCGCAGACGGTGAGGATACCGTGTTCTTTCGCCAGCGCGCAGACCGCAGCAATATCGACCAGATCCATCGTCGGATTGGCCGGGCTCTCGAAGAAGAACATTTTGGTATTGGGCTGGATCGCCGCTTTCCAGGCATCGATATCCCGCCCGTCGACCGGGGTCACTTCGATGCCGAAACGCGGCAGCAGGTTGTCAGTCACCCAGCGGGTCGGCCCGAAGGCGGCTCGCGCGATGATCATGTGATCGCCTGCCGAAAGATAGCACAACATTGTCGAACTCATCGCCGCCATGCCCGATGCCTGCGCGCGGCAGGCTTCTGCCCCTTCCATCATGGCGATGCGTTCCTCGAGCATCTGCACGGTGGGGTTTTGCGTGCGGCCATAGGTCATCCCCGGTGCCTGACCGGCGAAGCGGGCGGCGGGGGTTTCGGCGTCATCGTAGGAGTAGCCCGAGGTGATGAACATCGCCTCGCTAGTCTCGCCCTGCTCCGAACGCCAGGTTCCGGCGCGAACCGCGCGGGTGGCGGGGCGCCATTTTGAAGTGATCGAGCGGTCTTGTCCGGTTGAGCGTTTCATGGATGCGGCTTTAGGAGCGCGAACGGGCGAGGGCAAGCGAGGTGCTTGCTTCAAGCCTCCCACCGCGCCACAGCCACGCAATGCATCTCACCGCCCCCGCCATCGTCTGCGCCAGCCGTCCGCATGGCGAGACCGGGGTGATCGTGCGGCTGCTGACTGCGGATCACGGCCTGATCGCGGGCTATGTCGCGGGCGGGCGCGGGCGGCAGCTGCGGCCCTTGCTGATCCCAGGCAATCTGGTCTCGGCCGAACTGACCGCGCGGCCCGGCAGCCAGATGCCCTCCGCCCGACTTGAGCTTACGCAAAGCCGCGGCCCGTGGCTCACCGAACCGCTGCCTGCTGCTGCAATTTCCTGGGTCATGGCGCTGACGGCGGCCAGCCTCCCGGAACGCCATGCCTATCCCGACATCTTCGCCGCGCTGTCGGGCCTGCTCGATGCCATCTGCGCTGCCCCCTCGGCGCGCGGCTGGGCGCCGGGGCTGCTGACCTATGAAGCGCTACTGCTGCGCGAGCTCGGCTTTGGCACCCCGGTCAAGCGCCCTGATCTGGACGACTGGCCCACTCTGCTCGCCACTTTCGACCGGCTTGGCAAGGCGCTGGCCCGTTACCCGCTTGCCGAACGGCGAAGCGATGTTATGGCGGCGCGCGCCATGCTGCGCGAGCGGCTCGGCAAGATCGAGGAATAGGTTTTTCCATGAAAATTGCGGTTTTTGCCGGTGACGGCATAGGTCCTGAAGTGACGCATGAGGCAATCCGGGTCTTGCATGCCCTGGGCCTGAACGATCTCGAACTGGTGGAAGGCGATGTCGGCGCGGCGGCTTACCGCAAGCACGGCCATCCCCTGCCCCCCGCCACGCTCGCTATCGCACATGATTGCGACGCGATCCTGTTCGGCTCCGTCGGCGATTTCGATTGCGACCATCTCGAGCGCCATCTGCGCCCCGAACAGGCGATCCTCGGACTGCGCAAGGAACTGGGCCTGTTCGCCAATCTGCGCCCGGCCAAGGTCTATAAGGGGCTGGAGGACATGTCGACGCTGCGCCCCGAGATCGCCCGGGTCATCGATATGGTGATTGTGCGCGAATCGAACGGCGACGTCTATTTCGGCGAAAAGGGCATCCGCACCCTCCCCGATGGCCGCCGCGAGGGCTATGACATCATGTCCTATGCCGAAGACGAAGTGCGCCGCATCGCCCACGTCGGCTTTCGCACCGCGATGGGGCGCAAGAAGCAGCTGTGCTCGGTCGACAAGGCCAATGTTCTGGAAACCTCGCAGCTGTGGCGCGATGTGGTGATCGAAGTTTCCGCCGAATATCCCGAGGTTGAGCTCAGCCACCTCTATGTCGACAATGCCGCGATGCAGATGGTCAAGAGCCCGGGCCAGTTCGACGTGATCGTAACCGGCAACATGTTCGGCGATATTCTGTCGGATCAGGCCAGCATGTGCGTCGGCTCGATCGGCCTGCTGGCTTCGGCGACCATGGCAGAAGGCACCAAGGGCCTGTTCGAACCGATCCACGGCTCGGCGCCCGACATTGCCGGCAAGGGCATTGCCAATCCGATGGCGCAGATCCTCTCCGCTGCCATGCTGCTGCGCCACAGCTTCGGCAAGGAAGCAGAAGCTGCGCGGATCGAAGCCGCCGTCGCCAAGGCCCTGGCCGATGGCATTTGCGGCGGCGATCTTGGCGGCAGCCACGGCACGGCGGAAATCGGCGATGCCGTGCTGGCGCGGCTGTAGTGCGCGCTGCTAAGGGTTTTTTAGCCTTAACCATATATCGCCCGAAGGCATGGACATGACGCCCACCCGCCTCGAACCGGCCATCTCGGCTGCAAACAAACCACTGCAGGTCGCGGTGATCCTGCCGACCTATAACGAGCGGGCCAATCTGCGCCCGCTGGTGGCGCGGCTCGATGCCGCCATGGGCGATCTCAGCTGGGAAGCGATCTACGTCGACGACAACAGCCCCGACGGCACTGCCGACGAAGCCCGCGCCATCGGCCTTGAAGACCCGCGCATCCGGGTGATCCAACGGATTGGCCGGCGCGGCCTCGCCTCTGCTGCCATCGAAGGCATGCTCGCCACCTCCGCGCCCTATGTCGCGGTGATGGATGCCGACCTCCAGCATGATCCCGCGCTGCTGCCGCAGATGCTGGAATCGCTGACCAGCGGCGAATACGACCTCGCCTATGCCTCGCGCTTTGCCGAAGGCGCGAGCACAGAGGAATGGGGCAGGCCCGACCGGGTCAAGGCCTCTGGTCTCGCCAATGCCATTGCCCGCAAGGTCACCGGTGTCGATCTGACCGACCCGATGAGCGGCTATTTCATGCTGCCCGCCGCAACACTGCGCGCCGATGCCCACCGGCTTTCAGGCGTCGGCTTCAAGATCTTGCTCGATATCCTCGCAACCGTCGACCAACCGCTGCGGGTTAAGGAATTTCCATTGAACTTTGCCGCACGCACCGAAGGCGAAAGCAAGCTGGACCGCACGGTCGTCTTCGAATTCCTCGTCGGGCTCTATGACAAGTGGCTGGGCCGTATCATTCCGACCCGCTTTGCCCTGTTCGGCACCATCGGCGGCGCGGGCGTAGTCGTGCATATGGCAGTGCTGGCCACGATGCTCAGCCTGCTGGGCGAGCAGTTCGCCTATCACAAGTGGTCAGCGCAGACCGATTTCATCGTCGCCCAGACCAGCGCCGCTGTCGTCGCGATGACTTTCAACTTCGTGCTCAACAACGAGCTGACCTATGCCGACAAGCGTCTGCGCGGGCTTCTGCCGCTGCTGCGCGGCTGGGCCAAGTTCGCGCTGACCTGCTCGGTCGGTCTGCTGGCCAATGTCGGTGTCGGCGCAGTGCTGCTGCGCATGGGCTTCCATGCTTATCCTGCGGCGATCATCGGTATCGTGGTCGGCTCGGTGTGGAATTTTGCGCTGTCGAGCAAGTTCGTCTGGGGCAAGTATTGAGGCTGGCCGGGCGGCCTGACTAGTTGGGCATTCCCAGCCGGTCCAGCCATGCTCTGGCCTGTTTGGGTTCTCCCGGCGCGGTTGACGCAACCGGCCCGCGCGAGGCCTCGAATTCCTGATGCAGGGCAAACTCTTCGAGCCCCAGATCATCGCGCATCCTGTCGATGGCCTGCCCCAGATCGCAGAGTTCCTCGACCGGCCCGGCCCATTTGGCGAGCGCTGCCCGGTCCTTGGGGTTATGGCCGAACAGGCCCCAGGAGCCGGCTGCGGCCAACTGCAAGGCGCTGACCAGCGCAGCCAGATATTCCTCTTCCAGTTCCGCGCGGCGGATATCGAGACGTTCAAGTCGATCAGCTTTTGCCATCAAGGCCCTCTACCGGAGACCCGGCGCAAAGCCTAACGCCAGCTGCGCAGCCACATCCAGTGCACAAAGCTGTTCCGCCCATCGTGCAGATCTGCCGCCGAAATGATCGGATAGAACCAGACGAACATTCCTACGGCAATTACCAGCGGGGCCAGCGCCGCCCAGCGCCACCGTCCGCCGCGGGCCCACACATCGTCCAGCGCCAGCGCAAGGCAGGCCATCAGGAATGTGCCGGGCAGCAAGTAGTGATAATAGAACTGGATCGGCTTGTTCGAAACCAGCCACAGAGCCAGCGCCGCAAAGTAAAGCCCGGCGAACACCAGCGCATCATTGCGCCGCTGCCATAGCCCGGCCCACAGGCACCAGACCAGCGCAGGCAGGCCTGCCAGCATGGTGAAGGGATTGCCGATCAGCAGCACGCCGCGCTGGGCCCCGTCGACCGGCTCATACAGATACCAGACTGCCCGCCAGTTCACGACCCAGTCGGGCCAGATCGAACGGTAGGGATGGAGTTTGACCACGCTGTCCTGCAATTGCAGCATATAGCGATGCCAGGCGATCGGCTGGAGCGGATCGGTGGCGTTATGCGGATAGAGAAAGGCCGGGAGGTAGCTGAACCAGTAAATGGCCAGCGGCAGAACGCCGAGCCACAGCCCCGCCTCCCATAGTGAAATCCCGGGCAGCGGCCGCGTCCCATTGTTGATCAACAGCCGCCGTCCGTGGTCGCGAAAACGCAAGGCAAGGAACACGAGGCCAGGCAGCACTACCAGCGGCAAGACAGACCATTTCGCGCCCAGCGCAAGGCCAAACAGCACGCCTGCCGCGCCCAGCCGCCAGCGCGCTTTGCCCGCAGGAAGGTGCAACGCCACCGCCAGTTGCCACAGCGCTGCCATTCCGAAAGCCGCCATGAACATATCAAGCATGGTGATGCGGCTCTGGATGAACCAGGCGAAGCTGGTGAACAAAAGCCCCATGCCGGCGAGAGTCGCAAAGCGCCGACCGCTCGCCCACCAGATCGTCCGACCGAAGGCAAACAGACCGAATGCGCCGAACAGCGCCGAAGGAATGCGCCACACCAGCGGCGTGTCACCCAGCAGCCAGATCGCCGCTGCGATGATCTCCTTGCCGACCATCGGGTGTTCGGAATTGACCGCTTCCATCGCCAGCAGCTTGCGCGCGGCGGGGACATAGTGAACTTCGTCGAAGTAGATTTTTGAAGGTATGCCCAGCCGGTGCCAGACCAGCGCGAGGAAGCCCAGCGCGATTGCCACGCACCAAATCAGCGGATCGCCCTGTCCTGACTGGGGTTTTGATGGGGCCGGTTGCATTTGACCGGCGGATATAGGCCAATGCGTGGTTAGGCAACCGGGTCAGGCGGCCCGTAAAGCTACTTCTTCGTCTTTGCTCCGGCAGCCTTCTCCAGCGCCTCCAGCCGCGCCTTCAAAGCCTCGCACTCTTCGCGCGCTTTCGCTGCCATCGCCTTGACCGCGTCGAACTCCTCGCGGCTGACGAAATCCAGCCCGCCCATCGCCTCGCGCATGCGCTCGCGCGCACCGTCACGCGCCTCGCGGCCCATACCGGCCAGTGTCCCGGCGGCAGCATTCATCAATTTGGCAAAATCGGCGATCAGGGGGTTTTCACTTTGCATTGGCCCGAAATGGGGCATGCCGCGCCTGACTGCAAGCCCTACAATTGGATCCGTTGCACTGCCGGTGCCCCGCGCTGGCCATCGGCCAAGGGATTGGCCACGAGAAATTGCCAGTTGAGCAAAGTCGCAAACAGGATCCAGGCGAGATAGGGCAGCATCAGCGCCCCCGCGAGCGGGCGCACCCGCCAGAACAGCCAGATCGTCACGATCACCGCCACATCGAGCACGGCGATCACCACCAGCGCGCCAGTTATCTGATGAGCTGCGAAGAACATCGGCGACCAGGCCAGATTGATCAGCAGTTGCACGATAAAAGCGATAACCGCCTGCCCGCGCCCCCAGGCCCCGCGTGCCGACATGATCACCGCCACGGCCAGCCCCATCATCGCGTAGAGCACAGACCAGACAATCCCGAAGACCTGCGGCGGCGGATAGATCGCCGGCTTGACCAGACCGTCGAACCACGGGTTGCCAGGCCCGCTGCCGGAGACCATGCTGGAGACAAATCCCAGCAGCAGCATGCCCGGCACCAGGAAAAGCGCCCAACGCAAGAATGCCGCCCGCAATTGGCCGGATGAAGCAAGCTCGGTCATTGCAAGGAAACCCCTACCGTTCTTTGAAGCCAATCTGTTTTCGAACAACCCGGGTGCTTAATGGCTGGCCCAGGCGCTGGTGGCAATCTCCGTGAATTCACCGGCCCCGCCGCGCCGCGATCAAGAATTCCACATTCCCCTCCGGCCCCTTGATAGGGCTCTCAACGATGCCCTGCACCCGCCAGCCCGCATTCTCCAGCCATTCGCGCACTTCGCCGCAAACCCGCGCGTGCAGCAGGGGATCGCGCACCACTCCGCCCTTGCCAACCTCGCCCTTGCCGACCTCGAACTGCGGCTTGATCAGCGCGACGAGCTGGCAGCTGTCTGCGGCGAGTTGCAGCGGCTTATCCAGAACTTTTGCCAGACCAATGAAACTGGCATCGCAGACCACCCAGCTACACGGCGCATCGATCTGCTGCGGCGTCAAAATCCGCGCGCTGGTCTTTTCCAGCACTGTCACACGGGGATCCTGCCGCAGCTTCCAGGCAAGCTGGTTGGTGCCCGAATCCACCGCGAAAACGCGCACCGCGCCATGGCTCAGCAAGACATCGGTAAAGCCGCCGGTCGAGCTGCCAATGTCCATCGCCACCGCGCCTGCCGGATCGAGCCCGAAGTGCTCCAGCGCATGCGCCAGCTTTATCCCGCCGCGCGAAACCCAGGGGTGATCGCGCCCGCGCAGGTCAATCAGCGCATCTTCGGGCAGGGTCTGGCCGGGCTTGAGAATTTTTGTCTCACCCGAAAAGACCAGTCCGGCCAGCACCAGCGCCTGCGCCCGCGCACGGCTTTCGGCGAGGCCGCGGGCGACCAGTAGCTGATCAATACGCTGTTTTGGGCCCTGTTTTGCGGGTTTGGTGGAGATGGGCCGGGCCTTTTGCGGGTTCATCACAGGTTTGCCGGGCTTGCCGGAAGTGCCGACACATTCCATAGGGAGACGATGAAGGCAAATCGCGTCCGTCTGCTTGGAAATATCGCGCTGGTCTCGGGGCTGATCGTGCTGGCGGCATCCTGCTCGAGCCGGATGATCCCGGCCCCCGCGCCGACGCCGAGTCCGACCCCGAGCTATGTCCCGCCGCCACCGCCGCGAGCCCCGCAAGTGATCAACTGGCGCGATATGCCGATCACGCCTGGCACCTGGCACTGGCGCATGGAAGGCTCGCGTTCGGTAGCGCGCTTTGGCGGTGACGCCCTGATTCTCAGCTGCAACCGCGAAGCCGGAGCGATCACGCTGATCCGGCCCGGCACCGCGAGCGGCGCAGTGCCAGTGACCCTCCAGACCTCGACAATGAACCGCACGCTCAGCGCCAATCCCGAACCTGGCCCGCCGCCGGTTATCGCGCTGTCGCTGCTAGCGCGGGACGGCCTGCTAGATGCCATGGCCTTCAGCCGCGGGCGCTTTGCCATCGAGACTGCGGGCCTGCCGACGCTCTATGTGCCGAGCTGGACCGAGGTGAGCCGGGTGATCGAGGATTGCCGCTGAAACTGCGGTGGGCATTTCACCGCTGTGGATAGTTCAACTTCAGGGCGCGAAACACTGATTCTGACAGCAAAATAATTTCATACAAGACTTGTTGTGTGAGCCGGAATGATTCACATTCCCCCCAGCCGCAGATGCGGCAATTTGGCTCAACAGCGCGAAAGGAGGTGATCCGATGTCTCATGGTTCAGCACAGAGGTCGGACATGCCCGTTATGGAGCATTATCGCTGATTAAAGCAGCGATAGAGGCTTCGTAAGCGGCACTTCCGCCGCTGACCATGCGAAGGGCCGTAGCGGATTGACCGCTGCGGCCCTTCACATTTTTGGCGATGCGATTGGGGGCCGAAGCGGATTGACCGCTGCGGCCCTTCACATTTTTGGCGATGCGATTGGGGGCCGAAGCGGAACAACCGCTGCGGCCCTTCACATTTGAAGCAAGTGTCAAAACCCGAAACGGAGCCCTGCCGAAACGCTGGTCGATTCCGGCCCCGCACTCCCCGCCGTGCGGGTTAGCGAGAGGTCCAGCGCGATAGCCTGGTTCAGGCGCACAGATGCAGACCCGCCGAATTCGGCCCAGCTGTCCGCGCCGCTGATCCCGTCGAGCCGGCGCACCGTTCGGGCGGCGCGGGTGCGGGCGCCGAAGCTGGATGCGGCTGCGTTCGAGCTGGTGACGAAGGCGCCACTGGCGCCGATGCTGTTCGCGTCATCCGGGCCAAGGCGGTGGGTCAGCGAGAGCCCGGCAGTGCCAGTGATGCCGCTGTTCTGCTCGGCCAGCGCCACCAGGCCGACCACCGGGATCAGCGCGGCGCGGATGCTGTCAACGCGGCCATAATCAAGCGAGATGAAGGGGGCAATCGCGGCATGTTCGCCCAGCGGCAGCTCATAGCTGAGCCCAGCGCCCAGCGATAAATTCTTGCCTTTGGCGGCCACGGTGACGCTCTGGCCATTGCCCGCAGTGATTACCGCGCTGTTGAATTTGCGCCAGCCGTATGAAGCATAGGCATCAAGGCTGAGCGCGCCAAAGCCATAGCCGCCCGACAGCGTCAGCTGATCGGCCTTCGATGCCAGCGCGCCCCGTTGCCCGGCTTCGGCGGGCGCATCGAGCCGCGCCAGCGACAGCCCGGCAAAGCCCGCGCCCAGATTGCGGGTCAGTCCGATCTGCGCGCTCTTCTGATTGCCGCCGCCGTCGCTTGCCGAAAGCCCGCCTGTTAGCGAGATCGACCATAGCCTATCTGGCACTGCCTGCTCCGGCTCAGCCGCCTGCGCGAGAGCCGGCAGCGCACTCCCGGCAGCAAGCACGAATGCCAGCGACCAGTTTCTAACTGAGTCAGGCAAAAATTGTCTCCCCGCGCTCATCCGCCCGCGCTAGATGCTGCTGCCGTCGTCGGAGCCGCCAATGTAACCCTTCGGCTGCTTTGGGACATTGGACGGGGCAGCCGCTGGTGGGTTCCGTGTTGCGTCCAAGTCCGGGCCTTCCCATTTTACTGACGGCGCTAGCGGTGTCGGGACGGCACCGTTCTGCGCCTGCCCGCTTTGCGACGGATGCGGCGCGGTGCGCTGGGTGGAGGCATGGTTCGCCGGTCGGTGCCTGGCAGCGCCCGGAGCGCGCTTCGCCATGGCATCAATCGCGCTCAGCATGATTACCGCCATGGCACCAAGGACCAGTGAGGAACTCAAAACCAAGGTCTTGCGGGTCATGGCACAACTCCGGAAAATCGGGAGGTAACGGCAAGGTTGGGCGCGTTTTGCGGGCATGGCAATGGTAAAATGCTGCGATGGCCGCAGGGGATGGCCGCTGCGGCGCTTCACATTCCTGGTCGGCCTACTGGTCCGTCGGCGGCGGGAAATGGACGCCCAGAACGCTGACATAGGCCCTTGCCTTGGCCATATCCGGATGATCGGACTCTATCGCGCCATCGCCGCTCAGGCTGTTGGAATAGCCCGTGCCGTGTGTCGGCGAAAATGTGATCATCGGCTCACAATCGCCCATAACCGATTCCAGTCTCCCGCCATTGAAGCTGTGCACTGCGCCGCCATAGTCCGCATCGAACATCTGCATGTTTATCGCCCGGCCATTGCGGCGGCTCACACTTGCCAAAGAGTCGCCGAGCCGGATGCCGGCCGCCGTCCACGGCGCACGCGCTCCAGCGAAATTAACGCTTTGCGGACCGTGCCGGGTGCTGCCCCAGAACAGCACTTCGATGCGGCGGCGCGGATCATTCGGAAACAGCACCACTCCGCGTTCGGTCTCACCCTCGCCGATCCCGATATCCTCCATCCGCGCCTGGCGACCGAAGCGGCGGAGCACCGTTCTGGCGCTGTCGAAAGGCCCGACTGGCCAGTTGCAGGTGATGGCTCTGCGGGGTTGTGGCGCAGGCTTGCCCCCGGCAGATTGGCCGAACAGCAAAGCCGTCGCCGCCAGTGCGGCAAGAATGCCAATGCCGACTTTCCTCACGGATCATTCCCCCCATGCCTGCTTGCCGTGATCGCGATTATGATCCCGCAGAGGCTTGACCTGCAAGCCCAATCCGATCTTCCCATTCCAGTCATTTCCCCCTATCGACAGATGCAGAAACTGCACTTACCATTAATTTCAATTCAATTGCCATTCGCGTAATATTCGTTCAACGCGGCACGACAAACATGAGGGAATGCACGAATATGGCGAGTACCGCCGATCAGACCTTGCGCTTTACCAGCCTGCCCCACCCCGCGCCCACCCCTGCGGACTTGCGTGCGCAGATCCTGGCCAACCCCGGCTTCGGCACCAATTTCTCGGACCATATGGTCGTGATCGAATGGGACGAAGGACCCAATGGCGTCGGGGGTTGGCATGATGCCACGATCGGCCCGCGCGGGCCGATCGCGCTCGATCCTGCTGCCGCCGTGCTGCATTATGCGCAGGAAATCTTCGAGGGGCTGAAGGCCTATCGCCAGCAGGATGGCGGCTTGGCCCTGTTCCGCCCCGAGGCCAATGCCGCGCGGTTCAACCGCAGCGCCGAGCGACTCGCCATGCCTGAATTGCCCGAGGCCTTGTTCATCGAAAGCGTCAAGCAGCTGGTCAGGGCCGACCGCGACTGGTTCCCCGATGTCGAAGGGGGCTCGCTTTACCTCCGCCCCTTCATGATCGCCACCGAGGCATTCCTCGGGGTGCGCCCGGCCAAGAGCTACAAATTCCTCGTAATCGCCAGCCCCGCCGGCAACTATTTCAAATCGGGCGCTCCCGCCGTTTCGATCTGGGTCAGCGAATATACCCGCGCCGCGCCCGGCGGCACCGGCGCCGCCAAATGCGGCGGCAACTATGCCGCTAGCCTCGTGCCCCAGGCCGAAGCCCTCGCGCGCGGCCACGATCAAGTCGTCTTCCTTGATGCCGCCGAGCGCAAGTGGATCGAGGAGCTGGGCGGCATGAACCTCTACTTCGTTTTCGCCGACGGCACGCTCATCACCCCGCCACTGACCGGCACGATCCTGCCCGGCATCACCCGAGATTCGATCATGCAACTGGCCCGCGAGGAAGGGCTGGAAGTGCGCGAGGAGCGCTACAGCCTCGACCAATGGCGCGGTGATTCCGCTTCAGGCAAGCTGATCGAAACCTTCGCCTGCGGCACGGCAGCAGTGGTGACGCCGGTTGGCAAGGTCTGCGGGCGCGATGGGGAGTTTACCGTTGGCTCTGGCGGGCCGGGGCAGCTGACGGGGCGACTGAAGGCGCGGCTTGTGGCGATCCAGCGTGGTCAGGCGGCGGACGCCCACGGCTGGGTGGTGCGGCTGGATTGAGCGGGGACGGACCATGAGCGACGCGCTTTCCGAAAGCCTCGATCACTTCTTCGCCGACACCGGCAGCGATCCCTACTGGACCGAAAGCTCGTGGTTTTCGTGGAGCATTCCGGGAAAGGACATCTGCGGCCTGATCTGGATGCATTTCCGGCCGAACATGAATTGCCTGTGCGGCGGCGTGGCCATGTGGGACCCTTCAGGCCAGCACGTCTGGGACTTTCCCTTCTTCGATTTCCAGACCATGCGCCTGCTGCCCGAAGGCCGGTTCGGCGTGGACTATGACAAGTACGATTTCATCACGCCCTGGTCGCTGGCGGTAAAGATGGTGGAGCCGCTGCAGACCTACCGGATTGCCTATGACCGGGCCGGTTTCAAACTCGATCTCGAATTCAATGCGCTGGCGCCGCCCAACGTGATGCACAAACCCAGCCTTGAGCAGCTCAAAAGTGCCTTCCGCACCCATTTCGAGCAGCCCGGACGGATCCACGGGCACATCGAACTCAACGGGGTGCGCCACGCAGTCGACACCTTTTCGATCCGCGACGGCGGCCACGGACCGCGCTTCATGGAAACATCGCCCCAAGGCGGCTATTCCTGGTCAACCGCCGATGCCCGGACCGGCTGGCATATTCTCGCCCCCAATTCGGAACTCCGCGTGGCCAAGGTCATCGGCGGCTATATCTTGCGCGACGGGCAGATGAGTTCGATCACCCAAGGCACCCGCCGCGTGGTCGAGCGTGCGGGGCCCCGGCCCGAAGTGGTCGAAGTGCGTGCCACCGATGAACTGGGCCGCGAGCTCCATGCCATTGGCCGGGCACAGGCGCCGGCGGAATTCATGCTGTTTCCCGAACGCGGCCAGTGGTGGACCCTGTTTCGCTGGGACTATGACGGCTTTATCGGCGCGACCGGCGAGGACCAGGAATATTACGGAATTCACGAATTTCGCAAATGGCACCGGGCCGGGCCTGAAGAATGGGCGAAGCGGTGACCATGGCTGTGACCGGAAAGATTGTCGTCATCACCGGCTCCACCGGGGCAGGAAAATCGACCACTTGCGGTGAATTCGTTGCCCAGCAGGACGAGCTTTGGCTGCATTTCGGCGTCGACCTGTTCTTCGGCAAGCTGGTGCCGCTCAAGTTCATCGATGGCGGTGGATCGCGCTCTGGCGACGGCCTCTATACTGCGCCGGTCTATCCGGCAGACCCCGATGGCCCCTGGCACATGGCGCTGGGTCCGCTGGGCGCTGGCATGATGCACAGCTTTCACCGCATGGTGGCCGAAGCCGCGCGCAGCGGGCAGAATGTGGTGCTCGATCACATAGCCATGGTCGATCCGCCAGTGCTGGCCGATTGCCTCACAAGCCTTGCGGGCCTGCCGGTCTTCTTCGTCGCGCTAAAGCCGCCGGTCGAGGTCATCCCGAAGCGCATCGACGAGCGGCTGGAGAGTATTGTCGCCACACTCGGCCGCGAGCATGCGGTGAAGAACAGCGAAAACAAGAAGAAAGTCGCTCGCTTCATCTATGACCGGATATTCGCCCACGATTGCTTCGATCTGGTGATCGACACCGATCGCCACGCACCAGGCAAGGTGGCGCGGATGATCGGGGATGCCATGGGCGATTGCCATGGCCGGGCTTTCCCCGAACTCGCCCGCCGGTTGGAGAATGGGCTGGCACCGTTTGGCGGACAATGACGGCGGCTTGATGCTAATCAATGATGTAATCGCTGCAAGCCTGACATCTGCCGCACAACGCTGGCGCTCTCCTCATGTCCAGCCTAAAGGTTTACGCAGACCATGAAAACCATCACCCAACGCATCACCCCGCCGCTGCTCGCCGCAGCCGGCTTTCTTGTCGTCACCTCGGCTGCCGCAGCTCAGCCTGCCGACGAGGATACCGCCAACACCATCACCGTCGTGGCCCCGCGCTCAGTGACGCCGCAAGTGCGGCGCAGCGTTCCTGATCGCGGCGCGGTCACTGTCACGATCAAGATCAGCGTGCTCTATGGCGATCTCAATTTCGCCCGGCCTGCCGATGGTGCGCGATTGATGACGCGCATTCGCAGCGCTGCGCGCGATGCCTGCCGGCACCTCGACCGGCTCTATCCGCTGGTTACCGACAAAAGCTGCGTCGCCAATGCCGTGGCTGACGCCACACCGCGCGCCGATGCCCTGATCGCTGCTGCCGGGAAATAGCTCTCCCAAGGCTAAATCGCAGTTGACTTAGCCCTCACCACTTTCGTCACCCTGAACTTGTTTCAGAGCCCATCGTGCCGATAGTTCGGAGCAAACCGGAGAGGAAGCCAACCCGCGGTTTGCCTGAAAATGAACACTCCGGTTGTGTGGAGAAATGGGCCCTGAAACAAGTTCAGGGTGACGATGCATGATGGATTTGTTTCAAGTGCGATTGACCTCGCCTGTCTCCAAGTTCCAGCTTGACAAAACAAACCATATTGGTTATAAGCGCCAACACCTTCTCCCATGAAGGTAGCGGGACCGGGGCGTGCGTGGCTTGCCAACTCTTTGTCCTTCGCGTCCATCCCATTGTGGCTGGATGCAACGCGGTCGGCGCGGGGCGTGCGTTATCCGGGGCGAAAAGCCCCAGGCAATCGCCAGCCATGGCACCGGAAGCGGTAAACCGGATGTTG
>CANJCQ010000072.1 GCA_947473355.1 Sphingomonadaceae bacterium | reverse complement strand
CAGCAATGTGTGCTCCCAATCTTCCTCGCTCATCTTCGTAGACATCGTTCCGACCCTCTCGTTCAGTCGGAACCCTATGAATCACCCCAGATTCATCTTGGGAATCGCAAAATCTCATCTATCCACAATTCGTCCACACGGCCTAGATCATTTACTTGACTTGGTTGCCTTCGTCCAGCCAACGAAGGTGTTGAGAAGCCCAGAATTGCAGCAAGCAATGAGACGTAGAACAGGCTTAGTCTAAGCATCGATCATCTCCGGATCGAGTTCGCCCGCGCGGTTCTGGATGAACATGAATCGCTGCGCCGGATCGCGGCCCATGAGCCGGTCGACCAGATCCTTCACTGCGGCGCGGCCCTCATATTCCGGCGGCAGGGTAATCCGCAGCAGACCCCGCGTTGCCGGGCTCATCGTCGTCTCGCGCAGCTGGCCCGGGTTCATTTCACCCAGGCCCTTGAAGCGGCCGACTTCGACTTTCTTGCCCTTGAACTGCGTCGCCTCAAGTTCGGCGCGGTGGGCGTCGTCACGCGCATAGGCGGACTGGTTGCCGCAGGTGAGCCGGTAGAGCGGCGGCTGCGCCAGATAGAGATGCCCGCGCCGGACGACTTCGGGCATTTCCTGGAAGAAGAAAGTCATCAGCAGCGTGGCGATATGCGCGCCGTCAACGTCGGCGTCGGTCATGATGATGATGCGATCATAGCGCAGGTTGTCAGGGTTGCAGTCCTTGCGCATGCCGCAGCCCATGGCGAGCGCCAGGTCGGCGATTTCGGTGTTGGCGCGGATCTTGTCCATGGTGGCGCTGGCGACGTTGAGGATCTTGCCGCGGATTGGCAGGATCGCCTGGGTCTTGCGGTCGCGCGCCTGTTTCGCAGAGCCACCGGCCGAATCGCCCTCAACAATGAACAGTTCGGTCTCGCCCTTGCCCTCGCCGGTGCAGTCCGTCAGCTTGCCGGGGAGGCGCAGCTTGCGGGCAGATGTGGCAGTCTTGCGCTTGATCTCGCGCTCGGCCTTGCGGGCGAGGCGTTCATCCATGCGTTCCATCACATGGCTGAGCAGCGCCTTGCCGCGCTCCATGTTATCAGCAAGGAAATGGTCGAAGTGATCGCGCACGGCATTTTCGACCATGCGCGCGGCTTCTGGGCTGGTCAGACGGTCCTTGGTCTGGCTCTGGAACTGCGGATCGCGGATGAAAACCGAGAGCATGGCTTCGCTGCCGGTGATCACGTCTTCGGCTGCAATGTCCTTGGCCTTCTTGGCACCCACCAGATCGGCGAAAGCGCGGATGCCCTTGACCAGCGCGGTGCGCAGGCCCTGCTCGTGGGTGCCGCCGTCGGGGGTGGGGATGGTGTTGCAATAATAGCTGTAGGAGCCATCCGACCACAGCGGCCAGGCGACGGCCCATTCGACGCGGCCCTGCTCTTCCCCGGGGAAGTCCTGCGTGCCCTTGAAGAACGCGGTGGTGACGCATTCACGGGTGCCGAGCTGTTCGGTCAGATGATCGGCGAGGCCGCCGGGGAATTGGAACACGGCTTCGGCGGGAACGTCTTCGCTGACGAGGCTGGCGGCGCATTTCCAGCGGATTTCGACGCCCGCAAACAGATAGGCCTTGGAGCGGGCAAGCTTGAACAGGCGGGCAGGCTTGAACTTTGCATCCTCGCCAAAGATTTCGAGATCGGGAATGAAGCTGACTGAGGTGCCGCGCCGGTTGGGCGTGCCGCCGAGCCCCTTGAGCGGCCCGGTCGGCAGCCCGCGCGAGAATTCCTGCGCGTAGAGCTCCTTGTTGCGGGCGACTTCGATGCGGGTGTGGCTGGAGAGCGCATTGACCACCGAGACGCCGACCCCGTGCAAGCCGCCGCTGGTGGCATAGGCCTTGCCGGAAAACTTGCCGCCTGAGTGCAGCGTGGTGAGGATCACTTCGAGCGCCGACTTGCCGGGATATTTGGGATGCTCATCAACCGGAATGCCGCGGCCGTTGTCAGTGATCGTCAGCCTGTTGCCTTCGTCGAGCGTGACCTCGATGCGGTTGGCGTGGCCCGCAACCGCTTCGTCCATCGCATTGTCGAGCACTTCGGCAGCGAGGTGATGCAGCGCGCGCTCGTCGGTGCCGCCGACATACATGCCCGGGCGGCGGCGGACGGGCTCAAGGCCCTCCAGCACTTCGATGGCAGAGCCGTCATAGGCATCGCCATTGCTGAGGGGCAGGGCTTCGAAGAGGTCGTTCGCGGGTTTGCTGGCCATGAGAACGGCTATAGAACACGGGGATTCCGCGCGGCAAGCGGGGAAGCGGGTTATCTACAGCGCATTGCCCGGTGGACGGACGGTTAGTTCGTGAAACTCCCCGGCGCTGCGCTCACAACGTCGACCCCGCCGGCCCGGACCTGTCGCACTTCCAGCGCGCGCTGGATCGCGCCGTTGCTGCGGAAGCGGAAGGCACCATCGAGGCCGAGGAAGCCATCGGGATCGAACAGACGGGAAGTGGGGAACACTGTGCCCGGCTTCCATTCGCGCGCCACCCGCAAGGTCAGCAGCACCGAGTCATAACCCAATGTAGCGATGCGATAGGGCGGGGTGCCGAAGCGGTTGCGATAAGAGTCAGTGAACTGGCGCCAGCGCGAATCGGATATGGCCGAATACCAGGCCCCGGCCAGCGCCGGAGAGGCAGTGACCAGGCTTTCACCGCTCCACAGTTCGCTGCCAAGCAGGCGTACGCCATTGTTGCCAACCGCCTTGAGCACGGGACCTGCCTGAGCCGACATCCTGCCGCCATCGGCGATCAGCACGGCATCGAAACCGCCCTTGTCGCGCAATCGCCGCGCTGCCTGTGCGATTGCGGTGAGGCTGCGGTCGTAACTTTCGATCGCAGCCAGCGTGCCGCCTTGCGCGCGCACTGCCGATACCAGTGCGGCCGAACTGCGCTGGCCATATTCGCCAACCGGGATCAGCGCGCCAAACCGGGTTAACCCCTGGGATCGGGCATAGGCGACCGTGCGGGCGACTGATTCGCTGGGCAGGCTGCCCATGATCAGAGTGTCGCGCGCGGCGCGCTGCTCGTCATTCGAATAGGAGATCACCGGCACCCGGGCGGCCCGCGCAGCGGCGGAAACCACCGGGATATCTTCGGACATCAGAGGGCCAAGGATCAACTTGTTGCCATCGGAAATCGCCTTGGCGGCAGCGGCGGCAACGCCGGTCGAAGTGTCATAGGTGGTGATTCGCAGGTTCTGTGCATTGGTATCTAGCAGCGCCATGGTCGATGCATTGGCAATCGCCTGTCCGGCTGCGCCATTGGGGCCGCTGAGCGGCACCAGCAGGGCAATGCGGTGGCGCTGGGTGTCAGTCGGCAAGACATTGGCATTGGGCTGCTCCGGCGGCGGCGGCGGCGCCACATTGCCGACCGGAACCACCTTGCAGGCCGCCAGCAGGGCGACCGTTGCCAGAGTTACCAGCTTGCGCCGGTCGATGCGTAGATTGAACATTACTTGCTGCTCCCCGTAGCAGCGTCCATGCTGATTCCCGATGGACGCAGTACTTCAGCCCGGACTCTATATAGTCGCCACTCCGATTGGCAATCTCGGTGACGTGACCTTGCGGGCTTGCGAGGTGCTCCGTGGCGTGTCTGCGGTGGCTTGCGAGGATACGCGGGTGACTGGCAAGCTGCTCAAGCATCTGGGAATCAAGCAGCGACTGATCCGTTATGACGATCATGCGAGCGATGAAACACGCGATTATCTGCTGTCGCTGGCCGCTGGGGGCCCAGTGGCGCTGGTCAGCGATGCGGGGACGCCGCTGATTTCCGATCCGGGCTACCAACTGGTCCGAGCAGCGCGTGCGGCGGGAATTGGTGTGACCAGCCTGCCGGGAGCCTCGGCGGTGATTACCGCACTCACCTTGTCAGGTCTGCCGAGCGACCGATTCCTGTTTGCCGGATTCCTTCCTGCCAAAGCCAAGGCACGGGGAGAGGTTCTCGCTGAGCTGGCGGGGCTGCGCGCGACGCTGGTGTTCTATGAAACGGGGCCGCGACTGACCGACATGCTGGCGGCGGTCGACGAAGTTCTGCCGGGCCGCGAAGTGGCGGTGGCGCGCGAACTGACCAAATTGTTCGAGGAATGCCGCAGCGGATCGCCGCAGGAACTGATTGCACATTATGCTGCCCATCCGCCCAGGGGCGAGATCGTTGTTCTGGTCGGGCCTCCCGGCGAGGCAGTGGCGGCGGATTTTGACATTGATGCGCTGCTGCGGGCGGAACTGGCCACTTCCAAACCCTCTCAGGCCGCTGGAACTGTTGCCAAGCTGACCGGACAGGACCGCAAGACGCTTTATGCCCGTGCGCTGGAACTCAAATGAGCAGCCGGGCCGAGCGCGAGGCGCGCGGTCGGCGCGGGGAGTGGTTGGCGGCGTGGTATCTGCGGCTGACTGGCTGGCGGATTCTCGCCCAGAGAGTCAAAACGCCGCGCGGGGAGATCGATCTGGTGGCGCGGCGCGGGCGACTGGTGGCATTTGTCGAAGTGAAGTGGCGGGCGCGGGCGGCGGATCTTGATGACGCGATCGACAGTTGGAGATTGAGGCGGGTGGCAGCAGCGGCCGAGGCCATTGCCCATCGCTATGCAAAGCCCACCGATGATCTGCGTATCGACGTGATCCTGCTCGCGCCGGGCCGCTTGCCGCGCCGGATCGCCAATGCATGGCAATCCGGCGCTTGAGCGTGCCTGGACGATTAATGCCCGGCGGGGTGCGAGCCTTCGGCGGGGTGTTCACCGCCGCCGTGATGGCCATCATCGGGCTTGGGAGCGGGGTGTTCAACCGGGGCGGCAGGCGGATTGGCCGATGCGGCGGCGCTGAGGCCGAGCAGGGCAAAAGAAGCGGCGAGGGCAGGCAGAAGTTTCGACATGAAGGTTCCTTTGCGTTCAGTCCCGATTGGCGGGCCGGGCATTTCTATTCGCAACATTCATGAAACCGGATTAAGCGCCTCTTCGCATTCACCACTAGTCTGGAAGCAATATGTCCTTACGCGTAGCCGTCCAGATGGACCCGATCGAAACGATCAACATCACTGGCGATTCCAGTTTTCACCTGATGTTGGCGGCGCAGGCGCGCGGGCATCATCTTTGGCACTATGATGTGGGCACGCTGGCCTTCGACGAAGGCCGCCTCACCGCATGGGCCGCGCCAGTGACGGTGCAGCGGGTTGCGGGCGATCACTTCACCCGCGGCGAATATCGCAAGATCGATCTCGCCCGCGATATCGACGTGGTGCTGATGCGGCAGGATCCGCCTTTCGATCTCGGCTATATCACCGGCACCCATTTGTTGGAGCGGCTCAAGGGCCAGACGCTGGTGGTCAATGATCCGGCGGCGGTGCGCAATGCGCCGGAAAAGGTGATGGTGCTCGACTATGCCCGCTTCATGCCGCCCACTCTGGTCGCGCGGCGGATCGAGGATGTGAAGGAGTTCCAGGCCAGGCAGGTGCACAATGGCTTGGGCGGCGATCTCGTCATCAAGCCGCTGCATGGCAATGGCGGTAAGGCGGTTTTCCGCATTCCGGCAGACGGTAGCAACCTCGGCGCGCTGATCGAGATGTTCCACAATGCCTGGGTCGAGCCCTTCATGGTCCAGCCCTTCCTTCCCGACGTGGCACTGGGCGACAAGCGGATCGTGCTGGTCGATGGCGTCTTTGCGGGCGCGATCAACCGCAAACCGGGGGAAGGCGAGTTCCGCTCGAACCTCGCGGTCGGCGGCTCGGCCGAGGCGACCGAACTGACGCCGCGCGAGGAGGAAATCTGCGCCGCGATGGGGCCTGATCTGAAGGCGCGCGGGCTGGTGTTTGTCGGCATCGACGTGATCGGCGGCCAGTGGCTGACCGAGATCAATGTGACTTCGCCGACCGGGATTGTCGCGATTGATCGCTTCAATGGCAGCGACACAGGAGCCATGATCTGGGATGCAATCGAGGCTCGACACCGGGCGATGTGAGCCACGCCTGCTTGGGAGAGAAAACATGACCACCCGCCGCATTGCGCTGATCCATCAGGCCGGAAGCTACTGCAACCCGGGAGTTGCCCGGCGGCTGGCGGCTTCGGGGCATGATCTGGTTTTGCATGCGCCGCGCGAAGGTATGGTGGAGGAACTTGAAGGGATAGGCGCTCGGGTCGAAGTGATTGGCGTCGACGAATTGCCAGGGCATGGCTCCGAATGGAGCGCGACTCCGGAAGGCTCCGCGCTGCTGGTCGAGCGGGCGCTGGCGCGGTTTGGCAGGATCGATGCGGCGGCGCTGCTGCCACCGCGCGGCTGGTATGCGGGTTCGATCCGGGGCCGGCTGCTCGATGCGCCGCTCGAACATATCGATGCGATGGGCGGCTATTTCGAGGCGACGGCACACATGCTGCGTACAGTGATCCCTGCCATGCGCGATACCGGCGGCGGGCAAATTCTGGTCTATACCAGCGATTCAGGCGCGCGCCCCGAGGCGGGCTGGTCGCTCTATGGCGCGGCGCGGGCCGGGCAGAACTTCCTGATCCGCGCAGTGGCGCTGGAGCACGCGCATGAGGGCATCTGTCTCAATGCGCTCGGCTCCAAGAACGCGATATCCGCTGGTTTTCCTGGCTGTCCTCCGGGCGCGGCGGGTGATGATTTCATCATTCCCGGCGACTGGTCGAAGCATCTGGAAGCCGAAACCCCGCTGGGCCGTCTCGGCACAATGGCAGAACTGGCCGCTTTCGCCACAGTGCTGCTCGATGGCACTAATCGTTTCCAGACAGCGCAGTACTTCTCGTTCTCCGGCGGGTGGAATTCGGCTTGAGGGTTAGTTGTCCCTAACTTTCCCGATCACAACGCCGCCAGCGTCTCATCCATCCGGAAATGAAACACCCGGCTCGGCCCATCTTCGGGCACGAGGTAAAGATCGCGGCCTTCGACTGCCATGCCTTCGCCGGTATAGGTCCTGGCGGGATTGAGCAGCCCGGTGCCGGTGGTGGCGCCGGTTTGCAGGCTGCGCGCGACCCGCATGCTGGCCACGTCGATCCAGTCGATGGAGCCGCTGCGCCCGGTCAGCAGTCCGCCGGCCACGAGCTTGTCACCTACCAGCTTCATGTCCTGATACCGGGCCCGGGTGGGGCTCCGCACGACGCGAACCCGCTGGGTGCCGGTCAGATCGAAAATGTAGAGCAGGCGGCTGTCCCAATTGCCTGCGATCAGGGTGCGGCCAGATGCAGCAACGCAGCCGAGATGATCAGCGACGCGGATCCGGCGGCGAACTTGCATCGTGTTCTTGTCGATCTCGACCAGCACAGCCGTACTGTTTGGCCGAAGTTCAGCCACCGGCACCCAGATCGAATTGCCACTCATGGAAATCCCGCCCGGGTGGAAGCGCGGCCCGTCGGTCAGTTCGACCCGGCGCAGGATTTTCCCGGTCGCCCGGTCGAATTCGTGGATATAGCCGCGGCCGGTCCAGCGGTTTGCCGAGGTGACCCAGATATGCGCAGAATCGACTTCGACGCCCTGGACATGAAACAGCTGTCCGCTGAGAGGAATGGTGCCGAGCAGCCGCGCGTGTTCTACCGCGCCGCGCATTTCCGGCGGCCCGGCAGATACTGCCAGACTCGACAACAATAATGAGAATGCGGCCAGACGCGACCCAATTGCGCTGCGAATCATCAGATTTCTCCACCCCTGTTCCGGAGAACTCGAGTGGCGCGCTAATCGTGTTTTATGTCGTTTCGAAGAAAGTGTCTGGTTGTTCGTTAACTATTTCAAACAATTTGAACGAAGAAGCTTTTTCTGTGGAAAACTGCTGATCAATAGCGAAATTTGCTGATTACAAATCCGAGAATTCTTGGGATAATCATATTTGTGTGACGGTTTTTCGACTCTGGCCAGTCGGCTAATTCAGGTCAATGAATTCTCAGCGCAGAAATGGACAGGCGGCGAGCGTCCGGCAGCGCCGCCTGTCCGTTCGGGATCAGAGCCCGTCAACACTCTTGCTTACCAGGATATTCACCGAAACACGGCGGTTTTGCGCCCTGCCTTCGGGTCTGAAATTGTCAGCCAGAGGGTCCGATTCAGCCATGCCCGTGGGGGTCAGCATGCGATAGGGCTTCCAATGGCAGACCTGCAGAAGGTAATGGATGACACTGCTGGCGCGCCTTTCGCTGAGCGCCTGGTTGACTTCATCGCTCCCGGTTGAATCGGTGTAGCCCACAACCAGCATCAAGGCGTTTTCTGTCGCATCGGCCGTCGTGGCTGTGGCGCACAGTTCAGCTTTGGCGTTAGCCGACAAGACTGCCTTGCCGGTATCGAAATACACGTTCGTGGTGTTCCTGATGTTGTATTTGTCGATATCGCCCATGCGGCTGCGCAGCGCCTCCGTGGCCGCAGTCTGCTCTTCAAAGCGCTGGTTCGTGCCGTTACGGATCATCATCGCGGTGCGAAGGTCGCCGTTCTTGAAATTGATCTGATTGGCCACCAGGCCGCCGCTCCACTGCCAGGTCTTGACGGTGACTGGCAGCCCGTTGAGCAGCGATTCTGCTGTCAGATTGCCGCGCCCCCCGCCGAAAAGACCTCCGCCGGCCCTGATCCGGGTGGCCTCGCTGATGGCAACGACCGAGCTGGTGCCGTCGGCCAGGGTAACCTTGATCTTGTCGGCATTTCGCGCAGTGATGACGCCCTTTATTTCAGGCCCGGCGGTCATTTGCGAAGGATCAGGCAGGCGCTCACCGGTTACCACGATATTGGGTTCGGCCGAGCCGGACTGTTGCGCCGACAAGCTGCCCGGAACTGGCACGGCAAGAGCGGCAAGCATGATGCCAAGCCCTGGTCTCATGTGGTTAAAACGCATTGGGTTAATCCTTAAACTTGCACCTGTTGGCTCCGAGTGGTCAGGCAAACCTTTCTCCCAGATGAACAATCAACGCAAGACCACTGTTTGGGTGGCTGGTTCGAGCGCAAAGTGCGTCGAACCGATATTAACCTCGTTCCGGGTCCAGTTCGGGCAGCGAAAAATCGGGTTCAATCCCGCTCTCGCGGATGGGCATGGCGATAGACATCCAGCAACAATGCTGCATCGACCTTGGTATAGATCTGGGTTGACCCCAGCGAGGCATGCCCCAGCAGTTCCTGCAACGACCGCAAATCCGCGCCTGCACCCAGCAAATGCGTGGCGAAAGAATGGCGCAGTGCGTGGGGCGTGGCTGTGGTGGGCAGGCCGAGCACGGTCCGCGCCCGGGCGACGGCTTTTTGCACCAGTCCGGGTGCCAGCGGCCCGCCTTTGGCCCCGCGAAACAACGGCGCATTGCGGCTCATCGGCCAGGGGCACAGGCCCAGATAGGCAGCGACGCCATCGCGCACGATTGGCAGCAGCGGCACCACGCGCTGTTTGCCGCCCTTGCCGGTGACCGTCAGCACTTCACCCAGCGGTAGCACTGCGCAAGTCAGCGAGAGTGCCTCGGCAATCCGCAAGCCAGCGCCATAAAGCAGCAACAGCACCGCCCGGTCGCGCGCGCCGATCCAGGGCTCCGTGGCATTGCTATCGACCATGGCGGCAAGGCCGACTGCCTCGTCAGGCGTGATCGGGCGCGGCAGGCCCTTCTTGATGCGGGGTCCGCGCATCCGAGGCGGGGCCTGATCGGGAAGGCCAGCCTGTTGTCGGGCGAATGCGATGAAGCTTTTGAGCGCGGACAATTCGCGCGCGGCGGAGACATTGCCGATGCCGTCACTGCGGCGATGAGCGAGCTGGCTGCGCAGGGCAGTGCTGTCGAGCCGGGCCAATATGGCCCAGTCTGCATCGCCGATATCATCGAGCAGGCGCGCCGCGGTGGAGACATAGGCGCGCACGGTGTGCGGGCTGCGGCGGCGGCCTTGGGCGAGGTGGTTGCCCCAGGCTTCGAGGATGTCGGCCCGGCTTGAACCGAGACTGGTCATGCTGCGACCAATGCGGCAGGGACGAGTTCGGCGATCAGCGCATCGAGCAGAATCATTCCTTTTGGGGAAATTCCGATACGGTCTGCCGTGCGCCAGGCAAGGCCCTGCTTCGTGTAGAATGCGAGCTTTGCGGGATCGCACAGTGCATCCTGGGCGCAGCCAATGCGACACCTAAGTGCCGCCAAGTCGACACCTTCGGCCAGCCGCAGCCCCATCAGCATGGCTTCGGCGGCCTGTTCGCGAAGGCCAAGCTGCCGACTTTCAGCAATGCCGTCACCCTGCTTCGCTACCGCATCGATCCAGTTCTCAGGCTTCCGGTGGCGAACGGTTGCCAGTCCTCCGCGCCGCCCATGCGCGCCGGGACCCACGCCGCAATAGTCGTCATAGCGCCAATAGGCGAGGTTGTGGCGGCTCTCCTCGCCGGCGCGGGCGTGGTTGCTGACTTCATATGCGGGGAGGCCTGCAGCCTCGGTCATCTCGCGGGTTAGAGTGAAGAGATCGGCGGCCATATCGTCATCGAGCGGGGTGAACTGGCCTTGGCGGACCATGGTTTCAAAGCGGGTGCCCGGCTCGATGGTCAGCTGGTAGAGCGAGAGATGGCCGGTTCCGAACGACAGCGCGCGAGCGAGTTCGGCTTGCCAGTCTGCGGCGGATTGATCGGGGCGGGCATAGATCAGATCGAAGCTGACTCTTGCGAAGTGGCGCTGTGCCACGTCAAGCGCGGCAAGGCCTTCGGAAGCATCGTGGAGCCGCCCGAGGAAGCGCAGGGTCGCATCGTCAAGCGCTTGCAGGCCGAGCGAGACCCGGTTGATCCCGGCCTGAGCGAGGTCGGCGAATTTGCTGGCCTCGACCGAGGAGGGATTGGCCTCCAGCGTGATTTCGATGCCCGGCGCGAAGCCCCAAAGCCGCTCTGCCTCCTCCAGCAATGCACCGACCAGCCTGGGCAGCATCAGCGAGGGGGTGCCGCCGCCGAAGAACACCGAAGTCAGGGCCTCACCACCTGCCAGCTCTGCCTCGCGCGCCATGTCAGTCAGCAGCGCGCCTTGCCACAGGCCCGTATCGACGCCGTCTCGGACATGGCTGTTGAAGTCGCAATAGGGGCATTTGGCGAGGCAGAACGGCCAATGGATATAGAGCGCGCGGGCCATGCGGCTGAGCCTAGCTGGAGAATTGCTCCGCGACCAGCTTGGCGAATGCATTGGCGCGGTGGCTGATGCGGTGTTTTTCGGCGGGGTCGAGTTCGGCGAAGGTCAAAGTGCCGCCATTGGGCTCGAACACAGGGTCATAGCCGAAGCCCAAAGTCCCGCGCGGTGGCCATGTCAGCGAGCCCTCGACGCGCCCTTCATAGACGGCGCTGGAGCCATCCGGCCATGCAAGCGCGAGGACACAGGCGAAATGCGCGCTTCGATCAACGCCCGCGCCTTGCTCGCACAGCAGGCCTTCAACTTTGCCCATAGCCATATACCAGTCGCGGCCCGCTTCGCCTTCAAACCATTGGCGCTCGGCCCAGTCGGCAGTGTAAACCCCGGGGCGGCCCTGCAGCGCGGCGACGCATAGCCCGCTGTCATCGGCCAAAGCCGGAAGCTGCGCGGCCTCAGCGGCAGCGCGCGCCTTGAGCAGGGCGTTTTCGGCAAATGTCGTGCCGGTTTCCTCAGGCTCGGGAAGGCCGAGATCACCAGCGGAAATGCATTCCACACCAAAGGGCGCGAGCAGGGCGGCGATTTCCTTGAGCTTGCCTGCGTTGTGCGTGGCAATAACAAGTTTTCCGGAAAGTCTGGACATCAGCTCAAATCCTCACAAATCCTCCCCTTTCGGGGGAGGTGCCGGAGCGAAGCGCAGGCGGAGGGGGCGCGGCGATATGCGAAGCTCTTCGCGAGTCGCGCCCCCTCCGTCAGCCTTTGGCTGCCACCTCCCCCGGTGGGGGAGGATCTTTTTCTAACCGGCAATTGCCTTGTCCTGGCCTGCAAAAATCCGGTCGCAACCGATCCGGGCGAGGCGCAGCAGGCGGAGCAGGCCTTCCTCGTCATAGGTTGCGCCTTCGGCGGTGGCCTGGACTTCGGCGATGTGGCCGCCTTCGATCAGCACGAAGTTGGCGTCGGCGTCGGCGTTACTGTCTTCGTCATAATCGAGATCGAGCACCGGGGTGCCCTGATAGATGCCGCAGGAGACCGCCGCGACCTTGCGGGTCAGCGGATCCTCGGTGATCGCGCCCGATGCCAGAAGGCCGTTGGTCGCGAGCTTGAGCGCGACCCATGCGCCTGAGATTGCTGCGGTGCGAGTGCCGCCATCGGCCTGGATGACATCGCAATCGAGCACGATCTGGCGTTCGCCAAGCTTCTTCATGTCAGTGACCGACCGCAGGCTGCGCCCGATCAGGCGCTGGATTTCCTGCGTCCGTCCCGATTGCTTGCCCTTTGCCGCCTCGCGGCTGCCCCGGGTATGCGTTGCGCGGGGAAGCATCGAATATTCGGCGGTCACCCAGCCTTCGCCTTTGCCGCGCAGGAACGGCGGGATTTTCTCCTCGACGCTGGCAGTGACCAGCACGCGGGTGTTGCCGAAAGAGACCAGCACCGAGCCTTCGGCGTGGATGGTGTAGTTGGTCAGAAATTCGAGGCTCCGCATTTCGTCAGGAGCACGGCCGGAAGGGCGCATAGGGATATGTCTTTCGTTTGAGATGGGAGGCCCCTATCTTCTCGCTGACGGGCTGACAACTCGCACTGACAGCAGGAGCAGGAAATTGCGCGACTGGCCAATGATGACGGGATTGCTGATACTGGCCGCCTGCAACGCCGCGCCGGCCCCGGCCCATGCCGGAAACACTGCTCCCGACACCCAGGTCGTCTTCGACATCCGCAGCTGGGGCAAACTGGTTTCGCACTGGCAGGTTAATGCTGACGGCACCGGCGAAATCTGGCGTGTCGCCGATGGCGGGACGATGAGTGTTTACGATATCCGCAAGTTCCAATTGCATATGGACACGCCGGTGCTCGCCCGATTTGTGGCTGCCTCCAATGCGTTCAAGCGCAAGACCCGGCGGCCAATCGCCTGCAAGCTGCAGATCACCGATATGCATTATGGCGACATGACCTGGAGCGGCAGCGGCGCCGAGCAGAAGTTCACCTTCAACCATGGCTGCCGGTCAAAGGCTATGGACCCGGTGTTCGACATGATACAGCAGGTCAATGAAGTGGTAGCCAAGCAGGCGGCAATCGATGCAGAGCCTTTTGAGACCGTTCATAATGGGCCGAGTTAAGGCGAAATGACGGCGCTCCCTATCACCGAACTGACTATCCGCGCCCGCGAGATCTTCCGCCTTGCGGTGGAAGGCTATCTCTCGTCCGGACAGGCGGTCGGCTCAAAGACTCTGGCTGGCGGCGGGGCGTTGAACCTGTCCTCCGCTTCGATCCGCTCGGTTCTCCACGAGCTCGAAATGCTCGGACTGCTCGCCGCACCGCATACCAGCGCCGGTCGGTTGCCGACCGATGCGGGGTTGCGGCTATTTGTTGACGGCATAATGCAGGTCGCCGAGCCGACCCTGGAGGAGCGCGCAACAATCGAGCGGCGGCTTTCCGAGCCGGGCCCGGTCGAAGCGGCGCTGGCGGCGACAAGTTCGCTGCTGTCCGATCTTTCAGCCGGGGCAGGGGTGGTCATGGTACCGCGCCGCGATCCGCGCCTTGCGCAGTTATCTTTGGTGGCGCTGTCGCTGGGGCGGGCACTGGCGGTGCTGGTGGGCGAGGATGGCACGGTCGAGAACCGGGTGGTCGAATTGCCAGCCGCGTTGCCTTCCGGCGCGCTGGAGGAAGCCTCGAATTATATCACTGCGCGCCTTGCCGGCCGCACGCTGGCCGATGCCGCGCGAGCGATGCGCGCCGATCTGGCAGCGGGCAAGTCCGCACTCGATTCGGCGAGCCGCGACATAGTCGAACGCGGCCTTGCCGTGTGGAGCGAGGATGCGGCACGCCGCCCTGTTCTGATCGTGCGGGGCCAGGCCAATCTGCTCGATGATGAGGCGCTGGGCGATATCGAGCGGGTGCGCATGCTGCTCGACGATCTCGAAAACAAGCAATCGGTTACTGACTTGCTTGATCTGGCCCGCGAGGCAGATGCAACCCGGATTTTCATCGGCTCGGAGAACCGGCTTTTCGCGCTTTCCGGCTCATCGGTGATCGCCTCGCCCTATCGCGATCGCGACGGAAAGGTGGTCGGTGTGATCGGAGTTATCGGCCCGACGCGGTTGAATTATGCGCGGCTAGTCCCCATGGTGGATTTCACCGCCCAAACTCTGAGTAAAATGGGAACTTTGGGCAAGTTCATAGGTTAAGCGGGTAAATCACAAAATGATCGAAGATACCAAGCCGCAGGATGATCCGGCGGCGCAAGAAGAATTGAAGGGCGTGCCCGAACATATGCTTGAGACTGGTGATGGCGGTGATGCTGCCGGGACGCTCGAAGAAGCTCTGGCGCAATTGCGCGCCGATCTCGATACGGCGAAGCAGGACGTGCTCTACGCCAAGGCCGAGACGCAAAACGTGCGCCGCCGCCTGGAAAAGGACATTGCCGACGCGCGCACTTATGCGGCGACCGGCTTTGCCCGCGATATCCTGTCGGTGTCAGACAATCTCTCGCGCGCACTGGAGGTTATTCCGGCTGATCTGCGCGAAGATGACCGGCTCAAGAATCTCGTCGCCGGCATCGAGGCAACCGCGCGCGAAATCGACAAGGTTTTCGCCGCACACGGCATCAGCCGCATCGCCGCGATGGGCCTGCCACTCGATCCCAACCAGCACCAGGCAATGATCGAAGTGCCCTCGGCTGACAAGGAGCCGGGGACAGTCGTGCAGGAATTGCAGGCCGGCTATATGATCAAAGACCGGCTGCTGCGCCCGGCGATGGTGGCCGTGGCGAAGAAGGCGGACTAGGCGGCGTTCGCTAGACGGAAAAGTCGGCGAGCATTTCATAGGCGGCAGGATCGCCCGGGTGCGCAGCCATGCCCCCATGCCTCAGCAGAAACGCATGCCGCACAATCTCGGCCTGCTGCTCGATGCCATAGCGCTCCAGCGGCCAGCCGGGTTTCAGCGCATAGTCATAGCGCCGCGAGAAGGGGCGACATAGCGGAAGGTACCAGTACCCATGCTTCTGGGTCTGCCAGACATGCACCATCTCGTGGATGAACAGGCCTTGCAGTTCGAAATCCGCCCCGGCGAAATCGTCGCAGTAGGCCGATGATCGCGGGTGAAAGTGCACGTGTCCGTTTGGCGCCATGACCACATGGCATGGCTGAAGCGGGAACCAGCGTTTCCGCTTATGCATTATGGCGACTGAGACGGACGCGGCCAGTGTCGATGGCCTGTCCAAACACCGAACGGACCAATCCCACTTCGCCCTGGGTCAGCCCACGCGATCCGCCGACGGGGCAGGCGTGGGCTGTCTCATCCGGTTTCAGTGTGCCATTCCACCCATGCCGCCGCCCGCTGCTTCGATCTTGAGCGTAGCTGATGCCTTGTCGCCGTCGGCAAAGGTGATCGTCATTTCCGTGGTCCCGCCGGCCTTAATGGTCGAGGCCAGGTTGAAGGCCATGACATGCAGCTGTCCCGGCTCGAACTTGATGCTGGTGCTGGGCGCGATTTCGACCGAATCGACCTTGGACATGGTGTCGCCGGCGGTCTGGTGAATCTCGGTTTTTTCCGTGCCATCGATAGCGATCGCGGCGAGCACAACATCGGCGCCCGCGCTGTTATCGATCTGGAAATAGGCCGCACCGGGATTGCCCGCAACGGCCGGCATGACGAGTCTGCCCCCTGCGATCGTAATGCCTGGCTTACCCTCTGGCGCGGCCTTGCTGGCTTCTGCTTTGGGTTCGGGGCTGGTCTGCTTGGCCTGCTGGCAGGCGCACAGCGCCAGCATAGCTGCCGCAGCGATTGTCATTCTTATGGTCACGCACCCAATCCTTTCGCATTAAGCTCTTTGGGGGAAGCTTCACTGAATGGAGCATCGCTAATCATCCGAAGCTCTTGTGCCAAGCAAAACCGCTCTTATATCGCGCCCCGGAAGACAGTAATTGTCTTGGAGCCGCCGAGCTATCCTGCCGCCAGTCGGGGGATGCACAGTGCGGCGTCAAACGTGACGCAAGGAATGGGAAATAATGGCTAAAGTTATCGGTATTGACCTCGGCACCACCAACAGCTGCGTCTCCGTGATGGACGGGGGCAAACCCAAAGTTATCGAAAATTCGGAAGGCGCGCGCACTACGCCTTCGATCGTTGCTTTCACCAAGGACGGTGAGCGGCTGATCGGTCAGCCGGCCAAGCGCCAGGCAGTGACCAATGGTGACAACACGATTTTCGCAGTGAAGCGCCTGATCGGCCGCCGCTTTGATGATCCGGTTACCAAGAAGGACACCGAGCTGGTGCCTTACACCATCGTCAAGGGCAAGAACGGCGACGCCTGGGTTTCGGCCGGCGGCGAAGAATATTCGCCCAGCCAGATCTCCGCCTTCATCCTGCAGAAGATGAAGGAAACCGCCGAGAGCTATCTCGGCGAAACAGTGACGCAAGCCGTGATCACCGTTCCCGCCTATTTCAACGACGCCCAGCGCCAGGCAACCAAAGACGCTGGCATGATCGCCGGCCTTGAAGTGCTGCGCATCATCAACGAGCCGACTGCGGCTGCGCTGGCCTATGGTCTGGACAAGAACGAAGGCAAGACCATCGCGGTCTATGACCTCGGTGGCGGCACTTTCGACGTTTCCGTGCTCGAAATCGGCGACGGCGTGTTCGAAGTGAAGTCGACCAATGGCGACACTTTCCTTGGCGGCGAAGATTTCGACTCCAAGATGGTCGAATGGCTGGCTGACAAGTTCAAGGCCAAGGAGAACATGGACCTGAAGACCGACAAGCTCGCGCTTCAGCGTCTCAAGGAAGCTGCCGAAAAGGCCAAGATCGAACTTTCCAGCACGACCACGACCGAGATCAACCTGCCGTTCATCACCGCCCGCATGGAAGGCGGCTCAACCACGCCGCTGCATCTGGTCGAGACGATCACGCGCGCCGACCTTGAAAAGATGGTTGCCGGGCTGATCGAGCGCACCAAGGAGCCGATGAAGAAGGCTCTGGCCGATGCTGGCGTCACCGCCGCGCAGATCGACGAGGTCATCCTCGTCGGCGGCATGACCCGCATGCCCCGCGTGCGCGAAGTGGTGAAGGAATTCTTCGGCAAGGAGCCGCACACCGGCGTCAATCCCGATGAAGTGGTCGCCATGGGCGCGGCCATTCAGGCCGGCGTGCTGCAGGGCGACGTCAAGGACGTGCTGCTGCTCGACGTGACCCCGCTTTCGCTGGGCATCGAGACGCTGGGCGGCGTGTTCACCCGGATGATCGATCGCAACACCACGATACCGACCAAGAAGAGCCAGATCTATTCGACCGCCGAGGACAACCAGCAGGCGGTGACTATCCGCGTGTTCCAGGGCGAGCGCGAAATGGCGGCGGACAACAAGATGCTCGGCCAGTTCGATCTGGTAGGCATCCCCTCGGCTCGCCGCGGGGTTCCGCAGATTGAAGTGACTTTCGATATCGACGCCAATGGCATCGTTCATGTGACGGCGAAGGATAAGGGCACCGGCAAGGAGCAGCAGATCAAGATCCAGGCCTCGGGCGGGCTCTCTGACGCGGATATCGACCAGATGGTCCGCGACGCCGAGAAATTCGCCGACGAGGACAAGAAGCGGCGCGAAGAAGCGGAGACCCGCAACAACGCCGACAGTCTGGTCCACGCCACTGAGCGGCAGCTTGAAGAGAATGGCGACAAGATCGACGCTGACCTCAAGAGCGAGGTTGAAGCCGCGCTGGCTGAAACAAAGGCAGCGGTCGAAAGCGGTGAGCTTGAAGCTATGAAGACCAAGACCCAGGCGCTCACCGAAGTGGCGATGAAAATGGGTCAGGCGATCTACGAGAAGGAGCAGGCTGCGGCTGCTTCGCCCGGCACTGACGCTCCGGCGGCCGGCGAAGAAGACGTTGTCGACGCCGAGTTCTCGGAAGTCGACGAAGGCAAGAATTGAACAAGCCAAGGCTCGTCATTCCCGCCTAGGCGGGAACCCATCTCCTGACCGGAAGGTCGGGAAATGGGCCCCTGCATTCGCGGGGGTGACGATTTGTTTTCCCGGGGGGGGCGAGCTTCGGTCGTGAGCACACAAATCGATTATTACGAGCTGCTCGAAGTCGAGCGCACTGCCGACGATGGCACGATCAAATCGTCCTATCGGCGCCTGGCCATGCAATGGCATCCCGACAAGAACCCCGGCGATGCCGAGGCGGAAGCGCGGTTCAAGTCGATCAGCCAGGCCTATGATTGCCTGAAAGACCCCCAGAAACGCGCTGCCTATGACCAGTATGGCCATGCAGCCTTCGAAAACGGCGGCATGGGGCAGGGCGGTGGCTTCGGCGGCGGCGGGGCGGGTTTTTCCGACCTCGGAGACATTTTCGAAAGCTTCTTTGGTGGTGCCTTTGGTGGCGGCGGCGGCCGGCAACAAGCCCGGCGCGGCGCGGATTTGCGCTATGACATGGAAATCGGCCTCGACGAGGCTTTCCATGGCAAGGACGCGCAGATCGAGATCGAAGTCTCCCAAAGCTGCGAGCCGTGCGGCGGCTCCGGCGCCTCGCCCGGCACCGGTGCGCGGCGCTGCAACCTGTGCGGTGGCCACGGCAAAGTGCGCCAGCAGCAAGGCTTCTTCACTGTCGAGCGCGCCTGCCCGACCTGCCACGGGCGCGGCGAAGTGATCGAAAGCCCCTGCCGCAGCTGCGGCGGCGAAGGCCGGGTCGACCAGCCCCAGACGCTCGATGTCCAAATTCCGCCCGGGGTCGATACCGGCACCCGCATCCGCCTTTCGGGCAAGGGCGAGGCCGGGCCACATGGCGCACCGCCAGGCGATCTCTATATCTTCATCCACGTCCGCCGCCACGGCGTATTCGAGCGCGACGGCACCACCTTGATCACCCGCGTGCCGATCAGCTTCACCACGGCGGCGCTGGGCGGCGAGATCGAAATCCCAGGCCTCGACGGCGCACGCCATGGCATCAACATTCCCGCCGGCATCCAGTCGGGCAAGCAGCTGCGCAAGCGCGGCGCGGGCATGCCTGTGCTGCAAGGGCGTGGCACTGGCGATATGGTGATCGAGGTAGTTGTCGAGACTCCTAGCAAGCTGTCTGCCCGCCAGAAGGAATTGCTGCGCGAATTTCAGGCGACCGAGACGGGGGATGAAACGCCGGATTCGAAGGGGTTCTTTGACCGGATCAAGGATGTTTGGGAGGGGCTGACGGACTAGGCCAAGGCCGTAGCAGTTTTGCCCGTTTCTATCGACCTAAGTTTTATCTCAATAGATTGGATCTCGAGCTAAATCGGAGTAATTAATCGGGCCTATAAAATCATAAATTTGGCAAAGGTTGACGACCACATCTCTAAACCACTCTGGGGCCTTTGGATTAACATAAATTTCAGCATACAAATCTGGTAAGTGAATTGTAATGTGCTTTATTGGGGGCGGTTCTGGCGCGTTCTTGGTAAGTAAGTAGTCATGGCCAGTAACTATAATTCGAACTTCACGCTCATGGCTAAATGAAAGTCGTTTTGCCATAAATGGGTCGAACATGTTCCCATTCTGAATAGGGGTTTGCTCAAAATCCACGTAGCGAATTACGCCCATATAACAATATTCTGGAAGCGCATCACGCAAATGAGAATAAGTTGTGCAGATGCAGATCGAATCTGCTGAGGTGCTATACAGTTGCCACATCGCGGCGGATTCCGCCTCATTCATATGCCAACAGCTAATAAAGTGTCCTTTGCGGGCTTTAGATCGGGTCTCGGCTAGGGTCAGGACTCATTGATCACAACCAGAAGATGACGGTAGCGGCGATTGCGATGGCGGACATGAAGGTGTGGGCGCAGCGATCATATCGGGTGTGAATGCGCCGCCAGTCCTTGATTTTGGCGAACAGGTTTTCGATCAAGT
>CANJCQ010000071.1 GCA_947473355.1 Sphingomonadaceae bacterium | reverse complement strand
GCGAAGCGATGACGTATTGTGTCATGTAGGAATGTTGTAAAATGACATCAAGAACACCACTGAAACTGACATCTCGATCATCATCAGCTGAGATTGCAATCAGTCATATTTATGATGTGAACAGCTTTTCAAAAGCTGATGCCATTATAGCTGACATCAAGAAGCAAATAGCAAAGCCATCATCGAAGCAGCAAGCGATTGTGATTTTGATCGGCAAGTGATCTGCAAACGGCTGATATTTCTTAGCTTAAGCAGCAATGTTAGAAAATGTGCATTTCATAACATGGAAGCCGCAAACGGTTGATAATAGGCGATTGTATTTACAGGCATCCATGCATCTTTGGTTGAGCATGTTATAAAAATACTCAATAACATCAGAATCTTACATGTTCAGGAGGATTTGATGACACTTAGCAAACAGGCAAAGGTTTTAAGCGACAATCAGCAGAAAGCGGTGATGGCGTTCATTTCAGCCAATCGATTGGCACAGCGCAACACGGTCATGTTTCTGCTGTCTGTCGATGCAGGATTGCGAGCAAAGGAAGTTGCATCGCTGGAATGGTCGATGATCACGAATGCAGATGGATCGTTGGCGGATGTGATCAGATTGCAAGACAGAGCAGCCAAAGGCAGCAGTGGCGGTATCGTTTATATGTCGAAGCGGCTGATCGATGCGATCAACGTCTATGCACCAAGCCAATGGAAAAGTGGCACCATCATCAAATCGCAGAATGGCAAAGCGATGTCGCCGCAGGTTGTCACAAACTGGTTCTTCAATCTGTACCACAAGCTCGGCTTTGATGGATGTTCGTCGCACAGTGGACGTCGCACTGCAATCACGCGGTGGGCACGTAAAATCAGCAGTGTTGGCGGGAGCCTTCGTGATGTTCAAGCACTTGCACGGCACAGCAGCCTTCAGATGACGCAGCGGTATATTGAGGTGTCAGAAGATGCGTGTCGACTTGTTGTTGGGTGATAGTGATGTCAGACACTAAGCCATAGAAAAACCGCCCTTTCGAACGGTTTTGAATTTCTACTGAACAGTCCGACTTCGGGTTGAGGTTCATACTGGGAATATAGTGCTTCCCGGTCTCACGAGGGCGAACGACCTCAAGACGGTTCTGAATCGGGTCGTATGTGGCGTAGCCGTCCTGCATCATATTCTCATTTCCTGTCCGAAATCAGGTTCATGGCATATATTCGACCCAATTCAGGTGGATGGAGGTTTTTAATTGGATTTTGGGCATTTGTACAACGGCGTATCTCCGATACGGATGCCGCCGTTGACAAGCTTTATTGAGAAAGTTTCACTCTTTTTACCGTCAGTTGGCTCGTCAAATTTGAGATAGAGAGTGTTCGCTTTTATCGAAAATGTGCCAAACGTGCCGGGTGCTGCGTAGGTGTTGTCTCGGTTAAATCGCCAAAAATTATCCGTTCCGTCTGTGCAGTCAGAAATGTCGTAAACCCAGTCGCCTGAAATAAAGGTTTTATTAAATTCGTCGACGGGAGGCTGAGGTGGCACGGTGGCAGCGGCGCTCGGGGGCGGCATTTTTGTTAAATTTGCTTCTCGCTCTGTCGCCTCGAATCCAGGTGATTTGCGTTGCGAGAAAACCATGCCCAGTGACAATATCATTGAGGCAAGAACGATCGATATAGAGAGTATTATGATACTGTTTCGCTGCATGTCTAATTCCCCCCCCCCATGCCAAGCCGCTTACGCCGTAAGCGCTGCCCATCGACCCACTCACCACCTCACAGCCGTAAAATCAAGCCATTGTCCATGATTTTGAAATTCTGCATTGCAGCAGACTTCAGCATCTGATCATCGATATGCCCATAATGCGCCTCGATATATGTGACCGATGTACCCGCAACCTTCGCTATCTCTGACATACGCACCCCTGCACGAATGCGGCATGTGATCCCGAAATGGCGAAGTGAATACCAGGTAAGTTTGCGGGCTTTGTAATCGATGCCCATCAACTGCATCAGCACCGCCCAATGACCGTATCTGCGTTCGTTCGCTTGGGTCGATGCACCTGATATCGGACCAAACACATAATCATCAGCAGAAACGTTCTCTGAGCGTCGTTGTAGGCGTTTGAAGTACTCCCCGCCCCGCGCAATCACCTTGCGTGAACGCCGCGTTTTAGAGGTCTCCGCTCTAACCCAAATCGAGACCAACCAACTGTCCTTGTCGGCATCGTCGCCGATATGTTCGAACGCTTGTATGTCCGACCATCTCAGCTGCCATAATTCGCCGACACGCAGCATGGTGTTCGAGGCGATCAGAATGCAGTCACGGATCAGCAATCGCTCCTCGCGTTCCGCTGCATCTGGGCATGCTTTTGCCGACACGTAGGTCCGCATCGTTTTGATCAAAGCGTCGTATTCCTCAAGCGAAAACGTGTCCCGCTTGATCACCGCATCCTTGTCGATTTTGATTTTGCGAAACTCAAAACCATCGATGTGACAAAGCCCCTTGCGATAGCCGAACTTCATCATGTGGTTGAATGTCGACTGCTCGTTGATGATGGTCACATCGCGTACGGATGGATGTTTCAGTTTTCGTGCGTTCGCATAATCGTACATGGACAGGCGATCGAGCTCAGCAAGCTTCAGCGACCTGTCCTTGTATGCCGCCATGTGCTTGAGCTGGGATTGCAATGTCACGACGCGTTCCCGCGTGATGTGACCGACCTCAGCATCTTCGCGTCGCCATTCGAGATATTGGTCGATCAGTTCGCCCAGCGTGATACCGAATATTTTCTTGCCCGTTTTCACATCGCTGTAAGTCTCATGATACAATGTTTTGCCGCGTTCCAACGCAGTTTGCAGATCACGAGTTTTCAGAGTTTTGCGGACGTATTTTTGTTCCTCCGCAATCCACATGCGAAACTGCCACACATCACCAGATGCCTTTGTCCGCAGAATCTTAGCCGCTCCATCGAAGATGTCGTGTTCTTGTTGAATGGTCGCAGAAACCGGTTTTCGATATGCTCGTGCCAACTCAGCGTCCTATCGTTTGCAATAGGACGCTAAACTTGCAACTTTCTTTGCAAATGACAACCGCAAATGCTTGGAAAACCACAAACTTTGCTGTGACTTTGTAAATACAAAACACTGCAATATCAATTGGTTACGGAATAAAAACTATTCCCGCCGCATCGCCCGGCCCAAGCCAGTAGCGCGCAATCGCCGCAGGACTGCAGGGGCCGTCAGCGACAGCGAGGCGAGCAAGGCAAATGCCGCGCGCGAAGCTCAGGCGCAACAGTTTGAACGTCAGATTGCAGCGGACAAGGCCGATTCAGTCCGTCGCCGGGCGCTGGCCTCCGACGAGGCGCATTATGCACTTACCCATCGTGACGAGGCACCGCTTCCGGGCAGCGCACCGCAGATCCTGGATGTGACCCAGTTCGATCTTGCCGAGCCAGGCTCGTTTGAAGCGGACCTGGTGAAAGAGGCCGTCACAGAAGTGCCGCTCGACCTGACCGGTTTTGCTGCGCCCAACACTGCATTCCAGCCAGATGCTGCACTTCAGGAAGTTGCCCATACCAGTCCGCTGGTGGAGGCTGAACTGGCGCAGATTGATCCGCCGGCACCCGTTCTCGAATCCTATGGCGATGACACCGACTCATTCCGTTCGAAATTCGCCAATGAGAAAAAGCCTGCCGAATGGACTTCGGAGCCGCCACCCTCCTACGCGCAGTCCTTCGAAGCGACCGATCCGGTTGACGATGCGGCGGAACTTGTCGCCGAGGTCGCGGATTCAAACGGAATGCGCCGTTTCGATCCCCTTCCGATCGCAGCCGCTGCTGAGCCGCAGGACCATGCCGATTTTGCGCTGCATGGTCACGACCTGGCCGCGCCATCGTCTGGTGCGGATATGTTCGCAGCAAGTCCTGAAGTACCAGCTGCTCCTGAAATGCCGGCCGCTCCTGAAATGCCAGCCGCGCTGGCTGTGCCTGAGCTGCGCCGCTTCGATGGTCCGGCAGGCTCGCCACTGTCCACGCTGATCACCAGCGACGCGGATTTTGCCGAGACAGTCGCCGACAATGAGGAGCCCCGCGCAGGCGAGACCAGTGCAGCAAGCGAGCCTGCCGCAGACCGCGCAGACCGCGCAGACCGCGAAGAAGTTACTGCACGCGTCCTGCCCCAGGGCAACGCCGCCGAGCGGATCGCATCGGCCGAACTCGCTGAATTGTCGCCCGTCGAACTGGTCGAGCGCTTTGCTCTGGCGCTCAAGCAGCGCCGCCATACGGGAGCGTTCCCGGCAGGTCTGCTGGAGACGGCAGCCGCGTTCGATCTGCCGGTTAGTCGGCAGCCTTCGCAGGTTCCCGAGGTGCTGGCCGCAATGGCGCCCTATGCGAAACCAGCTTTTGCTTCAGAACCCGAAGCGCCTGAAGAGCCCCAAACGCACGAAGAAATCGTTCCCGCACAGCCGTTGTTCGCAGCGACCACTGAGTACAGTTCCGAGATTGACGATGCTCCTGTCGCTGCCATGCGCGTGCCACTGGCTTTGCCGGAGGCCATGCGGCCGATCGAATTCGGTCATCATGAAGAGCATGATGATCTGCCCGACTATGCTCCGCCGCGCTCATTTACCATGCCGCGCCCTGCCGAGGTTCCTGCCGGCGATGTCCAGCCCGACGAAGTCCAGCCGGAACCTGCGCTGCATGCGGAAAGCGCCAATGGGAGCCCCGCCGAACTTGGCGCCGAAGCTGACGTCAATGAGGAAGGCTACAGTTCGCTGCTGGCTCTCACCCGGACAGCGCCACTGCGCCAGACTTTCGTGCGGATAGAAGAACCCTCCAGCGCGCATGCCCAGGTCGAACCCGTGGTCATTTTCCCCGGGCAGGCGACCCGCCCAGGCACGCGTTTTTCCCGTCCGCCCGAGAATGCAGATACGGCCGAATCATCGGCGCCGGAGCCGCAAATCCCGGTGGAATTCCTACAGGCTGTCGCTCCCGGCTTGCGCCGATTTGACACGCCGACAGGCGGAGCACCGGCGGCGGCAGCAGGCCCTGGCGGAGTCCAGGATCCAGCCGAAGCCGAGCGCGCGCTGCGCAGCGCACTGGCCACCTTGCAGCGGATGAGCGGAGCTGCCTGACGCAGCTTAAGGCACTCGCAAGTCTGGACAAGATCACACCTATCGCATCGGGGCGGGCAAGTACCATTCCCGCTGATCGCAGTTGCAAAAACCTCTTCCTGCCGCCATGGCAATCGTTCGTGTAAATCTCACTGCATTCGCGGTGGGGTGAGTCGCGTTATTTGGTCATGAATTTGGTCCGCCCTGCCGCCAACCCAGCAGCAGGTCGGTATCGGCAGGATGAATTATCGATGGGATTTCCGAAGCCTCAGGGCCTCTACGATTCGCGCAATGAGCATGATGCCTGCGGGGTGGGTTTTGTCGCCCATATCAAGGGTGCCAAAAGCCACGCTATCGTTTCCCAGGCGCTGGAGATTCTCAAGAACCTCGATCATCGCGGCGCGGTCGGCGCAGATCCGCTGCTTGGCGATGGCGCCGGCATTCTCATCCAGACACCCGATCTGCTGTTCCGCGATTGGGCGCAGTCGCACGGCCTGACTCTGCCGCAGCCGGGCGATTATGGCGTCGCCATGTGTTTCCTGCCGCAGGATGAGCGCTCGCGCCACTTTGTCGTTGCGGAATTCGAACGCTTCATCGCCAAGGAAGGTCAGTATCTGATCGGCTGGCGCGATGTGCCCGTCACGCTCGACGGGTTGGGCAAGGCAGTGATCGCGCAGATGCCAGTGATCCGGCAGTGCTTCGTCGGGCGCGGCGAAGCTTGCGAGGATCAGGATGCCTTTGAGCGCAAGCTGCTGGCGATCCGCAAGCAGACGCAAAATCCGCTGGCCGCGCTGGCTGTGAAGCACGATCTGCCCGGCATCACCGAGCTCTATATGCCGAGCTTTTCCAGCCGCACGGTGGTGTACAAGGGCCTGCTGCTGGCAACCCAAGTCGGCAGCTTCTACGACGATCTGCGTGATCCGCAGTGCGTTTCGGCGCTGGGCCTGGTCCACCAGCGCTTTTCGACCAACACTTTCCCCAGCTGGAAGCTGGCGCACCCCTATCGCTTCATCGCCCACAACGGTGAGATCAACACAGTGCGCGGCAACGTCAACTGGATGGCCGCGCGCCGCCGGACGATGGAATCGGAGCTGCTCGGCCCCGATCTCGACAAGCTGTGGCCAATAATCCCGCATGGCCAGTCAGACACGGCCTGCCTTGATAACGCGCTCGAACTGCTGCTTGCCGGCGGCTACAGCCTTGCCCACGCAGTGATGATGCTGATCCCGGAAGCCTGGGCCGGCAATCCGTTGATGGATGCCAAGCGCCGCGCTTTCTATGAATACCACGCCGCGCTGATGGAGCCGTGGGACGGCCCGGCCGCTGTCGCTTTCACCGATGGCCGCCAGATCGGCGCCACGCTCGATCGCAATGGGCTGCGGCCTGCGCGCTTCCTTGTCACCGACGATGATCTCGTGGTCATGGCCTCGGAAAGCGGCGTGCTGCCGATCAAGGAAGACAATATCATTCGCAAGTGGCGGCTCCAGCCGGGCCGCATGCTGCTGATCGATTTCGAGCAGGGCCGGATCATCGAGGATGAGGAGCTCAAGGCCCAGCTCGCCGCTGCCGAACCCTATGAGGAGTGGCTCGAGGCGGCGCAATACAAGCTCAAGGACCTCGAAGTGGTCGAGCCGGAGAACGCGCAGCTGGCGGAGGAGAGCACCAGCCTGCTGGATCGCCAGCAGGCCTTTGGCTATACTCAGGAAGACCTGTCGAAGTTCCTCGAGCCGATGGCGCAAGTGCCCGATGAGCCGCTCGGCTCAATGGGCACCGACACCCCGATTGCAGTACTCTCGAACCGTTCGCGGCTGCTCTTCGACTATTTCAAGCAGAACTTTGCTCAGGTCACCAATCCGCCGATCGATCCGATTCGCGAGGAGCTGGTGATGAGCCTGGTCTCGATGATCGGCCCGCGCCCCAATCTGCTTGGCCATGATGCCGGCAGCCACAAGCGGCTGGAAGTCGATCAGCCGATCCTGACCAACGAGGAACTGGCCAAGATCCGTTCTGTCGAGAGCGCGCTTGATGGTGCCTTCCGCACCCAGACCATCGACATCACCTGGGATGCGAGTTCCGGGGCCAAAGGGCTCGAAAGCGCGCTCAAGGACATGACGCTGGCCGCGACAGAAGCAGTGCTGGCCGACAAGAACATCCTGATCCTGTCCGATCGGGGTCAGAGCCCGGATCGCGTTCCGATGCCGGCGCTGCTGGCAACCGCGGCAGTGCACCACCAGCTGGTGCGTCAGGGCCTGCGCATGCAAACGGGCCTTGTCGTCGAGACTGGCGAAGCGCGCGAAGTGCATCACTTCTGTGTGCTCGCTGGCTATGGCGCCGAAGCGATCAATCCTTATCTGGCCTTCGAAACCATCGAAGACCTACGCGTGCGCAAGGAATGGCCGCTCTCCGCCAAGGACGTTCAGAAGAACTATATCAAGGCGGTCGGCAAGGGCATTCTCAAGGTTATGTCCAAGATGGGCATCTCGACCTACCAGTCCTATTGCGGCGCGCAGATTTTCGACGCGGTTGGCCTGTCCACCCAGTTTGTCGATGCCTATTTTACTGGCACTGCCACCTCTATCGAAGGCGTTGGCCTTGCCCAGATCGCCGAGGAAAGTGTTCGGCGCCATGCGTCGGCCTATGGCGACAACCCGATCTACCGCAACATGCTCGATGTCGGCGGCATGTATGGCCTGCGCCTGCGCGGCGAGGAACATGCCTGGACGGCGGAAAACATCGCCAGCCTGCAACATGCCGTGCGCGGCAATCTGCCCGCCGAATACAAGAAGTTCGCGGCGACGATCAACGATCAGTCGCAGCGGATGCTGACCATTCGCGGGCTGATGGACCTGCTTCCCGCAGACTCACCGCTCGATATTTCCGAAGTCGAGCCGGCCAGCGAATTGGTCAAGAAGTTCGCCACCGGGGCGATGAGTTTCGGCTCGATCAGCCGCGAAGCGCACACGACTTTGGCTATGGCGATGAACCGCATTGGCGGCAAATCGAACACTGGCGAGGGCGGCGAGGAAGCCGACCGCTTCGTGCCGCTGCCCAATGGCGATTCGATGCGCTCGGCGATCAAGCAGGTCGCTTCGGGGCGTTTCGGCGTGACCGCGGAATACCTGGTCAACAGCGACGACATCCAGATCAAGATGGCGCAGGGCGCAAAGCCCGGCGAGGGCGGCCAGCTGCCCGGCCACAAGGTTGACAAGGTGATCGGCAAGGTGCGCCATTCGACGCCCGGTGTCGGCCTGATCTCGCCGCCGCCGCACCACGACATCTATTCGATCGAGGATCTCGCCCAGCTGATCCACGACCTCAAGAACGTCAATCCTTACGCGCGGATTTCGGTCAAGCTGGTCTCCGAAGTGGGTGTCGGCACGGTAGCGGCTGGCGTTTCCAAGGCGCGCGCTGATCACGTGACGATCTCGGGATACGAAGGCGGCACCGGCGCTTCGCCGCTGACATCGCTGACGCACGCTGGCTCGCCCTGGGAGATTGGCCTTGCCGAAACCCAGCAGACCCTGCTGCTCAACAACCTGCGCAGCCGCATCGCGGTGCAGGCCGATGGCGGCCTGCGCACCGGACGCGACGTGGCGATTGCCGCGCTGCTAGGCGCCGATGAATTCGGCTTCGCCACCGCGCCGCTGATCGCGGCGGGCTGCATCATGATGCGCAAGTGCCACCTCAACACCTGCCCTGTGGGTGTCGCAACGCAGGATCCGGTGCTGCGCGCGCGCTTTACCGGCCAGCCAGAACACGTCATCAACTACTTCTTCTTCGTTGCCGAAGAACTGCGCGCGATCATGGCGGCGATGGGCTTCCGCACGCTCGCCGAGATGACTGGCCGGGTTGACCGGCTCGATTCGCGCATGGCAGTGTCGCACTGGAAGGCGCAGGGCATTGACCTGTCGAAGCTGCTCTATCAGGCGCCGCTGGGCGATGGCCCGTCGCTGGGCTGGAGCGAGACGCAGAGCCACGGCCTTGCCAAGGCGCTGGATGTCGAGCTGGTCGCGGCCTCAGCCGATGCACTGGACCATCGGCGGCCGGTGCGGCTCGAGCGCAAGGTGATCAACGTCAACCGCACGGTCGGCGCGATGCTGTCAGGCGAAGTGGCGCGCCGTTATGGCCACACCGGGCTGCCCGACAACACTATTCATATCATGCTGACCGGAGTCGCCGGGCAAAGCTTCGGCGCCTTCCTGGCGCACGGCGTAACGCTCGATCTGACTGGCGATGCCAACGACTATGTCGGCAAGGGCCTCTCTGGCGGCCGGGTGATCGTGCGCCAGCCTGGGCATGTGTCCCGCGATCCGGTGAACAACATCATTGTTGGCAATACCGTGCTTTATGGCGCGATTGCCGGCGAGGCCTTCTTCAACGGCGTGGCTGGAGAACGCTTCGCGGTGCGCAATTCCGGCGCGGTCGCGGTGGTCGAGGGTACTGGCGATCATGGCTGCGAATATATGACCGGCGGCGTGGTCGTGGTGCTGGGCCGCACGGGCCGCAACTTCGCTGCGGGCATGTCGGGCGGCGTCGCCTATGTCTATGACGAGCGCGGGGAATTTGCCCAAATGTGCAACACGGCGATGGTCGATCTGGAACAGATTTCGCCCTTGCGCGACGAGGATGCCAATGACCTTGGGGCAGCAGGCCGTCCGCAACAGCGCACCAACGGCGTCAACGACAGCGGCATGGGCGACATGCTGCGCCACGATGCCGAACGGCTGCGGGTGCTGCTCGAAAGGCATCACCTGCACACCGGCAGCAGGCGCGCCCGCGAGCTGCTCGACGACTGGGCAAATGCGCTGCCCAAATTCGTCAAGGTCATGCCGCGCGACTATGCCCGCGCATTGAAGCAACTCGAGACCGAGCGGCTGGAAGCTGCTTTGGTCGCCGCCGAATAGAGATCGATTACCATGGGTAAAGAAACCGGCTTCCTCGAGCTCGACCGCAAGGATCGCACTTACACCGATCCCAAGGAGCGGCTGAAGAACTACAAGGAATTCATCGTTCCGCAGGCGGATGGCGACCTGCGGGCGCAGGCTTCGCGCTGCATGAATTGCGGAATTCCCTATTGCCACAATGGCTGTCCGGTGAACAATATAATACCGGATTTCAATGACTTGATCTATAATAATGATTGGAAAAATGCGCTCGAAGTGCTGCATTCGACCAACAATTTCCCCGAATTCACTGGCCGCATTTGCCCCGCGCCCTGCGAGGCAAGCTGCACGCTCAATATCGACGACCAGGCAGTCACGATCAAATCGATCGAATGCGCGATTGTCGACAAGGGCTGGGAGAACGGCTGGATCACGCCGCAGGTGCCTGCGCAGCGCACCGGCAAGAGCGTTGCTGTCGTCGGCTCTGGACCGGCTGGCCTTGCATGCGCCCAGCAACTGGCGCGTGCCGGGCACAGCGTCACACTGTTCGAGAAGAATGACCGGGTCGGCGGGCTGATGCGGTATGGCATTCCCGACTTCAAGATGGAAAAGCACCTGATCAACCGGCGCATGGTGCAGATGGAAGCCGAAGGCGTCAGCTTCCGCACTTCGACCGAAGTCGGCGTCACCATCTCGCTTGCTTCGCTCAAGGAGAATTTTGACATTGTGGTGCTGTCGGGCGGGGCGGAAGAGCCGCGCAAGCTCGAGATTCCTGGCGCAGAGCTACCTGGCGTGCGTCTTGCGATGGAGTTCCTCACCCAGCAGAACAAGCGCAATGCCGGCGACGACGAGTTGCGCGCCGCACCGCGCGGTTCGCTGACCGCCACCGGCAAGCATGTCATCGTGATTGGCGGCGGCGATACTGGCTCGGACTGCGTCGGCACGTCCAACCGCCAGGGCGCAGCTTCGGTGACCCAGATCGAAATCATGCCCAAGCCGCCGGAGAAGGAAGACAAGGCGCTGACCTGGCCCGACTGGCCGCTCAAGCTGCGCACAAGCTCCAGCCACGAAGAAGGCGTCGACCGCGACTGGGCGATCCTGACCAAACGTGTCGTCGGCGAGAACGATGTCACTGGCCTCGAATGCGTCCGCGTTGAATGGCAAGGCGGGCAGATGCAGGAAGTGGCGGGCAGCGAGTTTACGCTCAAGGCCGATCTCATCCTGCTCGCCATGGGCTTTGTCGGCCCGCGCAAGCAGGGCCTGCTCGATCAGGCCGGGGTCGAGCTTGACGCGCGCGGCAACGTCGCTGCCACTGTCAGCGACTACCGCACCAGCGATCCGCAGATCTTCGCCTGCGGTGATATGCGGCGCGGTCAAAGCCTCGTCGTCTGGGCAATCCGCGAGGGCCGCCAGGCCGCGCGGGCGGTTGATGAGGCGCTGATGGGGGTCAGCGAGCTGCCGCGCTAGGTGTCGCGTCCTCGCGTACGCCACACCGGCTCCTGCCATTGCGGCTCGGTGCGCTTTGCGATCACCACCGACTTCCCAGAGCTGACCACCTGTGACTGCTCGATCTGTGCCCGCAAGAATGCCCTTATGGTCAAGGTCCACGAGAGCCACTTCGAGCTGCTATCCGGCGCTGACTGCCTCACCGAATACCAGTTCCACACCCGCACCGCCCGGCACTTTTTCTGCAAGCACTGCGGCATCTATCCGTTCCACCGCAAACGCGTGACCCCTGACTTTTTCGGGGTCAACGTCCATTGCCTCGATCTCTTCGATCCGGCGGGCATCCCGGTCCGCGCGACGGATGGCAAAGGCATGACCTGACGGGCTTTGCTCCCGCGCCATTCTGTGCCAACCTGCGGTAATGAGAGGCCCCAAGCGGCCCCCAAATCGGCCCCCAAATCGGCCCCCAAATCGGCCCCCAAATCGGCCTGAGGAGAGGTATGACCATGCAAGCAGCAGCAGAGCTCGATCTTCCCTTCCTCACCATGGATCAGGATGAGTTTGCGGCGGACCCGTTCCCCCATTTTGCAGCCGCGCGCGCGGCGCACCCGTGGCTGGCGCGCTGGTCACTGGGCTATGTGGTTACGGACTATCAGGCGATGCGCGATCTCTTCTCGATGGAAGGTAAGATGCGCATGCTCTACGACAATATCGTCGCGATCATGGAGGCAGAAGGCACGCCCTGGGGCAATTTCCAGCAGCGCCACATGCTTTCCATGTCCGGTGCGACCCACAAGCGCGTGCGGGATGTCCTCGCCGCCTCGTTCACCCCGCGCCAGGCCAATCTGCACCGCCCGCTGATGCAACAGGTCATCGCAAACCAGCTCGACGAATGGGCCCCGCGCCTTGCTTTCGATTTCGAGGAATTTGCCTCTTATTTCCCGATCACGGTGATGTGCCGCCTGATCGGCGCCGATCCTGCGGTGATCCCCGGGCTTCGCTCGGCGATGGAAGCGATTGGCCTTTCCACGAGCATGGACAAGCGCTGGCTGCCTGCCATGCAGGAGGGCGTCATCACCATGGAGAATTTCGTCGATGATCTGATTGCAGACCGCCGGGCGGGCAAGCGGGTCAGCGAGGAGAGCGATCTGCTCGACCTGTTGTTGCAGGCGCAAGATGGCGGCGGGCTGAGTGACCGCGAGTTGGGCGATGTCCTGATCTTCCTGTTCGTTGCTGGTTATGACACCTCGAAGAACATGCTGACGCTCACCATGCGGCTGCTGCTCGATCGGCCCGATGTCTATCGCCGCTGCGGCGAGGATCACGATTTCGCGCGCAAAGTTGTCGACGAGAGCTTCCGCTATCACAGCACCACTTCGTCGCAGCGCATCTTGGACGACGATATCACCTACCGCAACGTGGTGCTGGAAAAGGACGCCATTGTCTGGTTCCCGCTCAGCGTCGCCAGCCACGATTCGCGGCTCGGCGAGCGCGCAGAGGAGTTCGATCCGGACCGTGAAAGCCTCAGCCCGCATATCGGTTTCGGGCTCGGCCCGCATATCTGCCTCGGCCAGTATATCGCCCGGGCCCAGATCCACGAGGGGTTGCATCTGATCGCACAGCGGCTGCGCAACCCCGTCACTACCGGGCCGCAGGGCTACCGCCCGTTCCCCGGAACATGGGGCATTCGCGGGCTGCCGGTGGAATTTGAACTGGCGGCCTGATACCAATCCTCCGATCCTTTGACCCGTCATCCCCGCGCAAGCGGGGACCCATCTCCCGAGCATGAACCTTGAGCAAACTGATAGTGCGGGAGATAGGTTCCCGCTTGCGCGGGAATGACGAAAAGGGTTGGGACGGTGGCGGTATGTATGGGAAGGCGCTACCAGCGCAGCCCTTCATTGTTGGCCTCGTAAGGGCGATCATAGCAGGGGTCCTTGCCGTCCCAGCGGGCCTTGAGGAAGCCTTTGACGTTGTCGGAGAAGGCCCAGCGGGCGTCGCAATCGGCAGTCATCTCGATGGTGCATTTGCGGATCAGCATGCGCCATTCACCGCTACGCCGCACCAGCCGGTCGAGATAGCGGCCCATGGCGATGGTCGTGGTCTTGTTATCGAGCCACGACAGCCCGCCGACTACATAGCTCTCGCAGTGCGCGGTATCGCCATCCAGATCGCAGATGTGGTTGGTGATGTTGTGACTGGTCATGTGGAAATTCATCGAATGGCCAAGATTGGCCCGCCGGGCATAGTCGGGCACCGAAGTGATCACTGCGCCGTGCTCATCGATGCCGTCCTGCCACCAGCAGGCCTCGATCGCGGCAATATCCTGCCGATCACGCGCCCGGCTTTCGCGCACGATGCAATCGCGGATATCCTGCCGATCTTTGATCTCCTGCACCGTGGCGCGCAGTGCGGCCAATTCCTGTTCGATGGTCATTGTGGTTGTCCTCTTCCTAGGTCCGCCAATCGATGGGTGCTCGTCCATTGGCTTGTAGAAATGCATTGGCCTTGCTGAAATGGCGGCAACCGAAGAAGCCCTTGCGCGCACCCAGATTGCTGGGATGCGAGGTCTTGAGCAACAGGTGCCTGCCATCTTCACTGAGGCCCGGCACGCGCGCAACCTTGTTTTGCGCCTTGTTGCCCCAAAGCAAAAAGACACAGGGCTCGGTCCGTGCAGCCACGGCGGCGATGATGGCGTCGGTGATCTGTTCCCATCCTTGCTTCTTGTGGCTCAGCGGCTTGCCGCGTTCGACTGTCAGCAGATCGTTGAGAAGCAGGATGCCCTGCGCCGTCCAGCTTTCGAGGTTGCCATGGCCCGCCGGTTCGATGTCAAGATCGTCCTGCAACTCCTTTTGAATGTTCTTCAGGCTTGGCGGAATGCGAACTTGCCTTGGCACAGAGAAGGAAAGGCCCTGTGCCTCGCCGGGCTTGAGATAAGGATCCTGGCCGAGAATGACCGCCTTGACCTGTGGCAGCGGGGTCGCGGCCAGCGCATGGAAGCGCAATGGCTGCGGCGGGTAGATTTCCTTTCCGGCAGCTTCTTCGCTGCGCAGAAACGCTGCCAGGGCCGCAGACTGCGGCGAAGCCATGACGGATGCCAATGCGGCTTGCCAGCTTGGCGGAATGTCATACCCTTCCACGCGCAACTCCTCTGCCAAGTTTGGGGGCTTTCGCTCAAGCCCGTATCAGCCTAAGCACCAAGCATATGGCTGTCCACCTCCACGAAAACGATCTCCCCGCCGATGTGTTCGCACCCGGCCCGGTTGCGGTCGATACCGAGACCATGGGTCTTATCACCCCGCGCGACCGGCTTTGTCTGGTCCAGATTTCGGACGGGAAGGGCGATGAGCATCTCGTGCGGTTCGGCCCCGGCTCATCGTTTGATGCACCCAACCTCAAGGTGGTGCTGGCCGATCCGGCGCGGGTCAAACTCTATCATTTTGCTCGCTTCGATCTTGCCGCGATCGAGCATTATCTCGGCGTGGTGGCAGCTCCGGTGTTCTGCACCAAGATCGCCAGCAAGCTGGTCCGCACCTACACCGACCGGCATGGGCTCAAGGATCTGGTGCGCGAACTGCTGGGCAAGGAAGTCTCCAAGCAGCAGCAATCGAGCGATTGGGGCGCGCCCGCGCTCTCCGAAGCTCAGCTTGATTATGCGGCATCCGATGTGCGCTATCTGCACGAGATGCAGGTCATTCTCGCTGAGCGACTGGCACGCGAAGGGCGGACCGGGCTGGCCCAGGCCTGCTTCGATTTCCTGCCGTTCCGCGCCCGGCTCGATCTGGCCGGCTGGCCTGACCACGATATCTTCAGCCATGAGTCTGCCTGACGCGCGATGACTCAGGCAGCCGACATGATGCGCGGCCGCCGGCGCGCCTATGCTGCGCCTGACGGGTTCCACGACGCGTTGGTGCGCGTGCTTGCGCGCGTTCTGCCCGCCGGGATCGGCGTGGTTGCAGCTGTGATGATCCTTGCTCCGCTTAGCCCACGCGGCGAGATCAGCTTCCTGCTCGATCGCAACAAGGTCGCCATTGCACCCGAACGTATCCGCGTCGCCAATGCCATGTACCGTGGCCGCGACAGCCAGGGCCGGGGCTTCATGGTCAATGCTGCCAGTGCGGTGCAGGTCTCGGCCAGCGATCCGATCGTGCAGATGACCAATCTTGCCGCGACGCTTGATATGCCCGAAGGCACGGCGCGGCTGTCTGCCCCCGAGGCCGCTTTCGATTACGACCACGACGCGGTGCAGGCCTACGGGCCAGTGACTTTCACCACCGCCGATGGTTATCGGCTGAGCGCCACGGGCGTTTCGATCGATCTCAAGAACCGACGCGTCACAGGATCGGGTGGCATTTCCGGAGAGGTTCCGTCTGGCACTTTCTCGGCGGGCGCGATAAGGGCTGATCTGGTCGAGCGCTCGGTGGCGCTCGAAGGCAATGCCCGGCTGCACATGGTGCCAGGCAGGATGAGGATGCCATGATGGCGCAAACATCGCTGCGGACTCTGGCGCTTCGCTGGGGCATTGGCGGATTTGCATGCAGCGCAGCGCTGGTTGCGGTGGGCGTGGGCTTTGCCCAGGGCATTTCCGGCTTCAACAGCGATGCCCCTGTAAACTATGCCGCCGACCGTATCGAGCTGCAGGACAAGCAGCAGCGCGTGGTGCTTTCAGGCAATGTCGATATCAGCCAGGGCGATCTGCGGCTGCGCGCGGGCCGCACTACGGTCGCCTATACCGATGCCGGCGCGCTCAAGATCCAGCGGCTCGATGCCACTGGCGGCGTTGTCGTGACTCGCGGCAATGAGACGGCGCGCGGCGAGGTAGCGATTTACGATTTCAACCGCCGGATTATCACGCTGGCTGGCGGTGTTTCGCTGCTGCGCGGCAGCGACTCGCTGAACGGCGGCCGGCTGGTGATGGATCTGGCAAGCGGCGTGTCTAGCATCGATGGCCGGGCAGGGGGCTCCTCCTCCGCGATCGGCGGCACGTCCGGTGGTGGCGGCGGCCGGGTCTCGGGCTCGTTCTCAGTGCCGAAGCGGAACTAGCCGCTGCGCATGGGCGAAGGTTCGGGAAAAGTCGCACTGGTCACCGGGATCACCGGCCAGGATGGAGCCTATCTGGCGCGGCTGCTGCTGGAGAAGGGCTATGTCGTTCACGGCATCAAGCGGCGCTCGTCTTCGTTCAACACTGCCCGGATCGAGGATATTTACGAGGATCCCCATGTCGAGCACCAGCGGCTGATCCTGCATTATGGCGATCTCACCGATGCCACCAACCTGATCCGCATCGTCCAGGAATCGCAGCCCGACGAGATCTACAATCTGGCGGCGCAAAGCCATGTCCAGGTCAGTTTCGAGAGCCCTGAATATACCGCCAATGCCGATGGCATCGGCACCTTGCGCCTGCTCGAGGCGATCCGCATTCTGGGGCTTGAGAAGAAGAGCCGCTTCTATCAGGCCTCGACCAGCGAGCTTTACGGTCTGGTGCAGGAAGTGCCGCAGAGCGAAACCACTCCGTTCTATCCGCGCTCGCCTTATGGCGTCGCCAAGCTCTATGGCTACTGGATCACGGTGAATTACCGTGAGGCCTATGGCCTGCATGCCTCGAACGGCATCCTGTTCAACCACGAAAGCCCGATCCGCGGCGAAACCTTCGTCACCCGCAAGATCACCCGCGCCGCTGCGGCGATTGCGCTGGGGCGGCAGGACAAGCTCTATCTCGGCAACCTCGCCGCCCAGCGTGACTGGGGCCATGCCCGCGAATATGTTCGCGGCATGTGGCTGATGCTGCAGCAGGACCAGCCCGGCGACTATGTGTTGGCGACCGGCAAGACCACGACGGTGCGCGATTTTTGCGGCTGGGCCTTCGAGGATGCCGGTATCCCGCTCGAATTCCGTGGGAGCGGGGCTGACGAGAAAGGCTATTGCGCCAAGACCGGCAAGTGCCTGGTCGAGATCGATCCGCGCTATTTCCGCCCGACCGAAGTCGATCTGCTGATCGGCGATCCGTCGAAAGCCGAGCGCGAGCTGGGCTGGAAGTATGAGACTACGGCGCGCGAGCTGGCGCGAGAGATGGTTGCAGCGGACATGGTGGTCATGCGCAACGATGCACTGGCCCGGATCGGCTGATGAGCGGGCAATTTTCGCTGAAGGGGCGGCGGATCTATGTTGCGGGGCATCGCGGCATGGTCGGCTCGGCGATTGTCCGGCGGCTGGCCAGCGAACAATGTGAAGTGCTCACCGCGCCGCGCTCGCTCGATCTGCGCGAGCAGACGGAAGTGCGGGACTGGTTCGCCGCGCAGCGCCCCGAAGTGGTGGTGGTTGCTGCAGCGAAAGTCGGCGGGATTGGAGCCAACTCCGCCTATCCGGCTGAATTCCTTTACGATAACCTGATGATTGAGGCCAATCTCATCGAGGCGACGCGGCTGGGCGATGCGGCCAAACTGCTGTTCCTCGGCTCCTCCTGCATCTATCCCAAGGAGGCTCCTCAGCCGATCCCTGAAGACGCCCTGCTGACCGGCCCGCTTGAGCTGACCAATGAATGGTATGCCATTGCCAAGATCGCCGGGATCAAGCTGTGCCAGTCCTATCGCCGGCAATATGGCTGTGATTGCATCAGCGCCATGCCGACCAATCTCTATGGCCCGGGCGACAATTATGACCTCGCCACCAGCCACGTCCTGCCCGCGCTGATCCGCAAGGCGCATGAGGCCAGACTGGCCGGCGCGCCATCGCTGACAATCTGGGGCAGCGGAGCGCCCTTGCGCGAATTCCTGCATGTCGACGATCTTGCTGATGCCTGTGTGTTTCTGCTCAAGAACTATTCGGAGGAGAGCCATGTCAATGTTGGCTCGGGCAGCGAAACTTCGATTGCCGATCTCGCCCGGCTAGTGGCCCGCATTGTCGGCTTCACTGGCAGCATTGAGCACGACCGCTCGCAGCCCGATGGCACCATGCGCAAGCTGATGGATGGATCTCGGCTCGCTGACATGGGCTGGAAACCCGCCATCAGCCTTGAGCAGGGCATCACGCAAGTCTATCAGCGGTTTGTCGCGGGCGAGGATGGCCAGCCAAGACCCATGGTTCTGGCAGACAGTGGAAAACTCGGAGGCTGACATTGGCCAAGGTGGCTGCGCAGGCCACTGCTTGGCCTCGCTGCGGGGAATGTGTTGATGTTCGGAAATGCCTATAAGGCCAAACGTGTGTTCGTCACCGGCCACACCGGCTTCAAGGGGTCGTGGCTGAGCCTGTGGCTGCAGCGGCTCGGTGCCGAAGTGACCGGCTATGCCTTGCCGCCGGTGACCGAACCCAGCCTGTTTGGAAGCGCCGGGATCGCAGGCGGCATGCGGCATATCGAAGGCGATGTGCGCGATGCGGACGCGCTGGAAAAGGCGCTGGCCGAAGCCGAGCCTGACTTCATCTTCCATCTCGCCGCCCAGCCGCTGGTGCTGGAAAGCTATGCCGCGCCTGCAGAAACCTTCGCGATCAATGTAAGTGGTTCGATCAACCTGATGGAAGCGATCCGCCGCACCGAAACCCGCGCTGCCGTGGTCATGGTCACCACCGACAAGGTCTATCTCAACCGCGAATGGGAACACGGCTACCGCGAAGATGATCCGCTCGGCGGCCACGATCCCTACAGCGCCAGCAAGGCGGCGATGGAGATTGCGGTATCTTCCTGGCGAAACAGCTTTTTCCCGCCCGACCACGCAGGGATCCACGGCGTGCGCATGGCCAGCGCGCGGGCCGGCAATGTCATCGGCGGCGGCGACTGGTCTGGCAACCGGCTGGTGCCCGATCTGGTCCGCGCCCTGCCGCGCAACGTTCAGGCGGAACTGCGCAATCCGCGCTCGCTGCGGCCCTGGCAGCACGCACTCGAGCCGCTCGGCGGCTATCTGCTGCTGGGATCGAAGCTGGCGGCGCCCGGCGGCGAGGCCTTTGCTGAGGCCTGGAATTTCGGTCCCTTGCCCACCGATGTGCGCAATGTCGGCGATCTTGCCGGGGCCTTGCTGGCGCGCTGGGGGCGTGAGGGCTGGAAGGATGTCAGCGACGCCGCCGCGCCGCATGAGGCGGGCCTGCTGCGCTTGTCGATCGACAAGGCAGTCTCGCGTCTTGGCTGGCGGCCGGTCTGGGATTTCTCCGAGACAGTCGCGCGAACGGCGGACTGGTATGCCGATGTGACGGCAGGCACCGCGACCACCCGCGTAGCCTGCGAGCGCGATCTCGAGGCCTATATCGCCGCTGCGACTTTCGCGGCGGATTGAGCCGGGCGGCCGTGCACGTCGCTGTCTTTCATGGGCCGGGCCAGATCGCTATCGAGGAAGCGGCTGAAGGCGCGCTGGGCGATAGCGACGTGCGGATTGCCATAGCCCGCTGCGGTATCTGCGGCAGCGATGTCTCGATGACCTCGGGCTCGCCCTTCGATTATCAGCACGGCAAGGCGCTGGGCCACGAATTTGTCGGCGAAGTGATCGAACGCGGCCGCGCGGCTACGCAGTTCAGGGTGGGCGACAAGCTTGCGGTCCTGCCATCGGGGCCTTGCGGGCAGTGCGAGATGTGCCGCCAGGGTCGTCCCCTGTTCTGCAGCAATGGCCGCAGCCTGTTTGGCGGTTTCGGCGAGCGCATGGTGATCCCCGAGCGGGCGGGTTTCCTGCTGCCGGGCTCGGTCAGCCTCGCTGAAGGCGCTTTGGTCGAGCCGATGGCTTGCGGACGGCGCGCGCTGCGGATCGGGCAGATGCAGCGCGGCGACCGGGTGCTGGTGCTGGGCGCGGGCAATATGGCGCTGGCGGTGATCTATTGGGCGCGGCTGCAAGGGGCAGGGCGGATTGTTGTCGCCTCGCGTTCGGCGCGGCGCGATGACATTGCGCTGGCCATGGGCGCGGATGCGGCTGTGCGGCTGGACGATCCCGACCCCGAAGCCTTGACCCGCGCCCTTGGCGGCCAGCCTGACATTGTCGCCGAATGCGTGGGCAAGCCGGGCATGATCGCCAGGGCCATCGACAAGGTGCGCCTCGGCGGTTCAGTGCTGTCGCTGGGCATGTGCTCGATGCCCGAGACCATCATTCCGGCGATGAACACTTTCAAGGAAGTCTCGCTGCATTTCCCGCTGGCTTATTCGATCGAGGATTTCACCGAAACCATCCGCGCCTTTGATGCGGGCACCGTCAGGCCTGAGGATATGGTCAGCGCGACTATTGGCCTCGGTGAATTGCCTGCCATGATCGAGACCATGCGGGGCCCGCACGAGCATCTGAAAGTGCAGGTTGCCCCGAACCAGCGCTGAATCGGGCGCTGCACACATGTGGCACTTATTTAATGACATAGAAAACCATATAGGTTATATACCGCAACACTCTCTTTGCGGGGAGTAGCAGGACCGGGACAGGGCTAGGCCAGCCCTTGACCTGTCCTTTGCTGGAAATCTGCTTGCGGATATTCAGCAGCGCGGTCGGCGTAGTGGGCGCGTGCAGGCGGGGCGGTTACGCTCAAGCGG
>CANJCQ010000070.1 GCA_947473355.1 Sphingomonadaceae bacterium | reverse complement strand
CCTCAATGCAGGGCCGTCAAAATCATCACGCAAGCCAATCGCTGAACCCATGATCGCGCCCTCCAAAGCACAACCTCATAGATTCAGACTTTCAGCCGACAGGGAATCCCCCCATGTGAGTCACCCACAGCGCAGTTTGGTATAAGCTGTTAAAAGCGCCGGGCAAGGCAGTAAATGCCGGCGGGGTTGTGGTCTCGGGCGTCGAAATGAGTCAAAACTCCGAACCCCGCGCCTGGCAGGAAGAAGAGCTCCAGCAATTGCTCAACGACAATATGCCCTATATTCATGCGAGCTGCCAGACCTACGGTGACCTGAGTGGCGGCCATATCGATTATGTCAACGGCGCGAACATCGCTTGCTTCAAGAATGTCGCTGATGCGAAGCTGGCATTCGGCGTGGTTTGACGAGAGGAAAAGCCAACGCCAAAACAAGCTGCTGCAAATGACGGATATGCGCGCAGCGCTATAGGCCTAACGCACGCCCAGCGCTGCCGATGCAGCCCGCAAATGCTCCGCTTCGCCCGGATTGGCTTCAAGAGCCGCGCCCAGTGCCGCAGCTGCCTTGTCCGCCTGCCCCAGATAGGCGCGGCTGCGGATCAACATGATCCACCCGTCGGGGTCTTTGGGCTGCGCCTTGAGCCGCGCATCAAGTCGCTCGACCATGCCTTCGGCCATTTGCCGCTGCTGACTGGGCGGAATCGCAGCAGCTGCGGTAAGGTCTTGCGGACTTGGGCCCGGCAGGTTTTTCCCGGCTGTCGGGACCGAGGCGGTAGCACCTGCTTCGGCGAGGCGCTCTGCAACAGCTATGTGGTTGATCTTGCCCACCTGCTCGATCGTGCGGATGAGATCGCTGCGCCAAGAAGCATCGGCCGGCGTTGCCTTGAGCAGTGCGAGCCAGCCCGTGATTGCCCCCTTGTGGTCGCCGTCCAGATCCTGTTTCACCGCCAGGAAGTAACGCGACCTTGGGTCGGACGGATCGATAGCCTGCGCCCGGTGAAAATCGGCAAGGGCTTCGCCCGGCATGGGGTCGTGCTCACTGGCCATGACTCGCGACTCGCCAAGAGCGGACCACAGTGTGGCCTGTTTCGGGCTGATCTGCGCGGCCATTTCCAACGCGCGGATGGCATCAGCAAAGGCGCCACGGGCAAATTGCGCTTCGCCCAGCTCACGCCAGGCATCGCTGTCGCCGGGGTTCTGCGCCACCCGGCGCTGCAATTCTGCGAGAGGATCGGTGGCATTCGCCGAGGCAGCCGCCGCAGGCGCGTCCGGCTGCCTGTCCGCATGGCCCTTTGTCAGCGCCACAGCTATGGCGGCAAGCGCCAACAGCGCCGCCGCCCAAAGCGCCATGGTGCTGACTTCTACTCTTACGGTACCCTGCCTTGGCATGCTAAACCTTCCGAACGGCGCTGCGCCAGATTGGGGATAGGTGTCCAAATGACAATGGCCAATTGGCAATCCGGTGGCTGAGCTTGTTCGCCTGGCCATCGTGGGATCAGGTCCGGCAGGCCTCAGCGCGGCGGGGCGGGCTGCGGCATTGGGCCTGTCGCACGTCTTGCTTGAGAAATCGGATCATCTCTCGGACACGATTTCCAAATACCAGAAGGGCAAGCATGTGATGGCGACCCCGTCACAGCTGCTGCTCCGATCTGATCAAGCGTTCGCTGTCGGCAAACGCGAAGACATCCTGCAGACCTGGACAGACAGGACCACCGCACTGGCAGTCAATGTGAAATACAATGCCGAGGTCAAATCGATTCGCGGCACCGGCCCTGCCATCCCCGGTTCGATCCAGAAAATCGTCACCCGCGCTCGCGATGGCTCCTCCACTATGACTGAAGTGCAGCGCTTCGCCCCGCCTTATGCAATCGAACTGTCCAGCGGCGAGACCATCATGGCCGAAAGCGTGATCCTGGCGATCGGCACGCAGGGCAATCCCAATCTGGTGCGCTGCCCTGGTTCCGATTTGCCGCATGTCACATATCAGCTTGATGATCCCTATGCGGTGCTCGACGAGCATATCATCGTGATCGGCACCGGGGATGCGGGTATTGAAAATGCGCGCGGCCTTGCAGAGGACCCGGCGCAGCGCAATATGGTCACCGTGCTCAACCGCGCGGCCAAATCGACCAATGTCCGCGAGAGCTTCGCCACCGCCAAGGAGCCCAACGCGCTGGCGCTGGTCGCCGATCACGATGCGGGCAAGCTCACCATCCGCTACGAGACCGAGACCAAAGCGGTTGAGCCGGGCTGGATCACCCTGGCAACGCGCGACGGTGAAGAGAAAATCCGCTGCGACCGGATCATCGCCCGCATCGGCTCCGCCCCGCCGCGCGGCTTTGTCGAGGCTTGCGGCATCGAATTTTCCTCAAGCGATCGACTTGCCTTCCCGGTGCTCTCACCGGTTTTCGAATCGAGCGCGCCGGGCATTTTTGTCATCGGCGCGTTGGCGGGCTATCCGCTGATCAAGCATTGCCTGAACCAGGGCTATGACGTGGTCGAGTTCATCAATGGCAACACCGCGCTGAAACCCGCCGACGAGCCACTGCTCGAGGCAAAGTTCCGCGATCTCCCCGGCAAACGTTCGGTCGATGAATGGCTCGAAATGCTGCGATCAAGCATCGCCATTCTCGAAGCGATGAGCCCGCTCCAGATGCGTGAATTCATGCTCGATTCGGTCGTTCGATCCTGCAGCAAGGGAGAGGTGATCTTCGAGCGATATGATTCCGGCTCCTCACTGTTCGCTATCGCCGAAGGTTCAGTCCATGTTCTCACCGATCCCGGCGACGCAACGAAAGTGGTGCCAATCGGCAAGGGATCAATTTTCGGCGAGGTTGGTCTCATCTCGGGCCGCCGCCGCGGCGCGACGGTCGTCGCGGCCGAGGATGCGATCTGTGTCGAGATCAGCCGCACCGCCGCACTCAAGCTGCAAAGCCAGGTGCCTGCGGCCAGAAAGGCGATCGAGCTCATCTCGATCGAGCGCCAGCTGCTGCAGATTTTCAGCTCGGGGCTGACCAGCGCAGATGTCGCTGAATTGGTTGCCAGCGCCAGGGTCGAGAACAAGGTTGCCGGCGAAGTCGTTCTTGCCGAGGGCGAAGAGGGCAGGGATATCTATATCGTCCGGCGCGGTTCGATGATCGTCGAGCGGTTGATTGGTGGGAGGCCAGTGTTCCTGTCCTATCTGCCCGCGGGCTCATATGTCGGCGAAATGGCGCTGATCGACGGAGGGCCGCGCAGCGCTACGGTCAGGGCAGCGATCAAATCGGAAGTCGTCCGACTGCCCGGCGACGCATTTGCCCGCCTGCTTCAGCGCAGGCCCGAACTGCTCGCCAAGGCTCGCAGCGACATGGCCGCGCGGCACGATGTCAACATGTTCATCGAAAGCCGCAAGGAGAGCTTTTCCAGCGCGGTCGACATGTATTCGCAAACCGCACAATTTCTGGTCGACAACGGCATCGGCGAGGCGACCGATGTGCTGTTGATCGACGAGAAGCTCTGCATCGGCTGCGACAATTGCGAAAAGGCCTGTGCCGACAGCCATGACGGTCTCAGCCGCCTCGATCGCGAGGCGGGCAAAAGCTACGCGCATCTCCATGTGCCAACCAGCTGTCGCCACTGCGAGCACCCGCTCTGCATGTCCGATTGCCCGCCCAATGCAATAAAGCGGGGGGATGACGGCGAAGTGTTCATTGATGAATCCTGCATCGGCTGCGGCAATTGCCAGCGCAACTGCCCCTATGGCGTGATCCGGATGGATTCCGAGCCGCCGAAGAAGCCATCACTGCTTAGCTGGATGTTGTTCGGTGCGGGTCCTGGTCCGGGCGAAGCGCCCAAGACCTGGCGCAAGAAGAATGCCTCCGGCGGCGAGCCACCGAAGAAGGCCATAAAGTGCGACATGTGCTCAGGCATCGACGGCGGTCCGGCCTGCGTGCGGGCCTGCCCGACCGGCGCAGCAATCCGCGTCTCGCCCGAGGCATTCATGTCGGTCGCCCACATGGAATCGGACAACTGATGGCCAGCACCCCCCACGCCGGGATGCGCGCAGACCACAAGGCAGTCGCAGACCATGATGGATTCCTGCGACACGCGCGCTTCCGCTGGATCAAGGTGGCGCTTGTCGTCTGCCTGATCGCGCTGATCGGCTATTTCGCCGCAGACGTGAAGCCGCGTCCCTATGGCGGCAGTTGGTACGGCTATACGCTTGGCACAGCTGGCGTGCTGCTGATTTTCTGGCTGGCGCTGCTAGGCATCCGCAAGCGGGCGATGACTGCGGGGCGCTGGTCGCTCAAGGCCTGGACCTCGGCGCATGTCTATCTCGGGTTGGCGCTGGTTGTTATTGCCACGCTGCACACCGGATTTCAGTTCGGCTGGAATGTCCATACGCTCGCCTATGCGCTGATGATGCTGGTGATCGCGTCAGGCATCTATGGCGCTGCGGTCTATGCGGTGCTCCCTTCCACACTCAGCAGCAACCGCGAGCAGCTGACGCTTTCTCAGATGGTTGAAGGGATCCGCGCCATCGACCGCCAGCTCCATGAGGCCGCGCAGCCCTTGACGCACAGCTATACCGAAGTGGTGCTGGCAGCGAGTGAGGAAAGCCCATTTGCCACAAGCCTGTGGAGTCGATTGTCGGGCAAATATCCGCACTGCGCGACAGCACGGGCACTGACCGCCTTCCAGAACGTGGCCAGTTCGCCCGACACTGGCCCGGCCTTCGCCACGGTCGAGACTCTGCTGATCCGCCGCAAGGCCCAGCTCGACCGTTTGCGCCGCCAGACGCGGCTCAAGGCGCTGCTCGAGATCTGGCTATACCTGCATATCCCGGGGACAATTGCGCTGATCGCTGCGCTTACCGCGCATATCGTCAGCGTCTTTTACTACTGGTAGGCGGGCGACATGACCTTCCGTATCAGGCAGATAGAAATCACCGCGGACGGTCGCAGGATCGCCCGCGACACGGATATTGCCCAAGCGGAATTATCGGTCGGTCGCGCAGCCGAAAGCGACATCTATCTGCCCGACCTTGCCGTCGAGTTGCGACAGGCTCGCATTGCCGAGCTCAGCGGTAAACGCATCACCGTCGAGGCCACTGGAACCCTGGGTTTCACCATCGACGGTGCGGTAACCCTAGCGGCGACTATCAACTGCGGCAGCGGAGCGGAGTTGCGGTTTGGTAACAGCCGGATTTCGGTCTCCCTCGCCGCCGATGAGGCAGTCCTGCTCACGATCGAGCGGTTCGACAACGCGTCCGGGGAAAGTGACGAAAAGCGCAGCTTCTCGCTGGCCGGGGTCATGCCTTCGCGGCGCTGGACTTCGTGGATTGCCGCGCTGCTGATCCTGGGTCTATTTCTGGTGTTACCCATCACCAGCCACCTCACCCGTGAGCCCGACCCCAAGGCGCAAGTGATCGGCGATGGCAGCTGGAGCCCCGGCAAGCTCAGCCTCGCCCACCACGCGCTCGAGAGCCGATGCGAGGCATGCCATGTCCGCCCGTTCGAATCGGTGCGTGATGCGGCCTGCCTGTCGTGCCACAAGGATTTGCATGACCATGCCCCGCCGCAACGGCTTGCCGGGGCGCGCGCCGATCCACCGCTTGGCGAGCGGTTCCTGCGAGCGGTCGCGCGCCAGTTTGGCAAGCCGGGGCCTGGGGCCTGTGTCGAATGCCACCGCGAGCACGCGAGCGCCGGGCGGATGGAATTGCCACGCCAGCAATTCTGCGCTGGTTGTCATGGCTCGCTGCGGGACAGGCTTGCCGATACCAAGCTGGGCAATGCCGGCGATTTTGGCATGCTGCATCCTCAATTCACACCGCAAGTGGTCACCGATCCGGGCAACCGGGCCATGCGCCGGATATCGCTCGACGATCATCCGCGCGAGAATGGCGGGTTGTTCTTCCCGCACAAGCTCCACCTTGAATCGCTCGGCGGGGTTGCCAAGATGGGCTCCACGCTTCGCGGCGAACGCAGCTATGGCAACCAACTGGCCTGCAAAGATTGCCACCATCCGACCGAGGACGGCGTCCGCTTCCTGCCGGTTCGGATGGAGCGTGACTGCGAGGCTTGCCACAGCCTGGTCTATGACCGCGTCGGGCCGACCTTCCGCACGCTCAAGCACGGCAATATTCCGCAAATGATCGCCGACCTCAGCCTGGCCCAGCCCAGCCGGGTGGTTGTTCCGATCCGCCCCCGTCCGGGCAGATATGCGGCGGGAGGTGCCTATTATTCCGACTTCACCGCGCCGGGCGGTGGCTCTGTGCTGAACCGCGCCTTTTCGCGCCAGGGCGTCTGCGGTGAATGCCATACGCCGGTTTTCGCGGGCGGGCAGACCTCGGTGATGCCGGTTACCCAGCCCATGCGTTACATGATGAATGGCTGGTTCAGCCATAAGCCGCATGCCCAACAGAAGTGCTCAAGCTGCCACCACGCCGAGGCCTCGACGAGCGCCTCCGACCTGCTGCTACCAAAGATCGCCGAGTGCCGAACCTGCCACCTGGGAGAGAGCAGCCGCGCGCCGGTCCCGTCAGGTTGCGCGATGTGTCATTCTTTCCACCCTGCCGCGTCGGCTCCTCGCAGCGCAAAGCCGGACAGGAATTAGGCGCACACTATCTTGGTCGCCATGCCGACATATCCGCCTCGTCGCTCACCTTGAACGGAATCCGCCATCGGTTGAGGAACAGCCGCTCCATCTCGGACCGGGTGAAGGGCCGCGAGCCCAACCGTCCGAACACCGCGATCTGGCCGCCGGTTTCGTCCACCGCCCGGTCACGATCGAGTCCCTTGGACAGCGCAAGTGCGGGCGAGGGGGTTTTCACCCAGGCAATCAGTTCGGGCTTGGGGGCAGGCGAGAAGCCATAGAAATTGGGCTGACTGGCAGGCGAAGTCAGCTGCAGCACTTTCAGCCCGTTGCGCCCGTCCGCAACATAGGCGAACAGCGAGGCATTGGTGGTGCCAACAATCACATCCTCGGCATCGTTGAGCTGACCGTCCGCCGTAAATTTCGCATAGATTTGCGGAGTAGCGGGGCGGGTCACATTGAGGATCACCAGTCCCTCCCCTTTCGCCGCGACATAGGCATAGGTGCGCGCGAGATAGATGCGGCGCGCATCAGTCAGCAGCACTGTGCCCGAAGGCACTGCGACCGGATGGCGCAGATCGGTGACATCGAACAGCTTCACACCGTCGCGGTCCGTCACCCACAAATAGCGAAACTGGATCGCGCTGGCGCGGGCGTCGGTCAGCGGCATCACGGCGGCAAGCTTCGGCTCAAGCGGATCTTTGAGATCGACCACCACCAGCCCGGCGTCGGCAGCGATAAAGGCAACTTCCCCAGCCAGCACCACATGGCGAGCACCCTTGAGCACCCCGTTCGGGTTCCAGGTCACCGCGCGCTTCAGGAAGTTGTTGCGGAATTCGCCATCGGCCAGGGTCTCGATATTGACCATGATCAGCCCTTCGGCGCTGTCAGTGACGGCGGCATAGCTATAGATCGGCAGGAAGGGCTGCTCCTGGTTGATCTCGCGCATCACCTTGGTGTTGCGCAGTGGGTTGATCGGCTGGTTGGTTGGCAGCGCCATGCAGGTGGCGTTACTGGTATCGACATGGGTGTTCTGCCCGAGCGGCGAGAAGGGGGCGGAGACAATTGGTTCGGAGAAGCCCTTGTTGGCAACCGAGGCGACATCATATACCCGGAAGCCGCCGCGCCCTTCTGCTACATACATGTATTCGCCGCGCAATTGCAGGCAGCCGATCCGGTCACTGGTGCCCTTGACCACATTGCGGAAGAGCTCGAGCGGCTGGGTCTCGCCCGAGACATTGCCATCAAAAGTCTTGCCGCGAGTCCAGTTCTTCAGTTCGCGGTTATTGTCCTCGACATGCATGCGGTAATAGTCGGGATAGGCAAATTTCTGCAGATATGAGCCGATCACAGCCTGCGGCTCGTCCCATTCGGTAACCCGCACCGCCTCGAAGCCGCCTTCCAGTCCGGTCCAGGCATTCAGACCGACGAAATTGACGAAATTGGTGCCCTGCAGGGTCAGCTGCGCCATGATGGCATTGTTGTCTTCAGTCGCCGCAAGGTGACAGTCGGTGCAGGTCTTGGTCTCGGTGGTGCGCACGGTATGTGGGAAATGCGGGGCAAAGGCCTGGCTTGAGAAGCCGATGCTGCTGATCGGCGGCTGCTGGATATAGATCCTCTCGCGGTTGATATTGGTCGAGGAGAGCACCAGCGCCGATGACGATCGGACCGGGGTGATCTCGCTGCCCTTGGTGGTCATATGCTTGCCAAGCTGGAACATCTCGTCGCGGGCGACTTGCGGATTGTACGTCGCGAAATTGCGGGTTTCCTCGCCCTCGTAGTGGTGTGTCGTGCTCTTCCAGTTGGCCTCGATCGGCAAATGACAGCCACCGCAGCTGGTGGTCCAGCTCAGATGGCAGGTGAAGCACGCCATCTGCCTGTCGTCATGCGCGCGGTCACCCTTGCTGACGCCGGGGCCGAAGCCGTATTTGCCATCGTCCGCCCCGGACCGGCTCATCAGCTTGGCCCGCGCTGCCTTGATGTTGAAATAAGGCGAGGTGGGATCGACGCTGTCCTTCACCAAATGCACCACCCAGGAGAGCTTGGGATCGACAATCGAGCGCTGGATCAGGGTTCGGCGTCCGGAATTGTCGAACCTCCATTCAAATCGGCGCTGGCCGTCAGGGTTCCGCAAGAGCGACAGGTTGTTGCCTTTGGGCGGCGCGGCCGGGCCGGAGGTCATCAGGGTGGGAAACGTGTCAGCAGTGCCGTGGCAATCCTTGCAGCCAATCTCGACCGCATTGGCGACCTCGCCATAGATCAGCCCATTGCCGTGGCTATCCTGCGCGAAGTGGCAATCGGCGCATTGCATTCCTTTCTCGGCATGAATGTCCATTAGATGGACCGCCTTGCCGGGATTGACGCCGGGCGGCACGAATTTGCCTTCGCTCTGCCTGCGCCATTTCTCGGGATCATCGGGCGAAACAATCTTGCCATCGGCATCGAGCAGGTTGCCTTCGCGGTCGCGCTTGAACACCCCGCGGAAGTTCCAACCGTGGCTGTGATAGTCGGCGAACTGGGTGTCCTTGAGCTCTGGGTTGAGATCATAGACATTGCGCAGGAAATCGATGTCGCCCCAGTTGCCTTTGGCGGCAGCGCCTTCCGGGTTGCGGTCCTCGACCTCGCGCACTTCCTTGGCCGTAGGGTATTTCTGTTGCTGCGGCCACATCTTCGGCGCGTCGGCTTCATAGTCCCACATGGTGTAGCCGAGGTAGGAGTTCACGAAGACGTTGGGCTGGTGCATGTGGCAATTCATGCATTGGGAGGTCGGGATCGAGCGGGTGAAAACGTGTTTGAGCGGATGGCCGTTTTCGCCCTGTTTGATCGTGGGATCGGATGTGATGGTCTGTCCGTCGCGGCCAGCTGGCGCATAGGTCAGACTGTGGCGCGGTTCGCGGTCGTTGGCGTAGATGACATGACAACCGGTGCAGCCCGAGCCGCGATAGTCGCCGGGCTGATCGTTGGTGCCCATGAACCACATGTAGGGGTCGTTGAGCCGGGTCTTGTGGATGTTGAGCACCGGGATCGCGACGCGCAAGCCGGTGCCGGGGCCGCGATTGCTCTGCTTGAGGTCGGGGCGGCCGGGCTCCTCAAGCCGCTGAATGCTGCCCGTCGAATTGGGCAAGCCGATCTCGGGAAACTGTGTAGATATATTGCGCCCACCGCGCTCGAAAACCCGGAATATGTCGCCGGGCGGGATCACCTGCCAGGTCGGCAGGGGATACATCACTGCCAGTGCGCCGCGTGCCTCTTGCCGCGGCGTAAGCTTGCCGGGTGGATTGCCCGGTGAGACGATCTTCGCCGGCTTGCCATCGCGCGTATAGGCCTCGCCGAAAATGTAGTTTTTGAACGGGACGATGCCGTTGTTGTAGGCCGCGCCGCCCCACAGCATCGCGCCCGAAGCCATCATCGAGCGTTCTGCCGCCTCGATCGTCGCCATATGGCAAGCGCCGCAGCTCTCGCGGGCGATGCGGTAGTCGCCGGGGTTGACGAAGCGGATGAATTCGGGGGCCTCCTTGTTGAGCAGCGTATAGCTGCGCTTCGGATTGGCCGAGGAGGGATAGTTCCAGCTCGCCGCATAGCGCGGCAGCACATGCGCAGAATCGCGCGCTGCAACATAGGCGGGATCATCATGTTCCAGCGCGGGATTGCCGATCACTTGCGCATTGCCGCCGTGGCAATCGGTGCAGCCGAGCCGGACGGCAGGAGTGACATGCATTGTCGCTGCGTCGGACTTTGTATGGCAAGTGATGCAGCCTGCCGATTTGGCTTCAGCCTGTTCGGCGGTTTGCTTTGACGGTGCGGCAGGAGCAGTGACATAGATCCGTTCAGCCGGCTTCTCCTCGTCAGTGGCGCGAACCGCGCCAGAGGGTAGCACCAGCAGCGAGCCCAGCAGCAAAAGGAGTGGTCGGAGCCAGCGCATCAGAAGGTCACTATCGCATTGGCCAGCACCGAATAATAGTTGCGGTGGCCATTCTGATTGTCAAACAGGTCGCGAAATCCAGCGCCGGGAAGCAGCGCAGCGGCGGAGAGCCGCAACACCAGGTTCTGCGTCGCCTTGGGCCGCCAGATTGCCGAGGCAGACAGGTCCCAACCGATCGCTTTGGGGATCGAGCCTTCGTTGCGCAGCGCCTGAAGGGTGGCGGTGTTGGCAAACCACAGATGATTGGCATTCGTCGACACACGCCATTGCGGAGTCAGGTCGAAATCGCCGCCGAGGCCCGCCAGCATAGTGCCGGGGTTGTTGAAATTGGATTGCCCCTGTTCCTTGGAAGACCGCAGATCGTTTAGAATGCCGTTGCGTCCGTTGAGCGATACGGCGCGTCCGCCGCCGGCGAAGGGAATGGACTGGCGGATCCAGTAGCTGGTATCGGCACCGGCAAAGATCGGGTTCTCGAAAATCGCGTCGAAGCCAGTTTCCTTGTCATCCCCCGGATTGCCGTCGCCGCTGGCATAGAGACCGGATAGGCGAAACCGCATCCAGTCCTTGTCGTAACTCAGCTCTGCCGCGCCGAAGAAGGCGCGGATGCTGGCGGGGCGTGAGGTGAAGAAGCTGTTCCGGTCCTTGCCCAGTGCGGCATATGTGGAGGCGGTCAGGTTGATCCGGCCAACGTGGCCATCGGCGTTGTAGCCCAGATAGACGACATCGTAGCTGCGCCCGCGCAGATCACCCAGCAGCGCCGGCCGGACCGGGAAGCCGTTAGCATCGACCTTGATCTGCCCGCCTTCGCGGTTGCGGTTGTAAACCAGACTGATCTGGCTGGTCAGCCCCGAAACGAGAAAGTCCTGACGGTAGAGGTTGGCGACAAACACGAAGTCCTTGCGCGGGCTTTGCGTGATATTGTTGAGGCCGCTGTTGGTGTCCTTCTCCAGCCGCCAGAAGACTGCGAGATTATACTGGACGCGGTTGTTGTCGCGGGTGCCGAACAGGCGCACGCCGAGCTGCTGGTCATTGAACAGGAAGCCGCGAAAATCGCTCTGGAATGGCTGGATGCCGATGCGCAACGAGTCGAAATCATAGCGGTCCGAGGTGTTGCGCAAGTGCCGGTCGACGAAAGCTTCCTGTACGCCCAGGAATGCGTCGGTGCGGTGGGTGCCCTTCGACGGGTCGACGAACAGCACCCGCCGCTCGGGCACGCGCACATGGTTGACGTTGAACGCCAGCGCCAGCTTGTATTCGATCTCCGGCGGCTTGAACGCGGTGCTCCCTTTGAACAGCGAGGCGCTGGCGATGAAGGTCTGCGACAGAACGAGGCTGCCCGACTTGCCGAAGGTATCGAGGCTTCCCGGTCGCGCCGTGGTCTGCACCCCGACCGGAATCGGGAAGGTGCGCGGCTCGATCACCGTATCACTTGTGAGGCCAAGGTTGAAGAACCAGTCATCGCCCTTGAGGAAACCGGGCCGCTTGCCTTTGGCGAGCGGGCGATCGCCCTTGATGGTGTTCTGGTGATATGGATCGCGGGAGCCATGGCACACCTCGCGCATCGCCTTGAACAGATCGAGAATGGATTGATCTGCGTTCGGTTTCGGGCAGAGGCCGGTCATGATTCGCCAGCGGTCGGGAACCGGGAACTGGTCAGTGGGGAAGGCTTCGGGCGGCGGCGCGTGCACTGCCCCTGGATTGCGCTGGGTCACAGGGTCGGGAAGTGTCGGCTGATAGCCGGGGCGGCGGCGGCCCGGCAGTTTGCCGGTCTCGACATCGGGAACGTCGGCCTCTTGCTCGTCGACCTGACTTTCGGCCGCGGGCTGCTCCGGCTGCGCTTCCGCCATTGCAGGCTGCATCAGCAGTGCCGGCAGAAGGAGCAGCACAAGCGACATTACAGCCCCTGGCAGACGTTCTGATCGGTAGTGCCGATGAAAGGTGCGAAGGGACAATTGACATAGCGCAGCCGCACCGGGTTTCCGCCGACGTTGATCGAAACATTGTCCGATCGTTTGGCCAGCGCGGCATTGCCGATGCCGCCGACCGAAATCCCTGCGTTATTGAGTCCGAGGAAGCTGATCATGTCGTCCTGATCGATGCCATCGCCTGAAACCCCGATCGCGCCGACTAGCACACTGCCGCGATAAACTGGTACCGATCCGGGGAATATCTGGATCCCGTTCTGCAGCCGGTTCTGCCCAGGCGCAACATCGGGAAGGAAAGTGCAGCGTTTTGCCGTGTCCGTCCCGCTCGCCCCGCTGGCATAGCTGAGATGCTGCGCCAGATTGGTCAGCACCAGCGCGGATTGCAGCCCGGTCGAGAACGGGTTGAATTTGGCAATCGGACGAGACAGGGGCCCGTTTGGCCGACCGACTTCGCCATCGGGGAAATAGGGCCGCGAAAGATTGCCGATGGCGCGGTTGGAATAGGCAACCGTTCCGGTAAGCGCCGCCGGATCGCCCAGGAATGTACGCGTCGCGGCGACAAAGCTGCGCACGTCGCTGCTGGCATCGGCAGAGAGATCGGCAGCGGCCTGTCCATGCGAAAAGAACGTCGCCGTTCGTGCCTTCTGCAGGCTTACGTCAATGCCGAACAGCGGCGCGTCGGGCGAGCGGACAATGCCGAGCACGCTCCCGCGCGTATCGACCAGTGCAATTGACACCTGCGCCAGGCTGTCCAGCGGGCGCCGTATCTGAGCCCTTGCTTTCGCCATGACGGCAAAAGCTTCGCTCAGAATTGCGCGGGCTTCGGCAGCACTCAGCGCCGTGCCTACATCTGCGGCATCGGATCCCGCCCTGACCGGATAGCGATTGACGCCCGACCCGTCGCTCAGAACGAAAGCATCGCTGCGCGCAAATTCGGACGCAGTAGCCTGCCGCACCCCCGAGGCCTCGCTGCCATAGGCGGTGCCCGCGCGGATGCCGGGGCTGCCGGTATAGCCGATCAGGGCAACCAGTGTGCCTTTGGCGGGATTGGTCGCCGCATAGCTCGCTCCCGATACGCTGGTGAGGCTGGCGTAGGCCGCGTCGGAATAGCGCAGTGAGGTACCGTCGACCGTAATCTGGTCGGCCCGGATTGCTGCGGGCGCTTCAAAGCCAATGGTTCCGGCCAGCGCTGCGCGCTCATCGCTGTCGTTGTCGATATCGAGCACATTGCCATCGAAGCCATAAATACCATCGCCGATCACGCCCACGCCGCCAACCAGGACACCGTTTTTGTAAAGCGGGAAGCCGCCCGGATCGGCGGACAGGCCCAGCGGCGAACGCTTGGGGCCGATCAGCGCGTCGGAGCCGAATGCGCTATAGCGCGCGGCAAGGTCCGAACAGGGCAGCTGGCTGAATTGCACACCATAGAGCGGCCCGCTTTCGAGCCCCACGGTGTTCGGAGCAGGCGGAAAATGCGTCTGGACGATCATGCTGGCAGTGCGGCTGGAAAAGGCGTTGCCACCGCTCGAGAGATAGGCGCCGGTGATCGCCTTTGCCACTGCCGCGGCTTCGCCCGCAATGGAGAGCCCCTGCGCATCGCTGTTCGATCCATCGGGGGCGGAAGGGATAAGCGCCGCAGCGGGCGCGCCGGTCATGCGGAACAGGGCGAGCACATTGCCAACCCGGTCGACCACGGCAATGGCTGCGGGCTTGCCGTCAGTCAAAGCCTGGGCGGCGGACTGGGCAATCACTCTTTCCACATCGGTGGTTGAGAGCAATTCCAGCGCCGGGGCGGTGAAGGCCGGCGTCAGGGTTCCGCCGCTGCTGGAACCTCCCGATGTCCCACCGGAAGACCCGCCACCGGAGCTGGAACCGGAGCCGCCGCCGCCGCCGCCGCCGCAGGCCGATAGCAGCAGTGCGGCAGCCGCAATACCATGGATCACACCGCGCATCAGCGCAGCACCTCGATGCTGCGTGCTGCTTCGCCCAAGGCCGACCGGAAAGTCCCCGGGTCATAGCCATTCGGGTCCTTCACCGATGCATAGGCGCGGTTGATATTGGCGCGAATTCCGGCCGCAGCGCCCACGGTAATCCGTCCTTGCCGAACGAGCGCATTGAGCAGCGTGTCGACCGCCATGACCGCCTGCGCGGAGCCAGTATAATCGGTGAAACGCGGGGAGATCGCCCGGCCGGAAATGGCGGCGATCACGGTGAAGGCACTGTCGCCGCTATAGCTGCCGCCGGCCAGGGCTCGCGACAAGCCGCTCGCCGCCGCAGAGAGCCGCGCCGCCGCGGCAAGAGTCTGCGGCCTGCCAATCCCCATCGCGCCATGAAAATTACGGGCTGCGCTGTCGAATGAAGCGGCCTGGCCGGGGGCAAGGACGCGCGCGACAGCGGAGAGCATGATCATGTTCTCGTCATTGAAAGGGGGGGCGGCAAACGGGATCGGCCTGCCCGGGTTAGTCTCGAAGGTCAGATGCCGCTGCGCCACGTCGAAGATCTGCCGGTGGCAACTGTGGCAGTCATAAAAGGTGAACTCGGGAAAGAGGCCCTGGCTGGAGAATGCCGGGCGAGAGAACAGGCTCAGCGAGCGTTGCACTGCTTCGGCCTGCCCCACTGCCCAAAGACGCAGCGAATCAGTGCGCCCCTTGCGCGCCGCATAATCTGCGTCTTCATCGTGATGCTGCTGCAGCGACGAAAAAAGGTCGAGCTCGAATGAGATCCGCGGATGTCCCGCCGCCATCATCCGGTGGGTCACGAATTGCCCCGGCTTGTCGCTGCCATAATGGCAATCCAGGCAGACCGCTGCCCGCACGGCGGGATTTTCCAGCGGCACCAGCCCCTGGCTCACATTGGCCGCGTGGGTTCCCAGCACGGTGTAATGCGACGCCAGCCAGCCGGTCGAAGCCCCGTGGCAGGTTTCGCAGCCGACTCCGTCGCCCGCCTGGTAACGGTCGCCGCGCAGCCCGACAGGGGTATTTGTGGCATGGCAGCCCAGGCATGCCGAGGCACTGGCGGCGGCTCCCAGACCCAGCGTCGCCGCGATCTGCTGCGCGCGTTGCCCCGAGAGGACAGCAAAAGCCCGGCTGTGTGCGCCGCTTGGCGAGCTGGGCTCTTGCCAGCGGCGTAGTTCATCTTGCCTGACCACTTTGCCATTGCCCTCGGCTCTGCCGTGGCAGGTCGAACCGGCACAGGTCGCGACGCCTTCGAAGCGGCCAGTTGCATGTGCCGCCGAGGCACCAAGCCAGGCAACAAACAGGGCCAAACAGGCAAATGTGGCTACCCTTGCGGAAAGAGACCCGAGTGGTTTTCCCAAATGATCGAGAAATGCTATCACTGCCTTCCCCTTCGCCTGGATAATCGTGGTTGATCCCGCCAGATCTTGGTTCAACGTCAGATAAGCCTAAGGTGATAGCAGTCTAACTGCAACGCGCCTTCGATTGAAGCCTTTCGAAGACGTTTGATTTTTGGCCAGGGTCCATATTTTATGGCGCCGAAACCGGACATGGTCTCTCCGTCTCGTTTGATTGGGATCGCATCTAGCAGCAAGGCCCCGGGCTCGATGCGGGTTCCCAAATTGCACTTCCAAATGGTGAATCCCGGTCAAACCTTGCCATCGCCAAGCGGTTGGGCATCGGAAGTCGAACAAAGCGCCGGAGTCGCTTATTGCTCGAAATTGCCTGGGAAGAGACAGGTATGGAACCAGTCCGCACTAACCTGCTTCCCTGGGCTGCGAGAACGGCGGCATTCGGGAGTTGTTCCTCGATACGGGAAGGTCTGAAGTGTCAGCGGAAACTAACGCGAAACTTGATCTCGCACTTATCCCGTGATTATCTGCGGCACACTCAATCACGGATGGGGCCATTCCTCCCAGTAAGATACTGAAAAAATGGCAGGAGTGGAGGGATTCGAACCCCCGGCACTCGGTTTTGGAGACCGATGCTCTACCAGCTGAGCTACACTCCTGTAGGCGCGGGTGCCTCTAAAGCGTGGTGCCATGGAAGGCAAGGCTCTCGAGTACCCCTCCGGCAAGCAGGGCGTTTTGCCAGCTTTGCCTGCTCTGCTATGAACCGTGTCGTGCACGACCCGCTAACCCCGCAAGTCATCGACCCCGAACTGCTGATGCTTGCCTATCGCGGCGGGATTTTCCCGATGGCCGACAGCCGCGATGACCCGGAAGTCTTCTGGGTCGAGCCGCAGCGCCGCGCGATCCTGCCGCTCGAGCACTTCCGCTGTTCGCGCTCGCTGGCGCGGAGCTTGCGGCGCGGGCGCTTCCGGGTGACTTGCAACGAGGCCTTTGCCGAAGTCATGGCCCAGTGCGCCGCGCCGCGCCGCAAGTCGCATGATGACAGCAGCGGCGAAAGCTGGATCAGCGACCGCATCGTGGCGAGCTATGTCCGCTTGCACCAGCTCGGCCACGCCCATTCGATCGAATGCTGGCAGGATGAGCAATTGGTCGGCGGGCTCTATGGCGTCGGGTTCGACCGGGTGTTCTGCGGCGAATCCATGTTCAGCCTGGTGCCCGATTCGTCAAAGGTCGCGCTGGCCTGGCTGGTTGCAGCCTTGCGCCGCGCGGGTGTGACCTTGCTCGATTGCCAGTTCATCACGCCCCACCTAGCCTCGCTGGGTGCGGTTGAAATGAGCCAGAAACAGTATCTGAAGCTGCTGAAGGCGGCGCAGGCGCCTTATGTGGCCGGCGGTTTGGGCGAGGCCGAAGGCGACGGTTTTGGCGCTGGCGAGGGCTTGGGTGCGGCAGGCGCGGCGCTGGCGCTGCCTGATGGGTTCGCCGCGCTGCTCGCCGATGCGGCCGGGGCCGGATCTTCCTCTTCGCCCGGGAATTTCATCGCGCAGTCTTTCACCCAGACATCATAGACCGGGTGCTCGACGACATTGAGCGAAGGCGAATTCTTGAACAGCCAGCCGGAAAACACCGTGCGCCAGGCCAGCGGCGCCTTGGCATCGGCGTGTTCCTCGACGAAAACCTGGACGAATGCGCCAGTCTCGGGCGGCGTTTCCCATGGCAGGGTGCGCTCGCAACTAGCGACTCGCACCACGACATTGCCTACCCGGCGCGCTTCGCCGGTCTTCATCACCAGGTCTTGCGTCAGGTTGTTGCGCTTGTTGAGCAGACCGATGGTCGCCACCCGGTCCTTGACCGGTGTGCCGAACTTGGTTTCGACCGGCGGACCCGCAGCGCTATTCGCCTGCGCCATCGCCTTGGGTACGTCAGTCGCCTTGGCGTCAGCGGCGGGTTCACCCTGGCGCGAACAGGCCGCAAGCGCCAGCACCGTCAATGCGGCAAGGCCAAGTGCGCGACTCACCGCTCAGGCGTCCGGCGACCAGGCTTCATAATCCCCAGTGGCCCTGGCCCGCTTGCCGCCGCGCTCAAGGGCGCCTTGCGGGCGATAGGCCTCCGCCGTGCCGGTGGCATTGGGCGTATAGTCCACTTCCCAGATCCGCGCGGGCGGCAGATGGCTTTCGGGCACGCCGTCATAGGAATTGTGCAGCCAGCCGTGCCATTCGGCAGGCACCCGGCTGGCATCGTTGGCGCCCTTGTAAAGCACCCAGCGCCGCTCTGTGCCCGCGCCCGGCTGCCCGGCGGCGCGCAGCTTCTTGGCGCGGAAATAGCGGTTGCCTTCAGCGTCCTTGCCGACCAGCTGGCCGGTCATGCCGGAGTTGACCAGCGTGCCAATGGTCGCGCCGTCCCACCAGGTGAAGAGTTTGCCGAGAATTCCCATGCGAGGCGCCTAAAGCATTTGGGGGCAGGTGGGCAAGGATATTTGCCCTACCATTCGACCCTGTCCCCCGGCCCGATCCCCAGCGCCGCCGCCCGGCCGCCAATCAGTTCCAGCACCCCGGCAGCCGCGTCGGCAGAAGGCAGCGGGCGCTCGTCATAGGGCACGGCATTGGCGGCGATATTGAGGATCCGGCGATCGGCGCCAATGAAAATGATGTCGAGCGGGATCACCGTGTTGCGCATCCAGAAGGCGGCGCGGCGCGGAGGGCTCATCGGGAAGATCATGCCCTCGTCCGCGCCCATCGCAGTGCGGAACATCAGGCCTTTTTCCTGTTCCGCGTCGCTGCGCGCCAGTTCGACCTGAAAGCGGTGGACCTTGCCCGCAGAGGTCACGCTGAGCGGGATGACCGCGAGACCCGAAACCGGATGGACAGCCGGAGCAGCGGCCGGGGCGGCAACACCGCCGGTTGCCGCATGCGGCGAGCAGGCGGCAGTGAACAGGAGCAGCGCCGCACTAAGACAATCGATCAATCGCATGTGTCGTCCTCGTCCGCTTGCCCGGCCCAGAGTTCTGCCGCTGCCTCGCTTGCCGCATTGACCAATTCGCGGGCGCTGTCCAGCGGATGACCAGCGCGCAGCAAGGCGGCAATCTGCTTTTCGCGCGCCGCCCGGTCGGCGGGCGGGGGACCGTACGGGCCGAAGCGGCGTTTGCGCGCAAAGGCGAGCGCGGCGCGGCGCTGGGTTCCCGGGCCAGCGCGGGCCGCTTCGCGATCTTCGCCTGCAATCCCCGCCATATCCATCGCCTGGCTCACCCGCCGCATGCCGAGCCCGCGCCGCAGCATCGAGGTGCTTTTGGCGCGGGCATAAGCGGCATCGTCGACATAGCCCGCAGCAACGAACCGCTCAACGATGGCGTCGATCGGCGGCTCCCCCCCGCCCTCGCTATCGCCTTCCCAACCGCGCTCGCGCAATTTACGGCGCAGATAGTCCGCCAGCTTGGCCGCGCTGACGGCAAAACGGGCAGTATAGGCCAGCGCGAGTTCCTCCAGCCGGGCAGCACCGAGAGGCTTTGGTGGCGGCTTGGAGGGCCTTTGGGCCTGGCGGTCTCGTCGAGAATTGGACATAATTGGCCTTAATCATGCCACAGTCGCGGCCAAATGGGGAGGTCCGCACGTGATGCGGAAAAGGTTAACCAAGGCAGCCTCATGGCAAATTGCGTGTCAACCCTTTCCTGTCATGGAATTTCGGTAATGATAATAATGGGTTACAACATATGACCGACGCCGCGACCCTCGTGCCGCCTGCCGAGTCTGCCCTCGTCCCCACCCCCAACGCAGACAGCCACCCCCGCCGCTATGCGGATTTTGCCACATTTTCCGAAGCGCTGGACTATGCCGCACAGGGCAAACGCGGCCTTAATTTCCACGATCCGCGCGGAACGCTGATCCGGCCTTATCCCTTTTCCGAACTGCGCGAGGATTCGCTGAAGGTCGCCTATCGGTTGATCGCGCGCGGCGTTGTGCCGGGCGATCGCATCGCGCTGATCGCCGAGACCGGAACTGACTTCGCCGCACTGTTTTGCGGCGCTGTCTATGCCGGGGCCTGGCCTGTGCCGCTGCCGCTGCCGACCAGCTTTGGCGGCAAGGACAGCTATATCGACCAGATTGCTGTGCAGATGCGCAGCGCCGATCCGAAAATGCTGCTGTTCCCAGAAGAGCTGGCCGAAATGGCCGGAGCCGCTGCAGCGCAACAGGGCTGCGAGGGACTGGCCTGGCAGGCATTCAATCTTGAGGCAGCAAACTGGACGCGGCTTCCCGAATCCCAGCCGGACGATATCTGCTTCCTGCAATATTCCAGCGGCTCGACCCGCTTCCCGCATGGTGTCGCAGTCACCCACCGCGCGCTGCTCGCCAATCTGGCCGGGCACGGCCACGGCATGCAGATGGCGATGCATGACCGCTGCGTCTCATGGCTGCCGTGGTATCACGATATGGGCCTGGTCGGATGTTTCCTGTCGCTGATCGCCAACCAGATTTCGGGCGACTATCTCAAGACCGAAGATTTCGCCCGCCGCCCGCTGGCCTGGCTTGATCTGATCAGCCGCAATCCCGGCGATACCATCAGCTTCTCGCCAACTTTCGGTTACGACATCTGCTCGCGGCGTGTCTCCAGCCAGACCCACGTTACCGAACGCTTCGACCTGTCGCGCTGGCGGCTGGCCGGCAATGGCGCGGACATGATCCGCCCCGACGTGATGCAGAATTTCGTCAATGTCTTCGCCGATGCCGGATTTTCGGCCGATTGCTTCATGCCCTCCTACGGCCTCGCCGAATCGACACTCTGCGTCACCCTGATGCCGCCGGGCGAAGGAATCCGCGTTGAGCTGGTCGCGGAAGAGCGCCTCTCGGGCAAGCCGCGCGATCTCAACCGCCCGGCCCGCTATCGCGCCATCGTCAATTGCGGCAAGGCCATGCGCGGCATGAAAGTCGAAGTTCGCGGCGAGAAAGGCCAGAAGCTCGCCGATCACCACATCGGCAAGATCTGGTGCACCGGCACCAGCCTGATGCACTCCTACTATCGCGACCCTGAATCGACCGCGGAATGCATGGCCGATGGCTGGCTCGATACCGGCGACATGGGCTATATGGTGGACGGATATCTGTTCATCGTCGGCCGCGCCAAGGACATGATCATCATCAACGGCAAGAACCACTGGCCGCAGGATATCGAATGGGCGGTGGAACAGCTGCCCGGCTTCAACCACGGCGACATCGCCGCCTTCAGCCTCGAAAACGAACTGGGCGAAGAAATGCCCGCCGTGCTGGTCCATTGCCGCGTGACCGACCCCGAAGAACGCCGCAAACTGCACAGCCAGATCCGCGACAAGGTGCAATCGGTCACCGGCATGAATTGCCTCGTCGAACTGGTCCCCCCGCGCACCCTGCCGCGCACCAGCAGCGGCAAGCTCAGCCGGGCCAAGGCGCGCAACCAGTATCTGGCGGGCGAGATCACGCCCTACAGCCTCGCCGCCTGAGGCCGCTGAGACTGCAACGCAAACCGTCTACGCCATCTGATGTGATCCAAGCGGGCTGGTCATTCGTTGTTGCAAGGGCCGCAGCGCCGGAACTTCGCAGCTCTGGCGCAGTTTCCCGTTTCATACGCGGCCAGACTGCCAATTCGGGCAGGGCGCATTTGCAGGAATGGACGCCATGAGCAGATTTTCGAAGCCACTAACGCTAATCGCCGCCGCCAGCGCGGCCTTGGCCTTGGTCGGCTGCGCCGCTGTCTTCGACAAGCACGTGGTCGGCAATCGCGCGGTGCCCCAGCCGGCCAAGTCGGTGGAACTGTCGCGGTATCTCGGCCGCTGGTTTGAGCTCGCCCGCTACGAGCAGGGCTTCCAGAAGGACTGCGATGGCGTCACCGCCGACTATTCGCTGCGGAGCGACGGCATGATCCGCGTCGTCAACAGCTGCCGCAAGCCTGACGGCAAGCTGAAGGACGCGGTTGGCCGCGCCAAGGTCGTAGATACCGCGACCAATGCCAAGCTCAAGGTCAGCTTCTTCGGCCCGTTCTTTGGCGACTACTGGGTGCTCGACCGCGCCGATGACTATAGCTGGGCCATCGTCGGCGAGCAGTCAGGCCGCTACCTCTGGCTGCTGTCCCGCGAGGCCAGCCCGGGCGAGGCCAGGGTGCAGGAGCTTATCTCCCGCGCCGGAGCACTAGGGTCAGGACTCATTGATCACAACCAGAAGATGACGGTAGCGGCGATTGCGATGGCGGACATGAAGGTGTGGGCGCAGCGATCATATCGGGTGTGAATGCGCCGCCAGTCCTTGATTTTGGCGAACAGGTTTTCGATCAAGTG
>CANJCQ010000069.1 GCA_947473355.1 Sphingomonadaceae bacterium | reverse complement strand
TTTGGACCTGATCTGCGGATCACCATACCGGCCAGCGGCTTTGCGAAAACGCCGCAATCAAAGGCCTGACAGAAGACCGCGCTCGATCACCTGCTCACCGGTTCAGAAACTTCTTGCTTCACGGGCGGCAACCACAGAAGACTCTGAGACGCGCAAATGTTCGATCAATATATCAAGCCCATCCACTCGGAAGTTGAGCATGTATTGCCGGTCCGGCGGGAAATAGTCGGTATCCGCGGCGAAGGGCGAAAAAACAGTCATGCCTGCCTGCTGCGACCACATGCCCCATTCACCGCCGACGCCAAGGTGTGTTGCATACCAGGCTGCGAGTTTCTTTCTGTCTCTTGCGCGGAAAAAGACTCCGCCAATACCTGTAACGCCCATCGACTTCTCCCTCCAATTTTCCGGGTTAAGCTGAATGACAAACTTAACCCATCGGCCGCCGCGCCCGCAAGGCCTGCGCCAAAGTCCCTTCATCGAGGTAGTCCAGCTCGCCGCCCACCGGCAGGCCATGCGCCAGCTGGGTGATCCGCACAGGGAATATGTCCAGCCGCTCGGCGATATAATGCGCGGTGGTCTGGCCTTCGAGCGTGGCGTTCATCGCCAGCACCACTTCGTCGATGCCGCCCGCCGCGACGCGTTCGATCAGCTTGGCCACGGTGAGGTCTTCGGGGCGAATGCCGTCAAGCGCCGAAAGCCGCCCGCCGAGTACATGATAGCGCCCGGCAAACAGGCGTGAGCGATCGAGCGCCCACAGGTCGGCAACATCCTCGACCACGCAGAGCGAACGCATGTCGCGGCGGGGATCGGCGCAGATCGCACAAGGATCGGAGGTATCGACATTGCCGCAGGTCCTGCATTCGACCAGCCCTTCACGCACCGCATCCAGCGCATCCAGCAATTGCACCAGCGACGTCTCGCGCCGCTTGATCAGCCAAAGCACCGCGCGCCGGGCCGAGCGGGGCCCCAGCCCCGGCAGGCGCGACAGGGCAGAAGTGAGTGTCTCGATCTCTTGCGATGCCATGGCGCTCCAGATAGGGCGCTGGAGCCGCCTAAGGAAGCCTAATGCGCATCATCTTCATGGGAACACCGGATTTTGCCGTGCCTGCGCTCAAAGCGCTGGTAGCCGCCGGGCATGATGTGGCCGCCTGCTACACCCAGCCGCCGCGCCCGGCGGGCCGGGGCAAGCAGCTCCAGCCCTCGCCTGTGCAGCGCGAAGCCGAGGCATTGGGGATTACGGTGCGCCATCCGGTTTCGCTCAAGGGCGCGGAGGCGCAGGCGGAATTTGCCGCGTGGGGCGCGGATATCGGCATTGTCGCGGCCTATGGCCTGATCCTGCCGCAGGTGGTGCTCGATGCGCCGCGACTGGGCTGCCTTAACATCCACGGATCGCTGCTCCCGCGCTGGCGCGGGGCGGCGCCGGTGCAGCGAGCGATCCTTGCAGGTGACGATGAGACCGGGATCACCATCATGCGGATGGAAGCGGGGCTCGATACCGGGCCGATGCTGGCCATCGAACGCACGCCCTTAGCCCGCAAGACTGCGGGGGAATTGACTGCTGAACTGGCCGAAACCGGCGCGCGGCTGATGGTCTCGGTGCTGGCCGATCTGCCGGGCCATCCCGAAGTGGCTCAACCCGAAGCGGGCGTGACCTATGCAAGCAAGATCGACAAGGCAGAGAGCCGCTTGGACTTTACGAAAAGTCCGGAGCAGGTGGAGAAATCCATACGCGCCTTCGCTCCCGCACCGGGCGCCTGGTTCGAGCTGGAAGGCGAACGCTATCGGATCCTTCAGGCAGAGATTGTCCGGCGTCCAGGTCTGGCCGTGTACGGAGCTGGCGAAACGATCGACGATCAACTGGCGATCGGTTGCGGCACTGGCGCAATCCGCCCGATCCTTATCCAGCGCGCCGGGCGTCCGGCGATGGTTACTGCCGATCTGTTGCGGGGGCATCCAATAAAAGCGGGCACTGCGCTCAGGTGATTCGGCCGGTGCGGGACATCTTCAGAACCTGTTGTACCTCAACACCTCAGCCACTGGCTTGCGCCAGGCTTTCCTGAAGTCCGTACCAATCGTATAGGCAATCGGAAACATGCCGACCTGCGTATAGTCCTCGTAGGGAATGCCCAGCAATGCGGCGATTTCCTTCTCGCGGCGCGAGGTGACGGTTGCCCAGCACGAGCCCAGTCCGCGGCTGCGCAGCGCCAGCATGAAGCTCCACACCGCCTGGACAATCGAACCCCACATTGCCGCCTGCTCAACCACGCTCTTGCCCTCGGCGCGGCCCGGCATCAGCGGGATCAGCAGGGCAGGCATCTGTTCGATCTTGTCTGCCAGCGCATAGGCCGATTCGAGCAGTTTCGCCTCCTCACGGCTGTCCGAGGTATCGCTGAACATGCTGGTCTGCTGGCCGCTCTGGAGGATCCCCATTGCCAGGCGATATTCTGCGCCCAGCTTCGCGACCATGTCCGGATCGTCGACAATGATCCAGCGCCACAGGTTCTTGTTCGAGCCGTTGGGTGCCTGAAATGCCAGCTCAAGGCATTCTTCGAGCAATGCGCGCGGCACCTTGCGGCTTATATCGAGCCGCTTGCGCACCGCGCGAGTGGTAGTCAGGATTTCGTCAAAGGTCAGATCAGGCTGGGTCATCGCCGTTGATTCCTATTCCACGGCCGGATCATGCTGTCCGCCGAACTTCGCCCGCCACTGGGCCATGGCAGTCTCGCCGACGAAGGGGTTGTGGATGCGTTCGTGCCCCATGGTCGATGTGTCGCCGTGGCCCGGCACGAAGCCGACATCGTCGCCCAGCGTAAACAGCTTCTCGCGGATCGATGTGACCAGCGTGGGCAAATGCCCGTCGGCATGCTCCCATGCCCCGATGGCGCCGCGAAACAGGATATCGCCGACGAAGGCCTGCCGCTTGCTTGCACTGAAGTAGGCGACGTGGCCTTTGCAGTGGCCGGGGCAGTGCAGGACTTCCAGCTCCTGCTCGCCGAAGCGGACCCGGTCGCCGTGTTCGAGCCAGCGCGATGGCTCATAGCTTTGCGCTGGGACGCCGTATTTCTCGCCCAGTTCCGGCAACTGGGCAATGACATGGGCGTCGCCCCGGTGCGGACCTTCGATCCGCGCGCCGGTCATGGCCGCGAATTGCGCTGCGCCGCCGGCGTGGTCGAAATGGCCGTGGGTGACGAGCGCAACCTCGGGTTCCAGCTCCATCAGTTCGAGAAAATTGAGGATTTCGCTTAGGTCGCCGCCCGGATCGATCACGGCCGCGCGATTGGTCTGCTCGCACCACAGTATCGAGCAGTTCATGGCAAAGCGCGTGACCTGGAGGACATCGAATTCCATGGCCGACTTATGCGCCAAGTGCGCCCGAACGCAATCCCGCGAGCCCATGGCTGACGATGAACACCGCGATGAGCACGAACACCGTGCCGACGCCAAGATCGAGCCTGCGGCGCACTGCCGGCCGGGCCATCGCCGCGCTGAGGCGTTTGCCCGCGAGGATATAGGCGAGGCTGACTGCGACATCGATCGATAGCGCGATCACCGCGAGCACAGCCAGCTGGGGGGTGATCGCTGCTCCGGTATCGACGAAAGGCGGCAACAGCGCCGTGACATAGACAATCGACTTGGGATTACCGAGCGCCACGGCGAAACCTGCGCGCATCGCCTGCCCGGCCGGGCGGCTGGCCGCAGCGGGCGCTTGCTGTGGCGGGAAAGCAGCATGGCGCAGGGCCTGGATCCCCAGCCAGCCGAGATAAAGTCCGCCCGCCATGGTCAATGCGGCAAAGGCCAGCGGGGCCGTGCGCAGCAAGGTGCCAAGGCCAAGGCCCGCCATGGCGAACCAGGTCAGGTTCCCGGCCTGCAGCCCCGCCAGCGCGATCATGGCACTGCGCGACCCACGCCATACCGATTGGGTCATGATGAACATCATGTTCGGCCCGGGCGTGATGCTGGTCAGTGCAGTGACAATAGCGAAAGTGGCGAGTTTGCCGGGGTCCATGGCGGGGTCACTCGGGCGCAGCGGCGGCGGCGTCAATGGAAATCCCGCGACTTGGGGATCACCCGGACATTGCGAGGGTGGCCGCCACGCAGGCTTGCCCCCGCCGCAAGCCCGTCCGACAGCGTGGCCAGATCACCGCTCGCATCGCGGATATGCGCGGCGATGACATGGATCACCTCGTCGTCGCGCTCCACCCTGCCCCGCACTTCGAGCAGCCGCGCGCCCATCACTTCCTTGCGGAACCGCGCGGTCATGTCAGGCCAGACGACAATGTTGGCAACGCCGGTTTCATCCTCAAGCGTCACGAAAACCACACCCTTTGCGCTGCCGGGGCGCTGGCGGATCAGCACGACGCCCGCAACCTGCACGGCGCGCAGCTTTCCGGTCTTGAGGTCAGCGCAGCGCACAAAGCCGCGCTCGGCAAGGCTCGCGCGCAGGAAGGCCAGCGGGTGGGCCTTGAGGCTGAGCCGTTGGGTCTGGTAATCGGCGACGACTTCCTCGGAGAGCGGCATCTGCGGCAGGCGGGTGGGCTGGGCCTCTGTGCCCTCCCCGCGCGCCTTCGCATGGGCGAATAATGGCAGGTCCGGCGCAGCGATCAGGCTGCGCGCGTCCCACAAGGCCTGACGGCGGGGAAGGTCCAGCGAAGTGAAGGCATCGGCGGCGGCGAGCCGCTCGATCACAGCGGGGGAGAGCCCGGCGCGTTCACGCAAGGCGGCGACATCGGAGAAAGGCCCGCCCGCCTCGCGCGCGGCGATGAGCTTGGCGGCGGCGTGTTCAGGCAGGCCGTCGATCTGGCGCAGGCCGAGGCGGAGGGCGATGTCTGGGCCTTCCAGCCCGCAATCCCACCCGCTCGCATTCACATCCGCCGGCAACACCACAACCCCATGCTCCCGCGCATCGCGCACGATCTGCGCCGGCGCGTAAAACCCCATCGGCTGGGAGTTGAGCAGCGCGCAGGCAAAGGCCGCCGGGAAGTGGCATTTCAGCCATGACGACACATAGACCAGATGGGCAAAGCTCGCCGAGTGGCTCTCCGGAAAGCCATATTCCCCGAAGCCCTTGATCTGGTTGAAACAGCGCGCGGCAAAATCCGGATCATAGCCGCGCGCGACCATGCGCCCGACCATCATTTCCTCCAGCTCCGCGACCATGCCGCGGCTACGGAATGTGGCCATCGACTTGCGCAGCCGGTTGGCCTCGGCACCGGAGAACTTCGCTGCATCGAGCGCGATCTTCATCGCCTGCTCCTGAAAGATTGGCACACCCAATGTGCGCGCGAGGATCGAAGTCAGCTCGTCCGGCGGACCGAACGCAGGGCCCGGCGCCGGAATTTCCACCTTCTCCGCGCCCCGCCGCCGCTTGAGATAGGGATGCACCATATCGCCCTGGATCGGCCCCGGGCGGACAATCGCCACTTCGATGACAAGGTCATAGAAACAGCGCGGGCGCAGGCGCGGCAGCATGTTCATCTGCGCGCGGCTTTCGACCTGAAACACGCCCAATGAATCGCCCTTGCACAGCATGTCGTAAACCAAGGGATCCTCGCGCGGGACCGTGGCCAGCGTCAGCGCCTGCCCATAATGCGCGCCGAGTAGATCAAGGCATTTGCGGATGCAGGTCAGCATGCCCAGCGCCAGCACATCGACCTTGAGGATGCCCAGCGCGTCGATATCGTCCTTGTCCCATTCAATGAACGAGCGATCCGGCATGGCGCCATTGCCGATCGGCACGGTCTCGGTCAGCGCGCCCTTGGTGAGGATAAACCCGCCGACATGCTGCGAGAGATGGCGCGGCATTCCAATCATTTGCTCGGTGAGATTCAGCACGCGTCTGAGGTGCGGATCGGACGTGTCCATGCCGGTCTCGGCGACATGTTTTTCGCCAATCTCGCGGCCATATCCGCCCCAGACGGTGCGCGACAGGGCCGAGGTAACGTCTTCCGACAGCCCCATCGCCTTGCCCACCTCGCGGATTGCCATGCGCGGGCGATAGTGGATCACCGTGGCGCAGAGCCCCGCGCGGTGGCGGCCATAGCGCTGGTAGATATACTGGATCACCTCCTCGCGCCGCTCATGCTCGAAATCGACGTCGATATCGGGCGGCTCATTGCGATCCTCGCTGATGAAGCGATCAAACAGCAGGGCGTGTTTGGCCGGGTCGACAGCCGTGATCTCGAGGCAATAACACACCGCGGAATTGGCAGCAGAGCCGCGCCCCTGACACAGGATCGGCGGAGTCTGATTACGCGCAAAATCAATGATATCCTTGATCGTCAGAAAGTATCGCGCGAGGTCGAGCTTGCCGATCAGGGCCAGTTCCCGGCCCAGCACCTCGCGCACGCTTTCCGGGACGCCAGACGGATAACGGCCTTCCGCGCCGGTCCAGGTCAGCCTTTCGAGTTGCTCTTGCGGGGTGAGGCCATCCGGGCAGGTCTCCTCGGGATATTCGTAGCGCAATTCGTCGAGGCTGAACTGGCACATGTTGGCCACTTCCCGCGCGGCAGCGATCGCATGCGGCCAGGGCGCAAACAGGCGCTGCATTTCCTCAGGGCTCTTGAGGTGCCGCTCGGCATTGGGCTGGAGCAGATGCCCAGCTCTGGCGACTGTGGTCTTGTGCCGGATCGCGGTCATCACATCCTGCAACGGGCGGCGATGGGCGGCGTGATAGAGCACATCGTTGGTGGCGAGGATTTGCAGACCGTTGGCCCTGGCGAGTGCGTCGAGCGCACAGATGCGTGCAATGTCGTCGCCAGTGTAGAGGTAGGCTGCGGCGATGTGGCTGAGCGCGGGGAGCTGCTGGGTGAGGTGGGAGAGGATGGCCGAAAAAGGGGCAGTCAAAGAAATTGTTTCGCGCAGAGGCGCAGAGGAAGCAGAGTCCGCAGAGATTCGATCTTCGCGGCAAAGCCGCGCTTCATATCCAAGGCCGCAAGGAATAAATTCGCCTGCGGCGTTCGCAGCATCTTCGCGTTCTCTGCTTCCTCTGCGCCCTCTGCGCGAAACAATTTCGACAACATTGCTCTCAGCCGCAATCGTGAACTCCGCCGCCAAATCCCCCGGCGGCACCAGCACCAGCTGCACCCCATCACTCCACTCCGCCAGCATCCCCAGCGACACCTCGCAGACTCCCTTGTCCTGCCATTCCCCCTCCAGCGTCCCCATCCGCCCCGCCGAGATCAGCCGGCACAGGCGGCCATAGGCCTTTCGGCTTGTGGGATAGGCGAGGAAAGTCAGCCCTTCGACTGTCTCGATCCGGCAGCCGATCACCGGCCGCAGCTTCAGCGCCTTGGCTTCGCTGTGCAGCCGCACCACGCCTGCCATGGTGTTGGCATCGGCAATCGCAATCGCATCATAGCCCAGCGCGCGCGCCGTGGTGGCCAGGTCCACTGCGTCCGAGGCCCCGCGCAGGAAGGAGAAACAGCTGACGAGGCCCAGCTCGACGAACGCTGCGGGTGGCGGCGGGGCGAGGCCGTGGGGCTCGGCATGACGCCGCGAGGGGGTGAGCGGGGCTTCGGGCATATTATGAGCCTGAAATGGCGCTGAACCGCTTTGGCAGCCGCTCTGGTAGATTTGCGCGAGTCATTTGTTCATTATATGTTCTTATTATCGACGGCGCCACTCCTTCCTGCAGGGCTGCAAGGCAACTCAGCGAAAAATCATCACAGACCCACGGAACGCCACGCCGCGAGGCTGGTTAACATTGCTCCCTCCTCAAGTTCGAGAACGACTATGCACATGATCGAAACACGCGATGGCACGCATCTTTACACCAAAGTCTGGGGCGAAGGCCGCCCGGTGGTTCTGATCCACGGCTGGCCGCTGTCGGGCGATAGCTGGGACCCGATCAGCCATGCTCTGGCCGAAGCGGGATTCAAGGCAATCGCCTATGATCGGCGCGGTTTTGGCCGATCTGCCGAGCCCTCCGGTGGCTATGATTACGATACCTTCGCCGATGACCTCGCGGCTGTGATGGAAAAGCATTGCGGCGGGCGGGATGCCGCCCTGGTCGGCTTTTCGATGGGCGGCGGCGAAGTGGCCCGTTACCTTTCGCGCCACCAGGGCAAACGCGTCAGCCGGGTGGCACTGATCAGTTCGGTGGTACCCTATATGTTGCAGACCGAAAACAATCCGGACGGCGTGCCCCAGGCAAGCTTCGACGAGATGACCAGGGGTATGCTGGCCGACCGGGCGCATTTCTTCACTGGTTTCTTCAAGGACTTCTATGGTGTCGGCTGGCTCGATCATCCGGTCAGCAACGAGGTGCTGATGCAATCCTGGATGACGGCAATGCAGGCCGGACTGCGACCGACGCTGGCCTCGGCAAAGGCTTTTGCCACCACCGATTTTCGTCCCGATCTCGCCAGTTTCACAATGCCGACGCTGATCGTCCACGGCACATCGGACAAGACCGTGCCGATCGACGCCACCGCTCGCGAAGTGGCGCGCCGGGTGCCGCATGCGGAGCTGATCGAATATGGCGGCGAGGCACACGGTGTATTCGCCACCCAGACCGAGCGGCTGACCCAGGATCTGATTGCCTTTCTTGAAGGCCGGCCACTCGTGGATCGTCAGGCAGAGCTTGATATCATGACGGCGCAGGCAATGGCGACGCAGCCGATTTGAGCCTTGCTGCCCGATCAGGCCGGTTGCTTTGCGGATGCCCGGTTTTCACCCGCACAGCCCCTGCAAAAACCACTCAGGCATCCCGCCGCGCCCATCGCCCGCGAGGCCAGCGCGATAGATCCAGTAGCGCCGCCCTTCGCCGTCCTCGATGCGGTAATAGTCGCGCAGCCGCGTGGTTCCCCGCTCGCGCCACCATTCGGGCGCAATGCGTTCGGGCCCCTCGGCACGGGCGATCTCGTAGACCTCACCGCGCCAGCGAAAACGGCGCGGCAGGCCGTCGGGGCTGGCATAGAGCACCGCGATCGGCTCGGCCCGGTCGAGCAGCTTCAGCGGCCGGACGTGGAAGGCCAGCTCGCCTTGCGAGGAGGCTTCGGGCGCAAGCGGGGCCTGCCAGCGCTGGGCGCGTTCGGGCAAGTGGCTTGCATGGGGCACCGGGCGGCGCACGGCATCGGCGCCGAGCCGCACTGACAGCCGGTCGATGCAGGCGGCAAGGCTGGTGCCGTGCAGTTCGGCGGCCTTTTCGAGATCGGCCTGACTCAGCGTCAAAGGCTCGGTCCAGGGGCTGCGCAGGCGAACCAGTTCGATGCCAAAACCGGCGTCGAGATCATCGAGCTTGCGCGAAAAAAGGCCTGCCACATGCGCCGCATCGCGGCTGGCGGCAGCCATTTCGAGACGGCGCACCAGCACCTCGCCATCGACCTTCCACATCCCCAGCTCCAGCCGCCGGGCACCCATGCCCAGGCCTTCGAGCACGCGGGCCATATCTGCGGCCAGATCGCCTACAACCTGATCGAGCAGCGCACGGTGGCGGATCGGCTCCATCAGGCGGCGCTGCACCATGGGCATGTGGTGCGCGACCACCGGCAGCAGCGGCTCGGGCACCCGCCCCAGCAACTGATCGAGCCGGACCAGCGGATTGGCAGCAGGTGCGCGGGCGGTGCGGAAGCGGCGGGCGAGCGCATCGCGGCCAATGCCGGTGAGATCGCCGATTTGCTTGAGGCCAAGCCGGCGCAGCAGCAGCAATATGTCAGGGTCGAGCCGCAGCGCAGCAACGGGGAGCTCGTCGAGGCTGTCATCCGGGTGAAAGATCGCAGCATCAGGCCCATAATGCGCCAGCGCCCAGGCCGCCCCGGCAGTGGGCGCAATGGCCAGCCTTGCCGCAAGCCCCCTCGCCTGCAATCGCGCGCGCGCATCAGCGAGCAGCCTGGCCTCGCCGCCAAACAGATGCGCCGCTCCGGTAATATCGACAATCAGTCCATCGGGCGGGTCCATCGCCGACCACGGCCCCCAGCGCTGCGCCCACAAGGCAACACTTTCGAGGAAGGCAAGGTCGCCTGCCGGATCGGAAGGGGCCGTGGCCAGCATGGGGCACAGCGCGCGGGCATCGGCGAGCATCATGCCCGGGCGCGCGCCTGCTTCAAGCCACGCCGCATTGGCAGCAGCAATGCGGGGGCCGTGCGCGGTCTCGGCGATCAGGGCGAGCGGGGTAGTGTCGGCGCCCTGCCCCTCACGCGCTTGATGATTTTGGCGCCAGCGGTCAATCGCCAGACGGACCAGCCAGATCGCGAGGATGCGGCGAGACATGGCGGCTAGCCATGCGCGAGGGCTTCGACAGGCTCAGCCTGAGCGGGTGTTGTTCCTAACCCAAATCCCGCTCGGCCTAAGCCTGTCGAAGGCCACCCGCCAACGCGAGCAACAAGCCCCTCCCCCTCCTCGCCCAGTATCCATTCCCCCGGCGGATGTCCCCGCGCGCGGAACAGCTCGGCGCGCCATGCGGGAGCGCCGGGGGCCTGGCCATTCCAGCGCGGCGGAGCGGATGGAGAGGCCCGCACCTCCCAGCGCAGCCTTGCCGAGCCAAGATCGCGCCGCGCATCGAGCCGCACCAGCCACAGCGGCACCCCGTGTTTTTCGGTGGCCAGCGACAGCCGCCGCGAGGCAGTGAAGCTCAGCGCTTTCGGGTTGCCCGCCAGCTCGCCGATGACAAAAGCCAGATCGCGGCAGCGCAGCCCCTCCTCCAGCGCGAACAGGGCGTCCTCGGGGCTTTTCGCCGCAACATGAATCAGCCGGTGGCGCAGCGCTGGCGGCAGGCCGGGGCGATAGGGGCGACCAGACAGCCGCAGCGCTGCCTTGTCCTGCACCCATAGCCAGGGGCGCTCGTCGATAGCCAACTGGTCCTGCGCAAAGGCCAGCGCCAAGGCCGCGCCAGTTCCCTCGCTGGCAGGCGCAAAGACCTCGCTGTGGCGCGGGACCTCGGCCCCATTCGAGGCAAGGCCGGGCCGCCATGCAGAGGCACGTGAAAGGGGGACGGGAATCGCATTCATGTTCCCACTATGTTCTTATTTGAGGCGATTCGCCAGCACAAAAAAGGGCCGCTCCCGCAGGAACGGCCCCTTCAATTCTCAAGCCTGCAGATCAGTCCAGCTCGACCCCGCCGGGCAGCGGCGCAACCGGCTGCGGCGGGATGCCGGGATCATCCTCGTGCACCTCAACCAGCCCGCGCCCGACATGGCTGTGACCCCGGCTGTAAGCGAAGTAAACCACCAGCCCGATCACCGCCCAGGCCGCAAACAGCGCCAGCGTGTACCACGACAGGCTGAACAACAGATAGACTGAGCCCAGCACCGCCAGTGGCGCAACAATGTTCACCGCAGGCGTGCGGAACGGGCGGTGGCGCTTGGCATCGGTGCGGCGCAGCACCATGACCGCCACGGCCACCATGGCAAAGGCAAACAGGGTGCCCGAATTGGAAATGTCCGCCAGCGCCCCGACCGGGAAGAAAGCAGCAAACAGCGCGACGAAAATCCCGGTGATAATGGTGATGACATGCGGCGTCTTGAAGCGCGGATGCACCGACGACAGCACCTCGGGCAGCAAGCCATCACGGCTCATCACGAAGAAAATGCGGGTTTGGCCAAACATCATCATCAAGACCACCGAAGGCAGCGCCAAAATCGCGGCGAGACCGACCAGATTGCCGATCTGCGGGTAGCCGATCTGGCGCAGGGTCCAGGCCAGCGCCTCACGCGAACAGACCACAGCCTGATCGCCGATCCCCTTGCAGGCCGCCGTCAGTTCCGAAGAGCCGGGCGCGAGGCCATGGCCATCGGCACCAAGCATCGGCTGAGCCCCGACCGAACCGGTCACGCCCGCCGCCACCAGCAGATAGAAAATCGTGCAGACCGCAAGGCTGCCGATCAGCCCGATCGGCATGTTGCGCTGGGGATCCTTGGTCTCCTCGGCCGCGGTCGAAACTGCATCGAAGCCGACATAGGCAAAGAAGATCGAAGCTGCCGCCGCAGAGATGCCAGTGAAGCCGAGCGGCGCGAAGGGAATGAATTTGTCAGAATGCATCACCGGCAGCGCCAGCAGAACAAACGCCGTCAGCGCCGTCACCTTGATGCAGACCAGCACGGCGTTAAACGCCGCGCTTTCCTTGGTGCCGATCACCAGCAGGATCGTCACCAGCAAGGCAATGATCATCGCCGGAAGATTGATCACACCGCCGCCGCTGGGCCCGGCGGCAAGGTGCGCCGGGATCACGATATCGGGAAGAAATGCCGTATAATCATGGAGATGGGCAAGCATTCCGACGAAATAGCCTGACCAGCCAACCGCCACCGCCCCGGCGGCAACCGCATATTCCAGCACCAGCGCCCAGCCGACCATCCAGGCCACCATTTCGCCCATCACTGCATAACTGTAGGTATAAGCCGAGCCGGAAACCGGCACCATCGCCGCCATCTCGGAATAGCACAGAGCCGCCACCGCGCAGACAATTCCGGCGATGACAAAGCTGATCATCATGCCTGGCCCCGCCTTCTGCGCCGCCTCGGCGGTCAGCACGAAAATCCCGGTGCCAATGACTGCGCCGACCCCCAGCATGGTCAGCTGGAAGGCGCCGAGCGAACGATGAAGTGACTTCTTCTCAGCTGTCGCCAGAATGGCATCCAGCGATTTGACCCGACCGAACATGCGCTTCTCCCCAAGGGCAATAATTGGCCGCGAAGCTAGCCATATGTCCCGCATTGGCAAGCAGGAAACACGCGCCCTTCCCCAGCTAATCGCCAGAGGCTACAAGGCCCCATGTCCACCACCTTCCAGCTCGACACCGCGACCAGCCGCGCCAACCCCACGCCTTCGCCGATGAAGCGGCTGACTGTGCCCGCGATCCAGCGGCGCAAGTTCGAAGGCAAGACCGAACAGCCACTTGTGATGCTCACGGCCTACACCGCCAGGCAGGCGCAATTGCTCGATCCGCATTGCGATCTGCTGCTGGTCGGAGACTCGCTTGGCCAGGTGATCTATGGATTGCCCTCGTCGCTTCAGGTGACCATTGAAATGATGTGTGCGCATGGGGCTGCGGTGGTGCGAGGCAGCTATCACAGTGTGGTGCTCGTCGACATGCCATTTGGCACATACGAAGCCTCGCCCGCCCAGGCCTTTGCCTCGGCCAGCCGGATCATGGCGGAAACCGGTTGTGCCGGGGTCAAGCTCGAAGGCGGCGTAGCCATGGCGGAAACCATAGCTTTCCTCAGCCAGCGCGGCGTGCCGGTGATGGCCCACGTCGGCCTCACCCCGCAGGCAGTCAATGTGCTGGGCGGATACAACGCGCGTGGCCGCTCGCAACAGGAGCATGAGAAAATCATTGCCGATGGACAGGCAGTGCAGGCAGCAGGGGCCTTTGCCGTGGTGATCGAAGGCGTCATCGAGCCGATCGCCATTGCCCTCACCCAGAGCCTCGAAATCCCCACCATCGGCATCGGCGCCTCGGCCCAGTGCGACGGGCAAGTTCTGGTCACTGACGACATGCTCGGCATGTTCGAACGCGTGCCGCGTTTCGTGAAACGTTATGAGGCGATTGCCGAAACGATTTCCGGCGCGGCGGCGAAATATGCCGAGGAAGTGCGGGCACGGATTTTTCCGGGGATCGAGCAGACCTATCAGCCCAAATAGAGGGCTCTACTCCTCCCGCATCCGCACCGGCGGCGCAGGCGTTGCGGCAAAGCGCGGCGCGGGGGCAGGCTGGATCACGCCATCGACTTCAACGAATGTGCTGCGCGCCGCATTGTGCGGATGCCTTGGCGCTTCTCCGAGGCTGAGCACCGGGGCAAAGCAGATGTCCGTGTCTTCCATCAGCGCGCACCACTCATCGCGGGTCCGGGTCAAGAAGATTGCCTCAAGCCGGGCCTTGAGTTGCGGCCAAAGCTCATGGTCGCTTTGCCGGGCGAAATCGGGATCGCCGCTCAGGCCCAGCTTATCGAGAAGAATCGCATAAAACTGCGGCTCGACGGAGCCCAGCGCGATCCATTTGCCATCGCTGGTTTCATAGGTGTCATAGAAATGCGCCCCGCCATCGAGCGCGTTGACCCCGCGCATGTCCTGCCACATGCCGACATTGAACATCGCATAGGTCATCGCATTAAGGATCGAAGCGCCGTCGATCATGGCGCAGTCGATCACCTGCCCCTTGCCTGTGCTGCGCGCCGAGAGGATGGCGGCAAGCACGCCGAAGGCCAGCATCATGCCCCCGCCGCCAAAATCGCCGACCAGATTGGTCGGGATGATCGGCTTGCTGTCTTTCGGGCCGAAGGTGTGGAGCGCGCCTGACAAGGCAATATAGTTGATATCATGCCCGGCAAGCGGCGCTTTCGGCCCATTCTGGCCCCAGCCGGTCATCCGGCCGATGACGAGGCGCCGGTTGTTGGCCAGCAGTTCATCTGGAACCAGCCCCAGCCGTTCCAGCACACCGGGGCGATAGCCTTCGATCATGGCATCGGCATTTCGCAACAGTTCGCGGACATGCGCCACGCCCTCCGGATCCTTGAGGTCGATCACCACCACTTCACGGTTACGCGCCAGAATGTCGCGATAGCCGAAATCGCCCAACCGGGTGGCCTGCCCCGGGCGCTCGATGCGGATCACACGTGCGCCATGATCGCCGAGCATCATCCCGGCGAAGGGCACCGGGCCAATCCCCGCCAGCTCGATCACGGTTATTCCGTCCAGTGCTCCTGCCATCGCCGCCTCGCCCTTGTTGTATGGCATGCAACTGCCGCAGCAGGAGCGGCTTGTCGAGGCCCTATGCTCCCAGAGCCTGCGCCTTGGCCAGCAAGGCCCGCGCATCGGCCGGGCGCTGTTTCAGGGCATTGAGACACAAGCCCCAGGCCCGGGCTGCCAGCGGACTGGAAGGCTGCAACCGATAGGCCTCGCGCGCTGTCGCTTCGGCTGCCTCGGCATCGCCGCTGCGCAGTTGCGCCTGGGACAGGTCTGCCAGCAAGCGAACATCCTGCCCGCTGCCATTGGCGCGCAGATATTCAAGCAACTGCCGCGCGCGGGCCCAGTCGCCCTGTCCCGCCGCCAGACTTGCCGCGAGCCGCACTGCGACCGGGCTGCTTGGCGTCTGCACCAGATAGGCTTCGACCAGTGCCGCCGCATCGCGCTGTTGCCCGGCCATGATCATCGCCGCGACCGTGCGTTGCAACAGGCTGTCAGGCATCCGCACCCGCGAGGCGAGGCGATAGCGCACCACCGCAGCCGCGCCATGGCCGAGGATCAGCTGGACATCGCCAGCCAGGGCCTGGGCATCGGCTGAGCCGGGTTGCGACGCTCGCATTCGTTCCGCCGCAGCTTCTGCTGCGCCAAAATTGCGGGCCGCAAGCAGCGCGCCGACCGGCTGGTTTTCAGGTGCTCCGGTGAATGGCCGATCGACCGATCGCGCCGCGCGCTGGAGCAGTGGTGCGGCCTCCCCGCGCTCGCCGAGCACTTCATGCGCGCGGGCAACCACAGTCAGCAGATAGGGCGAGGCATCGCTGCGCAAGGCCAGCGCGCCAAACCGCCGCACAACCATTCTTGCATCGCCGGAGGCATAATAGGCGCTGGCCAGCAGTTCCTGAGCCTGCACGTTGCCAGGTTGGCGCTGGACGAGCGGTTCGAGTGCTTCGATTGCCAGCAGATAGTTGCCCGAGCGCAGCTCAAGCAACCCGTCGACCAGTATTTTGGCCGGAAGCGCCTTGAGCTGGTCGCCAGTGCGGTTGAGCAATGTTCGCGCGAGACCATTATCGCCCGCGCGCAAAGCCAGCTGCGCCAGCAGCAGCAGCCCGCGCGCATTGCGGGCATCGCGCGCCATCAACTTGCGGCTGGCGGCCAGCATATCGCTGCCCCGGCCAAGATCGCCAAGCGTCGCGGCATATTCGCGCAGCACCGAGCGATCGTCAGGCGCCTGGACCAGTGCCGCTTCAAGCCAGGGCAAGGCCGCTGCCATGCCATACTGATCGCGCACGATCAGCCCGCGAAATTCGAGCGCGCGAACATTGTTCGGATCGAGCGACAGCGCCAGATCAGCTGCTTCAATCGCTTTCATGTGCTCGCCGCTGGCATAGCGCAGATAGCCGAGGTTTACCCACAGCGACACCGATTTGGGAGCCAGCGCCACAGCCTTGTCATAGGCTTGTCCGGCAGCAGCGAGATTGCCATCGCCATGTTCGAGCAGGCCCAGCAGATGGAAGCCATGCGCGGCATCGTCGGGCGCGAATTTGCCTGGGGCCAACCATTCGCGTGCCTTGTTGCGCTTGCCCTGATAGATAAAGGCCTCGCCCATCCGCGCCGCGACTTCATCGCGCGTGGCCCCTGCGGTCTGCGCCGCCTTGAGGTGAAGCTCTGCGCCAAGCCCGTCACCGCGAGCAATGTCGTCGCGGGCCTTGGCGATAAGGGCAGCGGCTTGCGGCTGCGGCGTCGCAGCGCCTGCCCCGCCCAGAGCCAGCAGACCTGCCGCTGCGATGGGCAGCAGCGACCGCCTGATCGCGCCTTTAGCCATGCAGGTCATATTGCTTGAGCAGATCATAGAGCGTCGGCCGGCTGATTCCGAGCAGCTTGGCGGTGGATGAGATATTGCCTTCGCTCCGCGCCAGCGCATGGCGGATCACCCGGCGGTCAGAATCCTCTCGGGCTGACTTCAGATTGAGCACATGCGCCTGCTCGCTGCCCGGCTCGGCAAGATCGAGGTCGCTGGCTGAAACCAGCTTGCCATCTGCCATGATCACTGCCCGTTTGACGCGGTTTTCCAGCTCGCGGACATTGCCCGGCCATTGCCAGCCATCAATCGCCGCCAGCGCATCGGAGGCAAAGCCCTTGACCGAAGGGTTCATCTCCTTGGCGAAGCGCGCCATGAACACTTTGGCGAGCAGAGTTGCGTCGCCCGGTCGTTCGGCGAGGCTCGGAATTTTGACGACGATCTCGGCCAGCCGATAGAACAGATCCTCGCGGAAGGTGCCCGCCGCGATCATCGCTTCAAGATCCTGATGGGTGGCGCAGACGATGCGCGTATCGACCGCAATCGAGCGGCGCGAACCGATCCGCTCGATCACCCGCTCCTGCAGGAAGCGGAGCAACTTGACCTGCAATTGCAGCGGAATATCGCCAACCTCATCCAGGAACAGAGTACCGTCGGCGGCCTGTTCGATCTTGCCCTCGGTGGTCTTGACCGCGCCGGTGAAGGCGCCCTTCTCGTGCCCGAACAGCTCGCTTTCGAGCAGGTTTTCCGGGATCGCAGCGCAGTTGATCGCCACAAAGGCTCCGCCCGACCGGTCGCTGGCTTCATGCAGCCCGCGCGCCAGCAATTCCTTGCCGGTGCCGCTCGCGCCCAGCAGCATGACCGAGACATTGGTATTGGCGACGCGCTCGATGGTGCGGGCAACCTTGACCATCTCGGGTGCAGCCGTGATCAGACGGCCGAGCACACGGTCGCCCGTAGCCTTCGAAGCAAGCTGGCGATTTTCCAGCTCGATCCGGTGCAGCGACAGGGCGCGGCGGACGATCAGTCCGATTGCATCGATATCGACCGGCTTCTGATAGAAGTCGTAGGCACCCTTGGCGATGGCCTGCAAGGCGCTCTCACGCGCTCCGTGCCCCGAGGCAACGATCACCTTGGTGTCGGGCTTTATCGCCATGATCTCGTCGAGCACGGCGAAGCCTTCGCTGGTGCCATCGGGATCCGGCGGCAGGCCGAGATCAAGCGTTACCACCGCAGGTGCCTCGGCGCGCAAGGCAGCCATGGCTTGGGCGCGATCACTTGCGAGCAGGACTTCAAAGTCCTCATAGGCCCATTTGAGCTGCGCCTGCAGCCCGGGATCGTCCTCGACCACGAGCAGCTTGGGTTTGGTATGGATCATTATGCCACCTTCCGGCCGGCAATATCGCCGGTCATACTACTGAAGTTCTCGCCTGTCTGTTCGCCAGAATTCTCAAGCGCCTCGAAAATGCCTTCTGCTCCGGCAAGCGGCAGTCGCACTGTAAACCGCGAGCCCAGTCCTTCGCGCGAATCCACCTCAAGCCGCCCACACATGGCCCGCACCAGCTCGCGCGCCTCGAATGCGCCGATGCCAAAGCCGCCCTGCTTCGATGAAACGAATGGCTTGAACAGCCGGTTGCGAACGAAATCAGGCGACATGCCGCAGCCCGAATCGACAATTTCAATGCAGGCATGAAGCCCGTCGGTTGTGAGCCCCAGAACAACAGGCACGTCGCCCTGGCTGGCATCGATGCCATTCTGGACGAGATGAACCAGCACCTGCTCGAGCGAATCCCGATTGGCCGAAACCTCGCAATTCTCACACTCGGCCACCATCACCGGATATTGCTCGCGGAACTGCGCTGCAACCTGCCGCACTACCGCGCCTGCATCGACTTTTTCCAGCCGTTCAGCCCCGCCGCCGCTTACATACCGCGACAGGCGGGCCAGCAGATTGTTGAGCTTGTCGGCCGAATTGCGCAGCGTCACCAGCATGTCGGCGCGAAACGCCGGGTTGTCGGAATGCAGTTCAGCATTGCGGGCAAGCAGGCTGAGCTGGCTGGCCAGATTCTTGATGTCGTGCATGACAAAGGCAATGCGGCGATGAAAATCGTCGAACCGGCTGGCTTCTGCCAATGCTGACTGAACAGCATGTTCGGCAAGATAGCTCGCAAGCTGTCGTCCGGCGATGCGTAGCAGATCGAAGTCTTCCCAGTCGAACCGGCGGGCAGGCGTCGGCCGCGCGAGAACGACCACGCCGGTCAACCGGTCGAAATGGATCAGCGGCACGAGCGCCCAGGCGCGCGGATCGCCAAGCAGCCACTGCGGCACCATTTCTGCATCGCCATGATCGGTCTTGCCAGCGCGCAGATCATCAAGGTCGACAATCAGGCCGGTGCCTTCGAAGAAGGCGAGAGCTTGCGCAGACATCGCCTCGGCAGGGACCTCAGGCGCAGGCCAGTTCCACTGCGACGCGAGCACCAGTTCGCCGTGATCGCCAGGGGCCAGCAGCAGACCCGCGGGACTATCGGCAATATCCGCAATGGCCTGAACTGCGCGCTCTTCCAGCGGGGCCGCCGGGTCTTCGCATTTGCCCATGGTACGCGTGAAACGGAGCCATTCTTCGCGGTAGTCATAGCGGTGCTGGAACAGGTGTTTGACGAGCGTGACTCTGAGCAACCCTCGCAAACGGCGCGAAGGGAGCAGCAGCAAGGCCGCGACACTGGCCGCGATTAGAAAGCCGAATTCCATCAGCCTTGCAAAATTGCCGCCAACAAAGGAAAGCCAATGGGCGATAGCATACATCGCGGCAAAATAGCCTCCGATCACCAGCAGCGATGCAGACTGAAAGGTAACCTTGCGCGACGGCCGGAAACGCAACTGTTCGCTGCCGCGCGCTGCGCCCAGGACCATCAGCACCGCCAGCGAAATGATCGAAACCCCCTGAAGCGCCGCCAGCTCGTAGGGCCAGGACTTGCTGAGGTAGGCTATCGTGTAAAGGTTGAGCTCGAAGCCCCACAATGTGCCGAGCGCCAGCGCCGGCCAGCGCAGGAACATGCGCGCCTGTGGCGCCGCTCCGGAATAGAGGTTGTGCGCCATCACCAGTCCGCCGATAGCAACCAGCAGGCGCAAAGTGATCGAAAGCCGCAGCATCGGCTCCTGCGCGGCTGCACCCGCAATCAATGCCGGATCGAGCAGTTCGATGCCGAAATGCAGGATTTCAACGAAGCCCAGCGCCAGCGCCACTGGGCGGATCGGCGCCAGACTGGTGTCGCGACCGTCGCCGGAAAACAGGCGATAGACCACGATCAGCCAGCCAAGGTTACTGAGCGATTCGAACAGGCCCTGGCGGGTATCGCCGAGCGGCGCTGCAGCGATCGCCAGGCTCCAAACTGCCGTGAAAACAAGGCTGACGACCAGAGCCAGTCCGGCACTGCCGAACCGTTCGCGCCTCCCGGCGATCCAGACAGCGGCAATCGCCGCCGCCGCAGCCGCCGCAGCCCCGGTCAGTGCCCCGGCAATGGCCCAAGGCAAACTGACAGCAGCGCCAATCACCGCGCGCCCTCATGCCAGAGCACCACCCGCAAGGTCTGCAGGATGATGATCAGATCGAGAAACGGGGTGTAGTTCTTGGCATAATAAAGGTCGTATTCGAGCTTCTGGCGCGAATCGTCGAGCGAGGCGCCATAGGGATAGTTGACCTGCGCCCAGCCAGTGATGCCGGGCTTTACCATGTGGCGCTCGGCATAGAACGGCAGTTGTTCCTCAAGGCTTTCGACGAATTCGGGCCTTTCGGGGCGCGGGCCGACAAAGCTCATTTCGCCTTTGAGCACAGACCATGTCTGCGGCAGCTCGTCGATCCGGACCTTGCGAATGAAACTCCCGATGCGGGTAACGCGCGGATCGTCCTTCTGGGCAAATTGCGCCCCGGCCACTTCGGCGTCAGTGCGCATTGAACGCAGCTTGATGACATCGAAGGTCTCGCCAAACAGGCCGACCCGGTTCTGGCGGTAGAAAGCCGGTCCCTTGCTGTCGAGTTTGACCAGCACGGCAAAGAGCACGATGATCGGCAAGGTCAAAAACAGCAGCGTGGCGCTGGCCATGATATCGAAGATGCGCTTGGCGGCGCTCGAAACAGCCCTGCCGGAGGAAAATCCGTCCGAAAAGATCAGCCAACTGGGATTGACCGTGTCGAGATCGACCCGGCCGGTCTCGCGTTCGATGGAGCTGGAGAAATCGTTGACGTGGACCCCGGCGGTCTTCATCCGCAGCAAGTCCTTGAGCGGCAGCGAATTGCGCCGCTCTTCGAGCGCCAGCACCACTTCGCTGACCCCGAGGTTCTCGACGAAGCGGGTGAGATTGTGGATCGCGGAGCGCGCAATGGCCTCTTCGACCACCGCCTTGCTTTCGCTCATGCCGATATAGCCAACGATGACAAAACCAGTCTCCGGCAGGTCGCCCAGCTCGCGCAGGCGCTGCGCGCGCGGCCCCGAGCCCAGCACCAGCACCCGTCGCCGGAAAGCCGATGCACCCAGTATGCCGCCGATCAGCAGGCGGTTGAGGATCAGCAGGGCAATCGACAAGGCCATGCCGTAAGCCAGGGTCGAACGCCAGAAATTGGCGGAAGCCAGCAGAAAATCGACGAAGGACAGGGCAATAATGCCCAGAGAAACCGCAACCAGCAAACGGGCCGTGGCAAAGCGCATCGAACGCAGCGAATCCGGGCCATAGACCCCGACCGAGATCATCGCTGTCAGGATCATCGCGGCAAAGCCGGCATGCGACCAAAGCCGTGTCGAAAATTCTCCGACGTCAATGCCGATCTGGCCTGCGCGCAGCCGCCAGGCAAATTCCCCTGCCGCAATGAGCAGCGCAATATCGAACAGCCCGAGCAAGAGGACCGCGTGCGGAATATAATGTTTGAACAGGCGGATCATGGAATGCCTTCGGCAGTTCTCGGCCCAAAGGGTCGACAAGGCTGCCTTAGGACAAAGCCGTAAACTGTCGGTAAATTTGACAGGACAGATTTTGCACAACTTGGCCCTGCGTCAGGAAAAAGAGGGACTGGCTGGCAAGACTGTCGGCGAGAATTACATGTCGGTTGCCAGGCGCAACCGTTTCGGAGCTGGAGGTTGCCGCACCGTCAATCTTTTTTAAACCATGATCCAAGCCGATAGGTTAACCTGGACAGGCTATTGCGCTAACCATCCGCCAACCCACGCCCACCCTGCCGGTCACTGCCAAGATGCTGCGCCACTTCGCGATTGTGACTGTCGCGATCACGGCATGTATCGGCATCTTTGCCAATGGTGAAAATGCCGAGGTTACTGCCAAGCCGGCACAGGCAGCTACGCCCGAATCAGAGGGCGGCGGCTTTTTGGACTTTGGCGGCGCTGAACGTGCCGCGCTCGCCGGGGGCAACAAGGGGCCCAAGGAAGTAAACGGCATCAAGCTGGCGTCGGGAACGAGGCTCAATGCCGGCGGCGACGGCGGTGATGGCGGCGGGGGCGGCGGCGGAGATGGCAGCGGTGGCGGCGGGGGCGGCGGCGAAGGAACCGGCTACATCCAGGGCAGATCGCGCATTTTGTCAGAAGATCCCGCTTTGCGCCCGATGGCAGCAGCTGAAGTGACCGGGTTTGCTCCTCCGGTAGGCCCTCCGCCCATTCCCAAAGACGCCAATGGCGTGCCGGCACCAGGCGCATCCGTCACCGCGGTCAATCCCGCAAGGTCAGGAAAGCCCCAGCCGCCGCGCAGGGCCACGCAGCAGGATATCGAACGGATGATGGCCGCATCGAGCCAACGCTCGGGCCGAGCCACGACTGACTAGGGTCAGGACCTGTTAAATTGCTTGCATGATGGGCTGAGGGTTGATTCAATGGTGGCACCAGGAGGTGCTGCTTGTGGACGATCTGTTTATGCTGAGCGAGGTGCAGATGCGCCGGATCAAGCCATTTTTCCCGCGATCGCATG
>CANJCQ010000068.1 GCA_947473355.1 Sphingomonadaceae bacterium | reverse complement strand
CGCCTCAATGCAGGGCCGTCAAAATCATCACGCAAGCCAATCGCTGAACCCATGATCGCGCCCTCCAAAGCACAACCTCATAGATTCAGACTTTCAGCCGACAGGGAATCCCCCCATGTGAGTCACCCACAGCGCAGTTTGGTATGACAGCGTGCCCCAGCGTACCGAATTGAAATTCGACCATCCTTCCACTAGGTGCAGCGCCGCATAGGTCAGCCCGCCCAGCAAGACAGTGACTATCGCCGAACCCGTCAACTTCAAATAGCGCGGCAACAGGATGGCATAGACCAGAATCATCGTCGGCAGGACGGTGCCAATGAAGTAGAAGAAAAAAGTGATCGATCCGCCGATCAGCATTTGCCGGGGCGAGAGCGCAAAGAAATCGGCGTTGAGGCCAGTGAGTTCAAACACACTTTCAGCGACCAAGATGGCCGCGATCACCAAAATATCGTTGCCCCGGTTTGTCGAGCGCAGGTTCAGCTGCTCCGGGGAATATCGGCGTCGGAACCAGACAAAGGGTATGACCGCAAACATGGTGAAATTATAGATCATCCACGTCCACATCTCTCCCAATGAGGGCGGTGCGGAGCAGCCGAACAAGGTGCCTGCAATGTGAAAACTGAACGCGCGGTAGCCAAGCATTGGCCCCAATATCCAGCCCCCAACCTGCGCCAGAGCGGCATAGGCTATCACCAGAAACGTTTCGCGGGCAGCAATAGAGCGTTCTGGCGCCCGGCCAGCAACATCGGCTGGCTCACGATTGCGGGTGAGCCAGAATACCAGCACCATCAACACGAACACCTCAAGCAGGCTGACGGTGGGAATTATCATCCTCACTGCGAATGGCACTTGCCGCATCGTCGGCATATCGAAGGGAATGAAGCCACCCGCGAGCCAATAGGCCGCAGCATTGACGAGAACCCAGATCACAATCGCTACATGGGTTGCACGCGCGGTGAAGATCGAGTGGAGCGTGTTTCTGAAACTGTCCTGCTTTCGGGATCCTGTCGTCACGTCATGCCTTCCCAATCACCAGTTGGCGGATCGAATGCCAGGCTGCCCTGATTGAACAGCCTGACCATCAATTCCATCGCGGAATTCGAACCTATTAGTCCCGGATCAACTGCGAAGAGGTCCCGCGCGCAGACCTGTTCTGCCAATCGGCCAGTCTTCCCCACACAGTCAAAACACTCACCATCGACATAGAGCTTAACCGCCCCAGCCTCGCCCCGGATAAATGAAAAACGGCTCGCCGGGTTGCGGATCAGGGACAGGCCGCTCGCCAGCAGCGAGCGCAGCTCCGCCAGCTCCATCGGCACTTCCGGTTGCCAGTCGATGTCGGGATACTTGCGGGTGGTAGTGAACTTGCCGAACCAGTCCGCAAAAGCCTGGCGGTCGAAGAGCTTTTCGGTGACCATGGCGTGCAGCGCTGCGAGGGCTGCGGCTGAAATCTCGCCGGGGTTGTCTTGCGGCGGAAGGCCGGGATCCTCGTAGCGATCATCGTCCGCGAGGTCCGCCACCAGATCGTCGCACCAGCCGCCGACCAGCTCGGCGCGGCTGGGTGCGCGGAAGCCGATCGAATAGGTCATGCAATCCTCGCCGACCGCGACGCCGTTATGGGCGTAGCGTGGAGGCACATAAAGGATGTCGCCGGGATCTAGCAGCCATTCGTCAGTGGGTTCGAAATGGGCAAGCAGCCTCAGATCGTCGTGCGGCAGCAGTTCGGTCTGCTCGTCGCACAATTGCCCCACCTGCCAACGCCTTTGCCCCAGACCCTGCACCAGGAACACGTCATAGTGATCGAAATGCGCCCCCACCCCGCCGCCGTGGCTGGCAGTGGAGACCATGACATCATCAATCCGCCAGTTGGGCACGAAGCGGAACGGCTCGATCAGCGCGGCGACTTCGGGCACATGATGGTCGACCGCCTGGACCAGCAAGGTCCAGGGAGCTTTGTCCAGCTTGCGCAGCCGCGTTTCAGGGAAAGGCCCGTGCTCGGCCTTTAGCGCATCGGGTGTCTGGGCTTCGGGCGTGTGCGAAATCAGCCGCGATTCGACGCCGTCCTCGCAGGCGAGGCCAGCCAGTTCGTCCGGATCAAGCGGATTGCGCCACGCGTCCCAGAACCCGCGGATCAGCAGCGGCCGTTTCTGCCAATAGTCGCGCAGGAAGGCGCTGCTGTCGAAATTTTTGAGTTGCATGGAATCTCACGTGAGCTGGGGACTGTCCGGCCCGCGATACGCCCATTCACCACAAATGCCGCATCTGCATTCCGGCCTGCCGCTGGCGCAGCTGTTCCTGCCGTTCTTCGGGCGTGATGCGCCGGGTTCCGGCGGGGAGATGATCGAAGGCCGCTGCCAGCGGAATGACCCGCGCTGCGATCTTCGGCGCCGTGACCGAGCCCGAGCTGCGGCATTGCAGCACGCCGCTGGCATAGCCGCAGGTCTCCAGCCAGTTGGGGCTTCCGGGATCCTTCGCGGAAACGATCACCCGCAGCATGCCGTCCGCATCTATCGCGGCCTGCACGCGGTTGAGGCTGCAATGGGCATTGGTCCAGTCGAGCGTGACGAACATCCGGTCGGTCAGCGCCCAGGAAAACAGGCGGCAATCCTGGGGCATCTTTGCCTCGACCAGCAGCGCCTGATCCTCGCCCAACTGGAACAGGCCTTCGTGATAGGATTGCAGCGGCATGCCGCCGGCCTGGCTGTAGTCAATTTCCTTGAGCCGGTTGATGAAGCCCGCCTCGGCCAGTTCGTCGGCATGGCGGATACCATATTCGAGGGTTCGTTCGGCGCGGGCGGCGAGAGTGGCGAGGGTCTGCTCGAGTGCCTGCGGCTCCATGCGCTGGCGGCTGGAGCCATCGAGCCGGGTGATGGCAATGCGTGGTTCGCTCTCCTCGCCCCAGCGGTCCGAGACGGCGCGCAGCCACAGCGACGCAGTGCCCGGCTCCAGCGGCAACCAGTCGCCGGTGTAGCCTTGGGGCCGCGCGGCGCTGTAGATCAGGTCGAATATGGCATCGGGACCGTGCGACACTGGCGTCAGGTCGAAGGGCGCGAAGCTCTTCATCGAGGGCTCCTGGAAGGCCATCAGCGTCACTTCGGCGGCACTGCCGCGCTCGCCGGTCAGGCGGTAGATGCCCGCCTCGTCAATCGGCGCGCGGCGGTAGATGGTATCGGGATTGGGGGTGCCGAGCCGCTGGTAATAGCCGGTGCAGGGCACGAAGACCGGGTGCCGCGCATCGACCGAGACGCGGTTGAGATAGACATCCATTACCACGCCGAGCATCGCGACATAGGCGTCGGTGCCCCGGTCACTCTCGCCGCGCTGCGCCATCGAGGCGGCCAGCCGGTCTCCGGCAGCGGCAAGCTCGGCGAGGCACTTTGCCCAGGCCGAAGGGTCCCGTTCATCCGCCATGCTGCGCTCCCTGTTCTGCCGGAACGTTGAAGCGGTCGATGTAGAAGGCATAGTCTGCGGCGACTTGCCCGGCATCGAGGCCGTAGTCGCTCAATGCATAGTCATGCGTGCCGCGCTTGCCGGGCGGATTGTCGCGCCGCCAGTCGACGATCGATTGCTGAAAGGCCGGGGTAATTTCGATATCCAGCGCAGCAAAGGCCTGCGCGACTGCCGCTTCGGGGCGTTCGACCGCTGTGCTGTAATCGACGTGCGCGATCCTGCCGCCGAAGCTCTGGTCGAACGCGACCAGCCGCTGCAGGTAGGTGTGGATCATCGCCTGCATCTGCTGTCCGATCTCATGCAGATCGACCGTCACGGAAGTGCCCCGCCGCAGCATGGCGGCAAGGCTGCAATTGGAGGCGAGCGCCTGCACCGGATCGCGGTGGGTGGCGACAAAACTGGCGTCCGGGTATGTCGCCAGCAGCTGCGGCAGGGCCACCAGATGGCACGGCCATTTGAGCACCCAGCGGCGTTTGTGCCCACGCCATTGCAGCAGCTGAAGCACCAGCCGGTGATGCTGATAGGCGGCATTCATATCCACGGTATCAAGGCAGCGTGCGAAATAGCCGGGGACGCGGTAGGTCCAGTAATGGCCGACATTGGCAAAGGTCTGGTCGAGCATGCCGAGGCATTCTTCCGGGCCATCGGCATCGCTCAGATGGATCTGGGCGAGCTTGCCGCTCAGCGTTTCGCCCTGGATCGCCGACTTCTGCGCGGCGCAGGCATCGATGCGGGGCTGCACCGATGCGGGATCGAAGCCCGGCGGCGGGCAGGGCTGCTGGCCCTCCCAATAGCGCAGCATCCGCATCGAGGGCTCGGAATCGAACAGATACTGGAAATAGGTGGTGCCCGAACGCGGCATGCCGATCACGAAAATCGGCGCCTCGATATGTTCGTCCCGGATCTCGGGATAGCGACGGACCCAGTCCGACACTTGAAGCTGGTTGCGCAGCGGCTGGGCGAGCTGGCGCTGCACGCCGGGGAGCATTTCGGGTCGCAGACCGGCCTCGGCATTGATGCTGGCGATCAGCAGTCCAAGGTTTTCGCGGAATGGGGCGAGATCAGGCTCGGCAACCCCGGCCATGGCCACGGCATCGGCGATCACCGCCTCGATGCTCAATTGTGCCACGCAAACTCCCCTCGGATTGTTGTTATTGTGTGTTCAGGCGAAGACGACGAAAGCCCGCATCTCGACACTGCCGCGGGTTGGTGTGCCTGGCGGACAGGCGGGGTCGAGAAAGGCGCTATGAGCGACCTGATGCGCCCGGGCGGGATCGCTGTCATGCGTCTTGAACACGATCACCTCATCGGGCGTCATATCGCGGAAATAGCACCAGCGGTGGTTTGGATTGTAAAGATAGCCGGTGGTGTCGAAGGAAAAGGCGCCCGCTGTCCGCGTCACAGTTTCGGCGACAACAGTGATGCCGTCACCGGGCCGGATGCTGCGGGCATCGCAGACGGCGAGCGGATAATCCTGCGGCGGCGGCGTTATCGGTCGCCACATGTTGAAATGGGCCCAGCGCCTGGCCTTGCCAAGTTCGAAGCCGGGAATGTGCGCAGCGAAGGCCTGGGCCAGAGTGGCGGCGGAGCTGTCGGTAGTATCGCCGTGGGGATAGAGCGCGGGGAAAGCATTGGTGAGCCCCGCCAGCCGGCCAGTTGCCTTGGGGCCATAGCGTTTCTTGCCGCCGCCTTGCATGATCACAATGGCCGCGCCGGTGATCTGCTGGAGCAGCGCGGTCATCTCGCCGATATAGAGCTGGTCGATGTCCGCATCTTCCTCGATGCGGTGAAAATCGCTGACCGTGCTGGTGTGGCGGATGAGTTCAAACCCCTCGCGGTCGAGCGAGGTCGCCGCGCCGCGCATGTCGCTGATCCACATCGGTTCGCCCGGCAGGGTGACCATCGTCGATTGCCTCTCGTCTTCGGTGACGTAGGTCAGCGGCACTGCGCCGGGACCCGGCGGGTTGCGGACATAGTTGATCTCGCCGCGGGTGCCAGCCTCGCTTGCGGCAGGGCCACCACCGCTCACAGCGGGCTGCCATCCTTGTCGCGGTAGATATCGCGCCGCCCGACATGGTTGGCCGGGCCAACAAAGCCATCGCCTTCCATCCGCTCGATCCATTTGGAAGCAGTGTTATAGCCAACCCCCATCTGGCGTTGCAGCCAGGAGGCCGACGCCTTCTGGTTTTCGAACACCAGCTGGCAGACCTGGCGGTATTTGCGCTCGTCGGGGCTGTCAGAAGCCGAATCGGGATCATCGAAGTTGAAGCCGCCGTCTTCGGGCTCTTCGGTGACCGAATCGACATATTCGGGGCTGCCCTGAGCGCGCCAGAAGTTGGCCACTTCTTCGACTTCCTCGTCGCTCACGAAAGGCCCGTGGACGCGGCGGACCGGGTCGCTGCTGGCCTTGTATAGCATATCGCCCTTGCCGAGCAATTGTTCGGCGCCCTGCTCACCCAGGATCGTGCGGCTGTCGATGCGGCTGGTGACGGCGAAGCTGACGCGGGTCGGCAGGTTGGCCTTGATGACGCCGGTGATGACATCGACCGAAGGCCGCTGGGTGGCCATGATCAGGTGGATACCGGCGGCGCGGCTCTTCTGGCTGAGCCGCTGGATCAGCACTTCGATTTCCTTGCCGGCCGTAACCATCAGGTCGGCCAACTCGTCGACGATCAGCACGATCTGTGGCAGTTCGCGGTAATCGAGCTGGCGGTCTTCGTAGATTTCCTCACCACTATCGGGATCGAAGCCGGTCTGGATGCGGCGGCCGAGCGGCTTGCCCTTGGCGGCCGAGGCGCGGACCTTTTCGTTGAAACCGGCGAGGTTGCGCACCGAGATTTCGCTCATCTGGCGATAGCGGCGCTCCATTTCCTCGACCGCCCATTTGAGCGCGCGGATCGCCTTGGCAGGCTCGGTAACCACCGGCGAGAGCAGGTGCGGGATGTCGTCATAGCTCTTGAGTTCGAGCACCTTGGGATCGATCAGGATCAGGCGGCATTGCTGCGGGGTGAGCCGGTAGAGCAGCGACAAGAGGATGCAGTTGAGCCCGACCGACTTGCCCGAGCCGGTAGTGCCTGCGACCAGCAGATGCGGCATGGTGGCCAGATCAGCGATAACCGGCTCGCCTGCGATATCCTTGCCGAGGATGATCGGCAGCATGGCTTTGCTGTTGGCGAAAGCCTCACAGGCGACCAGCTCGCGCAGCACGACCATCTGGCGGTGGGCGTTGGGCAGCTCGATGCCCATGACCGTGCGGCCGGGGATCGAGGAGACGCGTGCTGAAATGGCGCTCATGTTGCGGGCGATATCGTCGGCGAGGCCGATCACCCGGCTGGCCTTGATGCCTGCGGCGGGTTCCAGCTCGTACATGGTAACCACCGGGCCGGTGCGCACCGCCTCGATGGTGCCCTTGACGTTGAAATCGTCGAGCACGGTTTCGAGCAGGCGGGCGTTGCGCTCAAGGCTGAGCTTGTCGACTTTGGGCTGCGAATTGGGCGGCGGCTCGGCGAGCAGATCGAGCGGGGGCAGCGCATAGGTGCCGAACAGATCGCCCTGCCGGCTCTTGGCGCTGAATTCTGCAGGCTTGGCGGCGCGGGTGGTTTCGGTGATTTCGGGCGGTTTGCGCGGGGTTTCGAGTGGCGTGAAAGCGGCCTTGACGCCCCGCGCGCGCTTTTCACGCGCGGGGGCAAAGCGGCTGGGCTCTTCGCCAATGGCAGCCGGGCGGCGGCGCAGCGCGCCGGGCAGGGTCAGCAGCATGGCCCAGTCGATCGCGAAGACGCGGCCAGCCAGGAAAGCGCCGCCGGCAAGGCAGGCAAGCGCTGCGGCGAGGATGGTCCAGACCTGCGCTGCTTTTGGCAGTAGCTCGGCAAGCGAGCGGATCGCCTGGGCGCCAAGCAAACCAGCGACGCCGCCGCTGCTTGCCGGCAGCGAGCCGCCCGGGTGGGTCAGGGCCAGCGACAGCACTGTGCCCAGCAGCAGCATGGCCACCAGCAAAATGCCCAGCGGGCGCCACCAGCGCTGATCGGCGTGGGCGATGGTGCCGTCCTCCTCTTCCGCCAGCCGCCACAGCTTGCGCGCGAAGACATAGAGCAGCGGCAGCAGCAGCACCGAGACCAGCCCGAACAGCGTCAGCGCCGCATCGGCAATCCAGGCCCCGACCGGGCCCATCCAGTTTTGCACCGCGCCGCCGGCTGCCGTGGAGGAGGAGGCATCGGTCTGGTGATAGGTGGCGAGGGAGACTGCGAGGAACAGCATTCCGGCGAACAGCAGGCTCGCGCCGCCGAGTTCGACGCTGCGCCGCAGCGCGCGCCGGACGAGCGCGTTCCAGTTGGCCTTGCCGATCCGCTGTTTCGTTGCTCCTGCCGCGCGTGTTGCCATGATGCGTCCCCGATCTCATCGGCATAATGCGCTCGTCAGTGACTCCGCGTCAAGAATCCTTGGGAATCGGGCGAGTCGATTTATCGCAAAGCCCGTCGATGGCGGCCCATCGCGGGGCTTTGAGCTGCCGGGCGCGGCGAGCGTTCATGCCGCCCAGCGCGATTACCGGCACCTGCGCACGGGCGGCGAGAAGGCGGAATTTGACCGTGCCAAGTGCGCTCTGGCCGGGGTGCGAGCGGGTGGGAAAGACGGGGGACAGCAGGATGGCATCGGCGCGGGCGCGCTTGGCCTGGGTCAGTTCGCGCATGGAGTGTGCGGTGACGAGGCGGAGCATGGCGGGGCCGCGCGCGAGGCTGCGGGGCGGGCCGTAAGCGGCCTCCGCGCCCCAGCGCCGGGCTTCGGCGGTGCTGCCCGCAAGCGCGACCATGTGGCCGCGACTGTGGGCGAGGCGTTTGAGTCTGGCAAAGCGCTGGCGTCGCTCGACTGGCCCCAGATGATAGTGGCGGAAGATCAGCCCGGAGCCGCGCGGGAGCCGGCGCAATGTCCGTTCAAGCGCGGCATCGTTGCGGGCATCGCTGACGAGCCAGATAGACGGCAAAGCTGGCTGGCGCTTGGGCATGGCCTTGCTATAGCACCGCGCCATGGATCAGCCAGCCACCCGCCTGAACGAAATTCTGGATCGTATCGCCGCTGCCGCAAAGGTCGCGCGGCGCAAGGCCGATGATGTGACGCTGATCGCGATCAGCAAGACCCACCCCGCCCAGCGCATCGTGCCGCTGATCGAGGCCGGCCAGCACGTGTTTGGCGAGAACCGGGTGCAGGAAGCGGCGGAGAAATGGCCCGCCCTGCGCGAGGCTGATCAGGGGATCGATCTGCACCTCGTTGGCCAGTTGCAATCGAACAAGGCCGAGGATGCGGTGCATCTGTTTGACTGCATCCATTCGCTTGACCGCAGCTCGCTGGTCTCCGCGCTGGCACGCGCGATGGACAAGGCCGGGCGGCAGGTGCCGTGCTTCATTCAGGTCAACATCGGCGCGGAAGAACAGAAGGGCGGCTGTGCGATTGCCGATCTGCCCGCGCTGCTGGACGAGGCGCGGGTGGCTGAATTGCCTCTGCTCGGGCTGATGTGCGTGCCGCCTGCAGCAATCGAGCCCGCGCCGTTTTTTGCGCTGCTGGGCAAGCTGGCGGACGACAACGGGCTGGCCGGGCTTAGCATGGGGATGAGCGACGATTTCGAAACCGCCGTGCTGCTGGGCGCGACCCATGTGCGGGTGGGTAGCGCCTTGTTCGGGGCGCGGTAGAAGCGATCACCCAGCCCGCCGCGTAAAAGTCAGCGGCAGGCGTTCCAGCGTGTGGCTGGCCAATGTCGGAAGGTAAGTCAGCTCCTCCACCGGGACTGCCAGCTGGATATTGTCCAGCCGCCGGATGATCTCCTGCGCGGTCAGTTTGATCTCCATCCGCGCCAAGGCCATGCCGACGCATTTGTGGATGCCTGAGCCGAAGGTGATGTGGGTTCCCAGATTGGTCCGCTCGATATCGAGCTTGCGCGGATCGGCGAATTTGGTGTCGTCGTCGTTGGCCGAGGCATACATCACGCAGAGCTGCGACATCGCCGGGACCTTGGTGCCGCCGAGCACCACATCCTTCATCGCAGTGCGGAACAGGCCATGGACCGGCGGGGCGAGACGCAGCACTTCCTCGACGAAGCGGTTCATCACCCGGTCGTTGTCGACGTCGGTATAGAGCCGGTCGGCGAGGCCGGGCTGAGTCGCGAGGATCAGCAGCAGGTTGCCGATGGCCGCAGCGGTGGTATCATTCCCGGCGATCAGGAAGCCGCGGATGGTCGAGACCTGCTCGGTGAAGGAGAGCCTGGGATTGGCGTCATCGTTCAGCTCGGCGTGGACAATGTCCGAGATCATGTCCTCTCGCGGCGCGTGTTCGCGCAGGCGCACATTGCGGATGATGAAATTCTGCAGCTCGCACATCTGCGCGGCATTTTCGAGCATGGCTTCGCGGTCCTGCATCCGGCCAATCTGGTCGAGCACCGCCTTGCTCCAGACCGCGACTTTCTCCGCGCCGACTTCCGCCCAATCGAAGCCGAGCTGTTCGCAGATGACATGAGCAGTGAGCGGACAGCCGATGTCGATCATGCCGTCGGCGCTGCCCTGGCCGGCGACCCTGTCGATCAGATCGATGACGATCTGGTGGATGCGCGGTTCCAGCTCCTTTACCCGGTGCGCGGTGAAGGCCTTCTCGGTCAGCTTGCGCAGACGGGTGTGGGCCGGAGGATCAATCGCCAGATCGCGGATGAAGCCGCCGCCGTCGCGCTCGAGGATTGCGATGAATTCGGCGAGGTATTCGCCGCCGTAGCGGTCCTGATAGCCGTGTTCGAGCGAATAGGTCTCGTTGTCGGCCAGCACTTCGACGCATTCGGCATAACGGGTGACCAGATAGAGATCGAGACCGGGGTCGTAATAGACCGGGTCCTGCTCGCGCAGCGCGCGATAGAACGGGAAGGGGTCGTTGCGAATATCGGCATCGAGCCGGGTTTCGCCGCCCTTGAGGAGGCGCTTTTCGTAGAGCGTCATCTATTCGTTCCCCACATAGGGTTTGAGCTGCCAGTCCGAAGTATCGAAGCTGGCAATACCGAGCTCGCCTTCGCAGGCCCCGGCCATCACTTCGTCCCAGCGTTCGGCAAGGGTCTCGATTGTGTGCTCGCGGTCGGCAATGCCCGGCGTGCGCGCCATGTAGCTGCGCCAGACTTCGCCGCCGACCGAATCGATGCACTCTCCTGTGACCGGGCAAAGTTCATGGGCGAGGAATGCGACGGCGGGCGAGGAGAGTTCGGGCGGCAAATTTGCCTTCGAATGCTGAAGCAGCGGCGATGTCTCTTCCATCATCGAGGCGACCAGCCGGGTGAAGGCACCGGGGCTGATTGCATTGACCTTGATGCCGAGCGCAGCCCCTTCCGCCGCGAGCGCGCGGGTCAGTGACCAAAGCCCGCCCTTGCTCGTGCCATAAGCGGCCTGCGCGGAAAAGCCGGTCATCGAACTGGAGGTGGTGTTGACGATCCGGCCATAGCTCGCCGACTTCATGTGCGGCCAGGCGGCGTGGGCCATGTAGTATGCGCCCATCAGGTTGATCTCGATGTGCCGGGCGAAATCGCGCGGGGTCATCACGTCGAAGGGGGCGGTAATAGAGATCGCGGCGTTGTTGATCAGAATATCGATGGACCCGAACTCTTCGAGCGCACACCCGATGATCGCGGCGGCGCCCTCTTCGCTTGCCACCGAATGGCTGTCGGCAATCGCCTTGCCGCCTGCTGCCCTGATTTCCGCCGCCACAGCTTCCGCCGAGGCAGTGCCGGGATAGCCCTTCATCTCGGGGTCGCTGCCGATGTCGTTGACCACGACATTGGCGCCACGGCTGGCGAGCAGCAGGGCATGGGCCCGGCCCAGACTGGGATTGCCGCCCGCGCCGGTGACCACCGCAGTGCGTCCGTCGAAGCGAAGCTCGCTCATCGCGATGTGATGGCTCCGTCGACGACAATCGCCTGGCCGTGAACGAAAGTCGCATCCGGTCCGCAAAGCCACATCACAGCCGCACCGATTTCTTCGGGTTCGCCAAGGCGCCCAAGCGGGGTTGTCAGCACCATGCTGTCGATCAGCTCCTTCATCGGCCCGGTCTGGGTCATCGGAGTCTTGATCATGCCCGGGCAGACCGCGTTGATCCGAATCCCCTGTGCGCCATATTCGAGCGCGGTGGTTTTGGTCAGGCCGACCACGCCGTGCTTGGCCGCGGAGTAGGCCCCGCAATAGGCCGCGCCGCGAACGCCGGCACTGGAGGCGCAATTGACGATGGCCCCGCCGCCATTTGCCAGCATCACCGGGATGAGATGCCGCATGCAGTGGAATATGCCGGTGAGGTCAATTCCGATCACCCGGTGCCAGTTTTCAAGGCTTTGCTCGGCAGTCAGCTTGCCCGCTTCGCCGTCGATCCCGGCGGCATTGAAGGCGGCGTCGATCTTGCCGAAGCGGGCGACAGCGCCGGTGACTGCGGCAGCGACCGACATATCGTCGGAAACATCGCAGACGAAATAGGCAGCTGTCCCGCCTGCGCTCTGGATGGAGGCCTCGGTTTCCTGAAGGCCCTTCTCGGACACATCGACCAATGCCACGGCATAGTCCCGGCTGGCGAACAATTGCGCCGTTGCGCGCCCGATGCCTGATCCCGCGCCGGTTACGAATGCCACTTTGCTGGCCATGATCCTGTCTCCCATTGAATTGTGGTTTGGCGGCAGGGTTGCACAAGGCGAGGCAAATCGCCAGTGCTTCGATCAGGGAGATTCGCGTTGAGCGTAGCAGAGCCACCTTCCACCATTCCCGCCCAGTTCGCCGCCACGGTTGCGGCGCGCGGGGGCTGCGATGCAGTCGCCATGCTGGCCGAGACGGTGACCTATGCCGAGCTTCATCGGCGCAGTGCCGTGCTCGCCCGCGCCTTGCTGGCGAGCGGGGCGGGCAAGGGCGCGCGAATTGCCCTGCTGGCGCCGGACGGGATCTTCTGGGTGACGGCATTTCTCGCGGCCCTGCGGATCGGGGCGCTGGTGACTTGCTGTTCGACGTTGTGTACGCCGCGCGAGCTCGCCCATATGCTGGGCAACAGCGACGTGCAGTTCCTGCTCGGCGCACGGCGCTTCCTTGGCCACGACTATGGCGAGAAGCTGCTTTCTGCTTTCCCGGACATTGCCGGAGGCAAGCCGGGCGCGCTGCGCGTGGTGTCTGCGCCGTTCCTGCGCGCGGTTTGGCTTGATGACGCCGATGGCCTCGGCTGGGCCTCTGCACACGATGACCTTCTGGCCCGCGCCGATGAGGTTTCCCCGGCGCTGCTCGCTGCCGCCGAGGCTGCGGTCGCGCCGAGCGACGACGCCATCATCGTCTATACTTCGGGCAGCACCGCGTTGCCCAAGGCAGTGATCCACAGCCAGTGGAACGCTTCGCGCCATCCGCCGGAACTGGCGAAGCTGTTCCTGATCCAGCCGGACGACCGCATGCTGCCGATGCTGCCCGCCTTCTGGCTGGGCGGCATGGCCATGGCCTTGCAGGTGCTGAGCCAGGGGGCCTGCCTGGTCTATCCGGCCTCGCCCGATCACGAGGTGCTGCTGGAGACCATGGAGAAGCTTGGCGTAAACCGGGTCAACGGCTGGGGCGACGGGCTGACGAGGCTGCGAGCGCTGGCCACGGCGCGGGGTGTCGATGTCGATGCTATCGTCGGCCTAGGCCCGTTCCGCGATGCGCAAGGCGAGCTGATCCCGGTGCAGTTCCAGTCGGGCATGCTCGGCATGAGCGAGACTTTCGCCCCGCACAGCGCCGAGCCGCTCGATTACCGGATGCCCGAGGACAAGCCCAATTGCTGCGGCCGTCCGGTGAACGGCTACGAGCGCCGCATTGTCGATCCGGAGACCGGCACGGAAGTTCCGACCGGCGAAGTGGGCGAACTGCAACTGCGCGGCGGCGCGCTGATTAGCGGCATGTACAAGCGGCGGCGCGAGGAGGTGTTCACGCCCGATGGCTTCTATCCCACCGGCGATCTGTGCCGGATCGACGCCGACGACTTTCTCTATTTCATCGCCCGCCGGGGCGACATGATCAAGACCCGTGCCGCCAATGTCTCGCGGCTGGAAGTGGAGGCGGCGCTGAACGCATTGCCTGAGGTGGCCACGTCCGTGGTAACGGGACTGCCGGACGAAGAGTTCGGGCAGATTGTCGCTGCTGCCGTGCTGCCCGCGCCGGGCACATTGCTGAGCGAGGATGGCTTGCGCGCGGCGCTGCGCGAGACGTTGTCCAGCTACAAGGTGCCGCGCCGGATCGTGTTCATCGCCAGCGAGGATGAAATTCCCCGCACCGCAACTGGCAAGATCAAGCTGCACGAGCTGGGGGAATTGATTGCAGGCCGAAGTGGCCGGGAGACAGCGAAATGAGCGAAAAGGCCCCATCCCCTAGCCCCGAGGAAATCGTCCTCTACGAAAAGGACCCGGCAACCAAGATCGCCACGATCACGCTCAACCGCCCCGGCTTTCTCAACGCGCCGACCATTGCCGCGCGCCAGCGCTATGCCGATCTGGTCCACCGCGCCAATGTCGATGATGACGTCAAGGTGCTGATCATTCGCGGGGTTGGCGAGCATTTCGGCAGCGGGGCGGATCTTCCCGAGATGGCTGGCATGTTCAACGGCGACCCAAACTATTCGGTACTCCCCGAATTCGGACTGGATGCGGAAGATCGCGGCGACGGCGACGTCAAATATCCGCCGCAGGGGTCATATCGCTATATCGCCCAGGTCACCAACCTCTACGCCAATTCCAACTTCGGCCTGCGCAGCCTGCAGGATTTCAAGAAGATCTCGATCGTCGAGGCCAAGGGCTATTGCTATGGCTGGCACTTCTATCAGGCCGCCGACGCAGACATCGTGATTGCTTCGGACGAGACACTCTTCGGCCACAGCGCCTTCCGCTATGTCGGCTGGGCAGCGCGCCAGTGGCAGTGGGCGACGATGATGGGGCTCAGGAATTTCATGGAAATGGTGTTCACCGGTCGGCCCTTCACCGCGCAGGAGATGAAGGATTGCAGCTTCGTCAACCGCGTCGTGCCGCGCGAGGGACTTGAGGCCGAGACCATGAAATATGCCCTCGCCTGCGCCCGCAACCGTCCGACCGACACAGTGGTGATGCAGAAGACCTTCTTCGAGGTCTTCAAGCAGCAGCAGGGCGAATATATGGGTTCGATCCTGTCGGGCTGGCTCGAGGGCATGTTGCCGCTGGTCCATGATGAAGGCGGCGTCGCGGTGGACAAGGGCACCTTTGAAAAGGGCCTCGCCAATGTCGTGAAGGATAATGACCTCAATTTCCCGCCCGAGTGGCGGATGAGCTACAAGGGGCGCGCCGCGAAAGAATAGTGAGTGCAACCATGAGCCGGGCCGACCTCTCCGCACCGCAGGCCACGCGCTATCTGATCATGGCGCTGGTTGCGCTGATCCATGCCCTTCTGGTGCTGGGGCTGATCCGCGCATTTGCCCCTGATTTTGCCGCGAATGTAACGCATAGCGTGCTTGCGACGTTTACCGTCTCCGTCACACCGCCTCCGCCGCCTGCGCCTCCGCCGCAACCTGCCCCTCAGCCCGAGAAAGCAGGCGCGGCAGCCGAGTCGGGCAAAAGAGCCGTACCGCGCGAGGCGGTGCAGCCGAAGCCGAAGCTTGCGATTGCCACGCCGTTACCCGCCCCGACCATCGCTGCAAAAGGCCCCGACAACTCCTCCGGCGCGCGCGACGCAGGCAGGGGCGCCGGCGCTGGCGGGCAGGGGAGTGGCACCGGTTCAGGCAATGGTGGGAATGGCCGGGGCGGTGGGGCCGTGACCAAGGCCGTCAAGATTGCCGGAGAGATCAACAGCATGCGTGACTTGCCAGACCAAGGCAGCGAAGTGCGACAAGGCAGCTTCGTCAATGTCGCTCTGACTGTCGGGACCAATGGCCGGGTCAAAGGATGCTGGATTTTTCGGGCAAGCAGCGATGCGGCGGCGGACCGTGCGGTTTGCCAGTTAGCAATTGCTCGGTTTCGTTTCCGCCCCGCCACGGATCGTGCAGGGAATCCGGTCGAATCGGTGTTTGGCTGGCAGCAACGCTATTGCGGGAGCAAGGACGATTGCAGCCGGACAATGCGCTAGGAACACTTTCCCGGTTTTAATGGTTATTATCCCAAGGCCTTCATCGGAAATTAGGCGAAATTTTAGAGCTAGGCGGCTAACGGCGAGGCCATGACAATCATCACACCCGTTATCCTGTGCGGCGGCAGCGGCACGCGCCTCTGGCCCAAGAGCCGCGCCAGCAAACCCAAGCCCTTTTTGCCGCTGGTCGGCGAATCTACCCTGTTCGAAGCAACGCTGGCGCGCAATGCCATGTTCGATCCGCCGGTGGTGGTCACAGGCGCGGCGCATCTGTCACACGTCGAGGCGCAGCTTGGCGACAGGCCGGGCGCATCGATCATCGTCGAGCCCGAAGCGAAGAACACGGCTGCGGCCATTGCGCTGGCGGCCATGCGCTTGCCCGACGAGGCCGTGATGCTGGTCTGCCCGAGCGATCACCACATCGGCGATCCGCAGGCTTTTGCTGAGGCCGCACGCGCGGCTGCAGAGCTTGCGGAGCAGGGCTGGCTGGTCTCGTTTGGCATCGAGGCAAAGTCGCCCGAGACTGGCTTTGGCTATCTCCAGAGCGGTGAGGCGATTGGCACCTCTGGCTACCAGGTCGCGCAATTCGTCGAGAAGCCCGATCTGGAGCGGGCCAAGGCCTTCATCGCCGAGGGTGCCTATGCCTGGAACGGCGGCATTTTTGCCTTCCGGGTCAAGGAATTCCTCGATGAGCTGGAACATTTCCGCCCGGCGATTTCAGTCGCGGTGGTCAAGGCTGTGCGCGATGGGCGCGAGCAGGGGCAGCGGTTCTATCCCGATGCTGCTGCCTTCAAAGCCATCATAGGCGAATCGGTTGACTATGCAGTGATGGAGAACACTGCACATGCCGCCATGGTCCCGGCCGACATGGCCTGGTCCGACATTGGCAACTGGCAGGCGCTGCATGAAGCGCGCGAACGCGATGCCGATGGCAATTCGGTGACCGGGCCGGCCGAACTGGTCGATTGCCGTAACGTGCTGGTCGAGAGCGACGGGCCGCGGGTGTCGGTGATCGGGCTGGAAGGAGTGATTGTCGTGGTCGATGGGGGCGAAGTGCTGGTCACCACAGCGGACGGCGCGCAGAAAGTCGGCAAGCTCTCGGGCGCGGCCAATCAGTGAGCGCAATCCTTCCCACCCGCATGGTCGAAAAGCCTTGGGGGCGGGATGTGCTGCCCGCGCCGTTTACGGCCCCACGAGGCCAGCGCATTGGCGAAGTCTGGTTCGAGCCGCCACCAGCGTTGCCTGAACTGCTCATCAAATATATCTTCACCAGCGAAAAACTGTCGGTGCAGGTGCATCCTTCGGATGCGCAATTGCCGGGCTACGGCAAGGAAGAATGCTGGCTGGTGATTGCGGCGGAACCCGGCGCGGCACTGGGAGTCGGCTTTCGCGAAGCACTCTCGGCTGCGGCCATGCGCGCCGCAGCGCTTGAGGGCAGCATTGAGCGCTTGCTCGAATGGTATCCGGTGAGCGCGGGAGACTTTTTCTACATTCCGGCGGGCACCGTCCATGCCATCGGCGCCGGGGTCAGCCTGATCGAAGTTCAGCAGACCAGCGACGTGACTTACCGGCTCTACGACTATGGCCGCCCGCGCGAACTGCATCTGGATGAAGGTATAGCCGTGGCCAGGGGCGAGCCGCATTCGGAGGCCTTGCGCAAGCATCTGGATGCAACAGGCGCCGCCTCACTGGTCGAAGGCCCGCTGTTCCGGCTCGACCGGATTGCCGGCCCGCCCGATGCGGCGACTTGCGCCAGCTACGGCGATGCACCGGTGCTGGCAATTCCGCTAGACCAGCCAGTGACAATCGGCGGCGAGGTTATTGCGCCGGGGAGTTGCGGCCTTGCACCGTCGCTTGCTGCGATTGGCTTCGCAAACGACGGGCTTTGCCTTATTACCCAGCCCTGCAAGTAACGGACGCGGCAAAAGGCCGGGTCCAGCCGGGAGTATGCGCCTTGTCCACTGTTCACCCCGTCCCCGCCGAATGGGCGAAACGCGCCTATGTCGATGCTAATGCCTATGCCGAAAAGTATCGCCGCTCGCTGGAAGAGCCTGAGGCCTTCTGGCGCGAGGAATCGGCGCGGCTGGACTGGATCAAGCCTTGGACGCAGCTCAGCAAATGCTCCTATGACGAGGCTGACTTCGGCATTGAATGGTTTGCCGATGGCACGCTCAATGTCTCGGCCAATTGCCTCGATCGGCATCTCGACAAGAATGGCGACACTCCAGCGATCATCTGGGAAGGCGACGACCCCGAACATCGCCGCACGCTGACCTATCGCCAGATGCACGAAGAAGTCTGCCGCATGGCCAATTCGCTCAAGGCCTTGGGCGCCGGGCGCGGCGAGCGGGTGACGATCTACATGCCGATGATCCCCGAGGCAGCGATTGCCATGCTGGCCTGCACCCGGATCGGCGCGATCCATTCGGTGGTGTTCGGCGGCTTCTCGCCCGAGGCCTTGGCGGGGCGGATTCAGGATTGCGATTCGCGGCTGGTGATTACTGCCGATGGCGGGATGCGCGGCGGCAAGCTGGTGGCCCTCAAAGCCAATGTCGATGCGGCGCTGGAGCAGTGCCCCGGGGTCGAGGCCGTGCTGGTGGTGCAGCACACGCAAAGCGACGTAACCATGATGGCGGGCCGCGATCACTGGTGGCACGAGCAGCGCGCAGCCTGCACTGCGCACTGTCCGCCCGAGGAAATGGGCGCGGAGGATCCGCTGTTTATCCTCTATACCTCGGGCAGCACCGGCAAGCCCAAGGGCGTGCTGCATACCACTGGCGGTTACCTGACCTGGGCGGCGATGACCCATCACTATGTGTTCGATTATCGCCCCGGCGAGATCTACTGGTGCGCGGCCGATGTCGGCTGGGTCACCGGGCACAGCTACGTGGTTTATGGCCCGCTCGCCAACGGCGCGACCCAGGTGATGTTCGAGGGCGTGCCCAACTGGCCCGACCACAGCCGCTTCTGGCAGATCGTCGACCGTTACAAGGTCAACATCTTCTATGGCGCCCCCACGGCGCTTCGGGCCTTGATGCGCGAGGGTGATGACTGGGTGAAACGCACCCGCCGCACCTCGCTGCGGCTGCTGGGCTCGGTCGGCGAGCCGATCAATCCGGAGGCCTGGGAGTGGTACTGGCGGGTGGTCGGAGGCGGCCGCTGCCCGGTTGTCGATACCTGGTGGCAGACCGAAACCGGTGCGGCGATGATCACCGGGCAGCCCGGCGCTATTGCCATGAAGCCCGGCTCGGCGAGCCTGCCGATGTATGGCGTGGTGCCGCAACTGGTCGATGGCGAAGGGGGGATTCTGGAAGGAGCCGCGGAGGGCAACCTCTGCCTGATCCAGAGCTGGCCCGGCCAGATGCGGAGCGTCTGGGGCGATCACGCGCGCTTTTTCCAGACCTATTTCAGCACCTACAAGGGCAAGTATTTCACCGGCGATGGCTGTAAGCGCGACGAGGACGGCTATTACTGGATCACCGGCCGGGTCGATGACGTGATCAACGTCTCGGGCCACCGCATGGGCACCGCCGAAGTCGAATCGGCGCTGGTTGCCCATGGTAAAGTCGCGGAAGCCGCGGTCGTCGGCATGCCGCATGAGATCAAGGGGCAGGGCATCTACGCCTATGTCACCCTTAACGCGGGCGAGGCCGAGAGCGAGGCGATCCGCAAGGAACTGGTAGCCTGGGTGCGCAAGGAGATCGGGCCGATAGCGACGCCCGATGTCATCCATTTCGCGCCAGCCCTGCCCAAGACCCGCAGCGGCAAGATCATGCGGCGGATATTGCGCAAGATCGCGGAAGGGGATGTGTCGAACCTGGGGGATACGAGCACGCTGGCTGATCCGGGGGTGGTGGATAGTTTGGTGGCGGGGCGGAACTCCTAGCGGCAAGTCACCCAAACTGTTGCGCGGCAAAGCTGGCGATCTGTAAACATTGCTGATAGACTGCCCAAGTCGATTGCATTGGTGTCGATTCATCTGGCTTTAGGGAGGCTTGGGTGATGAACCGGTTCTCGCGCTTCTTGTTGTTGTCCTGTGCCTTGGCTGCGCCGATTGCGGCTCAGGCCCAGGCAATTGCGGCGCCCACGGCTTCTTCCGCACTCGAACAGGCATCGCAGCGCGAGGCGGCGGCGATCCGCGTGCGTGATGAGGCCTTGCAGACGCTCAGGTCGCGCGAGGCAGACATGCTGGCCGCTGGCAGCAGCGAGACGGCAGAGCGGCGGCGGATATCCGGGCAACTGGAAGCCGAGAACCAGACGATCATCGCGCTGCTCGACCGGCTGGAAGCACTGAACACCAAGCCGCGCCAACTGATCGCCGAACGCGCCATCCTCGACGACTGGTACACCGCGCTGCAACCCGCCGCCGCCAACCTGACCGAGAACAGCTTCGTCGGGCTGGAGACTGAACTGTCAGGGCTCTCCGCAACCGGCGCAATCGAGGCTAGCGCGCGGCGCTATCCCTCGCTGTTTGCCGTGCGTAACCGGCTGGCCGAGATCGGCCAGCAGCTCACTGCCGCCAATGCCGAGGCCCAGCAGCAAAGCACCAGACTGCGCCAGGAACTGGAGCGCCGCGCCCAGGCCCGCGAGCGGCTGCGCGCAAGCCTGGCGCGCGCCGCCCCGCAAAACGCGCGCGCCCTGCCCGCCTGGCAGGAAGCCACGACCGACCTGGCACGCGCCATTGCCGCGCTGGACGAAGCGCAAGGCGCAGTGGCGGCGGCCGCGCTCGAAGAACGCCCGCCGATTCTCGCCGAAGTCCGCCTCAGCGCGCCCGAAGGTATGCTCTATCGCGGCGAATGGGTGCGCGGCACTGCTGCGTCCGCCGACGAGCGCGACCGCGCCGCGCAGCGCGCGCCATTGCTGAGACAGCGTGAGGAATTTGAGGCTGAGCTTGGCGTCAGGGGAATCGAATGGCGCGATCGCAATGCCGAGCTGACTGAATCAGCAGAACGGATGCATGTGCTGGGAACGGCGATTGCCGCTTCCGGAGATCGCTATAAGTCCAAACGCGAAATCGCAGTCTATCAGGCCATAGCAGCCGAAATTGGCGTGACCATTGCGGAGGTCGTATTGACCGGAGGAGCGGCCACGCTGGCGCGGCGTTCCGGCGAGCTCGCGCAAACAGCGGTGCAACGCCATGCCACGCACTCTGCTGCCCAGGAGGCAACCATGGCGTTTGGCGCTTCGCTAGCCCGGCGCGCCGCGCAACGGGCGGAGAGCCTGCTCACCGAACGCGCATCAGCCAGTGCAGCACTCGCGCTCAGCCGAGGCCGCGTGCAAATGGTGGAACGCTTGGTGGGAAGCGGAACTGGACGGCAGGCCGCAGAGGCCCAGGCTGAAGCGATTTTCGGCCCGGCGATACGCAACGCCATAAATTCAGCCCGGCGCGCTGCCATTGACGCGCGGGTTGCCAGAGAAACGGCCCGGCTTGCAGATGCCCCTCCCGGGCTGCTTGGGGCGACCTGGGAAGAGACCCAGCAGGAAGTGGTAGCCAAATCCCTGGCAACTGCTGCCATGCTGTCAGCATCTTCAAGTCAGCCCAATTCCGGAGTTGCTGCGCCGCTGGTGGATACAACTGCTTCCACCGCTCTGGGCGAGACCCTGGAAGCCGGCCTGGGCACGAGCATCGACGCCAGCAGCATCATCGCGCAAGCGCTCCGATTGAAAGCCAGATCGCCGATTCCGCTGGGAACCCAAGTCTCGCTGGCATCGATCAAATCGGGTGTCGGCGCGCTCGCCGGAATCTACAAGGTTGCCCTGGCCCAGCAGTTTGATGCGGTCGTCAATAACGAAGCCCAGTACTTCGGCAATATGATGGCCGAACTGTCGTATCGTTATGCGACCCATCGGGCCAAGCTTCAGGCCCTGCGCCAGTTCGAGGCGGAATCAAATCGGCTCAAGGCAGGAATCTTCCAGATCAACGCCGCGCTCAAGCTGCTCGACGCCGGGCCGCAGCTGCGGGCCACGCCCAGCTTCGTCGAAGTTCCCAAGGGAGCCAAGCTGACCCTCGATCTGGGTTTTTCTGCACCGCTCGCCGCCGCCCCGGCGGCTACTGTCGAAGGAGCGCCCTTGGCGCTGACCCGTGCCGACGGGCAAGGCTTGCGCTGGCGAGGGACCTTTATCGTCACCGGCGAAACCGGCGTGCGGCGGTTGGCTGTTTCAGCAGGAAGCAATGCCACGCCTTACGGCTCGCTCGATTCGGTGCCCGGCACACTGGCGGTGCGGCTTGGTATGCGCGCGGGCTGGCGCGGGTTTGAGCTGGGGCCGGATACCAAGCATTTCCTGCCGGTGATCGTGCGCAAGGATCCCGACGCACCCGCCATGCCGGTCGACATAGTTCGCGGCAACGAGGCGGTGAACCGGGCCAGCGATATCAGCGGTCTGTGGCGGGCGGTGGGCTATGAATGCGACGGCCCAACGGGCGAGGAGATCGTTCGCATTTCAACCGGCAATGGCACCGATATCGTCGCGGTCAAGGAACGTGGCGACAATTGTATCTATTCGCAGGAGGTGACCTGGCGGGGCAGGCTGACGTCAAACAGCTCGACAATCCAGGGCGAATTTCATGTCCGCGAGCCCAATAGACCGAATAGCGAAGGCAAATGGAATCCATTGACCATCCAGGTGATCTCGCGAGACGAGCTGGTGGGGATGGGTGTGCGCTATAACCGGATCAAAGACGGGCGATGAACGCTTCGCTGACCTGCCTCAAGCCGCCAGGCGATAGGGCGTGATCTCCCCCGCCCTATACTGATGGCGCGCCTTGGCCTGGAGCTTGCCACTGCTGGTGCGCGGCAGGTCCCGCAATTACGGCGCTGGTTTACTTAACCTCTAAATTTGACGCCTTGCCGCGCCGACAGACGTTTCAGGGCTGCTGCGTGCGGCGCAGCATGGCGGTGTCATAGCCTAGGGTCAGGACCTGTTAAATTGCTTGCATGATGGGCTGAGGGTTGATTCAATGGTGGCACCAGGAGGTGCTGCTTGTGGACGATCTGTTTATGCTGAGCGAGGTGCAGATGCGCCGGATCAAGCCATTTTTCCCGCGATCGCAT
>CANJCQ010000067.1 GCA_947473355.1 Sphingomonadaceae bacterium | reverse complement strand
GCAATCGGCGTCGGGAAATCGGCTTCCGCTACGCTACAGCCGCTTCCCCGACGCCGATTACGCCCCTGCCTCGATCGAGGCTTTTTGTTTGCAACGACTGGCCCCTTTTTAAACCGGGGAATGGCCCATTTTTATACCGCGCTTTACAATCTGGCTGTCGTCATCGATCTTTTCGCGAGGCGCGTGGTTGGTTGGGCTGTCAGCGACCGGTTGCATCGCCGACTTGCTCAGCCCAGCCCAGTTCGAAAGAAGGGCCGTCAACTAAGCCAATGCCCCTCCACTTTTACGGGGCAAGTCCAACTTCGTCCGACGGACCGGCCGAAGGCAACGCCCGCAGGGCGGTAACGGGCGCTCGTCGCGCAAGATCCAGCAGGAGTTCGAACGTATCCGCAAGCGCTAATGGGGACAGCGCTTCTGGGGCAGAGGGTACTTCTCGACCGCCTCCGGCAACATTACAGATGACATCATAATGAGATATCTTGACCGGCATATCCACAAGGACGGCTTCAGCCCCTCCGCTTGATCCTGCCGGCCTCCGGCCGGTCAGTGGTTCAGGAACAGAATCCAGCTGGTCTGTTCGGTATAGTCCAGCTCTGTGGTGCAGCCCGCTTCCTTGCGCAGCACATCGCCGATATTCTTGAAGGTTTGTTCAAACATGGGCGGGGCTTAGCAGCGGGTGCGGCTGGTCGCCAAGCGGTTATGCCGGGCCAGAGCTGCGCACCGTTTCCATCGCGGCCATGACTTGCGCGACATAGGCCGGATCAAACGCGGGGCGCGGCTGGCCCAGCACCAGACCACGGATCAGTTCGGCCTGCCGGTGCGGTTCAACAGTGCCATAGCTGGTCAGGGTCGTCATGACGCGATCATGCCCCAGATTTTGCGACCAGGCCTTGAATTGCTCTGGCTTGGTGCAAGCCCGTTCGCCCAATTGCACCAGCGTATCGCGCAGCGAATGCGGGTTGAAATAGGGCAGGCCAGCCGATGTGAAGGCATCGCGGAATATCTTGCGGATCGGTCCGGCATCATGCCAGCCATCGCGGCGAAAGCCTGCTGGCTCGAATCCGCCACCCTCGCCAACGCCTACTTTGGTTGGCGGGAACAGTGGGTCGTCATCGCCCCAAAGCAGGGCCATGCGCAGATATTGGCACCAGTCCTGAAAGATAGGCAGAGCCTCCCCACCCACCGGGAAGAACCAGGTCGAAAAGGTCTTGCTCGCCTTGGTCCGCACTTCCCGCGCGTCTTGATCGACGCGGCGTTGCTCCAGATCGACATGCTTGAGCCTGAACGACGCCAGCGCCCCATCCCGCGCCCCGGTCAGCAAGGCAAAGGCAATCAGCGCCCGGTTGCGCAGTGCATACTCGGTATCGGTCGGCATGGTGCCCAGCACATGGTGGACCTGATCCAGCGTCGGGAACGGCTTGTGCCTGACCGCCGTGGCGATCCGCACGTCCTTTGCGGAAAGGTTGAAGTAGTCGGCATCGGCATAGCGGATGCGCGATTTGTAGCCCGGCTTGTCAGCCAACCAGAGGAAGAACGCCCGCAATATGGCCAAGGTCGAATTGACCGTCGCGCGGCTCAGGGGCTTGCCGGTGCGGACGGCCAGTTGCTTGTCGAGCTTGTTCTTGAATGCCACGGCCTGGGCTGGATGAAAGGCTTTGAAATCCTTGTGCCCATTCGCCTCTTCGAACCGCGCAAGCGCCTTGGCGACGGCATCGATAGATGCGTCGTTCCGGCGTTGAGCTTCCTTCAACCAGTCGAAGTAATCGCGCTTGATCCGGGCATTGGCAGCATTGTGCTTTGCCATGATTTTTCAGTCCTTCTGTTTGTCACAATGCAGGGAAGGTTGCTTGCGCTCTATTAGGCGTGCGCCAGCTTCCCTGATTTGGATTTCCAGTTTGGGCATAATCGCGCCCAGCGACGCCAAGCTGGCGCTGCGATTCATAAGCGTGCCGCACTCGTCGCAGAGCGCAGTCAGGTTGCCCGTGGTGGCATTGCGGGGTGTGTATTCGATCATGCCGGATGCGGGCGAGCGCGGCTGGCGGCATTTGAAGCAGTAGATAGTGCCAGGGGGGCAAGGGCGCTTCGCAGCCTTGCGCTTGCCCTGTATGAATGCGCGCAATTCATGCCCGTGCATCAGCACCGGGCGGGAATTGTCGACCGTGGGCAAGCCCTGCTTGATCCAGTTACGGATCGTGTGCTTGTGTGCCCCAAGTGCAAGCGCCGCTGCCTCGACACTGTAGGGCCGGTGCAGCTTAATCGCGCGCGGGTCGATCCGTTTCGCGGGCATGGGCCTAAACTTCGCCAGCCACCAGCCGCCAGATTGAGTCGGCGCGGATCAGAGTGCGGCGGCCCAGCTTGAAAGCTTCCAGCCGCCCGTCTGCGATCATGGCGTAGATGGATGTTCTTCCCAGGCTCAGCGCGCGGGCGGTTTCATTGATCGAGTAAGCGAGGCGTTCCATTGCATGTGCTCCGATGCGGCTGGCGGGTGCCAGCGGGTGCATTGGAACATCGGCGGTTTGCAGGGCTTTGTCGGACGATAAGGCCGAAACCGGGCCGGAAATTGAAGTGAGGTGGAATTATCAGCCTTCGCTCAAGGGATCTGGAATTCCTCCCAGATCGGCTTTGCAAAAGGGCGAACCGTGCTTTCGCTTGGCGCAATATCGCCCTTTGTGAGCACCTCGATCAACGCAAGTTCAATGTCGGCTTGTGTTTCGGGAATCAGCTCGCCCCGATGCAAGCTGCCCCAGACTGCGCTACTCGCAGCGGTCCAATCATATTGCGGCTTTCGCCCTCGCTTTTGCTCGCTAGCTTCAGGTTTCAGAGATTTTGGAGCATCCAGTGCAGCCAAAGATTCTCGGTGGAAATGGACCCCGGAAAGCATGACGTATTGGATTGCAGTCGGCCCTGTTCCGGATGCGGAAAACTTCCCCAATGCCCAGTCCAGCGATCCCTTACCCGGAAGCGTAAAATCCTGCCAGAACCATGGCTCAATGTCCCATTCGCGCTGTTCCCAGAGGATTTCGTGTTCAGTCGGTCCCTGCCGATAGGCTTCCAAATTGACAGCCCTGCCCGACACAAACCCCAGACGGGCCAGCTCCAGAATGGCCCCCCCCGGTTTTGACTTGTTGGCTGCCTCGAATGAAAGCCGAAGGGCTTCTTTAGCCGAAACCCAATCCGGGTCGCCAGCGACCGAAAGACTGCGAGCGATCAGCGCGCGCCTCTCGAAAGGCACCATATCCAGAACTTCGCCGAGTGCGAACTTTACGCCAAAGGCCTTGCACTGGACCTTTTGATCGATCCACGTTTCGAAGTCACCGGACTGCCAGTTTTGCTGCAAGGCTGCATGGCCTTCGCTCCACCAAAAACCTTGAGGAATTTTGGCGCTGCGCTCTTCCTTGTGATCGATGATCAGCAGATCAGCGCGCGCCGAAATCAGTCCGGCATGCAGTCGCGTGCAAAGTGCAATCTCGCCCTTGGCGATTTCGATTGCCTTGGATGCAGGAATCCAGTGTTCAGCCATGGCCGCAGATAATCGCGGCCAAGCAGCTGGTGCGCAAGCAAGGTTGCGACTTTATCCCCTTAGACGAATGATCTCCGCGCCTTGGCGAAGCGTGTCCAAGTGATCACTCCACCATTGCGCCATTTCAACCCGCTCCTGCCAATGCGCGCCGCGATGATAGGCTGCGCGCACCGCGTCCTTGTCCTTGTGCGCCAGTGCGCGTTCGATGGCATCGACCGACCATTTACCAGATTCGTTCAAAAGCGTGCTGGCCATCGCCCTGAAACCGTGCGCTGTCATTTCGTCACTTGTGTAGCCCAGCCGCCGCAGCGCCGCGTTCACAGTGTTTTCCGACATGGGGCGTGCAGGGGTGCGGATCGAAGGGAATACATAGCGCCCGTCGCCCGTCAGGCCGCGAGCCTGCTCCAGCAAGGCCAATGCCTGTTCGGACAGCGGAACGACATGTTCCACTCGCCCCTTCATCTTTTCGCCGGGAATGCGCCAGACCGCTCCGTCCCTATCAATTTCGGCCCATTCGGCGTGGCGCAGCTCGCCCGGCCTCACAAACAGCAGCGCAGATAGCTGCAAGGCGATCCGCACGACCGGGCTGCCATCATAGCTCTCAATGGCGCGCAGCAATTCACCGGCCTTCTTCGGCTCCAGAATGGCCGCGTGGTGCTTGGACTTGTGGGCGACAAGGGCACCGCGCAGATCGCGGGTAGGGTCTGACTTGGCCAATTGGTTGGCAATAGCATAGCGGAACACTTGGCTGGAGAATTGTAGCGCCCGGTGCGCGGCTTCCGTCCGGCCTGTCGTTTCATAGCGCCGCACGGCTTCCAGCAATTCAAATGGCTCGATTTCAGCAACCGGGCGCTGGCCCAGTTTCCGATCAAGCAGATTTAAGAGCCATTCCTGTTTGGTGGTGGTAGCGGGTGCCCGGCCTTCGCGGCGGCATTTGTCGATATAGCCCCGCGCCACGGCTCCGAAGGTGTTAGCCGCGCTGACCTTGGCAACATGATCGTCGCGGCGCTTCTTTTCCGCCGGGTCGGTGCCCTTGGCAAGCAAGTTGCGGGCGTCGTCACGCAGGTCGCGGGCATCTTTCAAGCTCACGTCGGGATAGGTGCCAAGCCCCAGCTTCTTCTCGATCCGCTTCGCGTTGCCAGCTTCGTCGCGGCCATCGATGCGGAATTTGAAGCGCCAGAGCATTCCCCCGGACGGCTGAACAAGCAGAAAAAGCCCCTTTTCATCGGTCAGCTTGTATGGCTTTGCCTTGGGCTTTGCGTTGCGGATTGTGGTGTTCGTAAGTGCCATTTGGGGGCCACGCCTTTTCCGTCATTTGCGAGTGGCCCCCAAAGTGGCCCCCAAAATCACGCGCTTGCAGGCGAACAATGGCGGGCACCAGCGGTTAGGCCGATGCTATTTTTGGCAGATTTCTGGGGTTTTTGCAAGTTTCAGCGGGTGTCCGCGAACAAAGCAATGGTGCCCGGGGACGGAATCGAACCGCCGACACCATGATTTTCAGTCATGTGCTCTACCAACTGAGCTACCCGGGCATCGCTGCTTGCGGCCATCTGAACCAGACGGGCGAGCGACAGGAAGCGCGCCCTATGACGAAGCGGCGCCAAGTTGGCAAGGTGGAATCAGCTTGGCCATCAGTCGTCTGCTTCAGGATCGGGATCAACGGCGGGGCCGGGCAGGGCATAGCCATCGTCGAGCCACTTGACGAGGTCGCGGTCGCGGCAGCGGGTGGAGCAGAACGGAGTGTGCTGCGCGCTGCGGGGCTTGCCGCAGATCGGGCATTTTCTGATAGTGGCGAAGGTCATGGCGCTATGGCCTGCGCGAAGCCGGAGCCGGGTGCAAGGGCCGGATCGATCTGCCAGCGGATTGTGCGGCCCGTCCGCCGGGCAAGCTCGGCCTCCCATCCGTTGGTGATGGAGGCACGAAGGGCGGGGTGGGCGGTCAGCAGCAGCTCGCCGGGTTCATTCACCCGCTCAGCCCGCCGCAGCAGCATTCTGGCCGCAGCACCGGTGGGATCGGCGACGAGGCGGTGGATCAGCGAGGCACGCTCGAGCCGGGCAACCAGCTGGACGAAGCCGAAGCCGTTCATCGCGGTGCGTTCGTGCGGCCAGTGGTCAAGCGCCTTGGCGAGGGCTTCGTCGACCGCGCGGCGATCGGCTTTGTCGGCGAGAGTCGGAAAATCGATGCCGATCGAGCCGGCGAGATCGAAGCGGGTGATGGCTGCTGCAAGGGCGGGGACGGCGGCGAGTGCGAGTGCGCGCGGCGGCAGGGTGCCGTCGATATCAATCACAGTCATCGCCGGGGTCGGGCTGATGGTGAGTTGGCCGCTGGCGAACTCGGCCGTACCAAGCCGGGCTTCGCCAATCAGCTCGTCCCAGTCACAGCGGGCGAACTGGCGGACCAGTTTCGCGGCATGGCCCTCGCTTTGCAGGCGTGCCGCGAGCGTGGGGGCAGGGCGAGGCGCTGCGCTGGTGGGATGGGCCTGAGCGAGCTTGTGGCGGCCTTTCTCGGCGAGCGCGGCGCGAGTGACTTCCACACGCAGCGCTGCGCCTTCACTGGCATCGGCGGGCAGGCGGTCGGCGAGGGCTTCCTGACCGCTGGCGAAGCGGACAGTGCCGCGTTTCGATCCGGCGTGGCGCGAGACCAGCACTGCGTCTTCGACCTGTCCTGCGGCGAGAACGCCGGGCCATTCGATCCGGGCGGCCACGATGGTCTCGCCGCTAAGCTGCACCGCGCGGCTCTCGCCGATGCCCTCCTCGATGAGCCATTCAGCCAATTGCGAAACCCGCCGCCTTGAGCAGCGCCCGCGCCTCGAACAGCGGCAGGCCCATGACGCCCGAATGGCTGCCCGAAATCCACGCGATCAGCCCTTCGGCGCTGCCCTGGATGGCATAGCCGCCTGCCTTGCCATGCCATTCGCCGCCCGCGATGTAGGCGTCGATTTCGCTCGTTGACAGCGGCTTGAAGCGGACCACGGTTTCGGAGAGACGTTCGCGCAGCGTGCCGTCCGGGTAGCGGAGCGCGATGGCCGAGAGCACCCGGTGGCGGCGTCCGGAGAGGAGCTTGAGGCACTGGCGGGCGGTAGCCTCGTCTTCCGCCTTGGGGAGAATGCGGCGGCCGAGCGCCACGACAGTATCGCCAGCGAGGACATGCGTAGCGTCCCCGGCCCCTGATACTGACAGCGCCTTCTCCCGCGCCATGCGGGTCGCATAGTTGCGCGGCAGTTCGGAGCTGGCAGGAGTTTCGTCGATATCCGCTGCGCTGATCGCTGCGGGGGTCACTCCCAGCCGGGCCAGCAATTCGTGCCTGCGCGGGCTGGCGGAGGCGAGGATCAGTTGGGGTGCGGGCACGCGGCCAGCAGTGCTTAGCCGAACTGGCCAGGGCCGCCGCGACCGGGCATGAAGCGATAGGTGATGCGGCCCTTGGTCAGATCATAAGGCGTGAGTTCGACCAGTACTTCGTCGCCTACCAGAACCCTGATGCGGTTCTTGCGCATCTTGCCGGCAGTGTGTCCGAGGATTTCGTGATCGTTTTCCAGCCGGACCCGGAACATGGCATTGGGCAGCAGTTCCACCACCGTGCCTCGCATTTCGAGCAGTTCTTCTTTCGCCATGCGCGCTTGATTTCCGTTGTTTCCGGGGTTCGTCCGGGGCGGGCCATAGCGGCGGGATCGGCAAAAGGGAAGCCTTGAGGGAATTGGACCGGAATTTGCCGTTCAGCGCGCGGTAATGGCTTCGTGACAATTGGTTACCGGCCAGCATTTGCAAATCGGCTTGGCTTGCTGCATCGCCGCTCCTGATAAAGGGAGGAAGATGCCGGGACTGGCGAACGGAGAATGAATTTGCGCCAGCTAGCCGTGTTTCCCATCCTGTTGATAGCAAGTCCGGTGCTGGCTCAGCAGGCCGCGCCTGCCGCGCCGCAAACCGCGCCGGATGCAGACGCGGAAGGCGATCCAGCCAGGGAACCAGGCGCAGGCAAGGGCGAGATCCTTGTCGTCGGCTCGCGTCTGATGGGCCAGGTTGAAGCCGCGCAACCGCCGCTGGTCACTCTGAGCGAAACCGATATCGCGGCCTATGGCACATCATCGCTCGCCGAACTGCTCGCAGCAGTTGCGCCGCAGACCGGGACCGGGCGGGGGCGCGGCGGCGGGTTTCCGGTGATCCTGATCAATGGGCAGCGCATCGGCAACTTCCGCGAAATGGCCAATTTCCCGCCCGAAGCGATTCGGCGCATGGAAGTGCTGCCCGAAGAAGTGGCGCTGCGTTATGGCTATTCGGCCAACAGCCGCGTGATCAATTTCATCCTCAAGGACAATTTCGCCAGCAAGATGCTGCGCGGTGAATACAATGGTTCGACCCATGGCGGGCTTGGCGAGAGCGAGTTTCAGGCGACGCTGCAACGCATCGCGGGCGCAAAGCGGCTCAATCTCAACCTTTATGTCGACGATACCGGCTTCCTCACCGAGTCGGAGCGTCCAGTTGTCCAGCCCGTTTCCTTGTCACCGACTGTTGCGGGCGATCCCGGCCAAGCGCAGTATCGCACCCTGCTGCCCGATAGCCGCGATATGGGGATCAGCGGGACCTATTCAAAAGGGTTTGGCCCGCGTGGCATGGATGGTTCGATCAGCGCCAACCTGTCGCTGAGCCAGAATGACAGCCGGTCTCTTTCCGGGCTCGACAGCTTCATCCTGACCGCGCCCGGCGGCGCTGCGCGGCTGCGCACGCTGGGCGATCCACTGGACCGCATCAACCGGACCCGGACCATCGAAGGCGGCGGGGCATTCAACCACAAACTGGGCGAATGGAACCTGGCGCTGACGCTCGATGCCGGCCATGCCGTGACCAATAGCACTATCGACCGCCGTGCCGATGTCTCGGCACTGATAGCGGCGGCGGCGGCTGGAACGCTGGCAATCGATGCAGCGCTTCCGGCGGTGGCCAATGCCGGGGCTGACCGGGCACGCAATGTCAGCGACCGGGCCAGTACCTTGCTGACCGTCAGCGGCGCGCCGCTGCGCCTGCCTGCCGGAGACGCGGGCGCGACGCTCAAGGCCGGTTTTGCCTATACCGGCATTGTCAGCAATGACACGCGGCAGACGGCTGGCGAGACAAGGCTGCGGCGCGGCGATGCCAGTGCCGGGCTCAATCTTTCACTGCCGATCACCAGCCGCAAGGAGCATGTGCTGGGCGGCATCGGCGATCTGACGCTCAATTTCAGTGCCGGAATCAACCACCTGTCTGATTTCGGCGAGCTGACCGACTGGAGCGCGGGCCTGACCTGGGGGCCGTTCGAGAAACTGTCATTGCAGGCAAGCTATATCGTCAATCAGGCCGCGCCTTCACTGAATGATCTGGGCGGACCGCAGATCGTATCGCTCAACGTGCCGACCTATGATTTTGCTACTGGCCAGTCGGTGCTGGCGGCGATCAGCTCTGGCGGTAACCGCACACTGCGGCGTGAGACCCAGCGGGATATCAAGCTTTCGGCCAACTGGCAGATCCCCTTCATCAAGGACGCGTCATTTGACGGTTCCTATTTCCGCAACCGTTCGAGCGATGTCACCGCGCAACTGCCATTGCTGACCCCGGCGATTGAAGCGGCTTTTCCCGGACGGGCGGTGCGCGATGCTTCGGGACGGCTCATTTCCATAGACCGGCGACCGGTAACCCTCGCCAGCACATCAGGTTCGCGAATTCGCTACGGGTTCAATTTTTCCGGCTTCTTGCGCAAAGCCCCTCCGGGCGGTGCAGGTGGGCCGATGGGCGGATTTGGTGGGTTCGGCGGCGGTGCCCGTCAGGGCGGACCGGGCGGACCGGGCGGTTTCGGCAGGCCGGGCGGCTTTGGCGGCGTTGGACCGGGCGGTCCGATGAACCGGGGCCGCTGGAACCTGTCGATATACCATGCCATTGAACTCAATGATCGGGTGGTCGTCGCGCCGGGTGGGCCAGTGCTTGATCTACTGGCCGGCGATGCCCTTGGCGGCGCGCTGGCGCGCCATTCGGTACAATTTGAGGGCGGCGGCTTCTATCGCGGCTTTGGTCTGCGGATGAACGGCAACTGGACCGGGCCCGCCCGGCTGCGCGCGAGCGGTGCGCCGGGCACTTCCGATCTGCGTTTCGGCAGCACTTTCAAACTCAATCTGCGGCTGTTCGCCGAGCTTGGCCAGCAGAAGCGGCTGACGGATATCTCGCCGTTCTTCAAGGGAATGCGGATCAATCTTCGCGCCGATAATATATTCGATTCGCGCCAGAAGGTGAGTGACGCCAGCGGGGCAACGCCACTCAGCTATCAGGCCGACTACCTCGATCCGCGCGGGCGGATGCTGGGGATTGACCTGCGCAAGACGTTCTAAAATCCTCCCCGAGCTTGTCTCGGGGAGGGGGACCGCGAGCGAAGCGAGGGGTGGAGGGGAATCCGCCTAATGCTCCTCCGTCAGCCGCTTCGCGTCTGCCACCTCCCCGAGACAAGCTCGGGGAGGATTTCAAAGACACTTCATTTCCCCTATCTCCCCCCAATGTCGCGAACGCCCGCAGGAACCCCGGCCAATCCCAATGGCGCCGAGCGCTTCAACGAAGATCGCGCGTCCTATACGCTGAAGGGCAGCGGCACGCCGGATATCGATGCCGGGGTAGCCGCGATCCGCGAGGTGCTGGCGACCTTGCCGCCGCGCCCCGGCGTCTACCGGATGCACGACGCGCGCGGCGATGTGCTCTATGTCGGTAAGGCGCGGGCGCTGAAGAACCGGGTGGCGAACTACGTCCAGGTCGACAAGATGCCGCACCGGCTGCGCCGCATGATCAGCCAGACGCGTAGCATGACCATCGTTACCACCAACAGCGAGGCCGAGGCGCTGCTGCTCGAAGCGCAGCTGATCAAGCGTTATCGCCCGCCCTACAATGTGCTGCTGCGCGACGACAAGAGCTTCCCTTTCATACTGCTGCGCGCCGATCATGCTTTCCCGCGCATCATGAAACATCGCGGCGCGCGGCGGGCCAAGGGTGAGTATTACGGGCCCTTCGCCAGCGCCGGCAGCGTCAACACCACGATCAATGCGCTGCAGAAACTGTTCCTGCTAAGAAGCTGCACTGACAGCTTTTTTTCGCGCCGGGAACGCCCCTGCCTGCTCTATCAGATCAAGCGCTGTTCGGCGCCCTGTGTCGGGCGGGTCAGCGAGGCGGACTATGCCGAGCTGCTGGGCGAGGCACGGCAGTTCCTCGGCGGCAAGAGCCAGGCAGTGCAGGCCAAGATATCGGCGCAGATGGAAGCAGCGGCAGAAGCGCTTGATTTCGAGCGCGCCGCCATGCTGCGCGATCGCCTCCGCGCTGCAACTTTCATCCAGGGTAGCCAGGCGATCAATGCCGAGGGGCTGGGCAATGCCGATGTCTTCGCCATGGCGAGCCGCAACGGGCAGGTCGCGGTGCAGGCCTTCTTCATTCGCGGCGGGCAGAACTGGGGGCATCATGCCTTCTTCCCGAGCCACACCGAAGGGCTGGACGAAGGCGAAGTGCTGACCAGCTTCCTCGCGCAATTCTATGAGGATGTGCCCCCGGCGCGAACCATTCTGCTGGATCGCGAATTGCCCGAGGCGGACTTGCTGGCCGAGGCGTTCCGCGCCGGGGCAGGTGGCAAGATCGAGATCTCGGTGCCCCAGCGCGGCGACCGGCGGCGGATCATGGAGCAAGCACAGCGCAATGCCGTCGAGGCGCTGGAGCGGCGGCAGGCAGAGAGTGGAACCAAGGCGAAGCTCAACCGCGAACTTGCTGAATTCCTTGAACTCGCCGAGCCGCCACAGCGCATCGAGATCTTCGACAACAGCCATATCCAGGGCAGCAATGCGCTGGGTGCGATGGTAGTGGCGGGACCGGAGGGCTTCCTCAAGGGCCAGTATCGCAAGTGGAACATCAAGACCGCGCAGACCAATGACGATTTCGCCATGATGCGAGAGGTGATGACCCGGCGGTTTGCGCGTGCTCAGGAGGAGGATCCTGACAGGGATAACGGCATGTGGCCCGATCTGGTGCTGATCGACGGCGGCAAAGGCCAGATGTCGGCAGTAAAGGAAGCGCTGGAAGAGCTGGGCGTCGAGGACGTGCCGCTGATCGCTATCGCCAAGGGGCCGCACCATGGCCGCGATGGCCGCGAGGTGCTCCACTTTGCCGATGGGCGCGAGAAGATGCTGCCCGAAAATTCGCCTTTGCTGTTCCACCTCCAGCGGCTGCGTGATGAAGTCCACCGTTTCGTCATTGGCGCGCACCGCGACAAGCGCAGCCGGGCGATCACTGCTTCGCCGCTCGATGAAGTTCCTGGCATCGGACCGGCCCGCAAGCGCGCGCTGTTGCTGCATTTTGGCACTGCCGGCGGGGTGCGTGCGGCGAGTCTGGAAGATCTGCAGCGCGCGCCGGGGGTTTCAGCCTTGGTGGCGCAGACAGTCTATGACTTTTACCATCAAGGCGGCTAGGCTGAACAAATGAGCAGCAAACAAATTCGCGGGTTCAGCGCCGAGGACGTCGGTTTTGCCGTGCTGGTGCTGCTGGTGACACTGGCCTTTGCATGGCTGATGACGCCTTATTTCAGCGCGATTCTGTGGGGGCTGGTGGCGGCGATCGTGTTCGGGCCGCTTTACCGCCGGCTGGCGAAGCGGCTGGGCGGGCGTGAGGGGCTGGCGGCGACGCTGACCTTGCTGATCATCCTCGCGCTGGTGATCCTTCCTGCCATCCTGATGACTTTCAGCCTGATCCAGGAGGCTGTCGGGCTTTATACCAAGCTACAATCGAACAAGATCGATTTCTCGGCGATCTTCAACAAGCTGTCGCACGCGATGCCCCGGTCGGTGACGCGTCTGGCCCGCCAGTACGATCTGATGGACGCCGAACGCGCACGCGACTTGATCCGTTCGGGTCTGTCGGCAGGCCTCGGCAGCGTGGCGACGCGCGCGCTGACTGTGGGGCAGGGCGCGCTGACCTTCCTCGCCGAGTTGGGCGTGATGCTCTATCTCACTTATTTCCTGCTGCGCGATGGCGACAGCCTGAGCCGCCGGTTCAGCGAGGCACTGCCATTGCGGCCGCAGACGCGCGAACGCCTGATCGACAACTTCGTCCGCGTGGTGCGCGCGACGATGAAGGGCACGGTGCTGGTAGCAGTGCTGCAGGGCATTGTCGGCGGGGTGATATTCGGGCTGCTGGGAATAGAATCGGCGCTGCTGTGGGGCCTGTTGATGGGTTTCTTTTCGCTGGTCCCAGCTGTGGGCACCGGGATCATCTGGGTGCCGGTCGCGCTTTACCTGCTGCTCACCGGGTCGGTCTGGGAAGGTTCGATTCTGGTATTCTGCGGGTTCTTCGTGATCGGGCTGATCGACAACCTGCTGCGTCCGATCCTCGTCGGCAAGGATACCAAGCTGCCCGATTTCGTGGTGCTGATTGCTACTGTGGCCGGGCTGGAGCTGTTTGGGCTGAGCGGGTTCATCGTCGGGCCGATCATCGCTGCGCTGTTCATTGCCTTGTGGGATATCGTCACCGAGATGCGCGGCAGTCAGGCATCATAGGCCTGCAGCTCGATCTGCTGGCCGAAGGAAAGCAGGCCGGTGCTGATGACATCGGTCCACACCCAGATCTGCTGGACCGGCGAGGAGGTGGCGCGCGCCTCTTCGAGGCTGCGTTGCATGGCATAACCCAGTTCCAGCCGCCCGGTGAGGCTACCCTCGCTCAGCGCTGAAAGCTGAGCGATGGCCTCGTTCAGCGCGGTGGCGCTGGGCAGGCGCAGGCCGAAATGGGTGGCGCGGTAGGGGCGTTCGTGTTGCATCTGCCTGAACTGCGCAGAGGCTGCACCCAGGTCTGATCCATTGACTGCAATTTGCGACTGCAGGGCATTTTCCAGAGCGAGCTGTTCGGGTTCAGCCTGCGAGACGAAAATATCGTTTTCGCCGTGCGGTGAACCATCGAGCGAAACGACGACATATTTGCCATAAGGTGGGCTGTCGATTTCGCTGCACTTGCAACCGAGCGCCGCGAACAGTTCCATGGCCAGATGGCCTTCGCCGGGGCGGTGGGCGAATTCGACATGGTTGAGACGACGGTCATTGGCGATGTCGCGCTTTTCAGCCATGGCGCACCTCTCTCTCGTTCGCCAAAGCTGCGCGGTGGAACTGGCGCTGTCAAGCCGGACGAAGCGATTGCCTGGTCAGCTGATGCGCCGCAAAAGGTCGGGCAGCTTGTGGACAAGCATGTGGGAAATTTCGGTACAAGCGACAAAGAAGGGCGCGCGCGTTGCTCTGGGGAAGTTGCTTATTTTCGACTCTCGACTGGATTGCGGCCCTGCTCGATTTTCAGCAGCCGGGCAAACAGACCGCGGCGCAGCTTGCCGCCGATGCCGACCGAAATGCGCCCCAAAGCGCGGCGCTCGCGCCAGATGTGGTCGATCATCGGATGGCCCTGCGCGGCGCAGCTGTCGGTCCAGGCAATGTCGGCGCGGTCGAGCATCAGCAGGTTTTCGCATTGCAGCAGGACGCCGGGCGAGAAGCGCGCATAGGCCTCGTCATAAGTGGTCCTGAAGCTAAAGGCGCCGGGCGCGGTGATGAAATTGGCTAGCATGGCGATGGGGCGGCCATCGAGAGTGAGCGACAGCCGCTCGAGCCGGCCATGCGCAGCGGCGCCTTCAAGACATTGCCGGAACAGCGACTCGGTGGTGCCCTGCTGGGAGAGCGCGGACCCGGCCTCGCCCTTCCAGCCGGAAGCCTCCAGCGCCAGAAAGTGATCGATCCATTCGGAGAGACCGTCACTATCGGCTTTGCGGATAAAATTGACCTGGCCATCTTCGGACAGGCGAGTGAGCTGGCGACGCAGTTCCTTGCGCTTCTTGCCCGAAAGCGTGGCGGTGAAATATTCTTCGGGCGTTTTCCCGGCCGCCAGCATGGCCCGCTCTTCGCGGTAAACCAGCCCTGCCGGGCGGTCTGTTTCGGCGACAACATCTGACAGCGCCTGGTGCAGCGGACCATTGAGCGGCAGGCCGGAGAGGTGGAGGAACAGTCCCTTGCCGGCCTTGCGGTCGGCCCAATCGAGCAAGCTGCGCCAGAACGCCCGCTCAAAGCCGGGAGCCACCAGCGGTGCGCCGAGGAAGCAGTTGGGGTGAGTCCAGCCGGCGAGATTGGCAATGCGGCGGCCATAGTAACGTTGTTCGCGCGCCAGCGGGAACATGCCGACCAGCACATCGCCGACTTCGAACAGCAGGAAGCGGACTGACTCTTGTGGATCGAGTGCGCGCAAGGCGGGCAGCAGATACCAGCTTTCGTGGAATGGATTGGGCTCAACGGCATAGAGCGCCAGCGCATTCCAGCTGTGCAGCACGCTGGGCGCGGTGCAGCATGGCCAATCGAGCGCGCGCACCGTAACCACTGGCCCGGAGATGGGGGCGGTTACGGCGGCAGCGACCGGGGCCGAGGCAAGGCGCGGTTCCGGCATTGCCTCAAGGGGGATTGCGCTGCTCGCCAAGCGGTCAACCTTTGTTTCCGGCGCAATTGCGCGCTGCAGCCTGTTGTTAGCAGCGGAAAATCAATGAATTGTTAACGATGCCGGCAACCGGTTCGGGAGGCATCGGCGTCTCGGCGCGCGGCGCCGGGATTCTAATTGCTCCCCGAGTTTGTTTGGGGGAGGGTTTTGCTAAGCCCCAAACGCTGCCGTGAGCCGCTCCAGCTGGCTGTCCTCAAGCGGCAATGTCACGCCCTTCACCAGATCGGCAAGCTGCGCCACGCTGGTCGCACTGGCGAGCGGCGCGGCGACGCCGGGTTGGTGGACCAGCCAGGCCAGCGCGATCTGGGCGAGGGTTGCGCCGGTTTCGGCGGCGACTTCGTCCATCACCGCCAGCATGGCCCAGCCGCCGTTCTCGGCGAATGGGGCAAGCGACTGGCTGCGGTTGGTGCCTTCCCAGCCGAACACATTGCCACCGAACACCAGCGGGATGCCGCCAACAGATGCGTGCGATTCAGCCACCGAACTTGTCTTTGAGCGCAAGCAAGGCCAGCGCCGCCCTGGCCGCTTCGCCGCCCTTGTCCTTCTGCGTCGGATCGGCGCGGACCAGGGCCTGGGCTTCGTTTTCGACGGTCAGGATGCCGTTGCCGATGGCGATACCGTCCATGGTCAGCGCCATGATCCCGCGCGCGCTTTCAACGGCGACGATCTCGAAGTGATAGGTCTCGCCGCGGATGACCACGCCGATGGCGACATAGCCGTCATAGTCGCCGCTGGCGTCGGCGAGTGAAATCGCGCCGGGAATTTCGAGCGCGCCCGGGACGGTGATGACTTCGCTCTTGTGGCCCGCCGCCTTGATTGCGGCTCTGGCCCCGGCAATCAGCATGTCATTGAGGTGATCGTAGAAGCGGGCTTCGATGATGAGAAATTTGGCCATGGTCTGTCTTTCTGACTCATTTCCTCCCCCTTGATGGGGGAGGGATATGCAGGCTTGGCAACTTGTTGCCTAGCCGAAGTTGGGTGGGGGTGATCTCGCCGGCTCGAGCGGAGCTATCGGCCAGATCACCCCCGTCCAACTGCACCTAGCTTCGCTGCGCTCAGCAAGGCTCCGTATCCTTCCCCCATCAAGGGGGAAGGGCAAAATCAATCAATCGCCCGCTCGCCGACAATCGACAAGCCATAGCCTTCCAGCGCCACCAGAGTGTGGTGCGTGTTGGACAGCAGCACCATGTCATGCACGCCCAGCTCGGCCAGAATCTGCGCGCCGACGCCATAGTCGCGCAGTTCTTCGAGCGGGGCGTCCTCGCCGGCGCGAACCGAGTTCTTGATCTCGATCGAGCGCGACATCAGTTTCTGCATCGGGCGGTTGATGACGACGATCACGCCGCTGCCGGCTTCGCCGATGATCTCCATCGAGCGGTGCAGCAGATCCGAACGATCGCTTACTTCGCCATAGATATCGGCGAACAGCGACAGCGTGTGCATCCGCACCAGCGTTGCCTTGTCCGGATCGATCCTGCCCTTGACCAGCGCCATGGTCTCGTCGCCGGTGGCCTTGTTGAAGAACGTGCAGGCCTTCCAGTCGCCGCCCCAGCGGCTGGTGAAAGTGATTTCGGTGCGCTTTTCGACCAGCCGGTCATGCTTGCGGCGATAGGCGATGAGATCGCGGATGGTGCCGATCTTGAGATCGTGCATGCGGGCGAAGCCGACGAGGTCGTCGAGCCGGGCCATGGTGCCATCGTCGCGCATGATCTCGCAGATCACGCCCGATGGGTTGAGCCCGGCGAGGCGCGAGATGTCGCAGGCGGCCTCGGTGTGCCCGGCGCGGACCAGCACGCCGCCATCGCGGGCGCGCAGCGGGAAAACGTGGCCTGGGGTGACGATATCGTCCTTGCTCTTGGTGCCGTCGATGGCGACCGAGACAGTGCGCGCGCGGTCGGCAGCGGAGATTCCGGTGGTGACCCCTTCGCGCGCCTCGATCGAGGTGGTGAAAGCGGTTTCGTGGCGCGTGCCGTTGTGGCGGCTCATCAACTCTAGCCCGAGCTGTTCGATGCGCTCGGTGGTGAGAGTCAGGCAGACAAGGCCGCGGCCATGGGTGGCCATGAAGTTGATCGCGTCAGGCGTCGCCATCTGCGCCGGGATGATCAGATCGCCCTCGTTTTCGCGGTCTTCGTCGTCGACCAGCACATACATCCGGCCATTGCGGGCTTCGTCGATGATTTCCTCGATCGGGACCAGCACCGGGCGGTCATCGTTGGCGAAGAGGAAGCGTTCGAGCTTGCCCAGCGTTTCGGCGGTGGGGTTCCAGTCTGCTTCCGTGCAATCGCGCAAGGTGTTGGCATGGAGCCCGGCGGCGCGGGCGAGGCCGGCGCGGGTGAGGGAGCCGTCGGAGACGAGGGCGCGGACTTTGTCGATGGTCGGTGTGCTCATGCGACTCGTGTATCACATTTTAATGTGATGACAAGAGGTGGGATCACATTGTTCGCTGGTCAGTCGCCTTTGAACACCGGCTTCCGCTTGGCCAGAAACGCCTCCACTGCCTCGTCATGATCCGCCGTCGCGTGCCCCAAGGCCTGCATCGGCGCGGCCATTTCGAGCACTGTGGCGAGCGCCGATGTGCGGCCCTCCCACAGCAGCCGCTTGGTCATGCGCACCGCGAAGGACGGGTTGGCGGCGATGCGAAGCGCGAGGGCACGGGCCTCGTCCATCAGCTGCGCATCGGGCACGACCTTGCTGACGAGGCCACAGGCGAGCGCTTCATTGGCATCGATCATGTCGCCGGTCAGCGCCATTTCGGCCGCCTTGGACCAGCCGATCACGCGCGGTAGCAGCCAGGCGCCGCCGTCGCCCGAAACCAGGCCGAGCTTGACAAAGCTCTCGGCGAACTTCGCGCTTTCGCCGGCCACGCGCAGATCGCACATGCAAGTGAGATCGAGCCCTGCGCCGATCGCCGGGCCGTTGACGGCGGCGATGAAAGGCACTTCCAGCGCAGCAAAGGCCAGCGGCAGGCGCTGGATGCCTCGCTTGTAGTTACCACGCGTGCGCGCCGGAAGCTCTTCCTTGATGCCGCCGCCGGTGCGCATGGCATGCATGTTGCCGCCCGAAGAGAAAGCCTTGCCTGCCCCGGTCAGGATCGCGACGCGGACGCTCTCGTCGGCCTCCAGCCGGGCCAGTGCGGCGAGGATTGCTTCGAGCATGTCTGCGTCGGTCAGCGGATTGCGGGTCTCGGGGCGGTTGAGCGTCAGGGTCACAATCCCATCGCTGCCTGCCTGATATATTACCGGATCGCTCATGCTGGCCTCTCCTTGTTGCGCCATGCTGTTACCTGTGCGGGAAGCTGTGCCAGAAAGGCAGCGACAATGCCACCAGCCAGCGCGGTCAGCCCGCCGGTCCAGTAGCCAAAGCCGAGCATTTTCATGCCCTGCAGGATCGGCATCTGCACCGCGAACAGCGGGAAAGAAAGCTGGCCTAGCAGCCCGGCAAATCGGTGGAAGCGATTCAGCCGCAGGCCGCCCGCGATCATCAAGGGGCAGGCGATGAGCGTGAACAGCATATCGAAATGCCAGCTGGTATCGAGCTTCCAGTACCAGGCAGCCGCCAGTACCGCAGGCATGGCCGGGATCGCCAGCAGCGGCGGCACCGGGATCGGCGGCCCATTTAGCGGCATTCGGGCGCCCCACCAGCGGCCCAGCGCCATGCCGATCAGGTAGGCCAGCATGATGCGCGGCAGGCCGAGCAGCAGGGTCTCGGGCGTGGCGCCCTGATCGAAGCTGCCGTAATGCATGCCGATCCAGGCCATCACCGGCACCAGAGCGGCAACGCCGAGCCACAGGCCCCAGGTTTTGACATGGCGCAGCACGAAGACGTGCAGGCTATTGGCCGCCAGTTCGTAGAAGATCGTCCAGGCGGGGATATTGAGCGGGAATGCGAATGTTCCAAACCAGACCGGTAGCAGCGCCAGATTGGCTGCGGCTGTGCCCGCGAATTCCAGCACACTTTGGCTACGCAGCCACAACCGGGGCAGGCCGATCATTGCGCCGATGGCCATGGTGGGCCACAGCCGCTTGTAGCGTTTGACGATGAAGCGGGCGGGTTCAGTAATCCGTGCTTCCTGCGCGAAGACCATCAGGAAGCCCGAGAGCATCAGAAAGAATTCGACCGCCAGATAGCCATGGCCAAACACACGCTGCCCGCCGAACACCGCGCGGGTGTGGAGCAGCAGGATGCATAGCGCCGCGAAAAAGCGCAGGGCTTCGAGGCCAGGCAGGCGGTTGTCGCGTTTGGGTAGGGGCGGTTGGGCCATCGCAGCTTAGCCTAGCCGCGCATCCTGTGGAAATTAAGTCCTAATTCAAGCCGCTGCCGCAGCCACCTTCACTCGCGGCCGGCTGCCCCCGCGCAGCGCCAGATAACTGGCCAGCGCCAGCGCCGCCGCCACGCCAATCGGCGCGCCAAGGCCAAGGCCGTTCGCCCAGATCAGCAGCGGCAGGTTGACCGCATAGAGCGGGAAGGAAATCAGTCCGAGCCAGCGGATCACGGCGCCGACGCGGGTGCAGGCGAGGCCGCCGGCCAGCATCAGCGGGCAGGCCAGCAGGATAAAAGCGACATCATAGAACCAGGGCTGATCCTGCAGCACTGGCACCAGCAGGATCAGCAGCGGCATGCCTGCGAAGGCCAATGCGGGGCTGATCCGGATCACCGGCCGGTCGCGCCACCAGCGCCACAGCACTATGCCGATGCCATAGGATATCAACCCTTTGGCCAGCCCCGCGCCAATTGTCGAAGTCTCCAGTCCCACCGCCAGGCTGCCATAGGCAGCGGCGAGCCAGCACAGCGCCGGGGTCAGAGCCAGCAGCAGCGCAGCGAGCACGCGTGTCGGCAGGCGCCACAGGATCAGGACGTGAAGCAGGTTGGCGCTCAGTTCGACGAGGATCGACCAGGCGGCATTGTTCACCGGATAGAGCGAATTATAGCCGATCCAGGGTACCAGCAGCACGTTGGCGACGATCACCTTCAGCGCCTCGATATGATCGTCCAGCATCAGCCAGACGACCGGTGCGCCAAGCAAGGCGCCCAGCGCCATGAAGGGCCACAATTTGCGATAGCGCGCGACCATGAAGCGCCGCGCGGTGTAGCCCTCGGCAAATCGGTGCTCATAAGTGCGGGCCATGACATAGCCGCTGAGCATGAAAAAGAAATCGACCGCGAGGTAGCCCTTGCCGGACAGTTCCCAGTCCGGATGGAGCACGCCGGTCGCGTGAAACCAGAGCACGCAGATTGCAGCAATGCCGCGCAGGCCATCAAGCCCGTCCAGCCGTCCTGCGGAAGGCTGCGATTCACTTGTGGCCAAGGGCGCGGGCTGGGCGTTTACGCTCATGCCCGCGCCTATAGATCATTGGCAGTTGTAGTTCGGTTAACCCTGTTGCGCAGCGCCGCCCATCATCTTGCTGAGGTCAACCTGGCCGGTGGTCACACCGCCCATGAAGCCGCCATCGACTGGCAGCACGACGCCAGTGACGACCGAGGCGGCATCGCTGCAGATCAGCACGAGCGGGCCGGCTTGTTCGGCAGGTGTTGTATAGCGGCCGAGCGGCTCGGCGGCGGCGTCGACGATGTCCTTGCCTGAGGTGTCGTGGAAGATCTGCATCATCGGCGTTTGCGTCGGTGAAGGCAGCGAACAGTTGATGCGGATGCCTTTCTTGATCAGCGAGGCGCACATGAACTGGGTCCACACGATCACCGCTTCCTTCGAGAAGGCATAGCCTTCGGCGACCTGATCAAGATGCGCTTCGCCCCAGGCGACGGCGGCATCAAAGCCCTGCGTCATCAGCAGTTCCATGTGGGTCGGGATGCGGCGGCTCCAGCCGAGGCCGCCGGTCGAGGAGATCGAGACGATGGCCGAACCCGGGCCCATCAGCGGCAGCACGGTCTCGGTCAGGTGGCGGGTGCCGACGAAGTTGACCTTGAAAGTGTCCATCGGCGGGAAAGCGCCGCCACCGGCGAGGCCGGCGCAGTTGAACAGGGCGTCAATCTTGCCGCCGATCGCTGCGACTCCGGCTTCGATGCTGGCTGCATCGCGAAGGTCGATCTGGTTGAACGAGGCCAATGGGAGCGCGCAGGGCTTGAAATCGAGGCCATGCACTTCAGCGCCCAGATCGAGCAGGATCTTCGCGGTTGCTTCGCCCATGCCCGAAAAGCAGCCGCTGACCACAACGCGCTTGCCCTTGTATCCCAGAATATCGCTCATTCGGAAAATCCTCTCGTTTGGCCTGCGCCTCGCTGCGCTTGACCGTGTGACTGACTTGGCGTTCACTCTCTCACAACGACCGAAAAGGCAAGTGGAGAGGTAGCTATGGTTACGCGCAGTGAGAATGACGCGCTGACACGGGTCGAGGGCGATGCGCCGATGGGGCAGATGCTGCGCGAAAACTACTGGCTGCCGTTCGCCCGCAGCGAATCGCTGGCCCCCGGCGCCGCGCCGCAGCGGGTGCGGCTGCTGGGCTGTGATCTGGTCGCCTTTCGAGGGCAGGACGGCACGCTGGGACTGGTCGACGAGCGCTGCCCGCACCGGATGGCGTCGCTGGCGCTGGGCCGGGTGGAGGGCTGCTCGCTGCGCTGCATCTATCACGGCTGGCGGATCGGCGCGGACGGCGCGGTGGTCGAGGTACCTTCGGAAGGCGAGCGCTCGGCCGAATTTGCCGCACGGGTCAAGGTGAACCGCTATCAGATACGCGAGGGCGGAGGTCTGGTCTGGGCCTTCATGGGAACAGGTGATTCGCCGGAATTGCCGCCATTGCCGTTCATGGCGGTGCCAGCCGAAGGCCGGTCGTGGTGGCGGATGACGGTCGATTGCAACTGGCTGCAGGGCTTCGAAGGCGCGCTTGATTCGGTGCATCTCAACTGGTTGCATCAGGGCTGGAGCGATCCGGGCAAGCCGCAGCCGTTCCCGAAGCTTGCGCCAAGCTATGATATCGAGCAGACCGCTTATGGCCTGCGCACTGCTGCGATCCGCCAACTTGCCCCAGGCAAACTGCATTTCCGGGTTGCCGAATTCGTCGCGCCGTTCTTCGCCTTCTCGGCCAGCCGCCAGCCAATGATCGCGACGGATTGCTCGTGTTTCATCTCGGTGCCGATTGATGACGAAAAGCACATCCTGCTGTTTGGCGTCTGGGACGAGACCGGACCGGTGCAATCGATGGGCAGCTTCTTCGATGGCCTCGATCCCGACGACCTGCTGGCCGGCGACTTTCATCGCGGCAACAATTGGGGGCAGGACCGCGAGGCCATGGCCGGCGGCCATTTCAGCGGCTTCACCCGCTCCGTGCTGCACGAAGACCTCGGCGTGCAGATGAGCATGGGGCCGATCGTGGCGCGCGAGGAAGAGCAGCTGTGCGGCACTGATCTGGCGATTGTCCGCATGCGGCAGTTTCTGCTGGAAATGCTGAAGTCCCAGCAGGCGGGCGAGCAAATCGACGGGGCTTTTGCGGAGTATGCGGCGGGCGGCTTCCTGCCGTTCAGTTATGAGGCGGAAGCTGGCGCTGACTGGCGGCTGGGTGGTCAGCGCGGCAAGCTGGGGCGGGTGGTGGAAGCAGTGATTTAGGCCTCGAAGTTGCTTTGTTCCCTTAGAGTCTTCTGTGGTTGCCGCCCGTGAAGCAAGAAGTTTCTGAACCGGTGAGCAGGTGATCGAGCGCGGTCTTCTGTCAGGCCTTTGATTGCGGCGTTTTCGCAAAGCCGCTGGCCGGTATGGTGATCCGCAGATCAGGTCCAAAT
>CANJCQ010000066.1 GCA_947473355.1 Sphingomonadaceae bacterium | reverse complement strand
GTCTGGGTCAGCAGCGTGCCCAATACGCGCCGCAGTTCCGAAAGCGGCATGTCGTCGATAGGGTCTGATCCACCGGGAGTCATCGGCAGTCTGAATCACAACCACTCCCGCAGCGCAAGCCTCGCCGCACGGGAATATGCCCCGGTTACCCGCATCTCGGTAATGGGTGTGTTTATGTCAACGAAGACCTGCCGATCCTCTATTACCTGACCCAAAGCTGCCTGCCCTCACACTATCTCTTCCCTCAGCACCTCACTTCGCCGCGCTTCGAGAATGCGCTGGGCGTCAGCCAGATGGGCGAATTGCGCCGGGTGCTGGGCAGCCGCCCCGCCGCGATTGTCATCCGCGCCAATCCCGACGAAGACGTTGAACCCGCCTCCCGGGCCATACTCGAGGCGACGCTGAAACGCGACTATGCCCTGTCAGGCGGTACGATGGTCGGAACTGAACGCTTTGATGTTTATGTCCCGGCCCATCGTGCGCCTTGATCGCATCAAGACTGTAACCGAACGCCGCTGTTGCACGGTTCATCCCAATATCCACTTACTTCATTTTGCAATGGCGCTGGCCGATAAATCCGATACAAATTGCCATGTCACGGGCAGGCGAGTGTATTGCCGCCGTGGGGACGCAACCTGAGGGAATGGAGCAGCAACATGGCAGTGGATTGGGCCGCAAACGTCAAGAAATATGTCCCCGATGCAGATGATGGAATCATCGCCGGGATCGTGCGCTATTGCGGCATTGCCCTGCAAAAGCGCGATTCGTCACTGGTCTCGTTTGGCGATCCGGCGGAAACAAAGCGGGTCCGCGAAAACTACCTCAAGAAGAAGCTGGCGCTGACCGACAGCGACGAAAAGCACGATGCCGCCATCGCCAAGGTCGGCGAGCGCATGAAGGGTGAGAACTTCCGCAACCGGGTGACAGTCTATTACCTCCTCGCCGAACAATTCGGGAAGCTGCAAGTCTTTGCCAAGGCCGCCAAGGCGCCAGCTGCGGCAAAGACACCTGCTGCTGCCAAGAAGCCGGCTGGCTCAACCAAGGCCGCTGCCGGAGCGGCAGCTGCGGTCGGGGCAGCGGCAATCGGCGCCGCCGGAGCTGTGGCCTCCGGCGCAGCTTCCGGTGCCAAGGCCGTAGGCGGGAAAGCTGCCGATGCAGTGGGCACAGTGGCTTCGGGCGCTGTGGCTGGCGCAAAAGCTGTTGGCGAAGCCGCGGCCGATGCAGTCGGCGCAGTCGCTGCGGGTGCCGCATCGGGTGCGAAGGCCATGGGTGAAACTGCCGCTGATGCTGTCGGCGCGGTTGCATCAGGCGCCAAGGCTGTTGGTGAAACGGCAGTCGATGCCGCGGGCGCTGCTGCGGCGATGATGGGCTCTGCGGCCAGCGCCGCTGGATCAGGCGTCAGCGGCGCTGCCAGTGCGCTCAAGGGCGGACTGACCGACGACAGCGAGGAAGGCGGTTCCGGTTGGGGCTGGCTGATCTGGTTGCTGCTTGCGGCAGTGGTGCTGGGCGTCTTGTGGTGGCTGTTCTACGGCAAGCCAGCAGCGTCACCCGAAAGTAGCGTTGCGACCGAACAAAGTGCAGCGGCGACGGGCACCGAGGCTGCCAACACACCGCCGCCTGCCGAAGGCACAGTCGCCATCCCGACCGGCGCTGGTGTCACTACCGAAACCCGCGACGAAAAACCGGTCGTCAAAGTCTACTTCGACACCGGCAAGACCGACATCGTTCCGGCCTTCGGAGCAGCAGCGGGTGGCCTCAAGGCCTATCTCGAAGGCCATGCAGGAACCACGCTGGCAGTGTCGGGTTTCGCAGACAAGACCGGCAACGCAGCGGCCAACGCCGCATTGTCGAAGCGCCGCGCTCAGGCAGTAAAGGCCGCGCTGGTCACATCAGGCATTGCCGATGCATCGGTTGCCTTGGTCAAGCCGGCTGAGGCAACCGATACCAAGGTTGACGATGCGGCAGCACGCCGGGTCGAAGTGGTGGTGCAATAAGCCGGACCTGATCCGGAACAACAATCGGGCCGGAGCATTGCTCCGGCCCTTTTTGTATTAACTCAGCGAGAAAACCCCAAAAGCCTAGCGCAGCGAGACAACGTTGTCCGTGCGGCGCGGATCCTCTCGGTCACCGCGATACTGGCTGTCCATCGGCTCGTCGCCGACCTGAACCGGGACGCTGAGGCCGAAGCCGTTGAAGGCCGTGCGCATGGCAGCGCCATAGGCACCCAGCATACCGATCTCGATATAGTCGCCAGCGCCAACATCGCAGGGCAGTTCGAAGGGACCGTCCATGTGGTCGAGATCGTCGCAAGTCGGTCCGAAGAAGGTAAAGGGCCGCAGCGATTCGCTCGCCCCTTCCCGCAACAGCTTGACCGGGAAGCGCCAGCCAAGGTGCGCGGCATCGAACAGCGCACCATAGGCACCGTCGTTGATGTAGAGCTCCTTGCCACGGCGCTTTTCGACGCGGACGATCAGCGAATTGTATTCCGCGCAAAGCGCCCGGCCGGGCTCGCACCACAGTTCCGACGAATAGGACACCGGCAGCGATTCGGCCGCACGGTGGATCGCGCCAAAATAGTCTTCAAGCGGCGGTGGCTGCATGCCGGGATAGATCGACGGGAAGCCGCCACCGACATCGACGATATCGACCGTGACCGAAGCATCGACAATCGCCGCACGCACCCGTTCCAGCGCCTGGACATAGGCAAAGGGCGTCATCGCCTGGCTGCCCACGTGGAAGCAGATGCCAAGGCAATCTGCGACCTGCCGAGTCGCCTGCAGCAAGGGAGCTGCATCGGCGAGATCAATGCCGAACTTGGCGGCAAGGCTGATCTCGGAATAGTCCGATGAGACCCGCAGCCGCACGCAGAGCGAAAGATCTTCCGGCACATTGCCTGCATCATCCGAAGTCGCCGTGACGATCTTGTCGAGCTCTTCCTGGGTATCAAGGCTGAAGGTGCGCACGCCGTGGACCTTGTAGGCCTCGGCAATGGCAGCGGCAGTCTTCACCGGATGCATGAAGCACAGCACGGCATCGGGCAAAGTGTCGCGCACCAGCCGCACTTCGGCAATCGAGGCGACGTCGTAATGCGTGATTCCCGAATCCCACAGCGTGCGCAGCAGCGCCGGCGAGGGATTGGCCTTCACGGCATAAAGCGACTTGCCCGGAAACTTCTCGACAAAGAAGCGGGCAGCGCGCGCAGCAGCGTGCGGGCGGTTGAGGATAACAGGTTCGTCAGGCGCGAGAGCGCCAACTACAGCCGGTGCGTCAGGAAAGATGTGCAATTCAAGGGACCCCCAATAGGCCTTTCGGCCAGGTAACACGAAGACGAGGCTGCCTTACGGTTATTGGAAGTCCCCTTGGGGCAGCGGGGGTGGCCTATAAATCTTCGGCGATTAACTGCAAGTGAAAATCTCATTCTCGCTGCTCAAAATGTGACCTTTGGCACCGCACCGACCGTGGCCCGCTCATCGGCCGCCAGCTCGTTGAAAGCGAAGGGCTCGAAGCCGAAAGCCCCGGCAAACAGCACTGCGGGGAAGCTTTCGCGCGCAGTATTGTAGCCCGCGCTGGCGGCATTGAGCGCGCGGCGCGCGGCGGCCAGTTTGTCTTCCACGTCAGCCAGCTCGCCCTGGAGCGACTGAAAATTGGCGCTGGCCTTGAGCTCGGGATAGGCCTCGCCCAGCGCCAGCAGGTTGCCAAGCGCTCCGGTCAGCTCCTTTTCCGAATCGGCCCCGCCGCCGCTGGCGACGCGGTTGCGCGCGGCGATCACCCGATCAAAGGTTTCCTGTTCGTGGCTTGCATAGCCCTTCACGGTCGAGACGAGATTCGGGATCAGATCGTTGCGCTGGCGCAGCTGGGCATCGATATCCGCATTCCCCTGGCGGCAGGTCTGGCGCAAGCCGACGAGCCGGTTATAAATGCCGACCAGGATCAGCGCGAGAAGGACCAGGACGACAAGCATGATCACCATAAAAACCATGAAAGGTAACTCCTCGCGGCAAATTATACCCGCGCATGGCTATCATCTTGGCGGCAGGAGGCAAGCACTGTGATAGAAAAACCCGATGCCGGCGCGCTGATGGCGGGGCCGCTGGGCGATTGGCTGACAGGCCAGAATGCGGCGCGCGGCGAGGCCAAGGAAAAGTCGAAACGCTACACCTTTTATGGCATAGTCGGCGCAGTCTTCCTCGGCGCTTTTACGCTTGTCTTCAGCCATAGTTTTCAGGCCACGACAGTTGTCGGCGGCATTGCGTTCGCCATCGGCGCTGGCCTGGCGCAAGTCGCGCGCAAGAATGTCACTAACCGAATCAAAAGCGAGATGAACGCTGCCATCGCCAAGGCTCTGGGGCTGGAATACAGCGCCAAGGTCACTCCCGGAAAGACCTTCGAGCGCGCCAAGGCCTTCGATCTGGTTCCGAGTTATGACGATGACAGCTTTGAGGATCTGTGGTGGGGCGTGCTGGGCACCCAGCCTTTCACCCTGCACGAAGCCAAACTGACCGAAGAGCAGGGCTCTGGCGACAACAAGCGCACAGTGACTGTTTTTGCAGGCAGCATCATGTCGGTCGGCTTCAATCGCAACTTCATCGGCACCACTCTGATTGAGCGCAAATCAAACCACCGCGGTTTCTTTGGCGGGCTGAAGGAAAAGATCACGCTCAATGGCGTCGAGCTGAAACTGGTCGACATGGTCGACCCGCGCTTCGAAGAAGCCTTTGCGGTCTGGTCGGACGACGGCGTCGAGGCGCGCTATCTGGTCCATCCCGACTATGCCGAACGACTCACCGCGATCGAGCAGGCCTATTCCGGCGACAACATCCGCGCGCTGTTCAGCGAAGGTGAGCTTCTGATCGTGCTCGAATCTGGAGATCTGTTCGAGAGCGGCACCCTCAACGCCGAGGATGATCGCACCATGCTGGAGCGCACGATTGGCCAGTTTACCTCGCTGGCTGAGTTGGGAACGAAACTGAATGAACGGCCAAGGGCAGGGTTTAACTGAGGCGGTCGCGGAAATCCGCGTATTCAAACTGCTTCACGCATTCGAGCGCATCGGTCTCGCTGTCCCATAGCCAGATCGACGGCAGGGGAACCCCATTGAAGGTGGTGGTCTTGACCATCGAATAGTGCGCCTGATCGAGGAAGGCCACACGCTGGCCGGGCTCGCAGGGCACCGGCAGGCGGTAATCGCCGATGACGTCGCCCGCGAGGCATGACGGGCCGCCAAGGCGCACAGCACCGCCCTGCGCTTCATCGATCATTTCATCTTCCAGCGGCACCTCGCCCAGCATGGCGGGGCGATAAGGCGCTTCGATCACATCGGGCATGTGGCAGGTTGCCGAGATGTCGATGATGGCAACCGGCATGCCATTCTCATGCGCATCGAGGATCGTGCCGACCAGAATCCCCGCATCAAGCGCCACGGCCTCTCCGGGCTCCAGATAGACTTCCGCCCCGGTATCCTCCTTGAGATCCAGCAGGAACTGCACCAGCTCATCACGCTGATAATCATCGCGGGTGATGTGGTGGCCGCCGCCGAGGTTGAGCCATTTGAATTGGCCGAAGAAGGGTTCGAGATAGTCGAACGCCACATCCCAGGTGCGTTCCAGCGGCGCGAAGTCCTGCTCGCACAGAGTGTGCATGTGCAGCCCATCGACCAGCGCGATATGTTCCTCGGTCAACTGGTCGATCGGGAAACCCAGCCGGGAATGCGGCGCGCAAGGATCATAGCGAGGCACTTCGCCTTCGGGGTGCAGCGGATTGATGCGAAGGCCAATGTCGAAGCTCTCCCCCCTCGCCCGCGCCGCCTCGATGATGGCGCTACAACGAATGATCTGGCCGGGCGAATTGAAAATGACATGGTCGGACAGGCGCAGAATCTCGTCGAGGTCATCGGGCTTGTAGGCAGCAGAATAGGTCGCGATCTCGCCGTCATAGAACTCGCTGGCCAGCCTCGCTTCCCACAGGCCGGAAGTGCATACCCCGTCAAGATACTCGCCGATCAGCGGCGCGACCGACCACATCGAGAAAGCCTTGAGCGCGGCAAGCATTTTTATGCCCGCCCGGTCGCGGACGTCGGCGAGAATCGCGAGGTTCGCGCGCAATTTTGCGGCGTCCACCACGAAGGCTGGGCTGTCGACCCGGGTGAGGTCGAAATGGGCAAAGGCGCCTGGGTCGCCGGCTTTGGTTTCCATGCCGTCAGCCCCCACTTTTCGGGCAACGCCGCGTACCCACTTCAACCCGGTCATCGCTGGTGAAGATGCGCTTGCCGTCGCGCGACAGCCGTAGATGGTTTGGCGCATACATGGTGAAATCGGTGCGCGGCCAATAGGTCAGGAATATACCATTCTCTTCAACCCGCACCCGCCGAACCCGCCAGGTGTTTTCGTAATAGCCGACGCGGTCTGCGGTGACTGTCAGCACGCTGTCGAGGTTGTCACCTGGCTGGCCGCAATAGCGCTGTTCGTTGGTCCATTCTCCGCGATACTCGGGCGGCACAGTGGTCAGGACATTGCCCAGCCCCACCCGGGCATACGCTGGTGTGCAGCACAGCAAGATGCCTACAAGTATAGACAATTGCGCAAATACGCCCGGGTCGCCGACTCTGGTTTCCATCACATCCGCCTAGCGCTCCTCTCCATTTTTGCGAAGCACAAATGGGGAGGTGGCAGGCGCGAAGCGACTGACGGAGGGGATTTCAACGTTTGCAATATCGCACCAGCATCTCGGCAACATCCTCTGGTGATTTCAAAACTTTTGTGGCCGGAATGCGCACAACCTCCAGTCCCATTTCCCTGAGGAATGCAACGCGGACATCGTCTCGCTCAGGCCTGTCACCCATGTCATGAACGATGCCGTCAATCTCAATGCAAAGCCTGGCTTTGGCACAGTAGAAATCGACCGTGATCTTTTCGTCGAACGAATGTTGCCGCCGGAATTTCACTCCATCTGGAGCCCTACGCAGGTGATTCCACAGCAAGACTTCAGGCAAGGACATCTCTTGGCGCAACTGACGCGCCCTCGACGTGTTGCGAGGCACTCTCTTGCGCGGCAAATCACCCCTCCGTCAGCGCTTCGCGCTGCCACCTCCCCATTTGCACTTCGTGAAAATGGAGAGGAACGGACATGTCAAAACCTATCCCAACCCCCGCCTTCGGCCTTGTGTTTAATGACGACCAATGACTGCGACTGACCTACTGATCCATAGGATTGGCAAATTCCGGCAATATGCTGGCCAATATGAGCTTTAACTGGCGCAAGACATCTTGCGATGCATTGCGAATTATCAGAGCACACCTTTCCATCGTCAGCAAGGTAGGGCGAACAATGGCTCCCCCCCCATCATCCCCATATCAATCCATTTCCCGTTGCAGGAGAAGTGATCAAACGCGACAAGCAAGACGACGGTCAAAAGGACTGCCATGATTCCAGAGAGAATCCTCTCGGCCCAAGTCAAAACTCCACCGGCTCCGCCAATTCCTTCACCGTCCACGGCAGCCCGTGCTTGTTCAGCATGTCCATGAACGGATCGGGATCGAACTGTTCCATGTTGAAGACGCCTTCGCCCGACCAAGCCCCCGTCAGCACCAATGCCGCGCCGATCATCGCCGGAACACCGGTAGTGTAGGAAATCGCCTGATTGCCGGTTTCGGCAAATGCCTCCTCGTGGTCGCATATTTGCAAGATGTAGAAGGTCTTCTCTCCGCTGCCATCCAGCGCCTCGCCAGTAGCAATGTCGCCGATGTTGGTCTTGCCCTTGGTGGTCGGCCCCAGCGTTTCCGGCTTGGGGAGAACGGCGGCGAGGAATTGCAGCGGCACGATCTGCTGGCCCTGGTATTCGATGGGCTCGATGTCGATCATGCCGACGTTCTTCAGCACGGTCAGGTGGTTGATATAGGCATCGCCAAAAGTCATCCAGAACCGCGCGCGTTCCATTTCGGGGATGAACCGGGCGAGGCTTTCCAGCTCCTCGTGATACATCATGTACATGTTCTTGAGGCCGACCGCTTCGAAGTCGAACTCCACCTTCTTTGACAAGGGCGGCGTTTCGACAAACTGCCCGCCCTCCCAATGCCGCGCTGGCGCCGTGACTTCGCGGATGTTGATTTCCGGATTGAAATTGGTGGCAAATGCCTGTCCGTGATCGCCGCCATTGCAATCGAGAATGTCGAGCGTGCGGATGGTCTTCAATTTGTGCTTCTTGAGCCACATCGCAAAAACGCTGGTCACCCCAGGATCGAAGCCCGATCCCAGCAGCGCCATGATTCCGCGCGCCTTGAACCGATCGTGCAGGTCCCACTGCCACTTGTATTCGAAGCGAGCGACATCCTTCGGCTCGTAATTCGCCGTGTCGAGATAATCGACGCCGGCGTTGAGGCAGGCCTCCATGATCGTGAGGTCCTGATAGGGCAGTGCAAGATTGACCACCAGCTTCGGACCGATCCGCTCGATCAGTGCTGTCAGCGCGGGCACGTCCTCGGCGTCAATGGCATAGGTCGAAACGGTCACACCAGTGCGCGTCAGAACCGATTCGGCAATCGCATCACATTTGCTAAGCGTCCGGCTGGCGAGATGCACTTCGCTGAAAATCCCGGCATTCATCGCCATCTTGTGCACGCAAACCGAGCTTACCCCGCCCGCCCCGATCACCAGAACCTTGCTCAACGTGCTTCTCCTCAGCCGAAATCAGCCCGCGCATATAAGCCGCCTGTGTGACAGCACAACATGGCGAAGGCCTGCCATTAGGTTGCATTTGACAATTTAGTTGCCTCCGCGCAGTCTGGCGCACGAGATTCGCCGAAGGAGGGAAAGACAATGCAGGGACAAATGCTCGCTCCAGCCGCCGCGCTGGTTTGCTGGTCACTGGTGATGCTGCTGTGGATGGCTGCGACGCGGTTTCCTGCGATGGCAAAAATTGGAATTGATCTCGGCAAACGACCGCCCGGCGGGCGCGGCGGGGAACTGCAAGGGATTCTTCCCGATCCCGTCATGTGGAAGAGCCACAATTACACCCACCTGATGGAACAGCCGACGATCTTCTATCCGGCGGTGATCGTGATCGCGCTCATGGGGGCAACTTCGCTCGATGTCCGCCTTGCCTGGGCCTATGTTGCCATCCGCATTGTCCATTCGCTGTGGCAAGCGAGCATCAACCGCATTCCGGTGCGCGCCGGCCTGTTCTTCGTTTCGAGCTTCATCCTGATCGCGCTGGCTATTCGCGCCCTTCTGGCTACGCTGTTCGCAACGCAAGGAGTCATCACATGATCGGCATGGCCATTCTTCAACCCGTTGTCGCACTGGCGGCCTGGACCATGGTCATGTGGTTCTGGATGTATGCGACGCGCATTCCGGCGATCGGCACGGCCAAGGTCGATCTCGATGCCATGGTCCGCGATCCGGAGACTTCGCTGGACGATGTCTTGCCGGTGGGCGTCCAGTGGAAAGCGCATAATTACAACCACCTGCACGAAGCGCCGACAGTGTTCTACGCGATTGCCATTGTGCTGGCCGTTATCGGTCAGGGTGACGGGCTCAACGCGCAGCTTGGCTGGGCCTATGTAGCGCTGCGCGTGATCCACTCAATCGTCCAGGTGACGATCAACAAGGTCACTCTGCGCTTCGCCCTGTTTGCCTTGTCGAGCATGGTGCTGATCGCGCTGGTAGCGCGCGCTTTCATGGTGATGTTCTAGGACACTCGCACAAACAGGCTGGCCAGCTCGACATGGGTTGACCAGCGGAACTGGCCGACCGGGCGCAGCTCTTCGAGCTTGTACCCGCCTGCCACCAGCGTAGCCGCATCGCGCGCCCAGCTGGACGGGTTGCAGCTGATATAGACCACGCGCGCGACCTTGCTGCTGGCCAGATGCGCCACCTGTTCGCGCGCGCCGGCGCGGGGCGGATCGAGCAGGACGGCGTCGAACCGGTCCAGCTCGTCAGCCTGCAAAGGATTGCGGAACAGGTCGCGGTGCAGTGCGTGGATCGGCAGCCCGGCCCGCGCACCTGCGCCTTTGCAGGACAAATGCGCATCGCGCGCGGCTTCCACGGCCAGCACTTTGCTGCCCGGACCCGCCAGCGCGAAGGCAAACGTTCCCAGACCTGAAAACAGGTCTGCAATCGCGCCAGACGCGCCAAGCCATTCCTGCGCGGCTGCGACCAGAGTCTCTTCGCCGTCAGCGGTCGCCTGCAGGAATGCACCCGGTGGAAATGGCACCGCGACCGTGCTCAGCGTGATGGTCACCGGTTCGGGCTCCCAAAGAGCTTCGGGGCCATAGCCTTGGTCCAGCACCAGCCGGGCAAGACGCTGTGCTTGCGCGAAATCCAGCATCGCCTCGGTCGCCGCCAGGCCTTCGACGGTCAGCCCCTTGATGCCAAGATCGACGCCCTGATCGGTCAGGGCCAGCTCGATATCGACGGCGATGCGTACCTTCGCCTTGCCCTTGACCTGCGATTGGCCATGCCGGGCCAGCAACTTGCGCAGCGGCGCGATCAGCGCCACCAGTTCGGGCACCAGCACCGGGCATTCAGCAAGATCGACAATCCGGTGCGATCCGCTTTCGCGGAAGCCCAGCAGCACTTTGCCTTCCTTGCCCTCGGCGCGCAGCGATGCGCGGCGGCGGCTGTGCGGGGGCGAAAGATGGGGCGGCGCGATCGTGGCGGGCTCCAGCCCCTGCCCCGAAGCCGCATTGGCGACCCGTTCGGCGACAAAGTCGGCCAGCAATGGCTCATCGAGCTGTTGTAACTGGCAGCCGCCGCAAGTGCCGAAATGACGGCAAGCCGACGCGGCGTGATGCGGGCCATGCTCCAGCGAGCCATCGGCCAGCAACATATCGCCCGGCGCAGCGCCGGAGGCAAATCGTCCGCTCGCAGTTACGCCATCACCCTTGGCGGCTATTCGCAAAATGGGTTCAGCTTGGCTCACAGGCAGCCGCATAGGCGGCGGGGACCATTGCGGCAAGCTGGCTGGCGGTAAAAGGCTTGAAGGCTAGCCGCGCGGCCTCGCTGTGCAGCCAGACGCCTTCGCAGGCGGCGGCAAAGGGCTCGGCCCCGCAAGCCAGGCGGCTGGCCACGGTTCCCGCCAGAACATCGCCCGTTCCCGCCACCGATAGCCAGCTTGTGCCGCGCGCGGCGCAGGCGATCCGGCCATCGGGCGCCGCGATCACTGTATCCGGCCCCTTGGCGATCACGACCATGCCGCTGGCCCGCGCCAAGGCAGCAGCGCGTTCGACTTTGGTGCCGGTTGCAGCGCAGCCGAATGCGCTTTCGAGATGGACGAGCTCGCCTTCATGCGGCGTGGCGACATAGCGACCGGGCTTGCCTGCCAGAAACTGACTCCGCATCACAACCAGCGCATCCGCATCGAGCACGGCAGGGTGTCCGCTGGCGATGACCGCCGCGAGGCGTTCCTCAGCCCAGGCATCGCGGCCAAGCCCGGGGCCGACGAGCAGTGCGGAAATCCGGCGGTCGGCCAGAGACTCTGACAGCGTCCGCGCATCGACGACCAGATCGCAAGGCGCGGCTGGCGCGCTCTCCGCCATCAGTCGCACATATCCCGCCCCTGCCCCCTGCGCCGCCGTGCAGGCCAGCATGGCCGCGCCCGGCATCTTGCCAGCCACGACCCCCAGCAGTCCGCGTCGGTATTTGTGGGCATCGGCGGCAGGTGCGTGAAGCGAAGGTTGCCGCAGGACACTCGCCGCACCTGGCACTGCCTCCACGCCAATCCCGACCAGCCGCAGCGCGCCCATGCCGGCGCTGGTCGGCATCAGGAAATGGGCGAATTTCCAGGCCCCCAGACTGATTGTCAGGTCAAAGTCCGGAATCGCGGCATTGAGACGGATGCCGCTGTCCGCCTCGACCCCGCTCGGCAGATCGATGGCAATGCTATGGCGGTGGCTGGATGCAAGCCGGGTCAGCAGGGCCACATGCTCGCCCTGCAAGGCCCGCGTGAGGCCACTGCCAAACAGGCAATCGACGAACACCTCGCCATGAACAGCTGGATCAGGCCCCAGCACCTCACCCATATAAAGCGCCCGCGCCACTCTTGCGGCCTCGGTCTTCGGCTCAGTTGCGGCAATCACCGCCACTTTGCCGCCCCGCTCGCGGATCGCCTCGGCGATGACATAGCCGTCGCCGCCATTGTTGCCGGGGCCACACAGCACCGTGACCCGGTGCATCGCGGCCAAGCGCCAGACCCAGTCCGCCGCGCCGCGCCCGGCCCGCTGCATCAATTCATCGACACTGGTCCCCCCTGCGATCAAGCCATCCTCCGCCGCGCGCATCTGCGCGACTGTGAGGATCTGATCAGGGGTGAGGTGCATTGCTGCTTGCTACGCCGCTGGGGGCCGCTGCGGGAAACAGGTAATGGTCGTCGCCAACGGTGATCTCGGTATCCTTGCCGTTGGCAGTCACTTCGACCGGATCGGCTCCATCGATGGTCGCGAGGCTGCTGCCGTCGGCGAGAACCTCGAAACGCCGGAAACTGCCATCGGGATGACGGATAATCACGCTGCTTTTACCGTTCAGACTTGTCCGTTCGACTTCGCAAGCGCTGGCAAAGGTCTTCGCATCAGCCAGAGCGCAAGCAATGCGCTCGGAATTGGCAGCAGCCTCGCTGGCAGACTTACCCGAGCAGGCAGCGAGTGCCAGCAATGCGAAGATACCCAAAATCCTCCCCTTCCGGGGGAGGTGGCATGACCCCGGACTTGCTCCGGGGGAATGTCGGAGGGGGCCATGCCTGGCCGCGCCCCCTCCGTCAGCCCGTGCCGGGCTGCCACCTCCCCCAAAGGGGGAGGATTTAGGTCTAGATATCCGCAAAAACATGGGTTTCCGCCTTCGCTCCGGGATGAGTTACCGCACCTTGCCAGGCCGGGCCGACATTGCGAGCATAGCGCCACAGCGCGCCGGAGTTGTAGTCATTCCCGCGCGGCGTCCAGGTCTTGCGGCGTTCCGCCAGTTCGGCCTCGGATACTTCGAGATCGATCGTACCATTCACCGCATCAATCGCGATAATGTCGCCATCCTTGACCAGCGCAATCGGCCCGCAGTCTGCAGCTTCAGGCCCGACATGGCCAATGCAGAAGCCGCGCGTTGCGCCCGAAAAGCGCCCGTCAGTGATCAACGCGACCTTTTCGCCCATGCCCTGGCCATAGAGCGCGGCGGTCGTCGCCAGCATCTCGCGCATGCCGGGCCCGCCTTTGGGGCCTTCGTTGCGGATGACGATGACCGAGCCTTCCTTGATTGCACGCGCTTCGACTGCTGCGTAGCAATCCTCCTCGCATTCGAACACCTGCGCCGGGCCGCTGAACTGCAGCCGCTCCATGCCCGCGACCTTCACGATCGCCCCATCGGGCGCCATGGTGCCGCGCAGGCCGACGACACCGCCGGTCGGCGTGATCGGCGTTTTCACGTCATAGATCACCTTCTGGTCGGGATTCCATGTGATCTCGTCCAGATTTTCGCCCAGCGTCTTGCCGGTGACGGTCATCGGATTGCCATCGAGGAAGCCGCCATCGAGCAGCGTCTTCATGGTCATGTAGACCCCGCCGGCGTCATGCATGTCCTTGGCTACATATTTCCCGCCGGGCTTGAGATCGGCAATGTAAGGCGTTGATTTGAAAATTTCGGCCACATCAAACAGATCGAACTCGATGCCGCATTCGTTGGCCATGGCCGGCAGATGCAGCGCGCCATTGGTTGAGCCGCCAGTCGCCGCGACGACGCGGGCGGCGTTCTCGAAAGCGGCGCGGGTGCAGATGTCGCGCGGGCGCAAGTTGAGTTCGAGCAGCTTCATCACCTGGCGGCCCGCAGCCACCGCAACTTCCTCTCGCGATTTGTAAGGAGCCGGGGCCATATTGCTGTTTGGCAAGGAAAGTCCGATGGCTTCTCCGACACAGGCCATGGTGTTGGCAGTGAATTGCCCGCCGCAAGCGCCGTGGCCCGGGCAAGCCGCCTTCTCGATCGCGGTCAGCTCGCTCAGCGGGCAATTGCCGGCAGAATAGCGCCCGACCACCTCGAACACATCCTGCACCGTCAGATCGCGGTCCTGATAGCGCCCCGGCAGGATCGAGCCGCCGTAGACGAAGATCGAGGGAACATTCATCCGCAGCATCGCCATCATCATGCCCGGCAGGCTCTTGTCGCAGCCGGCAAAGGTGACCATCGCATCATAACAATGGCCGCGCATCGAAAGCTCGACCGAATCGGCGATGACCTCGCGGCTGACCAGCGAGCTCTTCATCCCCTGATGGCCCATGGCGATGCCGTCGGTGACCGTGATCGTGTTGAACCGGCGCGGGGTTCCCCCGCCCTGCTCGACACCATCGCGGCAGATATTCGCCTGAAAATCCAGTGTAGTGTTGCAGGGAGCTGAGTCGTTACCTGCAGAGACGACAGCAACGAAAGGCCGCGCAATCTCTTCCTCGGTCATGCCCATCGCATAGTAGTAGCTGCGCTGCGGCGCGCGCTCGGGGCCGACCGAGACATAGCGGGAGGGGAGCTTGGACTTGTCGAAGATGTGCGGCACAGGCGGAGACTCCTTGTTGCCGCACGCTTTCGCTAGGTTGGGGGGGCGGGTCAAGGGTTACGAGGGGACCAGACTGAGCGGGGGACTTGCGGGCCTATGCCAACTGAGCACCGTTTTGGACCGAAGTCACAGGCGACAACAGCACTGTCTGCCCATTATCCTGGACGATCGCCAAAACGAGGACCTCGGACACAACCCCTGCCACACGCTTCGGTTCAAAATTCATGACCGCAATGACCTGACGTCCGATCAGGTCTTCCCGAGTATGAGCCTCTGTAATTTGAGCTGATGAAGTTTTGAGCCCATATGCCGTTCCGAAATCAACCTTCAGGATGTATGATGGGTTGCGAGCCTTGGCATTGATTTCGGCAGATAGGATCGTGCCCGCCCGAATATCGATCTTCGCAAAATCAGCATATGCGATTAGGTCCGTCCCCGACACGGTGCCATTCTCAAACAATGTGCACGACCTCAACTATTTCTGACTGCGCTCCGCTTCGCACCCATTCAGCCTGCAACGCTACCCGAACCGGATTAGCGCGGTACGCGGCCAGAGCCGCTTCATCTGGAAATCGAAGCAAATGAAATTCGCTCTGACCATCCTTCGTTCTCACCCTGAACTCAAGCGCTGCTGCATGGTCATTAAGCAAAGCAAGAACCTTGGTTTCGTAGGCCTCAAAGACATCGATTTCAGCCCCGGATAGGTCAATTTTGACAAGAAGGTTCATGAAAGAATTCACCTAACCACCACCACCTCAACCCCCACATCGCCCGCAATCTCCGCCCAGGCCTTGTCCGCCGTCAGCGCGGGCAGTCGCATGTGCTTTGCCGTCGCCAAACAGGCGCAATCGGCAAGCGAGAGGTTGGCGCGGCGTTCAAACGGAAAAATCTTCGCCATTTCCGCGATTATTACTTGATTGAATGGAATGAAATCGAGGCCGATGGTTTGCGCTACCCGGAACGCATCTTCGGGCGAAACGCCATCGCGCAATTGCCGTCGCACCACTTCGGCGAGATTAAATTCCGACATAACACTGCCAGCATCAACCGCTATTTCCAGCCATTCGCCGCCCGGTTCACGAAACAACCGGGCGATGACGACCTACGTATCGACAACCGCTCTCAATGATCTTCATCCCACTCCCGAGCATCCTCGGCTTTGCGATCTGCAAGAAACTGATCGACAGAGTCGCCCTTGACATAGGGCGCAACAAACGCCGCCAAGGAAGCCAGATGGGCTTTGGTTGTCATCAGCGTGATGCCATTTTCGTCTTCATGAACGAACAACTTGCCGCCCTTTTCAAGCGAAAGTTTTTTGCGCAATTCGGCCGGCAGGTGCATTTTGCCGGTCGGCGAAACTGAAACCAGCATCTGCTTGCCGGGCTTGAACGGAGCATTCATTTTGGGCACTCCTTTACAATATGGTGCATAAATAGCATTTGGTTACCATTCAGGCAATGGCAACCAAATTACAAATCCGCCCCAGCCGCTCCGCCCAGACCGCCTGCCCCGCCGCATCGGCAATCCCGTCCTGCCGGATTTCAATCCCCAGATAAGGCCTCCCTTCAGCCTCAGCGTGGCGGTTCATCGACGCGTTGAGCAATTTGCCTGAATAGGGTTGCTGGTCGCCGACGATCAAACCTTCCGCCTCCAGCATGGGGATCGCGAGGCGCGCGGCGCGGTCGTCCTGGTTGTAGAGTACGCCGACTTGCCAGGGGCGCAGTTCGTCCGGGTGGCTGGCAAGGTGCGCCGTGAAGCTGTGCAGCGAGAGGATCAGTGCGGGGGGCTTGTCATCGAGCAGCGCGGCGAGGGCCTTGTGGTAGGGGTGGTAGAAGCGGTTCAGCCGGGCCTCGTGCTGCTCGTGGCTTAGGCTGTTGCCTGGAATGGCGTGGCCGTCGCTGGCAATGGGTACGATGGCGGGGGCGTGGACCTCGCGGTTGAAGTCGCAGACCAGGCGGCTGACATTGCCGAGGAAAGCGGCGGTGCCGGGGCGTGACGCCATGCGGGTGGCGACGCCCATGACGCCGATGTCGTGGGCGATGTGGAGATCGAGCAGCGCGGGACCGATGCCGAGGTCCATGTCATCCGGCACGCGGTTCGAGGCGTGGTCGGCGATGATCAGGATGCCGCCGAAGCGCGGGGTCCCGATGATGCGGTAGGGCGCGCCAGTCACCGCAGCTTGCCTGCCATGGTCCACCAGTGCGGCCGCTTGCGCTGGATTTCCATCTGTGCGGCGGCCAGCGCCTGCTCATCGTGATACAAGGCAAAACAGGTCGCGCCCGAGCCGGACATGCGCGAAACTGCGGCATTGCTCGCGCGCAACAGCTCCAACACATCGGCCACTTCGCTGACCAGTTCCATGGCGCTCAGTTCGAGATCGTTGCGGCCATAGAGAGCGATCTCCCAGGCACTGCCTTCGGGCAGCGGGCCTTCGTCAATGCCGCTCCAGCCCCGGAAAACCGGACCGGTGCTGAGCGGAATGCGCGGGTTGACCAGCAGGACGGGCTTGCCCGCCAGATCGTTCACAACCGACAGCAGTTCCGTCCCAGTTCCCCGCCCGATGCAGGTGATGCTTTCGACGCAGGCCGGCACATCCGCCCCCAGCCGCGCGGCGATCTCGCGCCAGTTGTCCGGCAGGCCGCTCCAGCGCTGAACCATGCGGAATATCGCCCCGGCATCGGCCGAACCGCCGCCAAGCCCGGCGGCAACCGGCAGGCGTTTTTCGAGGTTGACTGCCCAACCGGGGACGTGTTTCAACGAGTTGAGCGCCTGCATGACCACATTGCCGGTTGCATTGTCCAGCGCCCCGGCGAACTCGCCCGTCACATTGAGCACATCATATGCGGCAGGCGAGGCTGTCAGCAGATCGCCCTGATCGACGAAAGCGAAGACCGTCTCCAGCTCATGATAGCCATCCTCACGCCGCCGCCGGACGTGGAGCGCTAGGTTGATCTTGGCGTAGGCGGTTTCGAACACCGCAAATCACATGTTCGGATAGTTAGGCCCGCCGCCGCCTTCCGGCGTCACCCAGGTGATGTTCTGGGTGGGATCCTTGATATCGCAGGTCTTGCAGTGGACGCAGTTCTGGGCGTTGATTTGCAGGTGCTGGTCGCCAGGATCGCCGACGAATTCATAGACCCCCGCCGGGCAATAGCGCGCTTCCGGCCCGGCATAGAGCGGCAGGTTGATCGTGGTCGGCACCGACGGATCGGTCAGCACGAGGTGGCAGGGCTGGTCTTCCTCGTGATTGGTGAACGAGAAGGACACCGAGGTCAGCCGGTCGAAAGTCAGCACGCCATCGGGCTTGGGATAGGCTATCGGCTGGAACAGATCGGCGCGTTGGAGCGTGGATGCGTCGGTGTGGTGTTTCATCGGCTTGATGAGCGGCATCTTCAGATAGCGCAGCCACATTTCGATCCCGGCCAGCGCCGTGCCCAGCAGATCGCCCTGGAACTTGGCGAGGATCGGCTCGGAATTCTGCACCAGTTGCAGTTCCTTGGCGATCCAGCTGCTGCGGACGGCCTCTTCGTATTCATCCAGCGCATCGAGCTCGCGGCCCGCCGCGACAGCCGCGGCAATGGCTTCGGCGGCCAGCATGCCGCTCTTCATCGCGGTGTGGCTGCCCTTGATGCGCGGCACGTTGACGAAGCCCGCCGAACAGCCCGCCAGCACGCCGCCGGGGAAGGCGAGATGCGGCACGGCCTGCCAGCCGCCCTCGTTGATCGCCCGAGCGCCATAGGAAACCCGCTTGCCACCCTCGAGAATTGCGGCGATTTCCGGGTGGGTCTTCCAGCGCTGGAATTCCTCGAAGGGATAGACATAGGGATTGGCATAATCGAGCGTGGTGACGAAGCCGAGCGACACCTGGTTGCCTGCCTGATGATAGAGGAAACCGCCGCCGCCGCTGCCTGACTCGCTCAGCGGCCAGCCCTGCGTGTGAAGCACGCGGCCGGGCACATGCTTGGCCGGATCGATATCCCACAGCTCCTTGATGCCGAGGCCATACTTCTGCGGCTGGCAATCACGCTCAAGATCGTATTTCGATTTCAGCTGCTTGGTGAGCGAACCTCGTGCGCCTTCGCAGAATAGCGTGTATTTCGCGGTCAGCTCCATGCCGGGCTGAAAATCGCCCTTGTGGCTGCCATCCTTGGCCACGCCCATATCGCCGGTGGCAACGCCGCGCACTGCGCCCTTTTCATCATAAAGCACTTCGGCAGCGGGGAAGCCGGGGAAAATCTCGACACCCAGTTCTTCGGCCTTGCCAGCCAGCCAGCGACACAGGTTGCCAAGGCTGCCGGTGTAATTGCCGTGGTTCGACATGAACGGCGGCATCACAATGTGCGGGATCGGCATCTTGCCGCTCTTGGTCAGATACCAGTGCCAGTTATCGGTTACCGGCGTTTCCGCCATAGGACAGCCATCATCGCGCCATTCGGGCAGCAGCTCGTCAAGCGCGCGTGGATCGACCACCGCGCCGGACAGGATATGCGCGCCGACTTCACTGCCCTTTTCGAGAATGCACACCGTCAGCTCGGCATTGACCTGTTTGAGGCGGATTGCCGCAGCGAGGCCAGCTGGCCCGCCCCCGACGATCACCACGTCATACGGCATTGATTCGCGTTCACTCATGACTTCTAGTCCCTTGGCCTCATTGCACGGCGCTTGCCATATTCGCGCAGATGAGCCTTGATTGCTGCGCCCCGGCAGGTCAAGACCCGCTCCATGGACAATGGCGGAAATTCCAGCCTCGCAGAGCAATTTGCTGCCGCCCTCGATTGGTGGCGCGAGGCAGGCGTTGATTCCGACTTCGCCGATTCCCCGCATGGCTGGATAGCGCCGGAAGTCGAGGCAGAACCAGAAAAGCCCAGTGTCGCTGCTGCGCCCAAGCCTGCCCCTGCCCCGCCAGCGGAAGTGGATCGCAGCAACTGGCCGACTGATCTGGGCGCTTTTGCGCCATGGTGGCTTAGCGAACCCTGGCTCGATGGCGGGCAAATGGGCGGCCGGATTACGCCGCGCGGGAACCAAGGCGTACCAGTGATGATTCTGGTTGCCGAACCGGAACGCGACGACACCAGCGAGCTGCTTTCGGGCCCGCAAGGTCGGCTGCTTGCCGCCATGCTGTCAGCCATGGGCCTGACATCGGACGCAGCTTACGTGGCGAGCGTGCTGCCGCGTCACACCCCGCATGCCGACTGGGGGGAAGCAGCGGCGCGCGGGCTTGGCGATCTGGCCCGTCTTCATATCGCGCTAGCCGCGCCGCAGCGGCTGATTGTCTTCGGCAGCAACATCCTGTCGCTGCTGGGCCACGATCCGGCGAATTTTCCAGCCGGGGCCGGAGAATTCCAGCATGGGGGCTCCACATTGCCGATGCTGGCAGCCCGCGACCTCGCTGTGCTCCTCGAAAGGCCGCGCTGGAAGCCGGTCTTTTGGCAGAACTGGCTGGACTGGACAAAGAGCACCTGATGCCCTTTTCGAATGTGCTGAAAATTGCCCTGGGTTGTGCCGCCCTGGCCCCGGTCTGGGGTGCGCCCGCCGCGCACGCCGATAGCGCTGCGGTCGATTATTTCCGCAACCGGCCCGATCGTGCCGCCGTGCCCACCCTGCTCAGCCAGACCGATCGCAGCTTCTATCAGGACCTTTTCGCGGCAATTGACCGCAAGGACTGGGCGCAGGTGCGTCTGGCTTTCGCCAACCGCCCAGACGGCCCACTGCATGATGCGGCCAAGGCCGAATTCTATCTCGCCGCCGGTTCGCCGCGCATCGAGATGGATGAACTCAGCCAATGGCTGTCCCGCAACAGCGACTCTCCGGATGCCGAGCAGATCGCCCAGCTCGCCATGCGGCGCGGGGCACAAAGTGTCCCCACCCTGCCCTATGCCCAGCCGATGAACAGCCTGCCGTCGCTGCCCAAGCGGATCCTGCCGCGCGACACCAATGACGGCACCATGCCGGGCTCTGTCGCCAGCGCCATCCTCGCGCGGATCAAGGGCGACGATCCCACAGCGGCGCGCGTCCTGCTCGACGGGATCGATTTCCAGCTCAGCGATGCAGCCCGTGCCGAATGGCGCCAGCGCGTCGCCTGGAGCTTTTATATCGAGAACGACAATGCCTCTGCCTATATCATGGGCCAGCTCGCCGGAGCCGCCAGCGGACCATGGGTGGCAGAAGGCTGGTGGGCTGCCGGGCTTGCCGCATGGCGGCTGAACGACTGCGCCGGGGCAGCCGATGCCTTCGACAAGGCCGCGCAGCGCGCCGATAATCCCGAACTCAACGCCGCCGCGCGCTATTGGCAGGCCCGCGCGGTGGTGCGCTGCCGCCAGCCCGAAAAGGCAGCGGCGTTGCTGCGGCTTGCCGCTTTCCGTGACGAAACGCTCTATGGCATGCTCGCCGCCGAACAGCTCGGGCAGAAGCTGCCCGGCACCCATGCCGCCGCCGATTTTACTCAGGCCGACTGGCTGCAACTGCGCGATCTGCCCAATATCCGCGCCGCCGTCGCGCTTACCGAGTTGGGCAAGGATGGCCTTGCCGATGAGGCCTTGCGCTATCAGGCGCGGATCGGCAGTCCGTCGCAATACCAGCCGCTCTCGCGCCTCGCCCGCGCGCTGGGCACGCCATCGACCCAGCTGTGGATGGCCTACAATGCGCCTCTTGGCGGCAAGGCCGAACCCGCCACCCGCTTCCCCACGCCCCGGTGGACGCCAATCGGCGGCTGGCAGGTCGATCCGGCGCTGGTCTATGCCCATACCCTGCAGGAATCGGTGTTCCGCGCCAGCGTAGTCAGCCCGGCGGGCGCGCGCGGGCTGATGCAGATCATGCCCGCAGCGGCGCGCGACCATGCCGGCGCGCTCGGTGTCTCCACTTCGGCGCGCGATCTCAACAAGCCCGAAGTCAATCTCGCTTTCGGCCAGCGCCATCTTGGCATGCTGCGCGACGATCCTGCAACGCGCGGGCTGCTGCCCAAGGTCATGGCTGCCTACAATGCCGGTCTCGTGCCGATCGGCCGCTGGAACTATGAAATCCAGGACAAGGGCGATCCCCTGCTGTGGATCGAGAGCGTTCCCTATTGGGAGACGCGCGGCTATGTGAACATCGTCATGCGCAACTACTGGATGTATGAGCGCCAGGCGGGCGAAACATCGGAAAGCCGCAGGGCATTGGTGCAAGGCATGTGGCCGACCTTTCCGGGCATATCCGGATCGCGCGGGGTGCGCATGGCCGAAAACGGGATGATAACGCGTGGCAATTGACGAAACACGGACCTTCAAGCCGATCAACATCGCCCTGCTGACCGTCTCCGACACGCGCGGACCCGGCGATGACACTTCGGGCGATATTCTCGCCGAGCGGATCAAGGGCGCCGGCCACCGGCTGGTCGTGCGGGCCATAGAGAAAGACGATGCCAGTGTGATCGCCGGAAGGCTCAACAACTGGATCGACGATCAGGCCATCGATTGCATCATCACCACCGGCGGCACTGGCCTGACCGGCCGCGATGTGACCCCCGAGGCGCTCGACCGGGTCAAGGAAAAGGACATCCCCGGCTTCGGCGAGATATTCCGGGTAATCTCGTTCAAGACCATCGGCACATCCACCGTCCAGTCGCGCGCCTGCGCGGTGGTCTCACGCGGGACCTATATCTTTGCCCTGCCCGGCTCGAACGGCGCGGTGAAAGACGGCTGGGACGGGATTCTGGCCGAGCAGCTCGATAGCCGGAATAGGCCATGCAATTTTGTGGAATTGATGCCGAGGCTGCGGGAGGTTTGACGAGGAAGTCTCCGGAATTCTTTGACAAGCCCAGGATCAACGTCTTCCATAGTCGCCTTGACACCCGACTGAGATTGGATCTTGCATGTTTGGACGCAAACCAAAACATGACGCCAAACAACTTGGCGCAGAGATTGTGAACAATATCAGAATCCTATGGGACTCATTCGAGGAAGCCCATGTTTCAACATTCCAAGATTCGATTCTCGAAAAATTCTCCGAGTTGCTTGACAATGCAATCGCCAAACACGGCATTGACCCCGATGTTATCAGGCTCGAGTTTAGGTCGCTTTCCGATGTTTGGGACGCAGGACTATTGCAGATGAAGCCGCAAATTCTTGAATTTCGGGAAATGCAAGGTTGGCTTGATTGTGCAGACGTCGCGAACGCTCGAGGCGAGATTCTAGGGTCAGGACTCATTGATCACAACCAGAAGATGACGGTAGCGGCGATTGCGATGGCGGACATGAAGGTGTGGGCGCAGCGATCATATCGGGTGTGAATGCGCCGCCAGTCCTTGATTTTGGCGAACAGGTTTTCGATCAAGTG
>CANJCQ010000065.1 GCA_947473355.1 Sphingomonadaceae bacterium | reverse complement strand
CTCTCCAACCGGGTCTTCACATCCCACGACAACATCATCGACCACTGCTGCGAGGCGTGGAACAAACTCATCGATCAGCCGTGGCGCATCATGACCATCGGACGCCGCAAATGGGCGCGTGGGTTGTAGTCAGTGCAGGTTGGTATTACTCCCCCCGCGAGGACCTAGAGCAAGATTGGGAAGTCAGCCGGGAGATGCTCACAGAATATGCAGGCGGGGCACTCGCAGAATACTGGGGTGCTTGGGCCATCGGTTACGCCGCTTCCCAAGGCTATGTGCTTTCCCCGTCCGACCCTGAGTTTGGCAAATACCTTGAAGCCATTGCCGCTGCTGCCTGCCGCCTCTGGCTGGCTGTAGATCGCCGCAACGATGCTCAAATGGGGGAAGGGATACCTGTGGACACCCCGCCCCTCCCTAGCCGCCCTGAGGCCTTGGGCAGTGACATTAGGCCCTCAGGTGATGCGCAGAATACATTTGAGGCCATCGCCTGCGCTATCCTCGAAAGCCCCCGTCAGGACATTGGTGTATCAACAAAGCAGAGCGCCACCACCGCACTCAGGCTATTCAGGGAGGCCTGTGGCAGCCCTACGCCTGCCAAGATCACCCGCGCTATGGTTAGCGATTGGCTTGATCTGATGGCGCAACGCCCGAGACAGCTCTCCAAGCGCCAGGGCGGATTGGCCCTGAGGGAGGTGGTGGCGCTTTACGGGGAACGTAGTGACGTGGCTCGCCTATCTCCTAAGACATATAACGGCCACGCCAGCGCCCTAGCGGCACTATGGAACAAGGCACAGAAAACTGGACAAATAGCGGAGGGGAAAAGCAATCCCTTCGCCAATCAGCGTGTCGCAAATGTATCCGCGCCTGCCTCTGAGGACGCCAAGGGTTTCAGCAAAGGCGAGCTGGAATCAATCTTTGCCTTGCCAATATTCACCAGCGGCGAACGCCCCCAAGGCGGCAAGGGCGAAGCAAGCTACTGGATACCCCTGTTGCTCCTGCGGACCGGCGCACGGCCTGAGGAGGTAGCACAGTTGATGTTGGCCGACTTCAAGGAAGCCAACGGCGACTGGACGGTAACATTCACCGACGAAGGCATTCACCCGCACAAGGGCCAGAGAAGCCTCAAGACTACCCGGAAGCAATCGGGGCGGAGGACCATTCCGGTCCCTTTGCCACTGATAGACTTGGGACTGCCTGCCTACCTTGCGGACCTTAGGACAAGGGGCGAATTGGCCTTGTTTCCCCTGCTGCGGACAAAGGGAGCGCGGGGGCTGCTCTTTGCGGGCTGGGGTGAATGGTGGAGCAAGCTGCTTAGAGAGCGAGGTGTTCTTGCGCCTTCAAGTCGCCAACGCCAGCCGTCCAGAGAGTTCCGCCACGCATGGACAACGGCTGCAAGGGCCTCAGGGATTCCGCGAGAGGCGTGTGAATATATCCAAGGCCACAAGGCAGCTGGCGGAACGGCCAATGAAGGCTACGGTGACCATGCGCCTTTAGGAAGGCTGATAGCTGGCTTGCAGTTTGAAGGGGTGAACCTGAGTATGGTCGCGCCGTGGCAACCGCCTGCCCGATAGTCGGATCAGCAGTTGGGACTTCACCTCGCGTATGGTTGGCGCAACGTCGGCAGGCTGAACAAAGCAGTACCCCCAAGCAGGGCCTCTCCACCCTGTATCTGCCCGTATTTTACCTTAATGGTAGGTTCGTTCAATGTTATGCTTTTAACATATTAACGGTTTATTAGTTAATGCACTGTATAATCAGTTCCTATGTGAATTAATAAGGCTGTGCTTGGATATGGCATCAATTGGGACGCAAGCGGGCAGAAGTCCGCGTTTAAGCAAGCTCTTTGTCGCTTGGATGTGGACTGATCGAATTTATCGCCATCAAGTCTTGATCCGCAACATATCCCCTGATGGCGTTCGGATCCGCTCGAAGTTGCATAAGCCAGAAGTGGGCGAAACCATCCGCCTCGAACTTGCAGATCAAAAAGTCTGCGAAGGCTTGGTGCGTTGGGTCAAAGTGAACGAGATGGGGGTTGAATTAACTACTCCGGTCGATCCCGATAACTATCGCTTCGACCACAAGGAGTGGGGCGAGGTTCAAGCCCGTTACGACCAGCAGAGGTTCAACCCCGCAATCTTATAGGACCACACCTGCCCGATAGTCATTCACAAAACACCGCCAGCCCTACCCTAGACAGCGCCATATCCCTTAGGCTTGTAGTGGTGCTGCATGGTCGCACAGGGCCTTGCGTCCAGCATCAAAAATGCTTTCAAATGAAACTATATTTCAAGGGACGATTGCGGCCTTGCAGCTTCCGCTTTTGCCCCGATGATGGCCGATTCCAGTTCGATTGTGATCCCCGGCCTCGCAACTTCAAGCAAATCTAGGAGGGTCGCAGCCGAAGGGCGCATATCCAATACTGGCTTCAATCGCTTTGCCAATTTTCGTCTCAGAGCATCCTGAAAATCAAAGTCGGCAACAGACTAGGGTTCAGTTCGCCGACCCCAGCTTATGGTTTTGTCAGAGGGATGTGGCAAGGTTGATGGCCTGGTGATAGCGGCGTCGGATGAGCCGCAAATCGAGAGCCAAACCGTATAGTCTGTTTCGGTATTTTCATTCATCGCCCGAGTTGATCCGCGAAGTCGTGATGCTCTACATCCGGTTTCCGTTGTCGCTGCGGAATGTGGAAGACCTGCTATCCGAGCGCGGGTACGACCTTTGTCACGAGACGGTGCGATTGTGGTGGAACAGGTTCGGTCCGATGTTCGCGGCGGAGATCCGGCGTCGGCGCATCTCACGGATGCGCGGCTTCCGGCATTGGAAATGGCATCTCGACGAGATGTACGTCAAATTGAACGGCGAGATGGTGTACCTCTGGCGTGCCGTCGATCACAAGGACGAGATCCTCGAAAGCTATGTGACGAAAAAGCGTGACAAAGCTGCGGCTTTGACCTTCATGAAGAGGGCACTGAAGCGTCACGGCAAGGCGGAAGTGATCGTCACCGATGGGCTTCTCTCCTACCCGGCGGCAATGCGAAAACTGGGTAATCTGGACCGGCGCGAGATGGGTCGGCACCTCAACAATCGGGTGGAAAATTCACACCTGCCATTCCGACGGCGAGAACGGGCGATGCTGCGATTTCGAAAGATGAAAACGTTGCAGAAATTCGCCTCAGTCCACGCCAGCGTGCACAATTATTTCAACGCCGAACGCCACCTCGTCGACCGCCAAACATACAAGCTTCACCGCTCGGCCGCCCTGGCCGAGTGGCAAAGCCTCATGACCTGAGATATGCCGTCCCAGGACCCATCGCGCCCAGCGGAGACGAGTTCGCATCGGACTGACAGCACCGTTGGGCACAGAGATGGCATTGCCGTTGAGGGCGAGGCTGAGCAGGGCAATCAATTTCACCTTGGCGCCAATTCCGGCCGTTGCCCCAATCGGCTGACCGGCAAGCTTAGGACTTGCATGTTCGTGCGCGCCATGATCGTGTCACGACATGAGCCTGCAATATATGCCGGCCGCCGTGCAGGGAGATCAGCCTTGAAGACGAACGACACACAGCCCCAAACCAGCCAATTTGGCTTCATGATCCCAGGCTCGACGCTGACGGGCTCGGCCGACCTGAACCCCGATTGGGTCCGCGACATTAGTCCTGAGGACATGGCGCTGATCGCGCAGGCGGCCGAACGGCTGGGCTATGACAATCTGGCCTGCTCGGAGCATGTGGGTATTCCGCCAGAGGTCGAAATGGTGCGTGGAGGGCGCTACTACGATCCGCTGCCTGTGTTCGGCTATCTGGCTGCCGTTACCAGCCGAATCCGCTTTCTGACCTATGTGCTTGTACTGGGCTACCATCACCCGCTTGCCATCGCCAAACGCTATGGCACGCTTGATCGCATGTGTGGCGGCAGGCTCGTTCTTGGCGTCGGCGTAGGATCACTCAAGCAGGAGTTTGACCTCCTCGGGCTGGGAGGCGCCGAGTTCAAGGAACGCGGGCCTCGCGGCGACGATGCCTTGCGCGCTTTGCGCGCGTCGCTTGGGCGCCGCAGACCGGAATACCAGGGGCCTTACTACAGCTTCGACGATTTCATTATCGATCCCTGCGCAATCCAGCAGGACATGCCGCTGTGGATCGGCGGCCGATCGGCGCGATCGCTGCGCCGTGCGGTGGAACTGGGCGATGGTTGGGCGCCGTTCGGTCTAAGCGTCGTCGAACAGGCCGAAATGATCGCAACCGCGCGAGAAACGACTGCCTGGCAAGCGCGCGACAAGCCGCTTGCACTCGCGCTGAGGCACGATGGGATGCTCGATCCGCTGGACCAGCCCCAGCAGGCTGCTGACCGTGTCGGCGCGGTCTTTGCGGCGGGCGGGACGCAGGTTCATGTCGGATTCGCCCACCGCGCGCGGAGCCATTTTGTCGAACAACTCGAAGCGCTTGCTGCGTTGAAGGTTTGAACGCTATGCGGCGTTGAGGAAGCTAGCGAACTGAGTTCAGCTCCACACCGCCTCTGGCGGCAGGCTCATCAGAATGGCGTCGATATTGCCGCCGGTCTTGAGGCCAAATGCCGTGCCGCGATCATAGACCAGGTTGAACTCGGCATAACGCCCGCGCCATTCGAGCTGTCGCAGCTTCTCGTCCGCAGTGAACCCAGCTTCCATCCGTCGCCGCACCAGCATTGGGAAAACCGCGAGGAATGCCTCGCCGACAGCTTGGGTGAAAGCAAAGTTCGCCTCCCAGGCGGCTTCATCGGCGGATTCGAGGTGATCGTAAAAAATTCCGCCGACGCCGCGATGGCACTGGCGATGCGGGATGTAGAAATAGTCGTCGGCCCATTTCTTGTACCGCGCATAGTAATCGGCGCCGTGGGCGTCGCAGGCTGCTTGCAGCGCGGTGTGGAAATCCGCCGTATCCTCGGCATAGGGCAAGGGTGGATTGAGATCCGCACCGCCACCGAACCACGCTTTGGTCGTAGTCAGGAAACGCAGGTTCATGTGCACTGCGGGAACATGCGGGTTGGCCATGTGGGCAACCAGGCTGATTCCGGTGGCCGAGAAGGCGGGGGCATCTGCGCTCGCGCCGTTGACGCTCCCGGCAAAATCCTTCGACAGCGCGCCATGCACGGTGGATATATTGACCCCGGCTTTCTCGAACACCTTGCCCTTGATCAGGCCGCGCGTGCCGCCACCTGTTTCGCCTGCGGCTCCGCCTTCAACGGCTTCGCGCTGCCAAGGGGTATATTCGAATGTGGCGAGGCTGCCGGCCTCGCGCTCGATCTCTTCGTATGCGGCGCAGATGCGATTGCGCAGGCCTTCGAACCATTGGCTGGCGCGGGCGGTGTAGGGGGTCCAGTCAGTCATTTGCGCCCCTTGCCAAGCGAATCGACCTGGGGCAAGGGAAAGCCATGGTTCCCGTTTCGTTCGTTCCGACATTTGAATTCTGCGGGCAGGAACTGTGGCTGGTCCAGGGCCGCGCGCTCTATTGGCCGTGCGAGGCGGCGCTGCTGGTAGCCGATCTGCATCTCGAAAAGGCGAGCTACTTTGCGGGGCACGGCCAGATGCTGCCGCCCTATGACAGCCGCGAGACGCTGGAGCGGCTGGCCGTGGCAGTGCGCGAAACCGGGGCGCGGCGGGTGTTTTGTCTCGGCGACAATTTCCACGATGGCCATGGCGCCTCGCGGCTGGAGCCGCACGCGGCCGGGATGCTCGCGGCATTGACCCGCGCGCTCGACTGGGTGTGGATTTCCGGCAATCACGACGGTGCGGTTGGCATTGCAGAAGGAACTGCACTCAGGGAGACGGAGGTGGGCGGCCTGCTGCTGCGCCACCGCGCCTTGCCCGGCGAGTTGCGCCCAGAGCTTTCCGGCCATTTCCACCCGAAGCTCACCGTCTCGGCGCGCGGGCGGCGGATCGTCCGGCCCTGTGCGGTGCGCAGCGAGAAGCGGCTTATCCTGCCCGCTTTCGGCGCGCTGACCGGCGGGATGGATGCCGCTTCCCCGGAAATTCTGAGCGCGATGCAACCGGCTTCGGCGATCGACGCTTTGGCCGCGACGCAGGGCAGGATTGTGGAATATCCGCTGTGGCGCGCCACCGCGTAATATTTCCCGCTTTCCAAGCCCTCGTGATTCGCTCTAAGGACGCGCGCAACAGCAAAATGCATCAGGAGCAGACACTATAGCACCCCCACCCCGGCGCTCGATGGCGCCCCCCGTCAAGAGCGGGCCACGCTTCAATCAGATGATCGCCGTCGACAAGGTCCGCGTGATCGACGAGAACGGCGAAAATATCGGCGTCATGTACACCAATGAGGCGATCGAGCAGGCGGCGTCAGTCGGCCTTGATCTCGTCGAAGTATCCCCGAATGCCGATCCGCCGGTCTGCAAGTTCCTCGATGTCGGCAAGTTCCGTTACGAGGCGCAGAAGAAGGCCAATCTTGCCCGCAAGACCCAGAAGACGCAGGAGATCAAGGAGATCAAGATGCGTCCGAACATCGATGACCACGATTATGACACCAAGATGCGCTCGGTGACCAAATTCATCGGCGAGGGTGATAAGGTCAAGGTGACGCTGCGCTTCCGTGGCCGCGAAATGGCGCACCAGCAGCTCGGTATGGATCTGCTGCGGCGGGTGCAGGACGATGTCGTCGAAGTCGCCAAGGTCGAGGCTTGGCCGCGCATGGAAGGCCGTCAGATGCTGATGGTGATCGCGCCGAAGTAACACATCGGACTCAGGTGGGACTTCGGGGGGGCTTCGGCGAATGACTGTCCAGCGCATTGGTTTTTTCGTCGGGCTCGCCGGGTTCATTCTCACCCTGCTTGCCCCAGCACCGGCAGACATGCCGCTGCAGGCCTGGCGCACCGCTGGCCTCGTCTGGTGGATGGCAGCATGGTGGATGAGCGAGGCGCTGCCGCTCTATGCCACGGCCCTGCTGCCTTTTATTGTCCTGCCGATGCTGGGCATTGCCGATGCCAACAAGACGGCAGCCGCCTATTACACACCGATCATGTTCCTGTTTCTGGGCGGCGCCTTCCTGGCGTTGACAATCGAGCGGACGGGGCTGCACCGGCGGCTGGCTGAGGCCATCCTGTCGCGGGCGGGGCGCAAGCCCTGGCAGGTTCTGCTTTCGGTGATGATGACCACCGCTCTGATATCGATGTTCATCTCGAATACCTCGACCGCGCTGATCATGATGCCGATGGCGCTGGCGATGCTGGCTTCAGGCGGGGTCGAGGAGGGGGATACCGGAGGCCTCGCAGGCGCGCTGCCGATGGGGATTGCCTTCGCCGCTTCGATTGGCGGGCTGGGAACCATGGTTGGCTCGCCGACCAATGCCATCTCGGCGGCCCTGCTCGAAAAGACGCTGAATGTGCATATCAGTTTTGCCGAATGGAGCATGTTTGGCGTGCCCATCGTGCTGCTCGGCGTGCCGCTTGCCGCTCTGATCATCGCCCGAGTCCAGCGTCTGAGCGAAGATCGCTTCGATCCCGCCGCCGCTCATGCGGCAATCGCGCAGGACAAGGAATGGACCGCCCCACAGCGTCGGCTGGTGCCGATATTCGCGCTCACTGTGCTGGCCTGGGTAACCCAGCCCTTGACCGAGCCGTTCTTCCCGAAGGGCGGGCTGACCGACGGCACCATCGCGGCGATTGCCGGGCTGCTGCTTTTCGTCATACCCGATGGCACCGGCCGGCCGATGCTGGTCTGGCGTGAAGCCAATCGCGCGCCATGGGACGTCATACTGATGTTCGGCGGCGGCCTCGCCCTGGCGATGGGGATGAGCGAATCGGGTTTTGCCGACTGGATGGGTCAGAAGTTGTTGCCGCTTTCCGCCGTACCGCTGCCGCTGGTGGCGCTGGCCCTGGTCGGCTTTGTCGTCATTATCACCGAATTTGCCAGCAATGTCGCCGCGGCCAGCGGGATCATGCCGGTGGTCGCAGCCCTTGTCGCCGCGCTCGGCGCCGATCCGATCCTGCTGGCTCTGCCCGCCGCTTTCGCCGCCAGCTGGGGCTTCATGCTGCCCGCCGGGACCGGGCCAAACGCGATCGCATGGGCAACCGGGCATATAGCACTGCCGCGCGTGCTCAAGGCCGGGCTGTGGCTGGATATTGCCGGGACGTTCCTGCTGGTTGGCGTGGTGTGGGGCGTGGCCGCCCTGTTCTAGCTTACCCGCCCCAGCTGCGCCGTTCTGCAGCCGCGCGCAGCACTTCGTAGGCCAGTTGCAGCGCCTGGAATGCCTTGGCAGCATCGGCATCGCCAGGGCGCACATCAGGGTGGACCAGTTTGGCCTTGGCGCGCCAGGCCTTTTTCACGGCTTCAAAATCGGCGTCCGGATCCAGTTCAAGCAGTTCGAGCGCGCGCATCTCGTCGCGGCTGCGGCTGCCGTCGCCTGAGCCCGCCCAGCCATAATGTGCGGCCTCGTGATAGCCTGAATTGTCGCGCGTTTCGCTGCTTTCACGCGCTGCGGCCTCCTCGGCGGTCAGGCCGGCGAAATAGTCCCAGCCGGAATTGTATTCAGCAGCGTGGGCCTGGCAGAACATCCAGCGTTCCGGGCTGTTGGGCGATTTTGGTGCCGGGCAATCGCCGCGCTCGCTGCAGCCCTGCCGGTCGCACAGCCGCACCTGCGCCGCCTCACTGCCGCTGCCATAGCCGCGCCAGCGGGGGAATCCCCAATCGTTCGTTCTGCGTGCCTTGCTCATCGTGCCCGGAATAGGCGCTGCCCCGCGCCGAGCGCAAGGGTGCAACCGCATCTCAGCTGCGCTTCATCGACGATTAATCGGTGGCTGTTAAATGCTGCATTGCAATAAGCGATAACAATGCTTATAATCACCCAGGTAAGGACTTTCGAGAACCGCAATGAGCGACAAGCTGGCAATCTCTTCGGCATTTTCGGCACTGATGATGGCCAGTTATGTGCTGTTCGGCGACGATGCCGCACAGGTTCGGATGGAGTCGCAAGCAGTCCGGTTGCCCCAGATGTCTGCACCAGCGATTTTGCCGCAGGCCACAATGCTGCTGGCGCGCTAGTCAATCGGCCCGGTAACGGGAAGGCTCTCTCCTCGCCCGGCGTGGCTGACCACAAGGCCCCAATCCCTCTACATCTTGCACCCGGCAAGTTCAATCGGCCTTGCTAATGCGATTGCGTCGCATTAGTAGGCAATTGCTAACGATTCGCAATTAGGGGCGCCTGTGATTCTTTCTTCAAGCAGATCTGGCATTTGGATGGGCACAGCGCTGCCTGCTATCGCCGCTGTAAGCCTCGCCACGCCCGCCGTGGCAGAGGAATATGGCGATACCACCGAGATCATGGTTATCGGCCAAGCCGATGGCTATCTTGCGGCGGAATCGATTACTGCGACCAAATCCGACACACCGCTACTCGATGTACCTCAGTCGATCACGGTCGTGACTCGTGAGCGACTCGACGATCAATCTCTGCACAGCATGGCAGATGTCCTGCGCTATGTACCCGGGGCCACCGTTGGCCAGGGCGAAGGCAACCGCGATCAGATCACCCTGCGCGGGCAGAACACTTCTGCCGACTTCTTTCTCGACGGGGTCCGTGACGACGTCCAGTATTTCCGCAGCCTCTACAACATCGAACGGGTCGAAGTGCTCAAGGGACCGTTTGCGCTGATCTTCGGGCGCGGAGGCAGCGGCGGGATCATCAACCGGGTGCAGAAAACTCCCTCAACCAAAGCGTTGGAACTGGGCGGCGTGGCCAGCGTCAACAGCTTCGGCGCCTGGGATGTCTCGGCCGATGTCAACACTCCGCTAAGCGCCAATGCCGCCTTCCGGCTAAACGCCAATTATGAGCAACTGAACAATCATCGCAGTTTCTTCAGCGGCAAGCGCCATGCGATCAATCCCTATTTCGCGCTCGATCTGGGCGGCTGGAAGCTTGGGATTTCATACGAATATGTCCATGACGACCGCGTCACCGATCGCGGGGCGCCGTCAATTGCCACTGCGCCAGGCCAGCCCAATGCGCCAATCACTGGTTACCGCGACACTTTCTTCGGCACTCCAGGAGTCAACCGCGCTGGGCTGGTGGCGCATATCGTGAAGGCCCGGCTCGATGCCAATCTGACCGACAGCGTGCGATGGTCGAACACCCTGTTGTATGGCGACTATGACAAATATTACACCAATGTTTTCGCGAACGGCGCAGCCAGCAGTCAGACCGGGTCAGTCGCGCTGTCGAGCTATACCGATCCGACCAGACGCCGGAACTTTATTGCCCAGACCAATCTAGTCTGGGATGTAAATTTCGGGCGGGTCGGAAACAAGATACTGTTGGGCCTTGAATACGGCGACCAGAAATCAACCAACCAGCGGCGCAATGGCACCCTGTCCAGCGGCACGTTCAACCTCGCCAATATTGTCTATCCGACCGTGACGCTCGGCACCTTGGCGCGTGACACGGCGTCCGATGTCCGGTTCTTCTCCGCCTATGCTCAGGATCAGGTCAGCTTCGGAGCCCACATCGATGTCATCGTCGGGCTGCGCTACGACCGCTTCGCGATCAAGGGCACCGATCTGATCGGCACGCCGCGCCCATTCGCCCGCACCGACGAAAAGGTTTCGCCGCGCATCGGGCTGATTCTCAAGCCGCAAGAAAACATCTCGATCTATGCCAGTTACAGCCAGTCGTTCCTGCCGCGATCGGGCGACCAGTTCCTGACTTTGACCGCCACCCAGGAAAACCTCGAGCCCGAGAAATTCACCAATTACGAGATCGGCGCCAAATGGGACATCCGGCCCGACCTCAATCTGACTCTGGCTCTGTTCCAGTTGGACCGGAGCAACGCCACCACTCCCGATCCCGCCAATGTCACAGCCACGATCAATATCGGCATGACGCGCACCAAGGGCGTTGAATTGGCGCTGACCGGCCGGATCACGCCCAGGTGGCAAATGTCTGGCGGCTACACCTATCAAAATGCCCGGCTGAAGGGAAACAACTCCGTGGCTCTGGCGCAGGTGCCTGAGCATCAGTTCGCGTTGTGGAACCGCTATGATTTGAGCCGCCGCCTTGGCGCTGGGTTGGGCGTGGTGCACCAGTCAAGCCAGTTCGCCGCAATCCGCACCGCTGCAAATACGACCCGACTGCCGGGCTTCACGCGGGTCGATGCGGCACTGTTTTTCAATGTGAATGCGCGGCTTGCCATACAGCTGAATGCCGAAAACCTATTCGACACCGCCTATTTTTCTGACGCCCACAACAACAACAACATCTCGCCCGGCGCGCCGATCAATGCGCGCCTGACTGCGAGGTTGAATTTTTAAGGCGTAATCGCCGGGACTGAAAGCGCAGCATCAGCGCTGGATATTCCCGGAGCAGGCGCGCCGTCGATAATCTCAAGATCGCGCATCGCCCGCCCGGCGCGCTGGATCGCGCGGACCAGCCGGGGATAGACGCCGCAACGGCACAGGTTGGGCACCGCATCTTTGATCTCGGCCTCTGATGGATCGACATTGCGCGCCAGCAGCGCAGCCGCGCTGATCGCGATGCCCGGCGTACAGAAGCCGCATTGAATCGCCTGTTCGGCGACCAGCGCCTGCTGCACCGGATGCGAGCGATCGCGCGACAGCCCCTCAATCGTCGTGACATTGCGTCCCTCGGCTTCGGCCAGTGAAAGCATGCAAGAGCGTTTCGCCTCACCATCGATCAGCACCATGCAGGCGCCGCAATCGCCGACCCCGCAGCCATATTTGGTGCCGGTCAGGTTGGCTGCATCGCGCAGGGCCCACAGCAGCGGGGTTTGCGGGTCCATGCGGAACTGGAGCGGGTGCGCGTTGACTGTCAGGCTAGGCATGGCTTGATTCCTAGTCTCGCCATGAGCGGTCGATGGTATCGATCTGGCGCTTCCAGGCCTCGAACCCCGCCGCGCCGATGCCGCCCGGCGGGCTCGCCAGTGCCAGATCGCGCTGATGCACGGCGATAACATCGCCTGGAATCAGGATCGGTTGGCCCATCGCGTGAGTCGCGAGCTGAATCTCGCAGGCACGCTGCAGCGCCCATTGCATGTGGAGCATCTCGGCGAGAGTCTCCCCCATCACCACCGGGCCATGGTTGCGCAGCATCAGCACGCGCTTGTCGCCGAGCTGGGCCAAAAGTCGTTCGCCTTCCTCGGGGCGCACCGTCACACCCTCGAAATCATGATAACCAATCTGCCCGGTGAAGGCGGCGGCATAGAAGTTTGTCGGTTGCAGACCGCCTTCGACGCTGCACACCGCCATGGTCGCGGTAGTGTGGACGTGGCAGATCGCGTGAGCCCAATCGAGATGGCGGTGAAAATAGCTGTGCTGGACGAAACCGGCGCGGTTGACCGGATAAGGGCTGCCATCGAGCGTCTTGCCGTCGATATCAATCTTGACCAGATTGGAGGCGCAGACCTCGGAATAGAGCAGGCCGAATGGATTGATCAGGAAGGCGCCTTGCTCGCCCGGCACGCGTAGCGAAATGTGGTTATAGATCCATTCCGACCAGCCGAGCATGTCAAAGATGCGATAGCAGGCGGCAAGTTCGAGCCTGGCCTGCCATTCGGCTTCGCTGCATTCGATATCCCGGTGCATGGGCCCGCCTCCCGTCAATTTGCCACTCTTTGCCCTTCGCGCCTCAATTGCCAAGCCTGACTTTCACCCCGGCCCATAATGTACGCGGAGTGCCGAGATCGATCGATCCAGCCTGGTTGCGGGTGACGACATCGGTATCGGTCAGGTTCTCTGCCCTGAGCACCAGACTGAATGGCCCGGCCAGCGGCATCTCCGCATAGGCATCCAGAGTGGTGGCGGGGGGCAGCAGATCGGTTTCGAGATCGTCCTCGAACTGTGCGCCGGTGTGGCGCAACGTGGCCGCGAGCAGCCACCGCTCGCGCGGGTGCCAGGAAAGCGTGGCGCTTGCGGCGATTTTCGGGGTCTGGGCCGGGCGTTTGCCATCAAGCGGCGCGGAAATCCCGCTCGCTTCGACCCGCGCATTGGTCACAGCGAGCGAGCCATCGAAGCCTAGCTGGCCAAAACGCAGGTTGGTTGAAAGCTCAAAACCCTGCGCGTGGACCGCATCGACATTGCGCCGCTCGCGCAGGTTGGCGGCAATGGTGACATTGGCCACGGCGTGATTGACCTTGTTGTCGAAAGCGGTGAGCGAAATCCTGACCTGGTCAGACGGCGCAAAATCGATCCCGCCCTCAAAACCGATCAGCTTCTCGTTGATCAGCGCGGCATTGGCGCGGGTAGTGACCGGGAAGACCACGAACGGGCGATAGAGCTCGTTCAGCGTCGGCAAACGCAGCCCGCTGTAACCCGCGGCCCTCAGCGACCAGCCGCTTCCCGCATGCCACACCGCTCCGCCGCGCAGGCTGGTGTCCCAACCCGAACGGTCGGCGAAGCGGCTGTCGGTCGTCACGACCCCGGCGGCACTCTCTTCATGAAAGAAACCGCCGTGCACGGTCCAGCGATCGGCCCGAAATCCGCCGGTCAGGACCAGGGGCCCCAGTGTCCAGTCATCCTCCAAGAACAGGCCCAGATCGCTGTTGTTTCCGCCCGCCTGGCGGCGTGCGGTAATGAGGCCAGTCACGGCGGAATAGGCGTCTTCCTCGAGGTGGCCCTTGGCATTCCGCCAGTCAGCGCCTAGCCGCAACACGTGGGAATCGCCGAGCGGTGGCCGCAGCTCCAGCTTGCCGCCGATCCCGGTCGAGGGCGTGCGGCGCTGGTCCAGCGTTTTGCGAAAGCTGGTCGAACTGATCACAACATTATTGAAATCACGCTTCTGCACATAGGCCAGCGCGTCGAATTCCCAGGCCCCGCGTCCCACGAGCCGGATGCTGCCATCCTGTCCCTGCGTCCCGGTAGTGCCCCCGGCGAAGCGCAGGGTGCGATTGTCCTCAAAGGCCAGGCCATGCAGCTGCAATTCAAGCTCGCTACCAAGCGGTTCGACCAGCCGGGCGCTGGTGGACCAGCTCTCATAGCGCGCGCGAACGCTGGCGGGAACGCGCTGTGCCAAGGAGGTCATCCAGAAGCCCTGGCCCCGGTCCCAGCGGCCTGAGACCTGGGCAAAGCCCTGGCCCACCCTGGGCGCGAAGGTGCCGGAAAGCTCGGTCTCGCCCCTGTCGTCCGCCAGCGCCGCGCCGGAAAAAAGTCCGAGCGTGCGCGCATCGGCGCTGGTGAGCTCGATTGTCCCAGCCACTGCACCTGCGCCAAACGCTCCCGCCCCGCCGCCGCGCGTTACCCGCACTGAGGCGAGCCGCTCGGGCGCGATGGCCGACAGCGGGATATAGCCAAACATCGGGTCGGCCATCGGCACCCCGTCGAGCAGGACCAGCGTGCGGCTGGTGGCATTGCCGCCGAGTGCACGCAGGGTGACGCCTTGTGCCGAGGGGTTCGACGAGCGGCTGTCGGAGCGGCGGAATTGCTGGAATCCGGCGGCGGAAGACAGCACGTCTTCGATCCGGCCCGAGGCCGCGGAACCGAGGCGTTCGCGGCCGATTTCCTGCACCCCATAGGCCGGGGTAGCCGGCGATTCGGCCAGGCCCTTGCCGGTGACCACGATCTCTCTCGGCGCCTCAGCCTCAGCAGCCAATGCGACACCTGACAGGCACCAGGCTGCCGCCAATGCGGCAACGCTTGCCGTCTTATACAGGTGTGGGTCAGCCGCGATCATTGCAGCGCCATAGAATAGTTCGCTGGAATGGGGAATGAACCGATTGGAGGCTGCGATTGACAGGACCGAAATCGCTGGCAATGAAACAGCCTAGCTCATAAAGGTCATTCCAGCCATGTCCGAAGCCGACCCTGTCCAGTCCGTTCGCGATGACCGCAAGACCGCAGCCATTGCTGCCCAGCGCGCGCGGGTGAGCGACGATGCCGACATCGTCCCCCGGTTTTCCTTCGCCCGTGACATCCTGCGCAGCCCTCATGTCCTCCAGGCCGGCGCTGGGGCCGACCAAGTCAAGGTCGATAATCCCGATCACACATCGGTGTTTTTCCTCGACGGAGAATTGCACCATCGCCGCCGCACACAACTGGCGCGCTATTTCACGCCCAAAGCCATTAGGGACCGGCATATGCTGGTGATGGAACGCAGCACTGCGGAATTGCTTGGCGAATTAAGGGCCAGCGGCCGCGAAAGGCTCGACCTGCTAAGCTTTCGCCTGGCCTGCGACGTTGCTGCTGAGGTAGTCGGGCTGACCGACAGCAATCCGCGCCACCTCGCCACGCGTATTCTCAACACCTTCAACAGCCTCGATCCCGGCGACGATGGCAAGCGCGGCGGGCTGAAGAATGCGCTACGCAGCATGTATCACACCGGACGGTTCTGGTGGCAGGACATCAAACCGGCTATGCGGGCGCGGCGCGGGCAGGACAAGGAGGATGTCCTCTCCTACATGGTCGCCGAGGGTTATTCGAACAAGGCGATCCTGATCGAGTGCATGACCTATGCGACGGCCGGGATGATGACGACGCGCGAATTCATTGTCATGGTGGCGTGGCAACTGTTCGAGAAGGCCGAGCTTCGCGCGCAATTTCTTGCCGGGGACGAGACAGAACAACTCGCCATTCTCGACGAGATCCTTCGACTCGATCCTGTCGCTACCTTTGTCTATCGCCGTCCGACCGAGGATGTGGTTTGTGGCGGCGACATGGCGAAGGCAGATCAGCTTTACGCGCTCGACATCCGTCAGGCCAACACCGACGAGACCGTAACCGGGGCCTGCCCCTTCTCAATCGATCCAGAGCGCGCCAAACGCCAGAAGATCGCTGGTTCATGGCTAAGCTTCGGCGATGGCGCCCACCGCTGTCCTGGCAGCCAGGTCGCCTTGCATGAAACCCGCATCTTCATAGATGCCTTGCTGCGCCTCCCCGGGGTGCGTCTCGCCAATGTGCCGGAAGTGACCTGGAACGAGCGGATCATGGGCTATGAGTTGCACGGTGCCTTCGTCGAGTGTGACGTCGAACGTAATGGGGGCTGAACACTAGTTCAGCCAAACTGCCGAATCCCCATTGCAGGGCGAAGCGAATCCCGGCAAAGCCCGGCGCAACCCGCAAGGATCTTTTGCTTCAGGAGAGGCCCGCAAAATGTACGACGATCAACCTCAAGCCCAGCCCACTAAAAAGTCCGGCGTCCCGGTCTATGAGCGCATCCTGCAATTGCTTGAAGCCGAGGGCATCAAGACGCTGTTCGGTATCCCCGATCCCAATTTCATCCACCTGTTTCTTGAAGCCGAAGCGCGCGGCTGGGAAGTGGTTTCGCCGCATCATGAAGCGGCAGGCGGTTTCATGGCCGAGGCGGCCTCGCGGATAACCGGCAAGCCGGCCGTGGCGATCGGCACGCTCGGGCCGGGCCTCGCCAACCTCATGCCGGCGATCCAGTGCTGCAGGGTCGAGAATTCCCCGGTGATCTTCATCGGCGGCCAGCGCGGCCGCATCACCGAGCGCCGTGTGCGCCGGGGCCGTATCCAGTTCGTGCGGCATGAGCCGATGATGGAAGGATCGGTCAAGTTTTCCAGTTCAATCGAATATGCCGACCAGACCGACGAGATCGTGCGCGAGGCGATTCGCGTCGCCATGTCGGGCACGCCCGGCCCGGTCTACATCGAATATCCATCCCACGTGATCCTCGAAGAGCTCGACGTTCCCGAGCCGCTGCCGCCGGCGCGCTATCGCTTGGTCAACCAGGGCGCCGACATTGACCGGCTCGCCGAAGCAGTCGAACTGATCAAGGCGGCAGAAAAGCCGGTGCTGCTGGTCGGCCACGGCGTTTACACCTCGAAGACCGGCGCTTCGGTGAAGGAACTGGCCGAGCTGATGAATTGCCCGGTGATCCAGACTTCGGGTGGCACAAGCTTCATCCCGGGGCTTGAAGACCGCACCTTCCCCTATGGCTTCTCCGAAGTGTCGCTCGACGCGGTGATCGAAAGCGATCTGTGCGTCGCGCTCGGCACTGAGCTTGGCGAGCCTTCGCACTATGGCCGCTGGCGGCACTGGGTGGCCAATGAGGCCAACCGCAAGTGGATCTATGTCAACCAGGATCCGACTTCGATCGGCGTCAACCGCTCCTATGACGTGCCGCTGGTTGGCGATCTGCGCGGCGTCGTGCCGCAACTGGTGCGTGCGCTGAAGGACAGCCCGCGTGCCCCCCATCCGCGGCTTGCCGAATATATCGCGCGCGATACCAAGCAGATCGCCGATCTTTATACGGAATCGTGCACCCGCGACGACGGCACCGGCAACGTACCGATGAACACCGCACGGTTCATCACCGAGGCGACTAGGGCCTTCCCCGAGGACGGCATCATGATCCGCGATGGCGGCGCCACCGTGATCTACACCTGGACCTATAACCAGGCCAAGCCCAAGGACGTGATCTGGAACCAGAACTATGGCCACATCGGCACCGGCCTTCCCTATGCCACTGGCGCGATGATTGCCGACCACGCGCATACCGGCGTCCAGCGCCCGGGCATGCTGCTGACTTCGGACTCGTCGTTCATGTTCCACATCGCGGAGCTGGAAGTGGCGGTACGCAAGAACCTTCCGCTGGTCTGCGTCGTCGGCGTCGATTTCCAGTGGGGCCTCGAAGTCGGCATCTATCGCGCCACTTTCGGGGAAGGCACTACCGAGCCGGGCGTGCACTGGTCCAACAAGGTCCGCTTTGACAAGATCGCCGAGGGCTTCGGCTGCTTCGGCGAATTTGTCACCAAGGCGGAAGACATCGGCCCTGCCATCGCCCGCGCCTATGCCCGCGGCGGCCCGACTGTGATCCACGTGCCGATTGAACCCAACGCAAACGCGACCGACAAACCGCAGTACAGCGAATTCAAGACCTGGTACGCCGAGGGCACGCAGTAGGCCTCAGCCTGCATCTGACAATCATTTCGGGCACCGCGCGGATTTCGCGTGGTGCCCGTTTTGCATCCGGGCCTGTTCAGTTGCCGTTCTTGCGGTGATAGGCGAAGGCCAGCAGCAGGATCACGCCGACAATTCCCATCGCCGCCCCGCCGGTCGATGTGATCAGCGAAACGGCTTCGTCCGGATTGCTGGCGTGCCAAGCGCCCGTTTTGGTCTGCATGACCATCCACGCCGTGCCGCCCAGCAGAAACAGTTCGAGTATCGCCAGCCCCACCAGGGCACGCGCCGATTTTTTCATGCCAGTCTTCCCATCATGCGTCTGGGTCACACCCCGACGAACACATCCTGATCGAGCACCTTCACGGGATAGACCTTGAGCCCGGTTTTCGCCTTCATATTGATGAACAGCAGCTTGGGGTCGCGCTCGATCACGCCAGTGGCCAGATCGAACTTGGCCTTGTGCAACGGGCAGACCACTGCCGCGCCTTCAAGACTGCCCCGGCACAGGTTGAAGCCGAGATGCGGGCATTTGCGATCCGCCGCATAGATCGTCGCCCCGACTTGCGTCAGCAGCAGCTTCACCCCTGCCGCCTCGACTGGCATGATCTGTCCCATGCCAAGATCGGCCAGACTGGCCACCCGCACATAATCCATCATCCGCCTCCCATCAGTCGCTTGCGGTTCGAGCGCACCCGCACCAGATAATGCCTGACCGCGCCGGCGGTTACCCTCACCGGGTTCCTGCCCAGCCGCCCCTCCGCAAGATCACGCAGCAAGGCTCCATGCGCCTCGATCTTCTCCGACACCATCAGCTTCGCCTCGGTCTTTGCCGTAGCCCCGCCGCGCGCCAGCTTGACTAGCCGCAAGGGCACCACCAGCGAGGTTTCCGCGCCGAGCAGCCAGTAATCTGTCGCTGTGCCCACCAATTGCCCCAAAGTCCGCTTCATCTGCCCACTTCCCGATTTGGCAACCGGGTATCGCCCGGCGCAAGTTCTGGCAAGCGTACCGCGCTCGCTATCGCAAGGCAAAGCGCGTAACGCAGGCCCCGGGCAATGTGCCCACCGGAGACGCGTTATGGCCAAGAGCCAGAAGAAATCGAGCAAGGAAACCCGCAAGCCCAAGGCGGAAAAGCCCAAGAAGCAGAACGCGTCGAACCCCTCGCAGAAGGGCCTGGTAGTCCAGCTCAGGGATTGAAGGCGCACTCTCCCTGCTGGCCAAAACCGGCCTCGCCTGCCAAGGCGGCCTGAAGGAGAGCCCCAATGGCCGCTGACGACGAAGACTATGTCTATGACGAAGACAGCGGCGAATGGCTGCCTGCCGCCGATCTTGCCGCCAAACGCGCCGCCGAAGGCGCGGTGGAAGTGCGCGATGCGGTAGGCAACCTCTTGGCCGATGGCGATTCTGTTACTCCTATCAAAGACTTGACTGTCAAGGGCGCCGGGCAGACGCTCAAGCAGGGCACTGTCATCAAGTCGATCCGGCTGACGGGCGACGCGCAGGAAATCGATTGCCGCTTCGATGGCATCAAGGGCCTGGTGCTGCGCGCGGAATTCGTCCGCAAGCGTTAGGCCTTCGCTGTCAGTGCACGTTGCTCGGCCCGACCCGGGTCAGCTGATAAGTGCCATCCAGCTTGCGCCAGACCAGCGCCAACCAGCGGCTGCGGTCGGTCAGTTGCAGGCCGATGCGGTAATTCGTGCCCGCGACAACCTGCCGCTCGCCGCCTTCGATCCGCAGCAGCCGCGCGCGGCGCACCGGCAGGCGCGGCACGACAAATGCCGCCACTGCGACCAGTTCAGGATCGCTGGGGCGAAGCTCGTGCCATCCGCCCGTCACCGGCTGCGACGGCGTTCCTTCGGCCAGCACGGATGCAGGTGCCAGCGCCACCAGCCCCAGAGCGAAAGCGCCAGCCAGGCGCAGCGAGGTACTTCTTGCAGTCATAGCGGTCCGTTCCTTTCCCATGTCATCCCGGCCTAGACCCGCCGGATCGTCTCGGTCAATGTTGCCACGGTCATGCCGAATTTGCTGATCTTCATGACATTGCTCGCGCTCTGCCCGCCGGCCGCCATGGTCAGCACCTGATCGACCCGCAGGCCGCCGCGCATGGTATACTGGACCTGCAGCCGGTTGCCCGCAAGCGTGCCCGAAACCGGCCCGCTGGCATCGCTCACGCTGCCGCTGAAACGGCCGGGCGAGGTCTGGCGCAGCTGCCACTGGCGCACCCGCACAGCCTCGCCCTGCTCCTCGACCCGGTGATCCAGCACCAGCATGCCGTCACTCCGCACCACGCCGCGGCCATGCGTCACAACCCGGTGCGCCCCTGAGAACACCTTCTTGAGCTGCCCGCTGCCCTCGGTGGAGCCGGTGAAGAAAGCCACCGGATCGAAAGTGGGCGCGGCAACGGCCTCTGCGGCAGTGCAAACCGGGGCGAATGTGCTGCCCAATGCCAGAAAAACAGCGCCAACCAGATGCAACGCGGGCATGCTTGCAGTCATGGCGGGGTGATTCTTTCCGGAAAGTACAATGCGGCCGGGATAGGCCCTCGCAGCGCCGCCGCCAAGGGCGCATCAGACAACATATTGAAAATACGGCGATTGTTGCCAGAGCGCGGCCGGGAGCGGACGTTTTGCGCCTGTCTGGAAGTTGACGAAGCTTAGGCCAACGGGCGTCGATTGGGCTTTGGGTAGTTACACTTGCGTCGACCAATTTAACGTTTTTATTCAATGGTTTATTCGTGATTTTGGGCATCTGGCCTCTCTGGCATTTTGGGCCCTTGTAGGAAAGACCCTGACCTTCCGCCGCAAACCCGCGCCCCTTGTATCCCCCCGCGCAGCTCCCAGATAGCTTGGGCAAGCCGGGCCCCTCTGGTCATTCAGGTGAATGGCGATGTCGGATTGCGTAACACGTGAGGAGTCCGAACAATGAACCAGACCACAGCCATGCCATGCCCCGTTTGCCAGGTCCCGCTGGTGATGAGCGAGCGTCAGGGCGTCGAAATCGACTATTGCCCCCAATGCCGCGGCGTCTGGCTGGATCGCGGCGAGCTGGACAAGATCATCGAGCGCAATGCCAGCGAAAGTGCCCCGGCCCAGCCCGCCCCCCAGCCCGCCCCGCCCCCGCGCGGCGATTATCGCCAGCCGGACTATCCGCCGCAGGGCTACCAGCAGCAAGGCTATGCCCAGCCCTACAAGAAGCGCCGGAAGTCGTTTCTGGAAGAACTGTTCGACTAAAGCGCACAAAGCCCGGACCAGCGGGGACATGCTATCGTGTGTTCCCGGCATGGCCAATTAGCTCTGGCCCAGTTCACGCTGGCGAAATCCGGCATCCGCGATAGTCTGGGCGAATCGTGTGGCTGTGCGGAGTCTGTTCCCATGAAAAAGCTGTTGATCGCTTTCGCTCTGGTGATTTGCGGGCTGGCTGGCGGGGCCATGCTCGCCGCTCCGCTGCAGGCCCAGCCGGATGGGCGCTATGAAGGCGGTAGGGGCTATGGCGATCCCTATGGCGATGGTTTCAGCCGGGGCAGCAATTTCCCCGGCGGCTCGTGGCGCGAAAGCTGCCGCGCGCCCTCGTGGCGAGGCTCTGTCCTCTTCGCGCAATGCCGCACCACTTATGATCGCTGGATCAATGCCCGCATCGACCCTGGTTCCTGCCCGGATGGCCGTCTAATCAACAACGATGGCAGGCTGGTCTGCGAAGGCTCAGGCGGAAGCTGGGGCCAGGGCGCGGGCTGGAGCCTGCCGGGCGGCTCATGGCGCCAGACCTGCCGCTATCCGGTGATGCGCGGCGGCAATCTTTCGGCGGAATGCCAGACCGTGAATGGCGGCTGGCGCAACAGCGGCATCGATCTGCGCCAGTGCGGCTCCGGCGACATCAGCAACGAAAATGGCCGCCTGTCCTGCGGTGGAGGATATGGGGGTGGCTACGGGGGCAGCTACGGCAGCGGAAACGGCTGGAATAGCGGCCAATACCCCGGCGGCTCCTGGAGCCAAAGCTGCCGCGGAGCAGCGATGCAGGGCGACGTGCTTTCCGCCCAGTGCGCCGATCGGTCAGGATACTATAACGGCACTTCGATCAGTCTGCGCCTCTGCGGATCGAACCGGATCGGCAACGACAACGGACGGCTGGTCTGCGAGTATTGAGCGGGAGGGGCAACCGGGGACATGCTAATGCGTGTCCCCGTCCGAGAAACTCTTCAGGCAAGGTGCTGCCGGAACCAGTCGGCCAGCGCTTCCTCGTCCAGCTCGCCAGCGGCGAGGGCCAGAACGGTCTGGATTGCCGCTTCCGGTTCATAGGCCATGCGCAAGCCATTGAGCGCCAGAAACAACCGCGCCAGCACCCAGGCCGTGCGCTTGTTGCCATCGGCGAAGGGGTGATTGCGGGCAATGCCGAAGCCATAGGCCGCCGCCAGCGCGCACCTGTCATCCTCGCCATAGGTCCAGCGATTGCGCGGACGGGCCAGCGCCGATTCGAGCGCACCCCCATCGCGCAGGCCGGGCGCGCCGCCATGTTCGGCGAGCTGCCGATCATGGATCGCCAGCGCCACTGCCCCATCAAGCCATACCGGCTCGATGCGTTCGGCTTCCGTCAATTCGGTCACTTACTTAGCCAGCACCCGCAGAATATCGCGATCCTCGCGCATGATCTGCTCGGCCAGCTCCATCTTGGCGGCAAAGTCCGGATCGGCGGAAGTCAGCCGCACCCCGTCGGGCGCCTCGGTCAGATGAAGCGTATCGCCCACCCCCGCCCGCAGCCGCGCGAGCACCTCCTTGGGCAGGATAATCCCGGCGGAATTGCCGATCTTGGTGATCTTGAGCGAGGTGTTCATACGCGGGTTATAACGCGAATGGGGCGGGAGGGCAAATGGGGATTTTTCTTGGGTTCACGCAGAGGCGCAGAGGGGGTGGGCACCCGGGGACATGCTACTGCGTGTCCCCGTCCGGCCGTAAGACCGGGCGCGGAGTATGGGGGTTAAGTAAACTGTCACCGTAATTTCCAACCCACCCGTGGTCTATTGCGTGTGGATAAATCCACAGGTGCAACTTGCGCAGACTCGCCGAAACTCGCCAAATGTTCTAGCACTACTTTGGCAGATTTTTGTTTGGAGGGTCGGTAGGCCGAAGCCCGCAGTGAGGGCATGGTTTGTCCGGCGGTTTGATGAGGCGGTCAATGATAGCCTGTCTGATTGCTGGCAGGCTCGGTTTCGGTGGCGGGCCCAAGATT
>CANJCQ010000064.1 GCA_947473355.1 Sphingomonadaceae bacterium | reverse complement strand
GCGTGCAGTTGGAAAACTGCTTTTGCCAAATCGACCCCAATCATCGTATCCTTTGTCACGGTTGCCGTCCTTTCCGCTCAGTGGCTGTAAACACCACTACCTTGGCACATTGCGATGCCGTCTGGGGAGGGCGGCAACCACCCCATCTGTTTCGCTCCGCGGCCCTGCTCTGAGGGCCTTGCGCTGGGTCATCCTAGCAGCAATCATGGCCTTTGTAATCATGGCAGCGATAAAGGCGCTTAGCGCGGCTTTCCTGAACGACGACTTTCCGGAAAGCCTCGCCATCAAGGTCGAACTGCTCCCGGTGATTTTCCCGCTGCACATGGTGACCGGCGGCCTCGCGTTGCTGCTGGTGCCGCTCGCCATTGCCCTGCGCCGCCGCCCGCGCTGGCACCGGCTGGCCGGGCGCATTGCGGCGGCCGACGTGGCTGTCGCCGGGGTCACCGCGCTGCCGGTGGCGATGGTCGTGCCGGTGACCATGGGCTCGGCGCTGGGCTTCACCGCGCAGGGCTGTGTCTGGCTGATCCTGCTGGCTCTGGGCCTGTGGCACATCCGCAACGGCCGGATCGCGGCACACCGCGCCATGATGGTGATGCTGGCTGCGACCACCTCGGGCGCGATTTTTTTCCGCATCTATCTCGCTTTGTGGGCCATTTTGGCGCATGGCAGGCACTTCGACCTGTTTTATGCATGCGATGCGTGGATAGCCTGGGCCTTGCCCCTTGGTATCAGCGCATATTTCATGAGACAGAACGGCACCTGGCGCAGCTTCTCCCCCTGAGCAGTCATGCCAAGTGCATTAGGGTGTGTTGAGATTCAGCTTGTGGTGGAGCGAGAATGGTGGATTTGCGAGACCCGGAGCGCAGCGTACTTTAGGTACGTGAGCACCGGAAGCTCGCAAAGCTGCCGTTCGCAGCCCGCCACAGGCTGAATATCAATACACCCGAGCAGGAAAAGGTCCAATGTCCGAAGAGTTCTACCGCATCAAGCGTCTGCCGCCCTATGTCATCGCCGAAGTGAATGACATGCGCGCCGCAGCCCGCCAGGCGGGTCGCGACATCATTGACCTTGGCATGGGCAATCCCGATCTGCCGCCGCCGCAGCACGTTATCGACAAGCTGTGCGAAGTGGCAATGAAGCCCGATGCGCATGGCTATTCAGCCAGCTCCGGCATTCCCGGCATCCGCAAGGCCCAGGCCAATTACTATGCGCGCCGCTTTGGCGTCGAGCTCGATCCGAACGCCGAGGTCGTGATGACCATGGGCTCGAAGGAAGGCCTCGCCTCGATGGCGACGGCGATGACCGCGCCGGGCGATGTCGTGCTCGCGCCCAATCCAAGCTATCCGATCCACACTTTCGGCTTCATCATCGCCGGCGCCACGATCCGTTCGGTGCCAGTGACGCCCAATGAGGACTATTGGCGCGCGCTCGAACGCGCCATGGCCTTCACTGTGCCGCGCCCCTCGGTGCTGATCGTCAACTATCCCTCGAACCCGACCGCCGAGACTGTCGATCTCGCCTTCTATGAGCGGCTGGTCGCCTGGGCCAAAGAGAACAAGGTCTGGGTGCTGTCCGATCTCGCCTATTCCGAACTCTATTATGACGGCAACCCGACGGTTTCGATCCTGCAGGTGCCCGGCGCCAAGGACATCGCCGTCGAATTCACTTCGATGAGCAAGACCTATTCGATGGCTGGCTGGCGGGTCGGGTTTGCCGTCGGCAATCCGAAGCTGATCGCCGCGCTCAAGCGCGTGAAGAGCTATCTCGACTATGGCGCGTTCACCCCGATCCAGGCCGCCGCTTGCGCCGCGCTCAACGGCCCGCAGGATATCGTCGAGAACAACCGTGAACTCTATCGCAAGCGCCGCGACGTGCTGGTCGAAAGCTTCGGCCGGGCAGGCTGGGACATCCCAAGCCCCAAGGCCTCGATGTTCGCCTGGGCGCCCTTGCCCCCGGCGCTGAAAGAGATGGGCAGCCTCGAATTCTCGAAACAATTGCTCACCCACGCCGAAGTCGCGGTGGCACCCGGCGTCGGCTATGGCGAGGACGGCGAAGGCTATGTCCGCATCGCCATGGTCGAAAACGAGCAGCGCCTGCGCCAGGCCGCGCGCAACATCAAGCGCTACCTGTCCAGCATGGGTGTCAACAGCTCGGCGGCTTGATTGCTGGGGTTTGGGTTTGTTTGAGCGTCCGATTTTGGGTGGAATGCGGACACTTTCAACCTTGAATGCGTTGCCGGACCAACGACGCCATTGCCAAAGAGTCATCGTCGCCTTTGCCTAGCAACCCGGCGACAACGCCCATCTTATCTGAATCAGAACGGTTCTGATTGACCTTCCATTTCCCTTCGATCCGCTGGATCGGTATTTGAACACCAACGATGGCCGCAATCATCTTCTCCGTGAAATCTGGAGGAGCATCGTCGATTTTCCATGGAAGAGCTTGCGGAGCTTCATGTGTGTCAGTCAGGCTGCTCAAATGTGCACGCAGCCAGTCTTGGTCATCGATGAACTCCGGGACTCCGTGCACTGCAACTACGGCATAATTCCACGTTGGCACGGCTTTGCCATGCTGATGCTTGCTCGGATACCAGGACGGAGTAATGTAGGTCTGAGGGCCGCGAAAAACGATGACGCTGGGGATTGCGCTAGCCTGCGCATTCCAGACTGGATTTGCGCGAGCGACGTGTCCAATAAGTGTCCCGAATTCACCGGCTGCATCGTTGATCAGAAATGGAATGTGGTTCACGTTGAGTTCGGCCATGTCCGCCGACACCCACGTCCCTAGCGGATGAGAACGAATGAGGTCGTGCAGAACTTCGATCCGCGTTTCTTCAAGAATTTTCGGTAGGTACACTTTGGGCTCCTACGACAAACATCGTTAAAGGTAATGAGCTTCGTGATCATTGTATAGTGTCCGCTATTGGCAGTTCCAGAAGCACTTGGGTCCGTCTACTTTGGCGTCGCCAGCCGACATTTGATCTGCCGTCCCTAGCGATCACCGAGGCGAATTGACCTCGCCCCCCGCAAATGACACTCTCCCGGAAACAACCGCCTTGGGAGAGGTCGATGGATTACGGACTGTTCGACGCCGACCAGCACTACTACGAGGCTGAGGATGCCTTCACGCGTTATGCCAGCGAGCGGATGAAGCGCGAGAAATACATCCGCTGGGTCACTGAGCTCGACGGCAAGCGCAAGCGGCTGATGTGCGGCGGGCGCGAGGTCAATGTCATTGGCAACCCGACTTTCGATCCGATTGCCCGGCCCGGCGTCTATCTCGAAACGCTGAAAAACATCGACGTCAGCCAAGACCGCGCGGCAGCGGCCTTTGGCCAGCTCGAACCGATCCGCCCCGAATACCGCGACCGCGATGTGCGGCTGCAATGGATGGACAGGGAAGGGGTCGACAAGGCGCTGTTTTTCCCGACGCTCGGCGTCACGCTCGAAGGCTTCCTGCTCGATGACGTCGAGATGCATTATGCCGCCTTCCACGCCTTCAACCGCTGGCTGATCGACGACTGGGGCTATGCCTGGCAGAACCGCATCTACGCCGCGCCCTACCTCTCGTTGCTCGACGTGGACCGCGCCGTCGAGGAGCTGGACTGGGTTCTGAAAGAAGGCGCGCGGGTGATCACCCTGCGCCCCGGCCCGGCCTTTGGCCGCTCGCCCGCCGATCCGCACTTCGATCCCTTCTGGGCGCGGGTCAACGAATCGGGCGTGCTGGTGACCTACCATGCCTATGAGGGTCCATCGGACGTCAGCAATGCGCTCGACCAGCTCTGGTGCGCGCCGCCCCGGCCAAGGGTTCCCGAAGACCGGCTGCTGCGAAACGTGATCTACAGCCAGGATACCGCGATCATGAACACGGTCTTCGCGCTGGTGCTCCACAACCTGTTCGGCCGCTTCCCGAACATCCGCGTCGCCACCATCGAGATGGGCGGCGGCTGGGTGCCCTATTGCCTGCACAAGCTCGATAGTGCCGGCGGCTTCATGCCCCGCAAGATCAGCGCCTTCGGCACGGAACTGCCCGCCAGGCCCAGCGAGATCTTCCGCGAGAAGATCTGGGTCTCGCCCTTCCCCGAGGAAGATGTCGAGGCGCTGGTCGGCCTCTTGGGCGCGGACCGGGTGCTGATGGGTTCCGACTGGCCGCATGCCGAAAGCATCCCCGTGCCGCGCGGCTATATTGATTGCATCGCCAATCTTGATTCTGCAAGTCAGCGCAAGATCATGCGCGACAATGTTGCCGGGCTGATCCGGGCATGAGCGATACTGTCCTTTCCGAGACCATCGGCGCGGTGCGCGTGCTCACGCTCAACCGGCCGGAAAAACTCAACGCCGCCAATCTCGAAATGCAACAGGAGCTGCTCTCCGAACTGCGCCGGCTCGACCTGCACAAGAACTTGCGGGCGGTGGTCCTGACCGGCGCGGGCCGCGCCTTTTCGGCAGGTGGCGACCGCGACATTCTGGCGCAGATCGCCGCAGGCACCCTGCCACCCAACACCCATGCCCTGCTCGGCCAGGTCCATATCGATACGATCAAAACCATGCTCAGCCTCGAGATTCCGGTCGTTGCCGCCGTTCCCGGTTTCGCGGTCGGCTATGCCGCCGGGCTGGTCGCCATGTGCGACGTGGTGGTGATGGGGGCCAGCGCCTTCCTGTCCGATCCGCATGTGCAATATGGCATCCCCGCCACATCCGCCGCCCAGATGATCTGGCCGCGCCAATGCTCGGAGCTGCTGGCGCGCGAGATCCTGATGACCGGGCGCCGGGTCACAGCGGATGAAGCACTGCGCATCGGCCTGTGCAACCGGGTCTGCGCCGATGGCGACGAACGCAAGGTAGCGCTCGAAATGGCCGAACTATTTGCCCAATTAGCGCCCAGGGGCGTCGCCGAAACCAAGCGCGCCTTCAATGCGCCATTGCTGGTCGAAGCTGCAAAAATCGCGGTTCAGGCGAACTAGGCCAAGCCAGGGTGAAGGTCCTCGATCTCAGCTGCGATGTCGCGGGGCGGTTCGCGGCGAAGCTGTTTGCCTGGGGCGGGGCCGAGGTCTTCCGGTGCGCAGATGAGCTGGCTGGCGACGATTCGCTCTCACTCTATCTCGATGCGGGCAAGCAGCAGGTCGATCCCGCGCAGCTTCCAGCACTGCTGGACGCATGCGATCTGGTTTTCACTTCCTTCGACCGGGGCCTCTATTGCGGCCACGCCAAGGCCCTCGCCGTGCCCGAAGGCAAGGTCCACGTCACAACTTCCAGCTATGGAAGCACCGGGCCCTATGCCAAGTGGCGCGGCGGCTCGCTGGCGGACTGGGCGGCGGGGGGCTATCTCTTCATCACCGGCGATCCGGCGCGCGAGCCCCTGTCGGGTCCTGAAAACATGTGTGGCTATGCAGCCGGCTACACTGCGGCCTTCGGCGCGGAAGCCGCGCTGATCGACAAGCTGCGCAGCGGGCGCGGGCGGCATCTCGATATCAGCACGATGGAATCGATGCTGCTGCTCCACCAGTCGACCTTCGCGCGCACAGCAGCGGGCGAGCTCAGGCGTCGGACCGGGCGCTTCACCGAAGTCTATCCGCTGACCGTGCTGCCCTGCCGCGACGGCCACGTCTCGATCGGCGTGGTTACGGATATGGAATTCGACAAGCTGGCCATCGCCATTGGCAGACCCGAACTGCCGCTCGATCCGCGTTTTGCCGACAAACAAGCGCGCTGGGACAACCGCGAGGCGCTCGACGCAGTGCTGGGTACCTTTCTGATGGCGCGCGATGCCAATGCGATTGTCGATCACATGCAGGCGCACGGCGTTGCCTTCTCGAAAGTCACCACGCCGCTCGACATCACCGACAACCCCCAGCTGGGGCATCGCGGCTATTGGGAGCAAGTGCCGGGCGGCGGTGTGATGCCGGGCGATCCCTTGCGGTGTTTTCATGGGTTTGAGTCCCCCTCCCGCTTGCGGGAGGGGCTAGGGGTGGGCCTGTACCCATCCAAACTGGCCCACCCCCAACCGCTCCCGCAAGCGGGAGGGGAGCAATTGCCCCTCGCCGGCATCAAAGTCCTCGATTTCACCATCTTCTGGGCCGGCCCAAGCACCACCCGCACGCTTTCCGATCTTGGCGCCGAAGTGGTGTGGGTCGAGCGCCCAGGCTCGCGGCCCGACACCCACATCGAACCTGGCGCGGCGGCCGAACCCGCCGATGTCATGCAGCATCTCTATGCCACCAAGGTCTATCGCGGGAAGCAGAGCATCATGCTCGATCTCGAAAGGGCCGATGACCGCAAAGTGGCCCATGCGCTGGCCCGCGAGGCGCATATTGTCGTCGAGAATTTCCGCCCCGGCGTCGCCGACAAGCTGGGCATCGGCCCGGCAGAGCTCGCCCGCATCAACCCGGCCCTGGTCTATGTCTCGCTGTCGGGCTGGGGCGCGGACGGGCCCTGGGCACAATGGCGCAGCTATGGCCCGTCAATCGAAGCGGCCTCGTCGATCGAGGGCCGCACCGGTTATCCCGCCAAAGATGGGTCGAGCGAACCGCTGCGGCTGGGCCACGCCTTCCCGGACGCCACCGGAGGCCTCGCCGGGGCGCTGGCAGCACTGCGCGGCCTGCGCCAGCTGCTCACCAGCGGGCAGGGCGGCTGGTATGATATCTCCCAGCTCGAGGTCTATGCGGCCATGTCGGGCGAAGGCATCCTCGAGGCGACACGGCATGGCCGGGGCATCGAGCGAGTCGGCAATGGCTCGCGGTTCGGGGCGCTGCAGGGGGTGTTTCCCTGTTTCGGTGAGGACCAGTGGATCGCGATCCGGCTGGAGGATGATGCCGACCGCGCAAGTCTGGCGGAGCTCATCAGGATCGAGCCAGAAGAGCTCACCGACGAAGCCATCGCTGAATACACCCGCCTGCATGACAAGGCGCAGCTCGCTGCCCGGCTGCAAGCTGAGGGACTCCAGGCCTTCCCGGCGCTCAACGCGCATGAACTGGCCGCTGACCCCCACCTCGCGGCTCGGGATTATTTCCTGCAGGTCACTGCCGGAACGCACAGCTACGCCATGCCCGGCACCCCGCTAGTGGCAACTCCGCGCATGGCCGACGCCAGCCAGCCAGCCCCCCGCCCCGGCGCGGATGCCCACTCGATCCGATCCTCACTCAAGGTGACCTCATGAAATATCCCGAAATCCTCTCGATAACCCCGGAACCCGCCGAGTTCGCCTATGATGCCGACGCGACGATCCTCTACGCGCTGGGTCTGGGCTACGGCGCGAGCCCCGAAGACCTGCAGTTCGTCTACGAGAAAGCCCTGAAAGCCCTGCCAACTTTCGCCGTCCTGATGGGCGGCGGTTCGGGCGACTTCATCTACAAGGGCGGCATCGATTTCACTCGGATAGTCCACGGCGAACAGCGCCTGACCATCCACCAGCCGCTGCCGCCCGAGGGCCGGATGATGACCACATCGCGGCTGCTCGGCGTGGTCGACAAGGGCAAGGAGAAAGGCGCGCTGGTCATGGTCGAAAGCGAGGCCCGCGATGCGGTGAGCGGCACGCTGCATTCCACTGCCACCTCGACCCTGTTCTGCCGCGGCGACGGCGGCTTCGGCGGGCCGAGCGAGGGCGACCTGCCGCTCCATGCCATTCCCGAACGCGCGCACGATCTCGACATCAGGATCCAGACCCTGCCGCAGCAGGCCGCGCTCTATCGTCTGAACGGCGACAAGAACCCGCTCCACATCGATCCCGCCATGGCGACCAGCGTCGGCTTCCCCGGCCCGATCCTGCATGGCCTGTGCTCCTATGGCATTGCCGCGCGCGCCATCCTGCAGGCCTGGTGCGACAACGATCCGGCGCGCATCGCGCGGTTTGATGTGCGGTTTTCCTCGCCAGTCTATCCGGGCGAAGCGATTACCACCCGCACCTGGCGTCAGGGCAACCAAATATCGTTCGAATGCCTGATTGCGGAGCGCGGCGTCACCGTGATCCGCAACGGGCTGTGCGAGCTGAGGGACTGAGAGGGAAACCGACATGGCCGAATCCGACGAGGTAGTGCTGGTGCTGGGCGAGCAGCGGCTCACCCGCGCGCAGTTTCAGGACCGCGCGCTGAGGGCGCAGGCCGTGCTTGCTGGCAAGGGCATTGCCAAGGGCGACCGCATCGGCGTGGCCCTGCGCAATCGGCCGCAGGTATTCGAACTTCTGGCGGCAGCGACTGCGCTGGGGGCAACCACCGTGCCGATTGCCTGGCGACTGAAGCGCGAGGAAGTGGCCTATCTGGTCGCAGATTCGGGCGCGAAGCTGGTGTTTTACGATGCCGACAGTGCCGCGCAGATGCATGACTTTCCCGGCATGTCGCTGGAGCAATACGAAGCAGCGCTTGGCCAAGCAAACCCGGCGGCGCGCTCCGGCGACATGCTCGGCAATTACGACATGTTCCTCTATTCCTCGGGCACCACCGGCAAGCCCAAGGCGATCGAGCGCGATCCGATCCCGGCGGAAGTGATGGCAAGGGCATCGCCAAGCCGAAATGGTCTGCTCGACATGCTCGGGATCGAGGCGCCCGGCGAGGTCCATCTGATCTGCGGGCCGCTTTACCACTCGCAGCCCATCGGCTTCGGCGGCATGGCGCTTGGCGCAGGCCACAAGGTGGTGATGATGGAAGGCGGCTTCGATGCAGAGGCCTGCCTTGCCGCCATCGACAAGGAAAAGGTCAGCTGGATAACCTGCGTGCCGACCCATTTCGTGCGCATTCTCGCGCTGCCAGCAGAAGTGCGCGCGAAATACGACATGTCCTCGGTCAAGGCGATCCTGCATTCCGCCGCCCCCTGCCCGCGCGACGTCAAGGCAGCGATCATGGAATATTTCCCGCCGCAAGCTATCTGGGAGGTCTATGGCGGCACCGAAGGCGCGATGACCATGATCGGACCGGACGAATGGCGCAGGAAGCCGGGCAGCGTCGGCCGCCCCTTCCCGCCGGGCTCCGAAGTGGTGATCATGAACGAAGCGGGCGAGCACCTGCCAGCCGGCGAAACCGGCCTCGTCTATGCCCGCGCCGTGATGAAATTCCGCTACAAAGGCGCGAGCGAACTCGATTCCGACACCTGGTCGGGCGACTACTTCACGCTGGGCGACATGGGCTATCTCGACGAGGACGGCTATCTGTTCCTCACCGACCGCAAGAAGGACATGGTCATTTCGGGCGGCGCGAACATCTATCCGGCGGAAGTCGAAGCCGTGCTGTTCAACCACCCGGCAGTCGGCGATGCGGCAGTAATCGGCGTGCCCAATGCCGAGTTTGGCGAGAGCGTGAAGGCGATTGTCGAGCCGCGCGCACCGGTCACGGAAGGCGAGATCATCGCTTTCTGCCGCGAGCATCTTGCGCATTACAAATGCCCGGCATCGGTCGATTTCGTGGAAATGTTGCCGCGCGATCCCAGCGGCAAGATCCGCAAGCGCGATCTGCGCGAGCCCTATTGGCAGGGCGCAGGAAGGACGATCTGACCATGGCCTATGAGACAATCCTCGTCGAAAATGACGCCAGCATTGTCCGCATCACGCTCAACGCGCCCGAAAAGCGCAATGCCCTGTCGCGCAAGATGCAGGCCGAGCTGATCGATGCGGTCGAGGCAGCGGGGCGCGATCCCACGGCCGGGGTCGTGGTGATCAAGGGCGCTGGGAAGGGCTTTTGCGCAGGCTATGACATTTCCGGCGATCGCAGCGACGCGGCGCATGGAGCAGAGGCCATGTCGCTGCCCCGCCGCACGCTGGAGACAGTCGAAATGTCGCGCGGCTGGGCGCGGATCTGGGACGCACCGATTGCGGTCATCGCCCAGATCCACGGCTTCTGCCTTGCCGGCGGCACTGACCTTGCCCAGCACTGCGACCTGATCCTGACTGCTGCTGACGCCACCATCGGCTTTCCCGCGCTGCGCATGGGCGGCACCCCGCCCACCACCATGTGGCTCTACAATGTCGGCCCGCAATGGGCCAAACGGCTGCTGCTGACCGGTGATACTTTCACCGGACGGCTCGCCGAGAAGATCGGTTTTGCGCTCGAAGCACCCCCGGCGGACAAGCTGGATGAACGGGTTACCTTCCTCGCCCGGCGCATCGTCGCGATGGGGCGCGACATTGCCGGGATCAACAAATTCGTGATCAACCGTGGGATCGAGTTGATGGGCCGGGCCACCTTGCAGAACATCGCCGCCTCGCTCGATTCGGTCGCCAATCAAGCCCCCGAAATGGCGGCTTTCATGAAGCGCGCCGAGGAAGTAGGGCTGGGCGCGGCCTTCAAGGAGCGCGACGCGGCCTTTGCCGAGGGTGTGCCGATTGATGTCGCGGACGACTAGGCCGGGTTAACCGCCTCAAGCATTGCCGATGCCCCATGCTCGGCATCGGGGGCATGGGCGCGCAAGATTGCGAACAATTCGCGCCCTGTGCCCATCACGGGCGGCGGTGGAGTGGCAGCGGTGCGCCCCGCGAGGTCGCCACTGGTCGCCAGCGTGCCATCATGCGCGCACAGGCGCACCATGTCGCCGTCCTGTAGCAGGCCGAGCGCACCGCCATTCAAGGCTTCAGGGCAAACGTGGATCGCGGCAGGCACTTTGCCCGATGCGCCTGACATGCGCCCATCCGTCACCAGCGCGATCTTGTGGCCCCGTTCCTGCAACACAGCCAGCGGCGAGGTCAGCTTGTGCAGTTCGGGCATGCCATTGGCCCGCGGGCCCTGGAAGCGGACGACGACCACGACGTCGCGGTCCAGCTCGCCCGCCTTGAAGGCCGCCTGCACTGCTTCCTGGCTCTCAAACACGCGGGCTGGCGCCTCAATGGTCCATCGCGATTCGTCGACAGCGCTGGTCTTGAACGTAGCCCGGCCGAGATTGCCCGAGACCAGCCGCATGCCGCCATCAGCGAGGAAGGGGGCGGAGGCGGGGCGCAGCATGGTCGGATCGCCGGCTTCGGCGGGAGCGGGCCGCCACGTCAGTGTGTCGGCGTCGAGGAAGGGCTCCAGCGCATAGTCCGCCATGCCGCCCTCGGCCACGGTCAGCACATCGCCATGCACCAGCCCGGCATCCAGCAGTTCGCGCACGACAAAGCCCATGCCGCCTGCCGCGTGGAAGTGGTTCACATCGCCATCGCCATTGGGATAAACCCGGGCGATCATCGGCACGGCAGCGGAAAGCTCGTCGAGATCGGCCCAATCGAGCCTGATCCCCGCCGCGCGCGCCATGGCGGGCAAGTGGATCGCGTGATTGGTCGAGCCGCCAGTTGCCAAGAGACCGACGCAGGCGTTGACGATAGCCTTCTCGTCCACCACCCGCGCCATCGGGCGGGGATCATCGCTGTGCTTGCCGATCATGGTCAGCCGGTGCACCGCCGCGCGCGTGAGCGCCGAGCGCAGGGGCGTGTTTGGCGGCACGAATGCTGCGCCCGGCACATGCAGCCCCATCAGCTCCATCATCATCTGGTTTGAATTGGCCGTACCATAAAAGGTGCAGGTTCCCGGGCTGTGATAACTCGCGCTCTCACTCTCCAGCAGTTCCTCCCGGCTGGCCTTGCCCTCGGCATAGCGCTGGCGAACTTTCTGCTTTTCCTTGTTGGCGAGGCCTGACGGCATCGGCCCGGAGGGCACGAATATCGCGGGCAGATGGCCGAAGCGCAAAGCGCCGATGACCAGCCCGGGGACGATCTTGTCGCAGATGCCGAGCAGGGCCATGCCATCGAACATGGCGTGACTCAGGGCGACAGCAGTCGACATGGCGATGATGTCGCGGCTGAGCAGCGACAGCTCCATGCCGTCCTGGCCTTGCGTGACCCCGTCGCACATCGCCGGAACCCCGCCCGCGACCTGCGCCGTGGCGCCCACTTCGCGGGCATAGAGCTTCATCGCCTCGGGATAGCGGCCATAGGGCTGATGCGCCGAGAGCATGTCGTTGTAGGCAGTGACAATCGCCAGATTGGGTGCGCACGCTGCGGCAATGGTGGACTTGTCGCCCTCGGCAGCGGCAAAGCCATGCGCGAGGTTGGAGCAGGACAGCGCGCTACGGCTGCCATGCTTGCCACCCTCGCGGTCCATCAGTTCGAGATAGGCGCGGCGGGTGCCCTTCGATTTTTCGATGATGCGCTGGGTGACGCGTTCAATCGCGGGATGCAGGCTACTCATTCCACGTGACTCCATCGCGCTCGGCGAGCGCAATCGCTGCCGTCGGCCCCCAACTGCCCGCCGTATAGAGCTTTGGTGTCACCCCGTGGTCCGCCCAGCTCGCCCGGATCGCGTCGATCCAGTCCCACTGCGCCTCCACCTCGTCGCGGCGCACGAACAGGGTCTGGTCGCCGTCGATCAGATCGAGCAGCAGCCGCTCATAGGCGATGCGCTTGTTCGGCCCGGCGAAAGCATCGGCCATCGCGATGTTGAGCGGTACCGGGCGCAGCCGGATGCCTTCGCGATCAAGCCCGGGCACCTTGGCCATCAAGGACAGAGTGATGTTTTCTTCGGGCTGGATGCCGATCACCAGCTTGTTGGGCTCGCTCCTCGCACCCCCGCCTTTCAGATTGGGCCCGGCGAAGATCGAATGCGGCACGCAGCGAAAAGTGACGATGATCTCGGTGACGCGCTCAGGCATGCGCTTGCCGGTGCGCAGGTAGAACGGCACGCCCTTCCAGCGCCAGTTGTCGATATGCGCCTTGATCGCCACGAAGGTCTCGGTGGACGATGGCTGGCCCAGTTCGTCGACATAGCCTGGCACCGCAGCCCCGGCGATGGCACCCGCCTGATACTGGCCCGTCACGGTCTCGTCAGGGCCGACCAGCCGCAAGCTGCGCAGCACCTTGACCTTCTCGTCGCGGATTTCGGTCGCCGAATAACTGGAAGGCGGCTCCATCGCCACCAATGCCAGCAGTTGCAGCATGTGGTTGGCCACCATGTCGCGCAGGGCGCCGGCCCCGTCGTAAAAGCTGACCCGGCCCTCAAGCCCGACCGTTTCGGCAACCGTGATCTGGACATGATCGATATGCGCCGCATTCCACAGCGGCTCGAACATCAGGTTGGCAAAGCGCAGCGCCAGCAGGTTCTGCACTGTCTCCTTGCCGAGATAGTGATCGATGCGGAAGATCCGGTCTTCCGGGAAGGCGCTGGCAACGGCATCGTTGATGTGGCGGCTCGATTCAAGATCGGTGCCCAGCGGCTTTTCAAGGCCGATCCGGACATGCTCGCCGGCAAGGCCATTGGCCGCGAGCCCGGCAATGGTCGGCTCGAACAGCGACGGCGCAGTCGACAGGAAAATCGCCAGGCCCTGATCGGGCGTGCCGACTTTCTTCGCCAGCGCCTTGAACCCCGCCGGTTTGGTGGCATCAAGCGGGTGGTAGCTTAGCCGGTTGAGAAAGGTTGCATAGGAGCCGCGGCGATTGGCGGGCAGGAACTTGTCCAGCGCCTCGCGGGCGAGATTGCGGAATGCGGAGGTATTGAGCTCCGAACGGGCAGTGCCGATGATCACGAGCTTTGGATCGAGCCGCTTTTCCGAATCCAGCGCATAGAGCGAAGGCAGCAGCATGCGCTGGGAAAGGTCCCCGGTCGCGCCGAACAGCAGGAGGCGGTCAGCGGTGAAACTCATGCGGGGCATGTCCTTTGCGCCAAGAAGTCAGCTCCTTGTTGTAATCGATGCAGCGGCCTTGCAACGCCAGATAGCACAGAATTGGATCGACAATCATTCGAATGTTGCACTGCGGCAAAAACTGGCGGGTTTCATCAGGTCAAAAATTGACCTGCCGCCGCGCCGAGAGACGATTGCCCAACGCCCTGGATGATGGCAAGGCAGCGGCCAAATGGAGGATGCCATGAACTTTCCCGCCAAGCTTGACGATATCCGTGTCGATGCCCCCGATGCCCCGGCGCATGTGCCCAAGGACGTGATTGTCGACATCGGCTTTGCATCGGGCGGTGTGCCCAATGATCTGGTCGATCCTTACGAACCGTTCGAATGGCTTAACGGGCAGGATATTCCGCGCCTGCTGTACAACGCGCCGAGCGGCATGGGCGCGATGGCGGCGGCGGCTGGCGGCGGCATGAGCAACGGCAACTGGGTGGCCGCGCATTACGAGGACATCGACCGGATCTATTGCGACAACGAGCATTTCTCGAACAAGGGCACTGCCGAATTCCAGCGGCTGATCGGAGAGACCTTCCCTTCGATCCCGCTCGGCCTCGATCCGCCCGAACACACCAAATACCGCATGTTCCTGACGCAATTCCTTGGCCCATCGACGATCACCCGCATCATGGAGCCGCGCATCCGCGAAACGCTCGACGAGATGATCGGCGAGATCGCGGACAAGGGCGAAGTCGACATGGCCTGGGATTTCGCCCGGGTTTTCCCGGTGCGCATCTTCATGAGCATGATGGGCTTTCCCAAGGAAATGTTCGACGATTTCCTCGAATGGGAATGGAACATCCTGCATTCGAACAGCCTCGAAAAGATGCAGTGGGCACTGCGCAACGTGCTCGCCTTCCTGCGCGGCTTCATCGCCGAAAAGGAAAAGAACCCCGACGACGAGCTGACCTCCAAGATCATCCACGGCACCACCCAGGGCCGCAAGTTCACTGAGGACGAGAAGATCGGCATGGTCTGGTTCCTGTGGCTGGGCGGGCTCGATACCGTCGCTGCCACTATCAGCCAGATGTATCGCCGGATGGCCATGCAGCCCGAAATCCAGACCATGCTGCGCGGCCATCCCGAGCTCACCAACGGCGCGGTCGATGAATTCCTGCGCACCCAGCCGATCCTCAACACCGGCAGGCGTGCGCTCAAGGATTTCGAATGGCACGGCATGCAGATCAAGGCAGGTGACAGCTTCACCGCGCTCAATGTCGCCGGCAATTTCGATGCGACGCGCTTTGCCAATCCGCGCGAGTTTGACCCCACCCGCAGGGGCAACCGCCATTTCACGCTTGTAGGCGGGGTTCATTCCTGCCTCGGCGGACACCTCGCCCGCCGCGAGCTGCGCCTGCTGCTCGACATGTGGTTTGCGCGGATCCCCGAATTCCGGGTCAAGCCGGGCGCGGATACCACCGTTTTCCCGGGCCTGATGTCGATCCGCAACCTGCCGCTGGTCTGGGATGTGAAGTAGCCTAGTCGAGGCGCTGCTCAACCATTGTGCGTCATCCCCGCGCAAGCGGGGACCCAGCCCCGGTGATGGGTTCCCGCTTGCGCGGGAATGACGAAACTTATGAAGCAGTCAGTGTCGCCCGCCCCTATTCCTCGATCCCCATCGCCTTGTCGTAATTGACGTGGAAGTTGCGGATCTTGGCCTCCTGATAGGCTCCGTACCAGATGTAAGGCGGGTTCTTCGCCTTCAGCCCTTTCTGCACCGCAGGCACGTTGAACACGTCCTGATCGGTGATCTTGCTGAGCGACATCAGCTCGGGCGCGGCTGTCCAGGCATCGTCGAAGCCCAGCTTGCGGTGCTTCGCCGGAGCCGGGCGCGGCTTGTCCTTGGGCCAGGGGGCGAGCAGATAGATGTCCATCACGCTCTCGTCGGGGTTGCTGCCATTGGGGCGGAAGCGGAAGCAGATCCGCATCCAGCCGCCCCAGGGGTGCAGGTTGGGGAACAGATCGTTGAACGAGCCGCCCTGCAGTTCGAGGTCTGAAAAGTCCTCGAGGCTCTCGCCGGTCAGCGCCTGAATCAGGCCTCGCTGCCCGTCGGCGGTGCGGTAATATTGTTCGAGCGCCTCTTCCTTGGTCATCATGATGCCGCGGAACGGGCTGCCCGGAGACGGGAACTGCGCGGCGCGGCCCCAGTTGCCGAACACGTCATAATTGGTGTTGCCGCAGTCGCCGCTCATCAGCATCTGGTGCGGATGGGTGGCGATGACATGGTAGGCCTCCATGAAGGCCTCCATCACAACTTTCCAGTTGGCGCGGATCAGCTTGGAGACATTGGCCTGGATGTAGCGGTGCTCGAAGCCATACTTCTTGTAATGCGCCATCATCACCGGCCCGAGGAACTCCTCTAGCGGCCCGGCATCAGGGTCGGGGTTGATGAAGACAAAGCCCTCCCAGCACGCCACCTGCACTGGCGGCAATTGCGCCGCATCCTCGCGCACGCCCGGAAAATCCCACTCGTTGGTGATTTCCTTCAAGGACCCGTCGAGATTCCACGACCAGCCGTGATAGGGGCAGCGGAACACCGTCTCGCCCTTGCCGCTGCAATCCTTGAGCAGGCGGCCCCGGTGCAGACAGATGTTCTGGTGCGCCTGCACCGAGCCATCGGGCTGACGCACGACGAGATAGGACAGGTGAGCAATCTCATAGACGCAATAATCGCCAGCGTTGGGAATCTCGTCCTCGCGGCAGGCCATTTGCCAGGTCTTCTTCCAGATCTTCTCGACCTCAAGGTCGTGGTATTCCTGTTTCCAGTAGCGATCGGTGCTGACCTTGATCGGATCACCCTTGACCGTGCCCGTCAGTTTCATCTCGGACGGGATATGTTCGGGCTTGCGATCGTTATCGAGAAAATACTGCGGATCGAAATAGCCGATCGAGCGCCAGCCTTCTTCGGTGGAGATGCCCTTGTCGGGCCGGTAAGGCGCGACAATCCGGGCGAAGTCGTCCATGTGAGTGCCGGGGAACGCCTCCATCGGGATAGTGCCGTCGAATGCCTTGGCGGGCGCGCTCATCCACATCACTTCGTGGTCCTGCGGCAGGTCTGGCCCAGCAATATACAGCAGCATCAGCGGATCGGCCTGGGTGACCTCGCCTTCCAGCCATTCGCCCTGCCAGGTGAAAATGCCATAGGCATTGCTGCCCTCTTTCTGGACCTTGACCTTGCCGTCGCCGATGGCCTCGTAATTGGTGCCCGTCAGCGGATGGGGCTCGCGCCGCATTACGTTCATGGTATTCCTCTCCCGGTTGACCGGATTGCTATGCCCCCATGGAAACGCGGATAGGGGCTTACGTCAAGCGGGGAGTTGAACAGGCGATGTTGCGCGCGCCTCAGTCCTTGTCAGTCTTCCCCGCCGCCAGCGCCGCCTCCAGATGTTTGCGTACCGACTCGGGCAGCTTCGTTATGTCGATCGGGAAGCCATGCAGCAGCATGTTCTGCAGATGGCCAATCTGATGGTTGGCAAAGGCGCTCTCCATCGCCTGTTTGCGGCCCATGGCATCCTGCGCGTTGTTGCAGCTCTGCTTGATCAGCTTGAGCGTGAAGCGATCGGTGCGGGCGACTTCCTCGGCCAGTGCCAGGGTCCGGCCCGCAAGCTCGGCGCGCGGCACCACTTCGTTGACCATGCCTGCGGCAAGCGCCGCCTGCGCGGAGAGCCAGCCGCCGGTAAACAGGAACTGCTTGGCGCGGCGGATGCCGAGCTCGAAGGGGTGGTTGAAGAACTCGACGCCGGGCACGCCCATGTCGCTGCCGGTATTGTCGCGGAAGCGGGCGTCTTCGGCGCAGACGATCAGGTCCGCCATCCACATCAGCATCAGCCCGCCCGAAATCACGCTGCCCTGCACTTCGGCGATCACCGGTTTGGGCGCATTGCGCCAGCGTTCGGTGATCTCGAGATAGCCTTCGCGCTCACGGGTATAGATGCCCTCCCAACCCGGCGCGTCATACTGGCCCCACATAGTGACGCGCGAGTCTTCCGGCGGATGGCCCGTCTCGCTCATTGAGAGATCGTGCCCGGCCGAGAAATGGTCGCCCGATGCGGCCAAGATGATGACGCTGACCGAATCGTCCTGGCAGGCGCGCTGCATCGCCGCATCAAGCTGATAGGTCATAACCCGGCCCTGCGCGTTGCGCTTGTCCGGACGGTCGAGCACGATGCGCGCGACCTTGGGCGCCGCCTGTTCATATCGCACCTGCAGCTGGACTTCACCCTCGGCCATTTCATCTCTCCCCGATATGCCTGGAACAAAGAACTGCCCCATCCCACCGAGCGGCGCAAACGATAGTGACGCGCCCCCCTTGCGCCCAGCGCCCCACCCGGTTAAACGCGCGCGCTGCCCGGGGCCCGGGTTGTATCGGGGCCCCATGGTTAGCCGCTTTAGCTCAGCCGGTAGAGCACATCATTCGTAATGTGTTGGCGGACGGCAATTTTCTCCCATTTTATCAGATATTTCAGCAGTTAAGCTGCGGTTGCTGTTGTATAGATTTTACTATACAACAATGAAGCGATCACAGGAGCGCTGCGCATGGCGAAAAGTCGGGTTAACACGACAGTGAAAGACCGGACTTCGCCACTGTCCGGCACTCTGCAAAAGGTGTCCGGTTACGGATCGCTCACCATCTACAAAATGGCTGCTTCGCCATACTGGTATGCGCGGCTCTACGATGGGAAAGTGATCCGTCGCAGTTTGGGGGTCACGGACAAGCGCGATGCGATCAAGGCGGCAAAAGCCTTCTTCGTCGAGGTCAAACACAAGAAGCTGAACAAGCTGCCGCTCACCAAGCACAGCGGGTTTGAGGTTTGTGCGCGAGAGCTGCAAAAGGAGAACGAAGCGCGACTTGCGCGCGGCGAGCTGTCCAAAGAAAAGCTGCAATATGACCGGGCGAGGCTGGAAGCCGATCTCATGCCGCACTTCGGCAAGTATGAGGTCGCCGACATCGATTATGCCTGCATCTCGGACTACCTCAACAAGCTCAGCACACCAGATCGCAAGCTTTCGACCAACACGCTCAAAATTCACCTCTCTCAAATCAAGACAATCTTGCGACACGCTCAGCGTTTGGGCGTGATCACAGCGCAGCCAGCATTCCCATCGCTGAAAACCGTCGACAAGCCGCGCCCTTGGTTCAGCGGTCCAGAATACTCGGCGCTGCATTCTGTGTGTCGCGCCAACATCGGCAAGGACTTCAAAAAGCCAAGCGCGGCAGGTCACCCGAACCGGACGATTTCGATCACCCAGGAATTGTACGACCTGATCATGTTCATGACCAACGCGTTCATCCGCCCCGGTGATGTCAAAGTGTTGCAGCACAAGCACGTGCAGATTGTCCGATCGCCACACGAATTTTTGCGACTGACCTATCCGCCTTCAAAAGGGCACGGGAATCCGGTCGTGACAATGTCCGAGGCAGTGGCAGTATATGAAAGGCTGCTGGCGCGGCAAAAAGCAGCGGGATTTGGCGGTCCGGAGGATTTCCTGTTTCAGCCACAGCACGCAGAAAACCGTGACTATGCCCTCAGGCAGCTGTCGCGGCAGTTTGACCAATTGCTATCATTGGCGAAATTGAAGCACGATCCGAACGGCGAAGCGCGGACCCTTTACAGCCTTCGGCACACCTGCATTATGTTCAGGCTGACGAAGGGCGATCAGGTTGAATTGCTGACTTTGGCGCGCAACGCTCGGACCTCATATGACATGATCGATCGGTTCTATGCCAAGCATCTGACTGGTGAGATGAACATTGAGAAGCTGCAAAGCCAGCGCTCGCCTCGTCCAAATCGCAAGCCGCAAGAGGCTTCCGATGCCGCGGGTTCTGCCGGTTCCGAAGCGAGTGACAACGATGGCGGCGGTGAGGATACGCAACCTTGATCAAGATGCTGATATAAGGGGGTAGGAATACCGTGATCACCCCGCTATAGGGCGCTCGTTGCCGCTTTAGCTCAGCCGGTAGAGCACATCATTCGTAATGATGGGGTCAGGTGTTCGAGTCACCTAAGCGGCACCATTTTTCCTATATAAACTAACAAGTTGGGCGAGTTTTCCACTCGCAAAAGTTGTATGGCATCAGCGCTGTCCTGCGTGAGATGACACAAAAAAGCCCCGCACGATGGCGGGGCTTGATTATGCGATGAGCCGCCTGTGTCGTGTTACACGACAGCCTGCTCTTCTGCCTCAAGTGCAGCGTCTTCTTCCAGCACTACGTCAATCGCCGCCGGAGGTGTAACTGCGGCAACAGCTTGAACAATGTGACCCTTCGCCACGCGATGTGCGGCAATTATATGAGCTTCGGTGACAATGTCCCGCACAGACCCACCACATTTATCAATCAACGGTAACATCACCGATGCATCGGGCACGCTGGCGCCACCATCTTGTAGAACACGGGAGAACAGCGGCAACCACTGCTCAGACTCGGCTGCGCAGCAATTAATCACATGACAACGAGAACGAATGCCACCGTCGATCTGGCGGAGTTCATTCGTCGTGAAGTAAAAAATCGATACCGGCGTATCCATGATGTTCCGCAGCTTGCGCTGATGAGCGCCGCTGAGGATATCGACTTCATCGATGATGAAATGATTGAACTCGCTTCCGAGCGGAACGAGCGAGCTGGCAGTGGCGAGATTTTTCAGCATGTTGCCATTTACCTTGCCGTCATCATCAGCCTGCTTGAACAATACTGCCGGAGGCTCTTTGCCAAAGAGGCGTTCGATCTCTGCAGGCAGCAGCCTCGCCAGTGTGGTTTTGCCAGTGCCGAACGGTCCGTGAAGCAGGAATCCATTCTTGCCTGATCTCGGGAATGCGATGTTCCCAATTTCGGATTTTGCCAGTCTGGCGTGGCAATACCAAACTTAAAAGTTTTAAGTTTGGTATTTGAGCTCAGATTATGCTCGCTCCGAGCAATACCAGTCCATCCCCTCGCATCCTCCATCTTCTCGACAAAGACGGTTGAATCACAAGATGCTGGTATTGCTCAACAACTTTTGGACCGGTCTCTTAGACTCATTCGTCCATAGTGATGAGCTTCTTGCGCCTTGTGAACAGCACAAAGAGGCCAAGCACAACGTCTCCAAGAGCCCATACAAACAGGATCATCATGAAGCCCAGCCCGGTGCCAATTGCCGCTCCGGCCCGCTCGGCATCATTTACTGCGCTATTTGTAGCGTCGCCAGCTGCACCCATTCCGACAACCATCCAGATCAACATCAAGATATTGAATCCGATGAATATCCACTTCACGAGCTTTCCAAAGGTCGTCCGGTCACTCACTTCACGCTGAACAGTAGTCATGTCTTCACTCCCACTTCAGATTTGCGGTATTGAAAGTCATCTGCTGACGACCATTTTGAAAGAAATCTGCTTCGATGACAGTCTTCTTAGATTTCCTCAGTCTTGCCAAAAAGCCTTTTGCGCCTTGAATGAAGACCATATTGTCACTGCCGTCAGCCGCATCCATACATCTATAACGTTGAATTGGCTCATCATCGAATTTTACGCTGATGTAGGTATCTTGAAAGCTGTTGCACATCACTTGGCCACTCGGGACACCAACCAAGATGTCGAAGCCAAACTTGGGGGACTGCCGCACTAGAATCCTGCCGGTTTGCTCACCGTATGGGAAATCCAGCTTAATTGGGGCGGTCGCGTCGACAGTGGCTAACTTTTCCTCACTGCCACGCATTTCATCCTTTTGCGTCTGGTATCTCCACTCGGAAGCATCTTCCGGCTTTGCGGCTTCCGCCTTGCCAGTCTCGGCAATAACCTGATCTGGCTTAGTCTCGCTGCTGCTGATTGAAGCAACTTGGCTTGTTTTAGCCGGCGAAGGTTCCTTTGGTGAAGTTATCCCGACAAGGACAAACGCGACAAACGCCGCGATGCCAAAATGACTTCGCTTAACGCCATTGATATATGGTTTAAACACTCCGACTAGTGCTGCGAGAAACGCCAATGCAAATAAGCCTGCCATAAGTGGTTCACCCTTGGAGTGCTTTGTAATGAGGCATAATGCAAAATTGCAAAGTGGTCTTGCCGGGAATCTCAGTCAACACAAATTCCGGGGCAGGTTGCTGCAACGGCAGCGTTCAGAAACATCAGGTCAAACTCCAGATTGTCCGCCAGCAGCTCGGCACCATCGATAAAATCGAGGAAATCGGATAGCACGGCTTCAATGGAACGGCAGCGAGCAAGCTTGGCATTTGTTGTGCCGGTGAACTTCTCAGCAAAAGGCAACATCGGACGATCTGGCTTTACCCACTCATCAAAGCAATCGTCTGGATCGAAACGGTTCACGGCACGAAATCGGATGATATCGCCATCAATCGGATTCAGGTTTGATGTTTCCAGATCGATGATAAGCTGACGATTGCTCCCACGAGCGCCAGCGCCAACATCCTGTATGTCTGCTTCGATCACCATATTCGCCCGCAATGCGAGCAAGCTGTTTGTGCCCATTGTACTCTCCGTTCTGAGAGTATTTATGCCAGCCCCGATCGCCCCTCAGAGCGGTCCTCAGCGCCATTCTGGATTCTGAGCTACAGCGTGCTCTGGTCATTGTCCGGCTGCTGAGGGAGCTTCGCTGGATAAGGAATTGGCGGCATAGCGATTGGGCTGATGGATTGGGTGTGGCGGCGGCTGGTTGGACATTGCGGTAAAGGGCCCTCTGGACAGCACCAGCCACTCTAATGGGTTTTGGGCGAGTCCTACTGAGGAGCTTTAGTCGGCAAAGCAGTGTCCGACTGCTCAGAGCATTTTCAGCACCAAGGTTCGCGGCGTCCCGTCCAAGTGCGAGCCAAACCTTCTTGGACAAGCTGATCACCAATCGAATGACCATTTCGCAGGACAATACGTAGGGAGCGACCGTAGCGATCCGTATCGCGACTACCTAGCCTCGCAAGTTCAAAGGGCCCCTGATTTAGCAGTTCGATGAAACGCTCAGTGGCACGATCGCCTAACGCCTTTTCGGCCGGGCATCTGGGCTGGCTAATTTCGGGTGTATCAATGTCAGCAACCCGGATCTTGGTTCCGTTGAGCCATAATGTATCCCCGTCGACTACGCAGGTGTATCTGATCAAGCCACAGTGCTGGAGATTGCGACCGCTGGTGGCGTTAGACATCGAGGGGTCTGGTGGAGTTCTGACTGCCAGTTCTGGTGAACCTCGTTCGGACACCGACGAATTCCCATCGTCGTTTCGGATTTGGTTTTCAAACTGGTCAAACTGTGACTTAGACGCCTTGTTGGACGCAGAGCATCCCGAAGAAGCAAGTGCGGCAAGAATGAAAATGCATTGTCGGTAGGTCAATGTCCCTGCGCCGGATAAATGAATCTATAAATAAGCCAACCTATTACAATTACTGCCGCAACGACGCCAATTAATAATAATAATGCTCCCCAATCTATATCATCTATCCAACTATTTTTATATATTTTTACTGGTTTGGAATATTTTTGTGATAGCTCCTCACTCCGAGTGGCGTGCGATCTAGGGTCAGGACCTGTTAAATTGCTTGCATGATGGGCTGAGGGTTGATTCAATGGTGGCACCAGGAGGTGCTGCTTGTGGACGATCTGTTTATGCTGAGCGAGGTGCAGATGCGCCGGATCAAGCCATTTTTCCCGCGATCGCAT
>CANJCQ010000063.1 GCA_947473355.1 Sphingomonadaceae bacterium | reverse complement strand
GATATCCGCGCCTTCATCGAGCGACACAACGACAACCCAAGGCCGTTCAAATGGACCAAATCCGCCGACGAAATCCTCGCCTCAGTCAAACGCTTCTGCCAAAAGACCGAACAAACATTATGTGACGGACTTTAGATTCAGGTGACTAGAACCAGATGACATTAGATTGACCCAGAACAGGCCTCTTGTCCCAATTCTGACAAATTCACCTCATATTCACCGCACTCATGCAAATAACTGGTCTGCGATCACATCCCCTTATAGCTGACAATCCAGCAAAGCTGGCAGTGCCGCCTGCTCCTCTCCCCCCACTTCCAGGATTTGAAGTTCGATGATTCAGACGAGACGATTGCGCGCCCTGGCCACCCTGCTTGCCAGTCTGGTGACAGCGGCATCGCCCGCCTCCGCCGAACCGCAAGGCACTCCCGCCCCGGCAGGTTGCACCGGAACGCCGAGCGGCACCTGGATGCATGTCGTCGCTTCAGGGCTGCGCAATGGCAATGGGTTGCTGGCGGTGACGCTTTACGCCGACGTGCCCAGCAAGTTTCTCGCCCACCATGGGGCAATGTATGTCGGACGCGTCAGTGCGGTGGCCGGGACGACCAGCGCCTGCATTTTCGTGCCGCAGCCGGGCGTCTATGCCATTGCGCTTTATCACGACGAAAATGCCAACCAGAAATTTGATCGCAACGGGATCGGGCTGCCAGCCGAAGGCTATGGCTTCACCAACAATCCGCCGACGCTGGTGGGCTTGCCGTCTTTCCGTTCGGTACGGCTCAGCATTCCGCGCAGTGGGCTGACCACGCGGGTTACTATGAAGTATCCTTGAGGGAATTACCCCCCAGGGGAAGTTACCCCTGCGTGGAAGGATTGTTTAGGCGGCGGCTTTCTTGGCCAGCTCGCGCTTGACCTTGAGCGCATTGCCGGACAGCTTGGTGTCCGCTGTCTTGACCAGCCAGTTATCCAGCCCGCCGACATGTTCGACCGAGCGCAGGCCATTGGCCGAGACGCGGAACTTGAAGCTGCGGTCCAGCGCTTCGGACATCAGCGTGACGTTCTGCAGATTGGGCAGGAACACGCGCTTGGTCTTGTTGTTGGCGTGGCTGACGTTGTTGCCGGTCTGGCGGCCTTTTCCGGTCAGTTCGCAAATGCGGGACATGGCTTAACTCGCTTCGAATGTGGGGCCCGGTATTCGGGGAAGGCGCGCGCATAGCGAAGAGCCCTTGCAAGGTCAAGGCGTGAGGGGCATGCGCAGGCCATGACCAGATGGCCGCTTCCCGAACATATGGCCGCAGCATTGGCCCAGGCGAGGCTGGCGGCGGATGCAGGCGAAGTGCCGGTCGGAGCCGTGGTGGTCAGGGATGGCGTAATAATCGCCGCCGCGCACAATGCTCCGCGCGGGCTGAACGACCCCACCGCCCATGCCGAAATGCTGGCGATTCGCGCAGCGGCTTTGGCGCTGGGACAGGAACGGCTGGAAACTTGCGAACTGTGGGTGACACTGGAGCCCTGCGCGATGTGTGCCGGAGCGATTGCCCATGCGCGGATCGGCAAGCTCTATTACGCGGCCAGCGACCCCAAGGGCGGCGCGGTGGAGCACGGCGCCCGTGTGTTCGAGCAGGATCAATGCCTGCACCGGCCTGAGGTCTATCCCGGGATTGGCGAAGCGGAGGCGGCGGAATTGCTTCAGGGGTTTTTCAAGGCGCGGCGCTAAAGCCCGCGCCAGATTTTCAGCGCCGCCGAATCCGCTGGTCCGAAACTGCGCCGGTCACAATCTGTCGGCATGAAATCCCGCCCGTAACAAAGCCGCAGCTCCTTGAGCCAGCCATTGCGGCTGAGCAAAATGCCCACCTGCGAGGCCCGCCAGTCCGGGTTCGATGCGACAAAGGCCTTGCGGAAGTCGCCAGTTGTCAGGCCATCCTGACGCGACAGGCGATCGGCATCGGGCCAGCGCAGCGCGTTCCACAGGATAGCGCTTACCCGGTAATAGCCTTCCGGCGTCTTGCTCATGCAACTGCCATGCTTGGCCCATTCGTGTTCGATCAGCCAGGGCACCGGCGTCATGCACAGGCTGCGGCGGATCAGGTCTGCCGAGGGGCGCGGGGTGAGCGCACACCACTGCGGCGACTGGCCGCCATTCGATTCGGGCCACAGGCCATGCAGCACGAAGCCGAACCGCCCGTTTCGCCCCGAGCACTGCATTGAGCTTTTGTCGTCGTGACAGAATTCGGGCGACCAGCTGACCGCCAGCGTATAGCCCGAGATCGGCGTGCGGATGGTGGGCCCATCGGGCTGGATCGGCGGCACCGGATCAATGCGCTGCGGCAGGCGGCATTGATAGGACTGGGCATGGGCGGGATAAGGGAACGTCAGGGCGATGAGCACCAGTGCAAGCACGCCCAGCGCCAGCAGGATCAGCTTGCCTCTCACAGCGGGGTGAAATCCAGCCCCACATCGGCAGCAGGCGCGCTTTGGGTCAGCCTGCCGACCGAAACATAGTCCACGCCTGAAGCGGCAATGGCGCCGATCGTATCGAGCCGCACTCCGCCCGAGGCCTCACAAGGCACGCGGCCCGCCACCAGTGAAACTGCCTCGCGCAGTTCCGCAGGGCTCATGTTGTCGAGCAGGAGATGGCTGGCGCCCGCTTGCAGTGCCGGTTCGATCTGGGCCAGAGCATCCACCTCGCAGATGATCCGCATGACGCCAGCAACCTTGGCCCGCCGCACCGCTTCGCCAACGCCGCCTGCCACGGCAACATGGTTATCCTTGATCATCGCCGCGTCCCACAGCCCCATCCGGTGGTTCTGCGCGCCGCCCATGCGGGTGGCGTATTTCTCCAGGTGGCGCAGGCCGGGCAAGGTCTTGCGGGTATCGAGCAGGATAGCCTTGCCCTGCATGGCATCGACATACTGGCGCGTCATGGTCGCAATGCCCGAAAGGTGCTGGACGGTGTTGAGCGCGCTGCGCTCGGCGGTCAGCAGGGCGCGGGCATTGCCCGTCAGGCGCATCAGGTCGGAGCCCGCGGCCAGCGTCTGGCCTTCCTGGCCAAGAATTTCGATTTCCACCCCCGGATCGAGTTTGCGGAAGAAGGCAGCGGCAATAGGCAGCCCGGCGACCACAATCGCATCGCGGCTGTCCATCGTGCCGGAAAACCGCGCATCGGCAGGAATAACGCTCTCGGAAGTGACATCGTGCCCGCCGCCGGGCAGGCCTTGCCCAAGGTCTTCAGCCAGAGTGGCAGCGATAAATGTGTCGAGATCGAAACCGGGGAGGGTAAAGGGGGCCATAGCCGATCAATGCCAACAAGGCTCCTCCGTGTCGAGGCGCTTCAGCCCTCGGTGCCTGCTTCTTTCCAGCCCCAGAACAGGTAGCTTGGCAGAATATTGCGCCATTCGAAATCGCGATCGATATGGGTGAAGTGCTTGGCCATGAAATCGCGCGCACGCGGCGTGAACTGATAGACCAGGAATGCCCCGCCTGCTCGCAACACCCGATGGGTGGCTGCCGCGATCGCCGGACCAACGCCATCTGGCAGGGTGGTGAAGGGCAAACCAGACAAGACATAGTCGGCATGGTCATAGCCATGTCCGGCGACGATATCTTCGACATCGGTGGCTGAGCCCAGCACCGCAATGAACCGGCTGTCACTGATCGTAGCGCGCAGATAGTCGATATAGAGCGGGTTGGTGTCGATCACGATCAGCTGCGCGTCGCGCCGCAGCCGATCGAGCACCGGGCGGCAGAATGTGCCCACGCCCGGCCCATATTCGACGAACAGCTTGCATTCGCTCCAACGCACCGGAGCCAGTACCTTGGCGATGGTATAGCGCGAGCTCGGGATAATCGAGCCGACCATCACCGGGTGCCGCAGGAATCCTTCGAAGAATACCCCCCACGGCCCCATGGCCCGCTTGATCCGGCGCTTCAACTTCGTCGGCAATGCCTCGCGGGCAAGCTCGGTGCTGGTCATGCTGGGGAACGGCCTGTGTGATCGGTCGGGAAGGTCGAAAGCGCGCGATTGCAAATTTGTTACGGCTTGGCAAGCGCCGTGCTGCGCAGTTGCCCTTAGCCGGGCCTAGAGAATTTCGTGCACCTTGTCCTGAGGACGGCACAGTCGCACACCCTTGTCGGTCTCGACCAGCGGCCGCTCGAGCAGTCGCGAATCGGCGGCCATGGCCGCAAGCACCGTCGCATCGTCCGCGTCTGGCAGGCCGCGCTCCTCGGCATCGGTGCCGCGCAGGCGCAGGCCTTGCTGCGGGGTCAGGCCGGCATCGCGATAAAGCTGGGCAAGCTTTTCAGCGCTGGGCGGGTGCTTGAGATATTCCACCACTGTCACTTCGGCGCCCCGCGTTTCTTCGAGGATCGCCAAAGTCTTGCGCGAGGTGCCGCAGGCCGGATTGTGCCAGATTGTCGCTTTCATGGGGGGCTCTCCTGCCTGATCGTGTCAGCGCCGTCTCTGCAGGACTAGCCTCACGCTAGTCAATCGTCACAGACACCGCGCGGCGATTCTTCGCCCAGCTGGCTTCGTCCGAACCCATGGCGGCAGGGCGCTCTTTGCCATAGCTGACAGTTGAAAGCCGGGTGGCGTCGACACCCAGGCTGGCGAGATAGGTCTTGGCCGCATTGGCCCGCCGTTCGCCCAGCGCGAGGTTGTATTCGCGGGTGCCGCGCTCGTCGCAGTGGCCCTCGATCGTCGCCCGCTTGCCCGGATAACGCATCAGCCACTGCGCCTGCGTTGCCAGTGCGGCGGCATCCTCGCTGTCGATATTATAGCGGTCGGTGTCGAAATAGACCGTGTCCTGGCCTTGTGTGAAGGCCACGAAATCAGCCTGGCTGCCGGGGATCGGGGCGCCGTTGTTTGCATCGGCCGCAGTCGCTGCGCCGGGATCTGGCGGCAGCTGCTTGGGCGCCTTGGTGGCACAGGCCGACAGCGCCATGCTGACAGCCAGCACCGCTGCGATTGTTCCCTTGCTCATGGCATTCTCCTTTGGGTTCATTCTTATGGCCGGATCGGGCCCCATGCCGGATCGGAAGCATCGACCGGGGTCGGCAGCTGGCGCTGGTTGCGCCCGGTCAGATCAACCTGCCACAGCGAAGCCTTACCGCTGTTCTGCAAGGTACGGAAAAACTGGATGAGGCGGCCATTGGGCGCCCAGCTTGGCGCTTCGTCCTGCCAGCTGTCGGTGAGATAACGCAGCTCACCGCCGCCCGGGCTCATCACAGCGATGCGGAAATTGCCTGCGATGTGCGTGAAGGCGATCTGGTCGCCGCGCGGGCTCCATTCGGGCGTCGCTGCGCGCCCGCCGAAAAAGCTGACCCGGCGCTGATTGCTGCCATCAGCGTTCATCACATAGATCTGCTGGCTTCCCGAGCGGTCGCTTTCAAAGACGATCTTCGAACCGTCGGGCGAGAAACTGCCGCCGATGTTGATCCCCGGTGTATTGGTCAGCCGCAGCGGCGTGCCGCCTCCCGCAGGGATGCGGTAGATATCGGTATTGCCCGCCTGGGCCATCGAATAGAGCACCCATTTCCCGTCCGGCGACCAGCGCGGCGCGAATATCGGGTTGCTGGACTGCACGACCAGACGCTGGCTGCGGGTCACCGGGTCGATGGTATAGATGCGCGGACTGCCGTTGAGATAGGACAGGTAGAGGATCGACTTGTAGTCGGGCGAATAGCGCGGCGTAAGCGCGATCGCCTGGCCGGTGGTCAGGAAGGAATGGTTGGCACCGTCCGAATCCATCACCGCCAGCCGCTTGATGCGGCGGCTTTTGGGGCCGGTTTCGGCGATATAGGCAATCCGGCTGTCAAAGAACGGATTCTCGCCCGAGAGTCGCGAATAGACCAGATCCGAACATTTATGCGCCGCGCGCCGCCAGTCCGATGGAGCAACCGTCCAGCTGGCCCCGGCAAGCTGCTGCCCCAGCGCGACATCGAACAGATAGCAGCCGACCGCAATCTGGTCGCCAACCATACGCACCGAACCCTGCACCAGCATCTCGGCGCTGCGGCCCTGCCACAGGCCATAGCTGGGTGCCTGAACCTCGCTGAACAGCGGCTGGGGCAGGCCATCGGGGCCACTAGGCTTGAACAGGCCGTTGTTGCGCAGATTGCCTGCGACAATACGCGAGAGGCCGCGGCCAAGCTGGGCGGTTGATCCCGCAGTTGTGCTGGTTGCGACATCGGCATCAGTGGCGAAATCGGTGATGGCGATACCGAGGTCCTGCCAGTCGTTCTCATCCGACACCGAACCGCCGGTGAGGCCGCCTTCTTCGGCGGGAGGCGAAGCGGCAGGCGGCGGAACCGGCTGAGCTGCGAGCGGCGCAGCAAGGGCAGCGAAGGCGGCAAACAGGGGGGAGAGCAAAAGCATCTTCATTGCGACAACTTCCTGTCGAAGCCGAATTCGACAATGCGTTTCCAGGCATCGTAATATTCTGCGGGCAGATTGAAAGGGGCAGCGAGCTGGATCGCCCGCATAGCTTGTTCGGCGTGGCGCGCGGCTTGCGGACGGTTGGCGTCGGTTATGCCTTCCTGGCGCACCACACGCGGCGGCCCGGCGAGGGTTCCGTCACGATTGAGGTTCCAGGTGACAAAGGTGATCAATTTGTCAGCCTCTGCACCCTGCGGCGCGACCCAGCGCGGCTTGAGCGCGCGCGAGACCGCCCCCAGCAAGGCCGAACGCACCGCCGGGCCGATCGCGGCGGCGGGCGGGTTATGCGCTGCGCCGCTGGCCTGAGTGCCGGGCACGCCTTTCAGGAAATCGTTCGAAATGCGGCTGGCGCTTGCGGCACGCGCAGCGGATGCTGGTGCCGGGCGAGGCTGCGGAACGGCAGCCGGCGCTGGACGGGCGCGCGGCGCAGGAGCGGGCGCAGCGCGCGGCTGCGGGCGCGGGGCGGGGGCGGCAATTGCCACGGGCGCAGGCTTGATCCGAGGCGCGGGAACAGGTTGGGGAGCGGGCTGAGGCGCAGGCTCGGGTGCGGCGCGGGGTGCCGGCTGCGGCTCAGGAACCGGCGCCAGTTCAGGCGCGGCAGGCGCAGCGGCCTCGGCCTGCGGCTCAGGCGAAGTCGAGGTGAGCGCGACGTCTTCCGAAAGTGTCACCGTGACTCGCTCAGGCGGCGGCACAACCGGCGAGCTGGCTGGATGCAGCACCAGCAAGGCCAGCAGCCCGGCATGGGCTGCCAGGGCAATCGCAAGGCCTGCCAGTTCCTCGCCGCGAAAAGCTCGTTGTGCCATCAAAACGGCCTAGTTTTCCGTTCCTGAACGCGGCGTGAGCGCCGGGTCGATCCGGGGTTCGGCAGCCGCTGCCTGAGTCACCAGGGTTATCGAGTTGAAACCGGCCCGGTTAAGCTCGCCCATCACCGCAATAACCCGGCCATAATCGAGCAATTTATCGGCGCGCAGGATGATTGGCTTCTCCTTGCCGTCCGCGCCCTTGGGCAGCGTGGCCAGCAGCGCTGCCAGCCCGCCCGGCGCGACCGGAGCATCATCGAGATAGACCGATCCATCGCGCGACATGGCGATCGACACCGGAAGCTCGGCCTCAGCCAGCGCCTTGGCGCGGCTGTCAGGCAGATCGATTGGCACCCCGGCCTTGAGCAGCGGCGCAGTGACCATGAAGATCACCAGCAGGACCAGCATGACATCAACCAGCGGAGTGACATTGATTTCCGCCATTGGCGCGCGGCGGGTGCGTCTCCCCCGGCTATGGCGATGGATACCAAAGGCCATTATCTTCCAGCCTTTCGGCTGGTTGCGGCACCAGCCCGCTCCCGTGCCAAAGAAACAGAAAACGTCCGGGGGACGATTTCCTGAGGCGCCCCAACCACCCGACAGGATGGGCTCGGGGTGGTTGGGCCGGGGGAGCGGGCTGGTGCCGCGCAAGGGTCAGCTTTGCTGGCCCGATCAATGCACATGAACGCCATCAGTCGGCTTCCAGCTCGCGGCTGAGACTGGCGTGCAGCCGGTCGGCAAAGCGCTGAAGCCGCGCCTCGAAAGCCCCCACCCGGTAGGAATAGCGATTATAGGCAATCACCGCCGGGATCGCTGCGAACAGGCCGATAGCGGTGGCAAACAGCGCTTCGGAAATGCCGGGGGCGACCACGGATAGCGAGGAGTTCTGCTGCTGGCCGATCTGAAAGAAGCTGTTCATGATGCCCCAGACTGTGCCGAACAGGCCCACGAAAGGCGCAACCGATCCGACGGTGGCGAGGAAATTGAGCGGTTCTGCCAAGGCGTCCGCTTCGGCGGCAACCGCGCTGTCCAGCGCCAGGCCAATGCGTTGCCGTGCGCCCTCCCTGTCAAGGGTCATGGCCCGGTCCGTGCGTTTGGCACTGCGCGCGCGCCGCCATTCGCCCATCCCGGCGAGGGCCACCCGCGCTGAGGGAATCTTGGCTCCGCCGCGTTCGGACTGTAGCGCTTCGAAATCTGCCGCCTGCCAGAAGTCCTTCTCATAGGCATTGCAGCGCCGCCGCAAGGCAGCGATCCGCCAGCCGATGGCGACAATCTGGGTCCACACCCACAGGCTGGCGAGCAAAAGCCCGGCAATCACCACCTGCACAACCACATCGGCGCCGAGAAACAGCTGGAGGGGATCGAGATGGCCAGAAGCGAGATGGCCGGGGGTGGCAGAAGCAAGGATCGGCAAGGGCGTCATTTGGATTCTTTCGCAGGTGCAATGGCGGCGAAGGCCTTTCGCCAGGCCTCGGGCTGGCGGCGCGGGCGGCCATCGGGTCCGACGAAACCGATTCGCAGCCGCGCCTCGGTGAGTAGATCCGTGCCACGCCAGGCCTGCTGGTGCATCCGGCAAGAGGCGGCGCGCATTTCCTCGGCTCGGGTTTCGATTACCACCACATCATCGAGCCGGGCGGGAAGCAGATAGCGTATCGTCAGATCGGCGACGGCATAAGCACCCTCGCCCGCTTCCTGAACGCTGCGCTGTTCAATGCCAAGCAGTCGCAACAGCTCGCTGCGGGCCTGCTCGAACCAGCGCAGATAGTTGGCATGATAGACCACGCCGGACAGGTCGGTATCCGCGAAATAGACGCGCAGTGCGTAACGGTGCACTGCACCTTCAAGAATGCCGCTGGAAGGTTGAAACAGGTCCGTCATCGGCGCGGATGGTAGCCGCAGGTTGCCCGGCGGGGCAAGGCGCATGGCACTGCCGAAACCGAATGAGGCACGGCCTGTCACCAAACGGGACGCTTGCCGGTCACATTAACCATGCTGCCCGACAAAAAGAAAAGGGCGCGCGAACCGAAAAGTCCGCGCGCCCGATCCTGAAAAATTTGCCAGAAGGCAAAAATTACATCTTCTTGGCAGCGTCCGAAGCGGCGGAAGCTGCATCGCCAGCGGCCTTAGCAGCTTCAGTAGCGGTAGCAGCAGCGCCCGAAGCGGCAGCAGCGGCGCCCGAAGCGGCTTCAGTGGCAGCAGCAGCGGCGCCCGAAGCAGCTTCAGTGGCAGCGGCAGCGGCGTCAGTGGCCATTGCAGCAGCGTCCGAAGCAGCCGAAGCGGCTTCGTCAGCAGGCTTCGAGCAAGCCGAGAGGGACAGGGCAGCGCCGGCGATGACGGCGGCGAAAACGATCTTGCGCATGAATAGTAATCCTTGAACAGCGAGTGGACCTAAGCGCAGCACAAGGCTGTGCCGAAAGCCTACCGCATTGGTAGACTTCGTAGCCAATTACTCATCTTGGCGTGGTGATGCAAGCGCTAGTCGCGTTTTGGGGGCATGAAAGGCAAAATTTTCTGTTAACCGTTCTAGCAGTCAAATGTGTCGAAGCTGTGGCGCGCCGACAGTATCGGGGCCGAAATGGACAAATCGCCCGATTCGGGCTGACGCTGCCCGCCGCACTTGCTAGGACCGCGCAATGCAGCCAAAAAACCACCTCTATCTGGTCGACGGATCGGCCTATATCTTCCGCGCCTATCACCGTTTGCCGCCCTTGACCGACCCGCAGGGGACCCCGGTCGGGGCGGTTTATGGCTATACGACAATGCTGTGGAAACTCGCCGATGATCTCCACAAGGCGGACGGCCCGACTCACCTTGCAGTGGTGCTCGACAAGGCCGGAACCTCGTTTCGCAACGACATTTACGACCAATACAAGGCGAATCGCCCGCCAGCGCCTGAAGATCTGGTGCCCCAGTTCCCGCTGATTCGCGACGCCACCCGCGCCTTTTCGCTGCCGATGATCGAGGAGGAAAATGTCGAGGCCGATGACATGATCGCCTCCTATGCGCGCGAGGCGACTGCACGCGGCTGGGATGTGACGATTGTCTCGTCCGACAAGGATCTGATGCAGCTGATCGGGCGCGATGCAGTGGGCGGCGGCCATGTCGACATGCTCGATACGATGAAGAATGTGCGCATCGACGAGGCGGAGGTCGCCGAAAAATTCGGCGTGACCCCTGATCTCGTCGGCGATGTACTGGCCTTGATGGGCGACACGGCGGACAATGTGCCCGGCATTCGCGGCATCGGGCCGAAGACTGCGACCAAGTTGATCCAGGAGCATGGCACGCTGGAACATGTGCTGGCCGCGGCACCAGAGATGAAAGAGGGCAAGCTGCGCGATTCGCTGATCGAGCAGGCCCAGATGGCGCGGCTCAGCCGGGTGCTGGTGCAGCTCAAGGAGGATTGCCCGCTCCCGATCCCGCTCGATGACTTCAAGCTCGATGCCATTCCGCCTGATCCGCTGGCGGCGTTTCTTGAAAAACACGGCTTCACCAGCCTGCTGCGGCGGCTGGGGGCGGGATCGGGCAGTCCGGAGCGCAAGACCCAGCTCAACCCCGCCAAAGAGGTGACCGCCAGCGCCGCGCCGACCGAAGGTGCCTCGCACCAGCCCTTGCCTGACATGCCGGCAATTGATCATTCGGCATACGAATGCGTGCAGACGCTCGAAGCGCTCGATTCGTGGATTGTGCGGGGCTTTGCCGCTCGGCTGATCGCCTTCGACACCGAAACCAGCGCGCTCGATGCGATGCAGGCCGATCTGGTCGGCATCAGCCTCGCGGTCGGCCCCAATCAGGCCTGCTACATTCCACTGGGCCACGGCGGCACCGACATGTTTGCCGAAAAGCCGCAGCAGATCGATCGCACCGAGGCCCTCGCCCGGCTCAAACCGCTGCTGGAAAGCGATGCGGTGCTCAAGATCGGCCAGAACATCAAATACGATCTCAACGTCATGGAGCGTTATGGGGTGTCAGTCTCTCCCATCGACGACACCATGGTGATCAGTTTCGATCTCGACGCCGGACGCAGTGAGGACGGCATCGGCGGCGGACACGGCATGGACGAGCTGGCCTCGCGCCACCTCGGCCACACCTGCATCGCCTTCAAGGACGTCTGCGGCACCGGCAAGAAGGCGATCTCGTTTGCCGAAGTGCAGCTCGACAAGGCGACGCAATATGCTGCCGAGGATGCCGACGTCACCTGGCGGCTCCACCGCGTGCTGAAACCGCGCCTCGCCGCAGAGGCCGCGACGCGCGTCTATGAACGTGTCGACCGGCCGCTGATTTCGGTCGTGGCGCAGATGGAACGGCACGGTATCAAGGTCGACCGCGAAAAGCTGGCCGGGCTTTCGACCGGATTTGCGGTCGAGATCGGCAGGCTGGAGGCGGAAATCCACGAGCTCGCCGGCGAGCCTTTCACCATCGGCAGCCCCAAGCAGCTTGGTGACATATTGTTCGACAAGATGGGTCTCAAGGGCGGCAAGAAGGGCAAGAGCGGGCAATATTCGACCGATGTCGGCATTCTCGAAGGGCTGGCGGCACAAGGCACCGTGATGGCTGGCAAAGTGCTCGAATGGCGGCAATTGTCGAAATTGCGTTCGACCTACACCGAATCGCTGCAAGCCGCGATCAATCCGGCGACCCAGCGCGTCCACACCAGCTACTCGCTTGTGGGCGCGCAAACCGGGCGTCTGTCCTCGACCGAGCCGAACCTCCAGAACATTCCGATCCGCACTGAAATCGGCCGCCAGATCCGCGATTGCTTCGTGGCGGACGCAGGCAATGTCATCCTCGCTGCCGACTACAGCCAGATCGAACTGCGCCTAGCCGCGCACATGGCCGATGTGCCGAGCCTCAAGGAAGCCTTTGCGGCTGGCGAGGACATCCACGCCCGCACCGCGCAGGAAATGTTCGGCGAAGTAACCCGCGACACGCGCGGCCGAGCCAAGACGATCAACTTCGCGATCCTCTACGGCATCAGCCGCTGGGGCCTCGCCACGCGGCTGGGCACCGAGTCCGACGAAGCGCAAGCGATGATCGACCGCTATTTCTCGCGCTTCCCCGGCATCCAGAACTACATCCACACCACGCTGGAGAGCGTGCGCGAGAAGGGTTATTCCGAGACTCTGTTTGGCCGCAAATGCTGGTTCCCCCGCATCAGGTCTGGGCAGCAGGCCGAGCGGCAAGGCAGCGAGCGAGCCGCGATCAACGCGCCCATCCAGGGCACCAGCGCGGACATCATCAAGCGCGCCATGGCGCGGATGATGCCGGCCTTGGCGGAAGCTGGGCTCGGCCATGTGCGGATGCTGCTGCAGGTGCATGACGAACTGGTGTTCGAGCTGCCCGAGGGGGATGTTGCTGCGGCCAGCCCGGTGATCGAGCGGGTGATGGCGGATGCGGCATTGCCTGCGGTGAAGCTGGAGGTGCCGCTGGGGATTGAGATTGGCACTGGGGCGAGCTGGGGGGCAGCGCATTAAGAAGTTGTGGAATCGAAGATTTTTGAGAGCGAAATGTGTGACAGCACGTCCTTCACGGCGCTGAGCAATTCTGGAAGCAAAAATTTCTCGCCCAACATAAGGATGGATTGATCAATCTCATCATAGAGAACAGGCACTGACCTGTGTAACGCCCGACGCGTCACATCAGGTAAATCATCCTCTAGAATCACCTCAATGCCTGCGAATGGGCGAGGTGAATCGCCGACCCACTTGTCCAATCGCTCGTCGAAATGCTCAAAATGATTTCTTAGTCGCCGATTGCTCAGTGGGTGATCCACCGACAATCCTACCAACTTGCGCAAACGATCGCATCGATTCTTAACTTGAGCCGAAGGCTTGTCCTGCGGCCAGAATAACTTGGAAACATTCGCCGTAAAATGCAGAGCAAGGCGAATTGCGTTAAAGACAGAAAGCCACTCTCTGATTTCAGCACCATCTCGTTCAATTCTGATTGCAAGCAATCGTTCAACTTCTTTGAAGCAAGAAATCGCGCGGCCGCATTCCATACCTGCATACATAAGTCTGATGAAATCGGGCGGCAGATGAGTGATCGAAAGATCGCCCTCCTCAGCCATCCCCATGATCCCCGCGCCCGAAGTCGGGCCGCGCATCGTCCTGACCTTCGGCGATAATGCTGCGCCGGATCGCGCGCGTCCGCGTGAAGTGGTCGAACAGCGCATCGCCATCCCCCACCCGGATCGCGCGTTGCAGGGCGGTGAGGTCTTCGCTGAAGCGTTGCAGCATTTCCAGCACCGCGTCCTTGTTTGACAGGAACACGTCGCGCCACATGGTAGGGTCCGAGGCGGCGATGCGGGTGAAGTCGCGGAAGCCGCCGGCGGAGTATTTGATCACTTCGCTTTGCGTGACTTCTTCGAGGTCCGAGGCGGTGCCCACGATGGTATAGGCAATCAGATGCGGCAGGTGGCTGGTTACGGCGAGGACGAGATCGTGGTGCGGGGCGTCCATGATTTCGACATTGGCGCCGAGTGCTTCCCAGAACTGGGTGAGCTTGGTGAGCAATTGCAGATCGGCGTCGGCGGGCGGGGTGATGATGCACCAGCGATTGTGGAACAGGGCGGCAAAGCCTGCGTCCGGCCCGCTGTTCTCGGTGCCCGCGACCGGATGCGCGGGGATGATGGCGTGGCCGGGCAAGGCCTCGCCGAGCGCCTTGGCCACCGCGACCTTGCTCGAGCCGACGTCGCTGACCAGCGCTCCCGGGGGCAGAGCCTCGGCAATGGCCAGCGCCGCCTCGGCCATGGCAAGGGGGGGCACGCAAAAGATCACGAGGTCTGCCTCGCGCACGGCCTCGGCGGCGCTGTCGCAAACCTTGTCCGCAAGGCCGCGTGTCGCGGCGCGCTTGCGGGTGGCGGGGTCGTGGTCGTAGCCGGTGGTCACGGCACCCGGCAGGTTGGCCCGCACGGCAAGGCCGATCGAGCCGCCCAGCAGACCGAGGCCGATGATGGCGATGCGTTGGAAGGTCATTTCGCTGCTTCCGCCATTTCGCGCAGGGCGAGCGCAATCGCGTCCATCTGTTCGGCCGTGCCGATGGTGATGCGCAGGCCATGCGGCAGGCCCTGCCCCGGCAGCCAGCGGATGATATATCCGCGTTCCATCAGGCCCTGATAGGCCGCCTCGGCCGTAAGCGCGCCCTCGAACAGGACCAGCGAGAAGTTGGCTTCGCTCGGCACCGCGCGCAGGCCATGATTGCCCAGCATGTCGATAGCCGCAACGAACCGCGCCCGCTCCGCCGCATTATGGCGGCGCGACATTTCAACGAACGCCTGATCCTGCACTGCCGCCAGGGCCGAGGCCTGGCCAGCATTGCTGAGGTTGAAGGCCCCGCGAATGCGGTTGAGCACTTCGATCAGTTCTGGCGCGCCGGTCGCCCAGCCGATCCGGTCACCCGCCAGCCCGTATGCCTTGGAGAATGTCCGCGTGATGAGGACATTGCTTTGCAGCGCGGCCAGATCCAGCCCTCCGTCGTCGTCTTCCGGCGCGACATATTCGCCATAGGCCTGATCGAGCACCAGCAGCACATCGGCGGGAAGCGCCGCATGCAGCCGCGCAATCTCGCCCTTGGGCAGATAGCTGCCGGTCGGGTTGTTGGGATTGGCGACGAAAACCACGCGGGTCTTCTCGTTGACCAATGCCAGCAGGCCATCGACATCAGTGCCATAATCGGCATCGGGCGCGACCACCGGCACAGCGCCGCTGCGGCGGATCACGATGTCATAGAGCGAGAAGCCATAGCGCACATAGATCGCCTCGTCGCCCGGCCCGGCGAAGGCACTGGCAGCCACGGCGAGCAATTCGCCCGAGCCGGTGCCGCAGAGGATGCGGGATGGGTCGATATGGTGCAGCGCGCCCAGCGCCTCACGCAGGGCAACGGAATCCGGGTCCGGGTAGAGCGAGGGCACCAGCGCCTCTCCGCGCGCGGCGAGCGCCTTGGGGCTGGTGCCCAGCGGGTTTTCGTTGGCCGAGAGTTTGACCAGCCGCCGCCCGTCGGCACCGGAACTCTTGCCGGCGACATAGGCGTGGATTTCGGCGATCCAGGGCTTGGGAACAGGAGCGAGAGCCATAACGCGGCTGCGCATAGCCGACACCGCAGGCAATTGACAGAGCCCGCCATTCTCCCCAAGTCGCATGCACAATGGCCGGGCCGACAATCACCACCGTCAGCGAAATGCTGGCACTGGACGAACCGCTGCTGCTCGACAGCGGACAGAGCCTTGCTGGCGTGCAAATTGCCTATGAGGCCTATGGCTCGCTGAGCCCCGCCAAAGACAATGCCGTGCTGCTCTGCCACGCCACCAGCGGCGACCAGCATGTCGCCAGCCCGCATCCGATCACCGGCAAGCCCGGCTGGTGGGACCGCATGGTCGGGCCGGGCAAGCCGATCGATACGACCCGCTTTTATGTCATCTGCGCCAATGTGCTGGGCGGCTGTATGGGATCGACCGGGCCGAGTTCGCCCGCACCCGATGGTCAGCCCTATGCCATGCGCTTCCCGGTGATCACCATCCGCGACATGGTGCGCGCGCAGGTCGCCTTGCTGGAGGCGCTGGGGATCGAGAAGCTCTATGCAGTCGTCGGCGGATCGATGGGCGGGATGCAGGGGCTCAGCCTCGCCGCCAACTGGCCGCATATTGCCGAACGCGTGCTGTGCATTGGCGGCACCGCGACCATGCCCGCGCAGAACATCGCCTTCCAGGAAGTCGGGCGGCAAGCGATCATGGCCGATCCGGACTGGCAGGGCGGCAGCTATTACAACACCGGCAAGACCCCTGCGGCCGGGCTCGGCGTGGCGCGCATGGCGGCGCATATCACGTACCTGTCCGAATCGAGCCTGACCGAGAAATTCGGCCGCCGCCTGCAGAACCGCAACTCCAAGACCTTCGGCTTCGAGGCCGACTTCCAGATCGAAAGCTATCTGCGCCATCAGGGGCTGACTTTTTCCGAGCGTTTCGACGCGAACAGCTACCTCTATATCACCCGGGCGATGAGTTATTTCGATCTCGCTGAGGAGAATCTGAGCAAAGGCGGGGGCGGCAGGCTGGCCGATGCCTTCGCCGATACCAATGCGCGCTTCTGCGTGGTCAGCTTCGATAGCGACTGGCTCTATCCGACCGAACTGTCGCGCGGTCTGGCCCATGCGCTCAATGCCGCAGGCGCGCCGGTGAGCTTCGTCGAACTGTCCGCGCCGTTCGGCCATGACAGCTTCCTGCTGGAAGTGCCCGAGCTGGACCGGGTAGTTGCAGGGTTCCTGGGGCAATGATCGAGCTGCCTGATGGATATCGGCTTTCGTTCGATCCGGGCGATGTTGATGCTGTTGCAGCCCATGCCTTTCTTACCCGGAGCTATTGGGCGACAGGGATCAAGCTTGAAACTCTCGCGCGAGCAATTCAGCATTCACTGTGCTGCACCGTCCATTCTGAGAATGGCCAGATTGGCATGGCCCGGGTCATATCCGACTATGCGACTTACGCCTATCTGACCGATGTCTATGTGTTGGAGGCGCATCAAGGGCAGGGATTGGCAAAGGCAATGTTAGCAGCAATTCAGGCGCATCAGGAGTTGCAGGGTGTGCGGATGTGGATGCTGTTCACGCGAACTGCCCATTCGCTCTATGCCCGGTTTGGCTGGCAGCCGCTGGCGCACCCTGAAAGAGCCATGTTGCTCGACTCGAGGGAGGCGCAAGCATGAATGCCCTTCGCCCCGATCTCGCGCTGATCGCCGCCCATGTCTCGCCCGGCACCCGCGTGCTCGATGTAGGCTGCGGCGATGGCACCTTGCTCGAAGCCTTGCGCGACAAGCGGCAGTGCGACGCGCGCGGCATGGAGATCGATAGTGCCAATGTCGCGGCCTGCGTCGCCAAGGGGCTGTCTGTGATCCAGGGCGATGCCGGGGCGGACCTTGCCTTCTATCCCGACCAATCGTTCGACTATGCCATCCTCAGCGAAACCCTGCAGACCATGATGCGGCCTGATCTGGTGCTGGAAGAACTGCTGCGGATCGGCCGCCATGCCTTTGTCAGCTTCCCGAATTTTGGCCACTGGCGGGTGCGCTTGTCGCTGCTGTTTGGCGGCAAGATGCCAGTGACCCGGCTGCTGCCGGTCGCCTGGTATGAGACGCCCAATATCCATCACCTGACAGTCGCCGACTTCCAGGACCTGATGCGGGCACGCGGTATCAAGGTGGAGCAGGCGTGGTTTCTCTCCGGCGACAGCCAGATCAGTGCAGGCGCGGCGAATTTCCGCGCGGAGCATGCGATTTTCGTTTTGGGGCGGTAGGCTTTCCCGAAGAGTGCAGCACAATCGCAATTTTCCTCAACCCTCATTTCTCGTCATCCTGAACTTGTTTCAGGACCCATTGTGCCGCAAGCTCGGAGCAAGCCGGAGATACGCTAACCGTGAGGCTTCCTTCCGAAAACCACGCTCTGGGTGCATCGAGAAATGGGCCCTGAAACAAGTTCAGGATGACGGATTTTTTTAGGGTTCAAACGGTCACTTCCAACACTGAATCGTCCCGCGCCAGTACCCACAGACTGAGCCCCGCCGCCCTCGCCCGATCCACCGCCATGCTTGTCGGCAACGACATGGTGACCAGCGTTGTCGCGCCCGCGCGCACTGCCTTTTCGACGATCTCGTAGGAACACCGCGCCGTCGATAGCGCGAAGCCGCCCGCCAGTGCCCGTCCCTCGCGCGCCATGGCGCCGATCAGCTTGTCGAGCGCATTGTGCCGCCCGACATCCTCGCGCAGGCAACCGACTGCTCCGGCGGGATCGCACCAGGCCGCTGCATGCGCCGCGCCAGTAGCGAGGCCCATAGGCTGGAGATGCTGCATCGCGGCCAGCGCGGCGAAAATTGCTTGCGGTTCGATAGGATCATGCGCCGCGACCAGCGGCAAGGGCCGCGCAACGGCCTCAAGGTTTTCAATCCCGCACAACCCGCAGCTCGATTCGGCGACGCGGCTGCGCACCCGCTCGCCCAATTGCTCCGCGCCCAGCCCGGATAGTGCTGCCCGCACGATCCAGCCCTGTTCGACTTCGGCGATGGCAAGATCCATCACCTCGCCGGCATGTGCCGCCAGCCCCTCAGTCAGGGCAAAGCCAGTGGCGAAATCTTCAAGATCGGCCGGGGTCGCCATCATCACGGCATAGGCGAGGCCGTTGAATTCGAGCGCGACAGGCTCTTCGCGCACCCATTCGCGCGTTATGGCGAGGCGGCTGCCGTCCCGGTGGACCTGTGCCGCACTCGCCACAACAGCGCCTCAACCGAGGTTGAGGTTATAGAATGCCGCCAGCTTGTTGCCGTCCGGATCGCGCAGATAGGCGCCATAGGAGCCGGGGGCTTGCGGCTTGGGCTCGGGTTGGCCTTCGCAGCTCCCGCCATTGGCGAGCCCTGCTGCATGCCAGGCCGCGACCTCTGCTTCGCTATCCGCGCCGAACAGGATGGTGCCGCCATTGGCATGGGTGGCGGGCTGCTTGTCACGCGTCGGTCCAACGGCAAAATTGGGCCCACCGGGCAGCTTGTACATGGCGATGGGATATTCCGGCGGCATCTGCGTGCGCTCCACGCCGAGCGCGCCGAAAGTGGCGTCATAAAAGGCGCGGGCCTTGTCGAGATCGTTGCAGCCAAGCCGCAGGTTCTGAAGTTTCATGGGGGTCTTCCTCAGGCAGCGGGCAGCATGGCGCAAAGCTTGTTGCCATCGGGATCGCGCAAGTAAGCGAGATAGAGCTTGGCAAAGCCGAGATCGCGCACGCCCGGCGGGTTTTCGCAACTTGTGCCGCCAGCGGCGACGCCGGCATCATGCCAGGCCTGGGCCTGCTCGTTGCTGTCCATGGCAAAGCCGATGGTGCCGCCATTGGCATGGCAAGCCGGCTCGCCGTTGATCGGCGTCGTGACCATGAAATTGCCGCCCTTGTGGCCATAGGCAAGGCGCGTGCCCATGTCGGCACCGGCACTGCCGCCGATAGCGGTGAAGATTGCGTCATAGAACGCCTTGCTCTTGGCAAGATCGTTGCTGCCGACGACGACGTGGGTAAACATTGTTTTCTCTCCGGGTTAGAGTCGATTGACGGGGGCTTCGTAGCTCGTGCCCGAAAGGTTATCCACTCGATTCAGCCGCGCTTTGTCAATTCGCCGGGTGGACGCCGCAGCCCGGCTTGGGCCATAGCTTTGGGCTATGTGGCAACTCTATCAATTTCCCCTGTGCCCCTTCAGCCGCAAGTTGCGCCTGCTGATGAGCGAGAAGGGCATCGGCTATGAATTGTGGCGCGAAAACCCGTGGGAGCGCCGCGACGACTTCCTGAAAATGAATGCGGCGGTGCGCACCCCGGTGCTGCATGATCCCGAAAAGGACCTGACCCTGTGCGACAGCCGGGCGATCTGCGAATATCTCGAAGAAACCATCGACAACAATCCGATGATCCGCGGCAGCAGCGCCGAGCGCGCCGAAGTGCGCCGTCTGGTCGCGCTGTTCGACGAAAACTTCTATGAGGACGTCACCAGCTCGTTCCTGCTCGAGCGGATGAAGAAGCGTCTGATCCTGCGCCAGTCGCCCGATTCGAAGACCCTGCGCGAGGGCATGAAGCTGGCGCACGAGCATCTCTATTACATCGACTACCTGATCGACCGCCGCCCCTGGCTGGCCGGCGCGACCATGAGCCTCGCCGATCTCGCCGCCGCTGCGCAGATATCCGTGGTCGACTATCTCGGCGGCATCGACTGGACTGGCCACGATCAGGCGCGCGGCTGGTATTCCGTGATCAAGAGCCGCCCCAGCTTTCGGCCTTTGTTGTCCGAACGGATGGACGTGATCCAGCCGCCTGAGCATTATGGCGATGTGGATGGGTGATGGGAGTGGGGGCATGCTGCTCGCGTGTGCCCGGAGACGCAAGCGCTGAAGAGAAGCAATGACGCCACAATTGATATTGCGTAATTTACATAATTTGCGTAATATCTCTCACATTGAGGAGATCGTCATGGCTGCCGTAACCGCAACAGAATTCACCCGCAATTTCGGCCGTTATCGCGATGTGGCGCAGCGCGAAGCTGTCGCCGTGACCAACCATGACCGCATAACCGGCTATTTCGTCTCCGCGCATGATTATGAGGAATACCGCCGCCTCAAGGCACTGGCTCCCACTGCACTGGCGGCCGAAGAACTGGACGCCGACACGCTCAAGGCCCTCGCAGATGTGCGGATGGACGCAAAGCACGATCATCTGAACGCCCTGCTGGATTGAAAGGCGAATGCCGCTTCCCCACCCGGAGCCAGGGCTGGTCATCCCCTATGGATATCTTTGGCGCTACGAGCACCGCAAAGGACAGGAAGAAGGGCGCAAGACGCGGCCATGTGTCAAATTACGAAATTACGGTGACAGAAATTACGGTGACCATTACGGTGACAGTGCATTTAATTATCGTTCGGGCTTGGTCCGCGTTTACGGGGCTTGGGGTCGCGGCCCAGGATTGCCTCGACGCGATCCAGGAATGCACTATCGCCCAACGGCCTGCCAATGCTTTCCGCACGCCGCAGCGCCTCCGAGAGGCCTGCATCTTCGTCGGCTACAAGCAGGGCCGCGAAGTCAGGGACGCGTTCCAGCACCGGGGCCGTATCGGTGATGGCATCGCCCCGCGCCGGATCGAGCAGCGCATGAACGCTCGACCAGCGCCAATCCTGCGCCCGCGCAGCAAGCCGCGCCCGCACGGGGTTAAGTGCCACATAGCGCAGGGCCGCAAGCAGGTGCGGCTCGTCCATTGCAACACAGCCAAAGCGCCCCTGCCAGAAATGGCCAGTGCGCCGCTCGCGCGCATGGATGCGACCGGCATAGGCACGGTGCACTTTCGAAAGAGCAGCCCGCAGAGCGTCTGCATGATCCGGAACCACAATCAGATGAACGTGATTGGGCATCAGCACCCAGCTCCACACCCCCACACCGTGCGCCGCGCAATGCGTGGCCAGCAGATCACGATAGGCGGCATAGTCCGCCTCGCAAAAAAACGTCTGCTGGCGCCCGTTCCCCCTCTGGGTCACGTGGTGAGGAATGCCGGGCAACACATATCGGGCCAATCGCGCCATGCACGCATGGCTCGCACAAAAGCGACTGGTTGTCAATTTAGTGCACTGTCACCGTAATTCGCGCGTTCCAAAAGTAAGTGCAACAGGACATGATCCTGTTGGCTGAAAATGGAGCAGTGCGATGGGAACGTGTTACGGTGACAGTGCACTTATCTCTGCGCCTCCGTGCCTCTACGTGAAACCTTACGCACAATTGCCCTCCTGCACCGCCGGACCGGGACACGCAATCGTTGACCCTCGGTCGAATTCGTCCCGACAGGCTCAGGATGACCGGACATGTCCCCGGAGTTGATCCGCACCACCCCCACGCAAACCTTTCCTACATCCCCCAAGAAATGCCACACTGGCCTTATTGAGACCATCAAGTCTCACCGCTCTTTGATTCGTCAACCCCTCCACCCGAACCCGTGCCCCCCAAGGCGCGGGTTTTGTCGCATCTGGGCCTCGGGACTTTCGCCGAAACATTAAGGGCGCAGTGCCTTGGCCTAAACTTAGTAAAGTTCCATATTGTGAACTTGCAAATTAGTGCCAGTAATCAATATGTTGCTTCTGCAAAATCGCTTCAGGCCGCGCGGCTCTTCTCGCCAAACCGGCCATGTTCCCGGAACCGCACCATCCAGCGGTCAAGATAAAGCCCCAGCGGATGCGCAGATACGCCCAATTCCTGCAGCCCCGGCAGCTTGCCCGAAGCCACATTGCCGGCTTTGAGCAGCGCCCACTTGTCGCTGGTGAGCGGCGCAAGGGGCAGCCAGCCGGTCAGCGTGGCAAAAGCGCCCGAGATGAAATCGGGCAGCTCGGCCAACAGCCGCTCGCGGCCCTGCGCTGCGGCGATGCGCTGGTGCAGCTCCAGCATGGTCAGCACTTCGGGCCCGGCCAGCTCAAAGATCTTGCCGCCATGCTTTGCGGGATCGGCCAGCGCCGCAGCGACCGCTTCGGCCGCATCGTCAACAAACACCGGCTGCAACTTCGCAGTAGGTCCGAAGACCGGCAAGGCAGGCAGCATGGCGATCAGGCCGGCAAACATGTTCACGAAATTATCGTCCGGCCCGAACAACAACGATGGCCGCAAGATCGTCGCCTTGGGGAAGGCTGCCAGCACTGCCGCCTCGCCCTCGCCCTTGGTGCGGGCATAGGGGACCGGGCTCGCTGCATCCGCGCCGATCGCCGAGACCTGGACAAAGGCGCTGACGCCTGCCGCCCTGGCTGCGGCTGCCACCCGGCCGGCGCCCTCGCCCTGCAGGCTATCCAGATCACCGGCAAAAGCCCCGACCAGATTGACGACGGCAGCTGCCCCGACCAGCGCTGGCGCAAGAGCCTCAGGGCGAGTGACATCGCAACGCGCGAACTGCACCTGCCCCAGATTGCCCAGCGGCTTGAGCGCAAAGGCGCGCTCGGGATGGCGGCTGACCACGCGGAGCCGTGCGCCCTGAGCCAGCAGAGCCTGTGCCACATGCCGCCCGAAAAAGCCGCTACCGCCCAGCAGCACGACCAATTTGTCGCGCAGCGCCGAGTGATCCGCCAAGCTGTTCATTGCACCTACCATAAATGCGGTTCCCGAATGTCAGCGCTCCCCATGCCACAGCCGCGCGCCACGGCGCAACCGGACATAAGCGGCGCTGACGTTTCGTCCGGTGCGCGGCTGGGCGATTGACATTGACAAGCCGCGCCCTGCCCCGCTATCGGCCCGCTCCTACCCGGCGCCCTGCAAACTTGCGGAAGCGCCCCGTGCCCAGATGGCGGAATTGGTAGACGCACCAGCTTCAGGTGCTGGCGCTCGCAAGGGCGTGGAGGTTCGAGTCCTCTTCTGGGCACCAGTTGCCGCCTAAGGCCTTGTATAGCCTTAGGAATGGCAGAAACCCTAGCCTTATGCAAGGCTTGGTGATACACAAAGATGCTACACAGCCCCCGCATTCGGGAGCTACCAATGGGAGCTAGGCGGGCCGTGCCCTACGTCCATAAGCATCCCCAGACGGGCCACCTGAACTACCGCAGGCGCATCCCCGCCTCCTTGCGACCTTTCATCCCTCACGCGCCCTCTGAGTTCGTCAGGACGCTTGCAGCACACAGCATCGCCACTCCCGGTGCCCTTGAGCGTTTCAAAGCTGCCGACCATGAATATGAAACGATCATCGCCAAGGCCCGCAGAGCGTCAGTGACGGGCATTAGCTCCCCATATGACACTCTCGCCCCCGCCCTGATAACCTTCCTAGCCGAATACTACTTCGCCTTCGAGCTAGCCCGCGATGAAGAAGGCCGCTGGGGACGACCGCTTCTTAAGGTGCCTTATACCAAACTGCGCTGTGGGTGACTCACATGGGGGGATTCCCTGTCGGCTGAAAGTCTGAATCTATGAGGTTGTGCTTTGGAGGGCGCGATCATGGGTTCAGCGATTGGCTTGCGTGATGATTTTGACGGCCCTGCATTGAGG
>CANJCQ010000062.1 GCA_947473355.1 Sphingomonadaceae bacterium | reverse complement strand
CCGCCTCAATGCAGGGCCGTCAAAATCATCACGCAAGCCAATCGCTGAACCCATGATCGCGCCCTCCAAAGCACAACCTCATAGATTCAGACTTTCAGCCGACAGGGAATCCCCCCATGTGAGTCACCCACAGCGCAGTTTGGTATGAGTAGCGCGATGTGTGCCCCGTTATGGAGTTGTTTCGGTGTTGCCACAAACGGCCAAGCAGGTCTGATGTGACACCGATATACAAGGTGCCGTAGTGGCGACTTGCGAGGACATAGACACAGGGGTTACGCTCTTGCCGCATAGACTTGGAACTGCGGCGAAATAGGTCCTGAAACAAGTTCAGGATGATGATAATAGAGAAGTTGGTTCTGCCTCCCTGCAGATTGGCAGGCTTGAGGGCTCGGCGATCCGGTTCCAGGGGTTCACCATCGGAAGTTTGAGGAACATGAGATGAGCAGCGACGGACCGGTCAGGCACATGGCGCTGTTCTGGCTGAAAATTCCCGCTTCGGCTGAGGATCTGGCAAAGCTGGCCGAAGGCGTCGAAACGCTGCGCGCCATCGAACAAGTCCGCACGCTGCACATCGGCATACCCGCCGCGACGGAAGCGCGCGATGTCGTCGATCATTCGTGGAGCCTGTCCGAATCGATGACATTCGATTCCGTCGCCGATCAGGAGGCCTACCAGCCGCATCCGCTCCACAAGGCCTTCATCGAACGCTGCGGGCATTTGTGGGTCAAGGTGGTGGTTTACGATATTACGGATTACGCCTGAACCGGGATCAGCGCGGGATCTCAACATAATCGAGCTTGCGCATCAGCTCCATCTGCGCCCCGCGATAGATTTCCGGAATGTCCAGCGTGCCAAGCGCCCAGGCCATGATATCGACGTCGTCTTCCTCGATCAGCGCCTCGAACCAGGCCACCTCCGCCTCGCCCCAGCCCGCATGATAGCGGTCGAAAAAACCGCCGATCATGTAGTCCGCCTCGCGCGTGCCGCGGTGCCAGGCGCGGAATTTGAGGGCTGCTAGGCGGTTCTGGTCCATGGCTGCGCGGGTAGGGCAGCGAAGGGGGGCTGGCAAGATGCCCCCTATTTCTTCTCGCGCAGAGCGGTCAGGATTGCCGAGGCGGGCTTGCCGATCAGGTCCTTGTGCAATTCGCATAGCAAAATGCGTTCAAGCTGCTTGTGATAATGCTTGCGCATCTCGCCAAGCGTACGCGGCGCGGCGACGGCCACAAGGTGTTCGATCCGGTGCCCGAGCACTTCATGGTTGAGCCACGCCACAGTAGCCCCGGCGTGGGCATCCTCCATGACCATATGCCCGGCATGATTGCCTGCGTTCGAATGGTGGCTTCCTGCGCTATGATTGTGAGAATCAAGCTTCGGCGTGGGTAGGGCAACGAACACCGGCTCCGCCTCGTCGCCGCCATTGCGGAACAATTCGAGGTGTTTGCCATCGACGAGGGCAACGACAGTGCCATGGGGTATCAACATTGGCTTCTCCTTGCCAGCAGGCTGGATCCTGCCGACTGAAACCAACCAACGCGTGATTTGGTCCGCTCACAATGCGCTGGGTCAAAAATGCGCAATCGAATTGGCGATTTCGGCAAAGACCGGGCTATAGTCACAGCATGCGCCCCGAACGCCTCAATCCCCTGTTTGCCGAGACAGCGAGCCTCAAGGGCGTCGGACCGGGCCTCGCGCGCCCGCTGGAGAAGCTCGAGCTCACCCGGGTCAGGGATCTCGCCTATCATCTGCCCGATCGCTTCGTGCTGCGCCGCACCGTGACGGACCTCGATGAGGCGAGTGTCGGCGAGAACATCATCGTTGCGCTCACTGCCGTCGAATACCGCGCTTCGATGGGGCGCGGGCCTTTGCGGGTGCTGGCCAGCGATGCGCCGGGCAATATCTGCTCGGTGGCCTATTTCGGGCGCAATTCAGGCTGGGGCAAGAAGCAGCTGCCGATAGGCGAGAAGCGCTGGGTGGCAGGCCGGCTCGACCGCTATGGCGACATGCTGCAGATCGTCCACCCTGACCATGTCAGCGAAGACAGCGCCCAGATGCTGGGCCAGCTCAACGAGCCGGTCTATCCACTGTCGGAAGGGCTGACTCAGGGCCGTCTATCCGCGCTTATCGCGCAAGCGCTTGCCGCAGCGCCAGAGCTGCCCGAATGGATCGAGCCCGGCCTGCTCGACAAAATGCAGTGGCCAGCCTGGCGCGATGCCCTGGCTCTGGCGCACAAGGGCGAACATGCAGAAGCGCGCGACCGGCTTGCCTATGATGAGCTGCTCGCCAACAGCCTGGCACTGATGCTGGTGCGCAATGCCAACCGCGCCAAAGTCGGAACGCCGCTCGCAGGCGATGGCTCACTGCGCGCCAAGCTCCACCTGCCTTTCGCGCTGACCGGCGCCCAGCGGCGTTCGATCGGTGAGATCGAGGGCGATCTCGCGCAAGCCGCACCGATGCTGCGCCTGCTGCAGGGTGATGTCGGCTCGGGCAAGACTGTGGTGGCATTGGAAGCCATGCTGATTGCGGTGGAGGCAGGAGCACAGGCCGCGCTACTCGCCCCGACCGAAATCCTCGCCCGCCAGCATTTTGCCACGCTTTCAGGGATGTTGGCCGGGACGGGCGTGAACATCGCGCTGTTCACCGGGCGCGACAAGGGCAGGGCGCGTGAATCGATCCTGATGGGCTTGCTCGATGGCTCGATCCAGATCGTCGTTGGCACCCATGCGATCTTTCAGGACACTGTTTCCTACAAGAACCTCGCAATGGTGGTGATCGACGAGCAGCACCGCTTTGGCGTGGGCCAGCGGTTGATGCTCACGCAAAAGGGCAAACGCACCCCGCATTGCCTCGCCATGACCGCCACCCCGATACCGCGCACGCTGACGCTTGCGCAATATGGCGAGATGGACGTCAGCCGGCTCGACGAGATGCCGCCGGGACGACAGCCGATTGATACCCGGGTGGTGGCGGTGGAGCGGATGGATGATGTCGTCGGCGCGCTGGCGCGGCATCTGGAGAGCGGGCAGCAGGCCTATTGGGTCTGCCCGATGGTTCGTGAACTTGAGACTGAAGACATCGCCGCTGCGGAAGCGCGCTATGCCGAAATGGCGATGCGCTTTGGGGATCAGGTCGTGCTAGTCCACGGCCAGCTGCGGCCGGAAATCAAGGATGCAGCCATGGAGCGCTTCGTTCGCGGCGAGGCGAAACTGCTGGTAGCGACCACGGTGATCGAAGTTGGCGTCGATGTGCCCAATTCAACCTTGATGGTGATCGAACAGGCCGAACGTTTCGGCCTCGCCCAGCTCCACCAGCTGCGCGGGCGGGTCGGGCGCGGGGCGGGCAAGAGCACCTGCCTGCTGCTGCGCGGTAGTACGCTGTCAGAGACTTCGCGTGAACGTCTCGCCCTGATGCGTGAAACACAGGACGGCTTCCGGCTAGCCGAGGAGGACTTGCGGCTGCGTGGCGGCGGAGAGCTGCTCGGCACGCGCCAATCGGGCGACACCCCGTTCCGCATCGCCAGCCTCGAACAGATCACCAAGCTGCTGCCGCTGGCGCATGACGACGCCCGCCTGCTGATCGAGCGCGATGGCGGGCTGACCGCACCGCGCGGCGAGGCGGCGCGGTTGCTGCTCTATCTGTTTGAGCGGGATTGGGGTGTGCAGTTGCTGCGCGGCGGATGATCGTACGTTTGCGGCAATGGGCGAAGTCGCTGAAGCGCAGTATCATTCTGCTATGGCTAGCAGCGCGAGATCCGCGCACACCCCTTGCCGCCAAGCTGCTGGCGGGATTTGTCGCTGGATATGCGCTCAGTCCGATTGACCTGATCCCCGATTTCATTCCTGTATTGGGCCTGCTTGACGATTTGCTGTTGGTGCCGGTGGGCATCTGGCTGGCGCTGCGTCTGATTCCTGACGATTTGCGCGTTGAACTTCGCCTCCTCGCAGAACGGACGCCATGGCCCGGACCGGCGCGTGCAGCGGCAATCGCAGTGGTCGGTTTATGGGCATTGTGCGCAGTAGGGCTTGCTTTCGCCGCCATTAAGTGGGCGAGAAACTAGGCGACCAGTTCCCGCCCCGCATCAAACGGCTCGTCGCCAATCACAGTGGTGCGGTGCAACAGCCGTCCGCTGTCCTTGGCATAGGGCTGCGCCTTGTGCATCGTCCCGGTGTTGTCCCACATCACCACGTCGCCAAGCTGCCACTTGTGGACATAAACGAACTGTGGCTGCGTTGCCCAGTCCATCATCCGCTGCAACAGCGCCTCGCTTTCGGCCTGCCGCATGCCGACAATTTCGATGCCCGAGGTGCTGGTGATCAGGCTCTTGCGGCCATCGCGGTGGCGCCAGACCAGCGGGTGGACCTTGGGCTCATGCGCGCGGAAGGCGGCGCGTTGCTGGTCGCTGAGATCGGGGACAAAGCGAAACGAGGCTTCGACCTTGTGGACGACCTTGAGCCTATCGATCAGCGCCTTGTCGCTGTCAGGTAGGGCCTCATAGGCAGCGTAGGTATTGGCAAATTCCGTGTCCCCGCCGATGTCAGGCAGGCGCTTGGCGTTGAGCATGGTCAGGAACGGCGGCACGAGGCTGTCAGTGCGGTCGATGTGCCAGAAGAAGTTGCCGGGGGTGTAGAACCAGAGATCGGGGCTTTCGCGCGGATCGTAGGTCACTTTGTAGACTTCGCCCGATTTTTCATCGAGCACCGGGCCGAGCGTGCGGGTGAACTGGAGCTGTTGGGCGTCGTCCATCGGACACCCGCGCAGCACCAGCACGCCGCGCTGCTGGATCAGCGCGCAGATCTCGGCAGACACCGCGCCGCTGACCAGCGTGGCTGTATCGGTTTCGACCAGAGTGCCGATATTGGACGTCAGATCGGTTGTCTTAAGCGCCAATTTGAACTCCTCACTCTCCCCGGGCGCAGCAGATATAGCCTCAATTCCGGATTTTGGGAATCACGGTTTTGCTGCGGCAACCTCTTGCGTCGCACCAGAACCGGTCCAGCCCCCGGCCGTCGCCACCACCAGCCTGGCCACATTGAGATACTGACGGTTGCGTGCCTCAAGCAAGGCAAGCTGGGCCTTCTGATTGGCGCGGCTGGCGTCGAGCACTTGCAGTATGCCGCTGTTGCCGACCTGGAAACTGCGCCGAGAAAGATAGAGCGAGCGCTCGGCAATTTCCGCCGAGCGGCTCTGCGCGGCGAGCGAATCAAGGTCGGTGCCCATGGTGGATAGCAGATTGGAGACCTGCCCGAATGCCTCCAGCACCACTTGTTGGTAGGTTTCTGCCGAAGCGCGTGCAGCCGCTTCCGCTTCGCGCTTCTGCGCCTTAAGCCGGCCGCCGTTGAAGATCGGCGCGGTGATGCCTGAGAACAGGTCCCAGCCCGAAGTGCCGCCGTTGAAAATATTCCAGGGCTTGCTCGCAGACTGGGTCAGCGAGGCGCCCAGTGTGACGTCGGGATAGAGGCTGGCCGTGGCGACGCCGATCGCAGCGGTGGCCGAATGGAGTCGCGCTTCGGCTTCCAGAATGTCGGGCCGCTTGTGGACCAGCGCCGAGGGCAATGCGACCGGGACAATGCCGGGCAGGGTCATCCGGTCGAGCGAGAAATCGGTCGGCCCCAGTTCTGCCGGAGACAACCCGATAAGAATGGCCAGCATCGCGCGACCTTCCGCAAGCTGTTGTTCGAGCGGGGGCAGGTTGGCATTGTCGGCGGCCTGCTGGCCTTGCGCGCTCAGCACTTCGACCATGGTGCCGACCCCGCCACGCTGTCGTGCCTGGGTCAGATCGACATTGCGGTCATCTTCGGCGAGCAGCGCTCGCTCGGTGCGGATGCGATCATTGAGCGCGGCGATGGCAATCACCTGCTGGGTGACACGGCCAGCGATCAGCAGGTGCGCTGCCTCGGTCTGGCGCTGCTGCGCCTCGGCTTCGGCGACCGATTGCTCAAGCCCGCGCCGCAACTTGCCGAACAGGTCGAGGTCATAACTGACCCCGGCACCAAGGCTAAACAGGCCGAAATGCGGATTGGTGATCGTGAAAGTGCTGCCAGTTGCGCCGAAAGCGTCGGGGGAAAAGCCGAAGGAATTGAGGTTGATCTGCTCGTACTCAGCGCGGCCGCTGACATTGACCTGTGGTTTGCTGCGTCCGGCCACGGCGCGGATGTGTTCGCGCGAGCGTTCCAGCGTTGCCATGCTGGCGGCGAGGTTGTGGTTATGCGCCAGTGCTGCCGTGATCAGCGCGTCAAGCTCCGGTGAGCCAAACGCCGTCCACCAGCGCGCTTCCGGTCCATCGCCAAGCGCCGCCCGTCCGGAACCCTGGCTGGCATAGCCTGCCTGCGGTGGAGGCGGCGTGGGCGCGACGAAATCGGGCCCGGCTGTCTTGCAGCCGGCAACCAGCGCCAGTGACAGCAGCAAAAGGGATTTGTGAGCGATCATGGCTTGGCGGCAGCAGCGGTCCCGGCTTTCGCCACCGGCGCGGGAGCAACCTCGTCGGCGCCAAAAAGATGGCGCTTGTGGCCGGTATCGACCGTCACCTCGGCGCTAAGCCCCATGTGGAGCGGAATGCCCGGCGGCACTTCGTCGATGGCGATTTCGACCGGCAGGCGCTGCACCACCTTGACCCAGTTGCCGGTGGCATTTTCGGCAGGCAGGATCGAGAAAGCATTGCCGGTGCCGGGGCTGAAACTCGCGACATGGGCCTTCAGCTCATGATCCGGGAAGGCATCGATCTTGACAGTCGCGGTCTGGCCGACGCGCATGTAGCGCAGCTGGTTTTCCTTGAAATTGGCCACTACCCAGAAGCGCGTTCCCGCCAGCATGAACACTGGCCGACCCGGCGTCACATAATTGCCCGGCTGCAACTGGTGCACCTTGGTGACTACGCCATCGACCGGCGCGCGCACCACGGTGTCATTCAAACCGACCTGGGCCCTGGCCAACTGCGCGGCGGCCTTGCGCACGCCGGGCAGCATGTCTGCGGTTCCCCCAACAGCCCCGCCGAGGCTGGCGCGCAGACTTTCGGCATGGGCCTGCGCCGTGACGATTGCAGCGCGGGCAGTGCGCACTTCCATCGCAGCTGCATCATATTGCGAACGCGATGAAATGCCTTCCTTGAGCAGCGATCCCTGCCGGGCAGCTTCGCTCTGGGCAAAGGCCAGCTTGGCCCGCGCAGATTCGATCTGGGACAGGCTTTCCTGATAGTCGGCGCGCATGGATGCGGCATCGGTGCGGGACGCAGAAACCTGGGCTTCGGCTTCGGCAACTGCGGCGCTGAACGACGAATCGCCGACGGTGAACAGAATCTGGCCGGTCTTGACCAGTTGGTTCTCCCCGACATCGACCGAGGCGACCTTTCCGGCCACGCTGGCGCTGACTCCGACCATGCCGGTCTGCAGCTGGGCATTCTCGGTCGATTCGTAGCGGCCGCCGGTCAGATAGAACCAGGCGGCGCCAATGATCACGGCTAGCGGCGCCAAAAGCATGAGAATCCCGCGCAAACGCTTACGACGGTTCCAGCTTGCGGCTCCCTCCAGCTGTCTTTCCACAATCGGACTTTCGGCGTTCATGCGATTTCCTATTTCGGTAATGACGAGCCGATACTAAGCATGGCTAGTATCAGCAACAGGAATTGTCTTCGATGGAAAATGAGCGCGTTCTGGAACTGGAGAGTGTCCACAATTTTCGGGATTACGGCGGCTATGACGTCGCCGGGGGAGGGCGCTTGCGCAAGGGCCTGCTGTGGCGATCTGGCCATCATTATGGCGCCAGCGAAGCGGATCTGGCGAAAATCGGGGCCTTGGCCCTGGAAACCGTCATCGATCTGCGCGGCAACAGCGAACGTACCAATTGCCCCAGCCCGAGGCCCGCAGGGTGCAAGGCCGACGTGCGCTTCTATGATGGTGAAACCGCAGGGCTCGCCCCGCATCTGGCGGCAGCCGAAGGCGTGCTCGATGCCGAAGGTGCGCGCAAGGCGATGCTGTGGCTCTATGAAGACATCGCCTTCCGCCCCAGCCTGACTTCGGTCCTGCGCGATCTGTTTGCATTGGCGCTGGCCCGCGATGGCGCAAGCCTTGTCCATTGCCACGCCGGCAAGGATCGCACCGGGATTGCCGTGGCGCTGGTGCACCACATTGCAGGCGTCCACCGCGACGACATTTTCGACGACTATCTTCTGACCAATGTGGTGGGCAACAACGAGAAGCGGATTGCCGACGCGGTGGGGCAACAGTCCGATTCGGCAACATTCGCGCGCATTCCCGAGGCTGCGATCCGCGTGCTGATGAATGTCGATGCGGCGTTTCTCGATACGGCCTTCCGGGCAATTGAGGACAGGCATGGTTCGATCGATCTCTATCTGAACGAAGTGCTTGACCTGCACGCTGCTGCCCGCGAGCAGGTGCGCGAACGATTGATCGAGGGATGAATGCGATGGGCGCTGCTGGGGTGAAGGATCAGGACCGGGTGCTGCCGTTGCAAGGCGTGCACAATTTCCGCGATTTCGGCGGCTATGACGTGACCGGTGGTGGTCGGCTGCGCAAGGGGCTGCTGTGGCGTTCAGGCCAGCATTTCGGCGCCACTGACGATGACCTTCCCCAGATTGCCGCGCTCGGCCTCACCGATGTTTTCGATCTGCGCAGCTCGAAAGAGCGCGAGACTCATCCTTGCCGGCGCCCGGACGGCTTTGCCGCTGCGGTCTGGCTCAGCGCCGATCCCCAGCCGCATGCTCCGCGCATCGCTGCACCGCACATGGCAGCGGCGGCTGATACCACCCGGCAGCGCGATGCCGCCTCGACCCGCGAAGGCATGCGGCGCAATTATGGCGCGATCGCCTTTCGTCCCGAACTGATCGTGATGATGCGGCAGCAACTGGCTGCGCTGGCCGAAGGGCGCGGGCCGAGCCTGGTTAACTGCATGGCCGGCAAGGATCGCACCGGCATTGCCGTGGCGATGATTCAACTGGCGGCAGGGGTTCACCGCGACGATGTTGTCGCCGATTATCTGCTGACCAACACGGCGGGCGATGTCGAAGCCCGGATTGCGGCGGGTGCTGATACGATCCAGGCAACGTCGCGGCAGATGGACCCGGAGATAGTCCGGGTCATCATGGGGGTGGAGCCGGAATATATGGAGTCGGCCTTTGCCATGATTTCGGAAAAGCATGGCTCGGTTGATGGCTATCTGGGCGAGGTGCTTGGGGTGGATGATGCGCTGCGCGGCAAGCTGCGCGAGCAGCTGGTTGAGGTTTAGAGAAACCCCCGCACATCCGCCACAAACCGCTCAAACTGGTCATGGTGCAACCAGTGCCCGGCATCCTGGTATTCAATCACGCGCGCCGTGCTGAAATCTTTCAGCCGCCCGTCGCGCTCGGGGTTTGAGGCGAAGCTGTCGGTGCCATATAACATCAGCATGGGGCAGGTGATCGCCTGCCACAGCTTTTCCTGCTCGCTGTAGGGAATGTCGCCGACGGCCCAGACATTGAGATAGGGATCGAACTTCCAGCTATAGGTGCCATCCTCGTTGCGGATCGCGCCGTGCAGGGTCAGGTGGCTGGCCTGCTCGTCGCTGAGGAAGCCGTTTTCCTCCTTCATTCGCGCGAATGCTGCCTCAAGCGATGGATAGCGGCGGGGCTGGCGGCCGGCGGCCTTGCGCTTGCCTTCAATCCAGTCACGCATCCTGCTGGCAGTGCCCACAGCTTCAATCTGTGCGCGCACTTCGGGTGAGGGGCCGAGCCCTTCGATGTTGACCAGTTTGCGAACTTTGTCAGGGTAAAGCCCGGTGAAGCGCGTAGCCACGTTGCCGCCCAGCGAATGGGCGATGATTGTCACCTGATCATGGTCCAGGGTATGCACCAGCTGGGCGAAATCATAGACGAAGCCGTCCATTGAATAGCCGCCATCGGGAACCCAGGCGCTGTCGCCGTGGCCGCGCAGATCTGGCGCGATGATGTGCCAGTCTTTGCGCAGTTCCTGCGCCACCCAGTCCCAGCTGCGGCAATGATCGCGACCGCCATGCTGCAAGATCAGTGGCGGGGCGCCGGGGTTGCCCCAGTCGGCATAGTGCATGCGCAGGCGCTGAGAGATGAAGCTTTGCGAGGTGGGGCCGGTCAAATCCATGGGGCCAATTCGCCCAGAGTGGCAGCCGCGTCAATTGCCTGGTTCAGAATTCCATTTCGAGCTTCATGTGGAGCTGGCCATCGGCCGTGTCGCGGGTTGCGCCCAGAGCGAAGAGGTATCCGACAGACAGGCCGAGGCCGCCATGGTCATCGCCGTCGCCATCGGGATCGGACGTGGTCAGGCGGATGCGGGCTATCGGGCCCGCGTAATGCTCGGCTGCGGGGCCAAACTGGCTGAATGTGCCGAGATTGCCATAGGCCTCGACGCCCAGGCGCAATGGCTTGGCGACGGCGACATCGGCGCTGGCTGCATAGCCCAGTTCAACCGGCGCACCCGCGACCATTTCCTTTCCGGCGATAAGGTTGAGCCGCATGTCCCATGGCCCGCTGCGGTGCTGCATCAGCAATTTGGCTTCGATCTCGTCCGGGCCGTCAAAGGCGAATTCATATTCTGCATAGGCCGCAAAGTTGATCCCGCCGGCCTGGCCCAGCGAATAGATCGCCTCAATCGAAGCAGCGTTGAGTTTGCGGGAGTTGCCCGTCTCCTTGCCGAATTCACCGACCACGCCGATCCTGAACCGGTCCGACACGCCATATCCGGCCTCGAGTTTGAGCACGTCTTCGCCGGGATTAGGCCCGCCTGTCAGACGCCCATAGCGCGCCTCCAGTTCAACCTCGCCCTTCTCGACCGTGGCGCCATAGACTTCGCCGCCCATGCCCGGCGATCCGGCGAGGGCAGGGGCGGCCATGGCGAATGCCAGTGTTGGGGCCAGGAATGCGGTGATTGCTGTGGTGTGTGTCAAGTGAATTTCATTCCATTGCCATTATTGCGAATCATTCTTATCTACTAATGCGATCCATTCGCAAATACCAAGGTCTTACGCAAGTTCTTTGATCCCGGTCAAAACAGAAAATTCCAAAGGGCTGGGCTGGCAATATGCCGATGCCACTTCTATTTGGCTGACAAACTGGAGCAATATGATGACCACCCATACCACCCGCATGCTCATTATCGGATCCGGCCCCGCAGGTCTGTCGGCGGCAATCTATGGCGCGCGCGCTGGTCTTTCGCCGATCGTGGTGCAGGGTCTGCAGCCCGGTGGGCAACTGACCATCACCACCGATGTCGAGAACTATCCCGGCTTTCGCGATGTCATTCAAGGCCCCTGGCTGATGCAGGAAATGCAGGCCCAGGCCGAACATGTCGGTACCCGCATGCTGTGGGACACGATAACTTCGGTCGATCTTTCAGGCCCGCCGTTCCGCGCCATTGGCGACAGCGGTGATGTTTACGAAGGCGAGACGCTGGTCATCGCCACCGGCGCGCAGGCTAAATGGCTTGATGTGCCGGGCGAACAGGAACTTGGCGGCAAGGGCGTTTCGGCCTGCGCCACCTGCGACGGCTTCTTCTATCGTGGCAAGAAAGTCGTGGTGATCGGCGGCGGCAATACCGCTGTCGAAGAGGCGCTTTACCTCACCAACCATTCGCCCGACGTCACTTTGATCCACCGCCGCGATTCGCTGCGCTCGGAGAAGATCCTGCAGGACCGGCTATTCGCCAATCCCAAGATCACGGTGGTCTGGAACAAGAAGGTCGATCACTTCGTCGGCAATCCGCTGGCTGGCGGACTGACCGAAGTGGCGCTGACCGACACGGTCACTGGCGAAAGCAGCGAAATCGCCACCGATGGCGCTTTCGTGGCCATCGGCCATGCACCGGCGACCGAACTGTTCGCCGGCAAATTGGCGATGGATGACAGCGGCTATCTGATGATCGAGCCCGGCACGCCCAAGACCGCCATTCCCGGCGTTTTCGCCTGCGGCGATGTTTCGGATCACATTTATCGGCAAGCTGTGACGGCGGCGGGCACTGGCTGTATGGCGGCGCTCGATGCCGAGCGTTTTCTGGCCGAGCGCGAATTTGCTGCGGCGAAGGAAAAGGTGGCGGGTTAAGCCTGCAGGACTTCCAGAACCCGCTCCAGCAGCCAGACACGCGCCTCGGGTTCAACAAAGCTGTGCGACGCGCCTTCGCACAGCTGAATTCGCGGATCGCCCTTCTTCCATGCCGACAGGAAGGCCTGCGCGGTGCGGTCTCGGCTTGCGATCGGCAAGCTGACTGCCCCCGCAAACCGGGCAATGCCCGCTGCTATTTCCTGCGCCAGTCCGGTTGGCGGCGGGGCGGGCTTGAGAGCACCCAGCAGACTGGCAAACAGCGCCGAAAGCTTCACTTCGCCGCGCAGGAGGCGCTTCAGCGCAGCCGGATCGGCCAGCCGCTGTTTGTAATGACCACGCAAGGCTTCTGGCGGCGGGGCGGCGGCATCGTCCTCGATGGTCCAGGGGTTGGACAGGATCAGGCCGTCACAGCCAGCCCCCCCGGCCAGCATCAGCGCAGAGGCCGCATCGCAATTGCCCATGGCGACGATGCGCGTGACATGCGGGCAGGCCTCGCGGAATACGGCGAGGGCAGCGGCAATATCGGGCGCGCTTGAACGAAACTCCCCATTAGGTCCTTCGCTGTCACCAACACCGCGCCGGTCGAAGCGGAAGACCGGAAAGCCAGCCTCCGCGACCAGCGCCGCCAGTTGCGCTTGCCCAGCCCATGGGCCCGAACGAAGCTCATTTCCGCCAGAGACGATAAGCAGTCCGCTGGTAGCTGAGGCCTCATCAAGCGTTCCCACCAGCACCGAGCCTTCGCAGGCAAATGTCAGGTGCCGCCGGGTCACGACTTGATCCCGATTGCCAGAATTACCGCCAAAGCATCGGCTTGTCCCCGGTCCTCGCCGGGCTCGGCGCGCAGCCACAGACCGCCGCCGCCGAGCATGTCCTGCCCAATTTCGCTGATCGCGGGCGAAATGGCCGGAGTCAGCGATTGGAAGTCTCGGATGAAATCGGCGCCGAGCCGGTAACCGGCCAGTTCCAGTCCGCGTTCACTGGCTTAAGCGAGCAATCCTTCCTGTGTCTCGGTGACCCCGATCTCGCGTTGGGCGATAATCCGCGCGCGCAGCATTTGCCGCAACATGCTGGCGCCGTTCACCGGGGCATAACGCCAGCCAGGTAGCTTTGCCGGCAGCAGCAAGCCGCCACCGCGAATGCCCAGCACGTGGCTGGCGCGAAAGTGCTTTGCTGCTGCAGACACAGCCTCGCGCCATGCATCAACGGTCTGCGTCTCAAGCGACTGAAGGCTCTCGTTGCAGCCTGGCAGATCAGGCAGAAAGCAATCGACCCCGGCATTGTCGAGCCGACGCATGACTTCGATGGTGAAGCGCCGCATCCGGTTGGCCTCGTCGAACAGCGCGGGCACGATCAGCAGGCGCCAGCGGCGCAGCTGATCGAATGACAGCGCCATTTCCTTGGCCTGCCCTCCGCCGGGCAGCGGACAGGGCCACAGCGCCGGAGTCAATTAGCTGTCCTCACCGCGCTTGCCCCGGGCGAAGGCCAGCAGCGAGCCATAGCTTTCGAGCAGCTCGCCATCGATCTCGTCGTCCTCGATGACAATATCGAGCCGGTCTTCCATTTCGGTCAGCAGCCCCGCCACCGCCATCGAATCGAGCTCGGGCAAATGGCCGAACAGACCGGTTTCGGCGGTAAAGCCATCCGCCTGTCCGGGCTTCAGGGCAAGCACCTCGGTCAGGATCTTGCGGAGCAGATAGTCGGTCGTTTGGTGCATTGTGATTTCAAGCCCCGATACGGAGATGGCGCGCGCTCTAGACATGGTTGCGGCCCGGAGCAAGGCGGCGATATGCGGAACGGGCGGTGGCCTTGGCGATGATCGGCCAGTTGTCCGGCCAGCCGGGGCGCAGCATGTCGAGCCGGTAGCGCGGGCGCACTTCTTCCATCCAGTCGCGCTTGTAACCATCGTTGCCGGTGCCGAAGTCGACCAAGGCCACCTTGTCCTCGTCGATCACCTGCCGGAACAGCGCTGCGCTGAGCGTGGTGCCCGGCGAAAGCGGCTTTGCCGATTCGAGATGAGCCAGCTTGTGGATGAAGGCGGTGCCATTCTCGACCGTCCAGAACTGCGCTGCGACCGGCTCGCCATCGGCGCAAGCCATGCCGAGCCGGATACGGCCCGCCGCGCCTTCTTCTTCGGCAAAACGGCGCAGGAAAGTGGGCGAGCCTTCGCCTGGTTTCCAGCTCTGGGCATAGATCGCCTCGTAGGCTTGCCAGCTGGCGGGGTTGAAGTGGTCCTCGATGGTCACCGTGACCTTGGCAGCCTTGCGCTTGAGGGTGGTGCGCAGCTGGCCGGGGCGGCTTGCCAGATAGTCGTCATAGCTGCGCCCACCGACATGCAGCACGTGGTTGGTGTCACACACTTCGCGAAAGACAATCCAGCCGGCGCGGCGGAAGGCATTGGCGAGGAGCGTCGTCTCGCCATCTTCGTCGGGCAGGGGGGCCAGCACGATGCGCGGTGCTTCGCCAGCGAGATCGGTCGCCAGTGCGGTTAGCAAGGCGGCATGGTCAGCGCCGGGTGTCAGGATCGGACAAACCCGGAAGCTGTACCAGTTGGCCAGTGTCTCGATCCGCCGCTTCACCCGATAAAGCGGCAAGGCGGCGCGGGCACTGCCGCCGCGGGCCACGGCGATCAGCGGGAATATGTCGCATTCCTGGACCAGACCTTGCCACCATTCGAGCCGGTCAAATGGCGCGGCAGCGGCAGGTGCGCGCAGCAGGGCAGCGAGCGGAGCATCACCTTGCACTTCTTTAAGATCATCGTGATACATGACGGTGATCAACAGCCAGTTCCTTGCTTGCCGGAGCCTAAATTCAACGTGCGCGCCACTGTCACCACCACGATACTGCCGCTCGACCATCTCGCCCTGCGCGGGAGCGATGAGGCCCCGGCGCTGGTGCTGCGCGGGAGCACGCTTAGCTTCAAGGACTTAAGATCGCGTGTCTCCCGGCTTGCGGGATGGCTGGCGGCGCAGGTGCCTCAGCAAGGCGCACGGGTGGCCAGCTGGGTGGCCAAAGGTGAGCTTGCCTGCCTGATGCCGCTGGCCGCCGCGCGGGCGGGACTGGTGCATGTGCCGGTCAATCCACTGCTCAAGCGTGCGCAAGTGGCGCATATCCTTGCCGACAGCGGCGCTGCCATGCTGATCGCCACGCCGTCGCGGCTGACCAGTCTGGAAACGGGAGATGTGCCCGGCGGCTGCGTGCTGGCCGCGGAAGGCGAAGCGTTGGACCTGGCCGCGGTTCTGGCCGGCGAGTTTGCGCCGTCGAGCGCCGATCCGAACGAGCTGGCCGCTATTCTCTATACCAGCGGCTCGACCGGCAAGCCCAAGGGGGTGATGCTGAGCCATGCTAATATGTGGCTGGGGGCCGAAAGTGTCGCGACATATCTCGGCCTGCAAGCCGATGACCGCGTGCTGGCAGTGTTGCCGCTGTCGTTCGATTATGGTCAGAACCAGCTGCTTTCGAGCTGGTATGCCGGGGCCTGTGTGGTGCCGCTCGACTATCTGACGCCGCGTGATGTCGTGAAATCGATCGAGCGACATGGCATCACCACGCTGGCCGCTGTCCCGCCACTCTGGGTGCAATTGGCCGAGCTCGATTGGCCGGAATCGGCGCGGTCCATTCTCAAGCGGCTCACCAACAGCGGCGGCGCGCTGACGCCCGATCTGGTGCGCCGTCTGCGCGCGCTGTTTCCTGCCGCGCGGCTGTTCGCCATGTATGGCCTGACCGAGGCCTTCCGTTCGACTTTCCTCGATCCCGTGCTGATTGACAGCCATCCGACTTCGATCGGCAAGGCCATCCCGCATGCCGAAATCCTGGTAGTGAATGACCGGGGCGTTCTGGCTGGGGCTGGCGAAGAAGGCGAACTGGTCCATTGCGGTCCCTTGGTGGCGCAGGGTTACTGGCAGGATGCGGAACGTACTGCCGAACGGTTTAGGCCTGCGCCTGCCGGGTCGGCCTATGGCGGCACGGCGGTGTGGTCTGGCGACCGGGCGCGCTACGATCATGATGGCCTGCTCTATTTCGCTGGACGGCGCGATGCGATGATCAAATCGGCGGGTAATCGCATCAGCCCGCAGGAAATCGAGGAAGCGGCCGTGGCGACGGGTCTGGTGGCCGAAGCGGTGGCGCTTGGCGTTCCCGATGAGCGGCTTGGCCATGCAGTGCACCTGATTGTCCGCGAGGCCCCCGGAGTTTTAGAAGCAGAATTGCAATTACCCCGCAAACTGATGGAAATATTGCCAAACTTTATGCAACCAAAGCATATCCACTGGCGCGAGGCGATGCCGATTGGCCCCAATGGCAAGATCGACCGCACGGGGCTGCAGATGGAACTTGCCGCATGAAGCCGCTCGGCCCGATCCCGCCCGGTTTCTCGTCTTCAAACGGCGAACTGGCCATCGACGGTGTGCCGGTGAGTGAACTGGTAGCACGCGCCGGGGGTACCCCGCTGTTCGTCTATTCCTCGGCCATGATCCGTTCGCGCATTGCCAGTCTGCACGCGGCGATGCCGGGCAATCTGGCGATCCATTACGCGGTCAAGGCAAATCCCTTCGAGCCGGTCCTGCAATTGCTGAACGGGCTGGTCGATGGTTTCGACATAGCTTCGGGCGGCGAACTGGCAATTGTGCGGGCGGCGGGCATAGACCCCGCGCGTGTCAGCTTTGCCGGGCCGGGCAAACGCGACAGTGAACTGGAAGCAGCCATTGCTGCCGGGGTGACGCTGAACCTTGAATCAGAAAACGAAGCCGAGCGCGCGCTGACCATTGCGGGCAGGCTGGGCGTGGTGCCGCGGCTTGCCATTCGCGTTAATCCCGAGTTCGACTGTCAAATTGCTGAGCGGCCTGGTGCTGCAAGCCGGGCCACAAATTGAGTCTCCTAGCGTGCATTACCACCAGATATTGTTTTTACTTCAAGAACCTTGCGGACCGGCGGTCGGTCAATCTGCTCAAAAATCTCCCATTTCGCCTGGTGTCGCGACACAGTCCGCATGATGGCGGGAAATTTTTTTCGCCTTCTGCCAGGCTGATTTGGTCCGATGTGAGACTCGTCGCACCGCAAACTGCGCAGAATTCCGTTGCCAAGTGACTCCCTGCACGATTAAATCCCAGCCAAGTCAGGCAATATATCCATCCAATTTCTGGCGGGTCGTAACATAGGGGCAATAGATGGATCGGCTTTCAGGCGATCTGGATCGTGGAAATGTCGATGGGCCAGTTTTTGACCCATCCAACGTTTCGCTGATCACCATTGAAGAATTCTTGCTGCGAAGGTCGCAAGATCGGCTTGCTTTGCCTGACCGGTTGTTCGCGCTGGAAGAGCTCGATGTCCACTATGACAGCAATCAGCGAGCACTATGGACATTCATGACTCCCAAGGCTCGGCCGAGCTTCACGCCGCCCATGCTTGCCGAGTTCGAGCAATGGCAAAGTCTGATCACGCATGGTTTTGGCCCCGGGCTCACGCCGCTTGATTTCCTGATCCTGGGCAGCCGTTCGCCCGGAGTTTTCTGCTTTGGCGGCGATCTGCAATTGTTTGCCGAACTGATCCGTAGCCGGGATCGCGATGGCCTGGTGCGCTATGGCAACCGCTGCGTCGAAATTCTCGATCGCAACCTGCGCTCGCTCAATCTGCCGATGCTGACGATTGGTCTGGTTCAGGGGCAGGCGCTGGGTGGCGGTTTTGAAGCGTTGCTTTCGTTCGATTTCATTATTGCCGAACGCGGATCGAGCTTTGGACTTCCCGAAACCATGTTCGGACTGTTTCCTGGCATGGGCGCCCATCCGCTGCTTTCGCGCAAATTGGGCACTGCGATGGCCGAGCGCCTGATCCTGTCGGACGAAACCTATTCAGCCGAAGCCATGTACGAGCTGGGCATTGTCCATGCCCTGGCCGAGCCTGGTGAAGGCGTGGCGGCTGTTCGCGGCTTCATGGCCAAATCAGCCCGCCGCCATGCAGGGTTTGTTGCCGCACGCAAGGCGATGCGGGTCACGGCGCCAGTGCCGATGTCCGAATTCTACAGCATTGTCGAACACTGGGCCGATGCCGCGCTTCAATTGAGCGAGAAAGATCTCAAGCTGATGCTGCGGCTGGTTTCGGCCCAGGAACGGCTATCCAAGGCAAGCTGAGTTATTCGGTATCGACCAGCACGACCTCTGACTGGTCGATGGCTTCGACCAGGACAGAGCTTTCACGACTGATCGCAATGCCATCGCGAGCCTGCGCTTCAACGCCATTGACCCGAATGCGTCCGCTCGCCGCCACCAGATAGCAATTGCGCGCGGGATCGGTGGCATATTGCGCCGATTGTCCGGGAGCGAGACTGGCGGCCAGAACCCTGGCATCGGCACGGAGCGGCAGGGCGTCATCGCGTTCCGGATTACCACTCGCGACAATCTCCCACTGCCCGGTCCGTGTCTCTCGCGGAAATTCACGCTGGCCCCATGATGGGGCTTCGCCGGTCCGGGTAGGCCTGATCCAGATCTGGAACAGGGTGGTCGCTTCTTCTTCGCGGTTGTGTTCGGAATGAACGATGCCGGTGCCCGCGCTCATCACCTGGACGTCGCCGGCAGCCGTGCGGCCTTTGTTGCCCAGACTATCCTCGTGGGTGATCGCGCCGGTGCGCACGAAAGTGACGATTTCCATGTCGTTATGCGGATGCGGGGCAAAGCCGGTGCCGGGCGCGATGGTGTCATCGTTCCATACCCGGATCGCGCCCCAGCCCATGCGGGCAGGATCGCGGTAATCGGCGAAAGAGAAGTGATGGCGGGCATCAAGCCAGCTGTGATCGGCGTGGCCAAGGCCAGCGAATGGACGGATTTCGATCATGGGGTATTCCAACCTCGGCGGGGTGTTTTCGCCGGAATGAAGCAGAGATAGGGGGGCATGCGCCCAGCTTCAAGCTTTCCGCTTGGCCCCATCGCTGGACACCGGAACATAGCGCCGTTCGCCGCTTTGGGGATCGAACCAGACTTCCAGCCATTCCCCGCTTTCCTCGTCGCGGAATCGCTCCGGGGTTTGTTGCCAGCCGGGTTCGGCAGTGCCGGGCAGGGCTCCCCGATAACGCGGTTCGAGAAATACTGTCAGCAGGATGAGAGAACCAATGCCCAGCAACGGAATTCCGCCGCCTGCGCGAAGCAGCAGCAGGCCGCCCGCGATAGCCACCGCCGCGATCGTTAAAGCCAGATACCGGCCATTCCGGGTCATTGCCGAAGCAACCTTACGGCAGTGCCATAGGCCACGACCTCGCTCATGGTCTGGCCGATTTCGCCCGAATCGAAGCGCATCATCACCACGGCATCGGCGCCCATGGCGTTGGCATTGGCGACGAGACGATCGATGGCTTGGCGGCGGGTGTCTTCGACGAGGGCGGTATATTCCTTGATCTCGCCGCCGAACAGCGATCGCAATCCGGCGACAATATTGCCGCCCAAACCCCGGCTGCGCACGACGACGCCGAATACCTGGCCAAGACTTTCGACAGTCTGGTGGCCGGCGACATTTTCAGTTGTGGTTACAATCATGACCCGTCCTCAGATAACCCAGACAGTCTAATCGTTCGTGAACGCCAGCGCCAGCGCTCTCAGAAACCCTTCCTGATGCCGAAAAACACCGCGCGGCGTGGGCCATATTGGGGCTGCCCGGCACCGACACCTGAGCCATCATGCGCCAGATAGGACTTGTCGAACAGGTTGGTGACATCGATCCTGACAGTCAGCGCATTTTCCGTGTCACGCCCGATGACCTGCCCCAGGCCGATGTTTACTTGAACATAGGGCTCTTCGGTGCCGCCATTGGGCACGATGCCAGCGGGATCGCCGGTCCTCAGACCGCTGCCATAGATCAGCTCGAAACTGGGCTGCAGTTCGCCGAGCCCGTTCTTGAAACGCAACGCGCCGCCCGCCGAGACGGTCCATTTCTGCGAGTGATCGGTGAAGATGTAGTTCCTGTCGATGTAGTCCAGTTCTTGCCTATCGAAGAAGAACTGGTTCGAAATGATCTGCTTGGCTTTCTGGTCGCCGCGCGCGAGGTTGACATAGGCCTCGAATGGCCCGTTTTCATATGAAGCGCTTGCCTCGACGCCCCAACTGTATGATTTTGCATAGTTGAACGGAGCAAACAGCTCGGTTGCGCCGAACTGGGTGCTGTCGAGAAGGTTGCGCTTGAGTTTGTAATAGGCGTCGAGGCCCAGTGTCAGGTGCTCGCCCAGTTTATGCTGCACGCCGATGTCGAAAAGGTGCTCGCGTTCGGTGCGGATCGGGTCTGCGGTGGTGTTGTCGGTTTCGCCTGTCGTGCCAGCAAAGGCCGATAGCGACCCGCCGCCGATCAGCGCAAGCGGCGGTGGTGTGAAATTGCGGGCATAGCCCAGATGCAGCGTCGTGGCATTCGTGGGTATCCAGACAAGGCTGGCGCGGGGTGAGACCTGCCCTTCCGAAACATCGCCGCGGTCGTGATCATAGCGAAGCCCGGCATTGAAGGTCAGTGTGTCAGTAAGCTTCCATTCGTCCTGCAGGTAAGCGCCGAAACTGTCGGCTGTGGCGCGCAGATCGACCGCGATGGACAGTGGCCGGTCGCTCAGCTGATTGCCAGCAGCGCCCACGGCAAAGACCCGGCTGATGCTCGTGGTGGTGTTGCGTTCGTGCTGGTATTGCAGGCCGAAGCGTATGGTGTGCTGGTCGCTTGCCTTGTAACTGGCATCGGCCTGAAGGCCATAGGCCATGCTCGCCTGATCGAGATCGGTGTCAGCGCCATTGAACATCAGTTCGCCGCCCTGAGGATCAGGCACAAAATGGGCATGGGTCCAGCGCAGCCAGGGCGAAATCTGGAAATCGAACTTTTCGCCTGAATATTGATAGGAAAGCGTGCCGAAGTGGGTCTGCTGGCGCTGGTTCTGGTCCAGCTTGGCTGAATCAAAGGCGGTACGGCCATTCAATTTGAAGACGGGTGCCTGCCCTGATTGATTGGGTATCTGGAAGGAACCGATGCTGGTGCCGCCGAACAGCGACAGACGACTGCTGTCGCTGATCAGGTAGGACAGGTAACCGAAGCCGCGATACTGTTCGGTCCTGTCGTGGATGGCGCTTCGCTCGGGCGTCGGGTTGGCGATGCCGATGTCGCTGCGCAGATAACTCCCGGAAACAAACATGTTCAGCCTGCCGATCGAATTGCGCCAGGTCGCGCTGGGCTGGATCGTGCCGTTACCGCCGCCATAGATACCAATGTCGCCATCCGCATCGAAGCTGCCGCTGCGGGTCTTGAGTTGCACCACGCCGGAAGTGTTGAAGCCATACTGGGCGGGGAGGGCCCCAGTGATGACTTCGATGGATTCGGCAATGCGACTGTCGACCAGCGGTCCAAACCCGGCGAAGCCTTCGGGTATCGTCACGCCATTCAGGCGATACTGGATATTGCCATGCTCGTTGCGGATATGGATTTCGGCATCGCCATCCGTATCCAACGTGACTCCGGGCACCTGGAGCAGCACAGCATTCAGGTCGCGATCTGCGCCGCCGGGTTGATGATCGAGGGCCGCACGGCTGAGCGTAGTTGCATTTGCCCCCAGTGCAGGCTGGATTGAATCGCGCGCTGCATCGAGGCGTTTGGCAGTGACTACGATTGCGGAGGAATCTTCGTCATCGTCCGTTTCGGGATCGTTCTCGGCATAGGCCGCTACAGGCATCGCCAGGATCAGGGCGAGAGTCAGTGATCGGGACAATTCAAGCAGCTTCACGTGGCGCAGACTTTCAATTCGATTCATTCACCACTGATACGCGATGTTACAACATATCATTCATGAGATTTGGCTGAATTGCAATCCCCCCTCGATCAGATTGTCAATCAGACACGCCGGTCTGTCGCGCGTCAGGCTTCGCCATGACCTTCGGCAAGGTACTCGGCACTTTGCATTTCATTGAGGCGGCTCACAGTCCGTTCGAACTCGAAGCGGCCGTCACCCTTTTCGTACAGTTCTTCCGGCTCTGCTGCAGCTGTGACGAACAGCTTGACCCTGGCCTCATAGAGCGCGTCGATCAGAGTGACGAAGCGGGCCGCTTCATTGCGGTTCTCCGGGCCCATCAGCGGGATACCGACCAGGATCACGGTGTGATAGGTGTGCGCAATGGTGAGGTAATCGGAGGCACCGCGCGCTTCGGCACAGAGCTTCTTGAAGCTGAACACCGCGACACCTTTGAGCGTCTTGGGCACATGCAGCGTGCGCCCGCCGCCAACGTCGATATCGGCACTGGGGACATGCTCGTAATCATCGGGCGAATAGTCTGTCAGGCGGAAGAAGGCCTCGCGCACCTGCGCAGTAGCCTCATCGCCCCATGGCGTGTGCCAGCTATCCATGCCCGCAAGCCGCTGGAGCCGGTAATCGACCGGGCCGTTAAGCGGCAGAACATCGAGTTCACTTTCGATCAGACCGATGAAGGGCAGGAAATGCTCGCGGTTGAGGCCATCTTTGTAGAGCTCGCCGGGCGCGCGGTTGGAGGTGGTGACCACTGTCACTCCCTGATCGACGATCAGCGCGGTAAACAGCCGGCTCATGATCTGCGCATCGGCGGAATTGTTCACCACCATTTCGTCAAAGGCGAGGCATTTCAGGTTCTTCGCCAGCGCCGCCGCCGCAGGACCAATCGGATCGCCGAGTTCCTTGGCGCGCTCTTCGCGGAGACGGGCATGGACTTCGAGCATAAAGGCATGAAAGTGAACCCGCCGCTTTTCGGTGATGCCCAGGCTCTCGTGGAACAGGTCCATCAGCATCGACTTGCCGCGCCCGACACCGCCCCAGAGGTAAACCCCACGCGGCCGCTCACGCTTTTTGCCCAGCAGCTTGCCGATCAGCCCGGGCTCGTCGGTGCATTCGAGCTCCTTGCGCAACATGTCCAGCCGCAACGCGGCTTCGGCCTGCTCCGGGTCAGGCTTCAGCTCGCCCGTCGCAATGAGCGTTTCGTAGCGCGAGATCAGGCTGGTCATGGTCAGCTGGGCTTGCGGATGGTCGCGGTGAAGCTGGCGACAATGTCGTCATCCTGCACCACTAACCCGCGCAGAAAAGCGAGGCGCCGGGTTTCGCGCAGCAGCTCGACGACAGAATCGAGTGGCCGGGAGGCGTCTCCTGCGCCGATGAACTGGTTCTGCAGATCCAGCGTCACCGAGCGCCCGGCATCGAGCCCGCCCAGCACATAGAGCGCGCCGAACAGCGAAACATCGATCAGCGCCAGCGTTATCGCGCCGTGGACATTCCCCGCCGAATTGGTGTGCAGTGGCACTTGCGGCTGAATACGGAACCGGGCGGTGCTCGGCCCTTCGGCGCGGACGAGCTGCTTGCCCATCACCGCTTCGTTGAAACGGCTAGCATCAATAATCCGCCAGCGCAGCCAGCCGGGGTTCTCCGGATCAGGCTCGCAGGAGAAATTGGTCAGTTGCGGGTTTTCAGTCACGCGGCGGCACTCAGCCTCAGACGTGCCGCTCGACCTGCATCTTCTTGATTTCCGCAATCGCCCGCGCCGGGGAGAGGCCCTTGGGGCAGACATTGGCGCAGTTCATGATGGTGTGGCAGCGATAAAGCCGGAAGGGGTCTTCCAGCTCGTCAAGCCGCTCGCCGGTCATCTCGTCGCGGCTGTCGGCCAGCCAGCGATAGGCCTGGAGCAGGATCGCGGGGCCGAGGAACTTGTCCGAATTCCACCAATAGCTGGGGCACGAGGTGGAGCAGCAGGCGCACAGGATGCATTCGTAAAGCCCGTCGAGCTTCTCGCGCTGTTCCGGCGATTGCAGCCGCTCCTTGCCCGAAGGCGTGGTCGAAACGGTCTGCAGCCAGGGCCGGATCGAGGCATATTGCGCGTAAAAGTGCGTGAAATCGGGGACGAGGTCCTTGATCACTTCCATGTGCGGCAGCGGCGTGATCTTCACATCGCCCTTCAGGTCTTCGATCGCGGTGGTGCAGGCGAGGCCATTGCGGCCATTGATGTTCATC
>CANJCQ010000061.1 GCA_947473355.1 Sphingomonadaceae bacterium | reverse complement strand
GCTACCAAGCCAATGCCGAAATCAATCCATTTTTTGCCCAGGTTTGGCCCGACCAAGATTGAGTGGCTGTGTGCTGCCCTGCCGAAGTGGTGCCTGAAAAGATTAGGGGCTGGCATAGATAGAAGATAAAGGCTATGTATATCATATGGATAGTCGCGGCTTGGCGCGAATGCTGTCACGCTATGATGTGAAGTCCTGCAAGCTGCGTCTTGGGGCGACCACGGCCAACGGATACCGGCGAGCGGACCTGCACGACGCATGGCAACGCTATCTGCCTACCTCTCCCCAAGTGTCCGGAACATCCGGAACAGTCGGAACGGGTAAGGCCAGCGATGTTCTCCATGTTCCGGATGTTCCGGTCGCCATGGGAGGGGAAGGGAAATCCGAAAAGGTTGTCACCTGCCTGCGTTGCGATGGCATCGGATGCGACTGGTGCGAGCGGGCATATGGCACATAATTGCGCCTTCGCCCGCAATGCCCGCTGTTGGGTGGAATCCGGTCAGGCTGGTTTCGGGTGCAAAATTCAGAAAGCGGATATCGCCCGAATGTCATCAGCTTTGCCGCTCGCTGGCCGGCAGCTTCGGTTTGGCAGCGATAGAATAGATGCTGTTGCCGGAAACTTCAGTGACACGGCCGATTTCGACGGCGGGTGCAACGGGTGCCCTAAATCATTGATGTCCCTAGTAAGCGCGTTCGCCATGCACTCTGGGGGGTAAAGCTGCATATCTCTGCTGGAGGTGTTCGGCGACAGGACCGTAGAGCGGCTGTTCAAACTCAACGCCTGCCTGATTGCGATCTACCCAACGCACAATTGCCGGAAGACCCTCAAGGCTCTCAGGACGGATAACCACCCGCTCGCCAACTCTCAGAAATATGTTTTTGGTGAATATACAGCAGCCCTCAGCAGTGATGTCCGACAGCACTGCGGGTCGAACCATCTAGATGTTTATATTGGTGGGCCGTTAGCCACTGAGAGAGCAGACATGCCAAATGTAGAGCGTATCTTCGACATTTTGATTGACATCGCAGGCGGCTTATTTGCTGCAGGCGTTGTTTTGTTGGTCGTCGATGCGGTTACGGGCTTTCGTTTTATCGAAAGATTCCGAAAGGTTGGAGAGACCCTTGGAACGGTCAATAAGGGCGTCTGGATATTGATCGCGGTGATTGTAGTTGCCACCATCATTGTTCGTGGCTTGGCCGCACCTTCTCACGATCCCAATTGCCACGTTTTTCAGGAACGGGACGGACAGGAAGTTGTTTGCTAGCAACGGCTTGCGTCGATGCACGCGAGCCATACCTACGAACGACCACTTTCCACCTCACTGTGCCATTCAGCCTAGTGCGTTAACGAGCATCATGCTCAGGATGGACTCAGGGAGTCACACTGAGCCAAGGGATGAATATGGCACTCAGTGCACCCCTCGATCCTCAAGGCTCTGTGCGACTCTCCTAGGGCATTCTAGGGGCCATACCCCCACCTAGAGTATGAGCGTTTTGCAGGTTCGGCTCACCTTCCCCATTTACAAGCTAAACGCTGTCGGACTTCCGGCATCGGGGAACAGCACGACAAATTGCATTATTGGTCGCCTTGGATCAGTTCATTTGGATGAAGCGACTGAGGCAGAGGGGCGGAACCTGTCTTACCAAGCCCTGCACTCAGCAATGATCGCCTAGGGTTCCCCCGGGCATCTAAGAATCACAATCCAGTCACTCTCAGACTTAAGGTTGCGTCCATCAGTCAATTCCTGTAGCAATAACCTCGCAACGTAAGTGCATGATAAAGAGATAATTCCAGAGATACTAGGCTGGCTGGCTATACTATAAGCCGGTCTTCGGGAGGCAGGGGCCGGAGGTTCGAATCCTCTTTCCCCGACCAGTTTTTTGGAAAGAGAAGATGTCCGGGGGACATCTTCCCAAATAACTCCCGAGCGCAAGCGAAGCGGCACGCTTTCATCACAAAAATCCCGGTTCAGGCAAGTTCTAGATCCAGCCCCCTCATCCCGCATCAAACGCTATCGGCAGGCTTCTCAGGCCCCAGGCCCCGATGAACGGCCGCCAAGTCACTTCACCGTTGATGCGCGGGTTCCTGAGGCGTTGGCAGATCAGGTGGATGCCTTCCTGCAGCTGGTTCTTCGCGATGTATTGGCCGAGGCAGATATGCGCACCGCGGCCGAGCGCAACATGGCGGCTGGCATTGGCGCGGTCGGGATCGAAGGTCAGCGGGGCGCCGAACACGGCGGGATCACGGCCAGCCAGCGAGGTGCCGAAAATCACAATATCGCCTTGGCGGAAATCAATGCCATCATATGTAAAATCCTGGGCCGCAGCGCGATAGGGCGAGGCTATGCCAGTGAGGCGCAGCGATTCGTTTACCACCTTGCCGCAATATTCCCGGTCTTCGGCGCAGCGCGCGTACATCTCGGGCCTGTCGACCAGCAGCTTCATGGTCCAGGTCAGCTGGTTCTTCGATGTATCGTAGCCGGCAATGATCACGGTCAGCACCATGAAGCGCAGCTCCACATCGTCGAGCTGGCCAGCATTCTTCGCGGCAATCAGCGCATCGAGCATCGATTCCTCGTCACTCTCGCCGCTCGCTTCGCGGTCCTTGATCAGGGTATCGGCGAAGGTCCACAGCTCTTCCCAGGCGACGAGCATGCCCGGCTTGGCAGCCAAGTCGATCGCGAGCGTGGCCACATGGCCTTCGATGGCGTGGCGGATGCGGTGGATTGGCTCGAGCGGGACGCCGAGGAGCCCGAACATCACCGTAATCGGGAAAAAGGCGGCGAATTCGGCAAAGTCGAACTGGCCCTTCGGGGCCCATTCGTCGAGCAGATCGCCAATCGCCCCCACCATCATCGGGCGCACCTGATTGGCGCGGCGCGGGGTGAAGGCATGTTGCACGCTGGCGCGCAGCCGGGTGTGCAGATCACCCGTGGCCGAGAGCACCATCTCTTCCATGAACCGGCCCCACAAGGTGCCGCGCATGCCATAGAAATCCACAATCGGCCCCAGCCCCGGGACCAGATTGACGTCATCCGCCAGCAGATCGACATGGGCGTCATAGCCGTGCACCGCATAGCCCTGGGTGAACCGCGCCAGCCATGGGTGCTGCGCGCGGGCGGCCTCAAGGAACGGCTGGGGATCGGCGGAGAATTGAGGCGTATCGATCGGCAGGGTAGGCAGTTCGGCAGTGGCCATCAGTTCTCTCCTGACGCGAATTATTATCCCGCCAGCTTGTAGTCACGGAACTGGTCGCGCAAGTCCTTCTTGCTGATCTTGCCGGTGCCGGTGTGGGGAATTTCGGCGACGAATTCGACGGCATCGGGCAGCCACCACTTGGCAATCTTGTCGGCCAGAAACTCGCGCAGTTCCTCGGCCGAGACATCCCGGCCAGCAATTCTCACCGCGACCAGAATCGGCCGTTCGTCCCATTTGGGATGGAAGATGCCAATTGCTGCTGCTTCGGCGATGCCCGGGTGGCCCATTGCCGCCGCTTCAAGCTCTGCCGAGCTGATCCATTCGCCGCCCGATTTGATGACATCCTTGGTCCGATCAGTGACAATCAGGCGGCCGTCGGGTTCGATCAGCGCGACATCGCCGGTATCAAACCACTGATCTTCGCCGACGGCATCCTTCTCTGCCTTGAAATAGCGCTTGACCACCCAGGGCCCACGCACCTGAAGCGCGCCGGCGGTCTTGCCGTCACGCGGCACTTCCTGGCCCGGATCATCAAGATCGACGCAGCGAATTTCGACGCCGAAAGGCACAATGCCGGGCTTGCACATGATATCCAGCTGCTGCTCGAAGGACAGCAAGTCCCAGTTCCACGGTTCACACGACATCGTGGCGATCGGCGAAGTTTCTGTCATCCCCCAGGCCTGGCGGATGCGCACCCCAAGTTTCATCAACCGCTCAAGAATAGCGCGCGGCGGCTTCGAGCCCCCCACCACCATTTGCTTGATCGCCGGAAATTCGATGCCAGTCGCATCGATATACTGGAACAGCGATTGCCAGACAGTCGGAACCCCTGCGACCATGCTGACCCCTTCTCGGGTCATCAGTTCGCACAGCGAGGCAGGATCATTATCCTGGCAAAATATGAATTTCGCCCCCGCAGCGGCTCCGGCCCAGGGAAGCGCCCATGCGGCGGCATGGAACATCGGCACAACTGGCAGGATAATGCTGCGCGCATTGATGCCCAGAGCGTCCTCCTGCAGCGCCATCATTGCGTGGAGCACGGTCGAGCGGTGCTCATAGAGCACCCCCTTGGGATGGCCGGTGGTGCCGCTGGTATAGCAAAGCATGCAGGGGTCGCGCTCGCTACCGCTGGCGAAGCTGGTTTCGCCATCTTCCTCACCGATCCAGTCTTCGAAATGCGGGGCGAATGTGCCCGAATCAAAGCAGATATAGTGCTCGATTGTTGTCCACTGCGCCTTCAGCCGGTCGATGATCGGCTGGAACTGCACATCATACAGCATCACCCGGTCTTCGGCGTGGTTGGCGATATATTCAAGCTGATCGTCAAACAGGCGCGGGTTGATCGTGTGGAGAATGCCGCCGACCCCCACCGCGCCATACCAGCTCACCAGATGGCGGGTGTGGTTCATCGCCAGCGTGGCGATGCGGTCACCATGGCCGATGCCCAGCCGCCGCAAGGCCTGGGTCATCTTCAGCGCATCGTGGCGGATGCCCGCCCAGGTCGTGTGCGTCTCGCTGCCATCGACCCAGCGGCTTATGATCTCGCGTGAGCCGTGTTGCAGCGCTGCGTGATCCAGCAGGCTCGTTACGCGCAGTTCATGATCCTGCATGGCTCCGAGCATTCTAGTTCTCCATTCGTCCGTCAGGCAACAAGCCGCAGATGATCTGCGCCGCGCCGCGCGGTCAGCGTTACATTGCCAATACCTTCGACACTTGCCAAGCGTTCGACCAGCTCCCCGTCAAGCTGGAAATCACCGCCTAGCCGCAGAAGCGGTTCATTGGTGCCGCCAGTGCGCAGCCGCGCCAGCACTTCGCCCCGCCCCGGATCGCCCGGTTGCAGCATCGCGGCGAGCTCCTGCACAGCCAGTTCGTGCTCGATTTCGAGTGTCATACGCATGCGCGCGGTGCTGGTCACTTCGGAAAGCGGCCGGGCTCCGCGCACCGTGACGCGCGGAGGTTCGTCCGGGCTTGGCGCATCGAGTTCAACAGTCAGCAGTACGCAGGTGCCTTCGGCGGCCCAGCGCAGCATCGGCTCGACCAGGCTCTCCTCGAAACAGGCCGCAGAGAACTGGCCTGATGAGTCGGAGAAATCGGCGCGCACGAAGTCCTTACCCTTGCGGGTCTTTCCGCGGTTCACTGCCTCGACCATCGCCGCCATGACTGCCTGGCTGCGCCCGCCGCTGACCCCGGCTGCGATCAGCCCGGCGTAGCTGCGCGCGCCATTGGCGCTGGCGATTTCGCGGAATTGCTGGACCGGATGCGCGGCGAAATAGAAGCCGAAATTTTCGCGCTCGCGGGCCATCGTCTCGGCCCGGCTCCAGGCCTCCGTTTCGGCCAGCCGCAACGAGGGTTCGGCGTGATCATCGCCGCCAAAAAGCGCGGCCTGCCCGCTGGTGCGGCTGCGCTCGGCCTCGTCGGCGACGGCCAGCAGCATGTCGGCATTGGCGAGCACTTTGGCGCGGTTGGGCTCAAGGCAATCGAAAGCACCGGCAGCAGCGAGGCCTTCGATCTGGCGGCGATTCATCGATCCGGGCGGAATTCGGCGGAAGAGGTCTTCAAGGCTGGTGAACTTGCCGTTCGCCTCTCGCTCCGCCACCAGCGCGTCCATCGCTTTCTCGCCGACATTGCGGATTCCCGCCAATGCGTAGCGCACTGCATAGCCTTCCTCGGTGCGATCGACTGAGAATTCGGCTTCGGAATGATTGATGCACGGCGCAGCCAATGCGACACCAGCGCGCCGCATGTCGTCCACATAAACCGCCAACTTGTCCGACTGGTGCATGTCGAAACACATCGATGCGGCGTAAAACTCATGCGGATAATGCGTTTTCAGCCAGCCGGTCTGATAAGACAGCAGGGCATAGGCAGCAGCGTGGCTCTTGTTGAAGCCATAGCCGGCGAACTTGTCGATCAAATCGAACAGCTCGTTGGCTTTCGTCCGCTCGATCCCCGACGAAGTCTTGCAGCCATCGACGAAACGCTGACGCTGCGCGTCCATCTCGGCTTGGACCTTCTTGCCCATGGCGCGGCGCAGCAGGTCGGCATCGCCCAGCGAATAGCCGGCCAGCACCTGCGCCGCCTGCATCACCTGTTCCTGATAGACGATGATGCCATAGGTTTCGGCTAGGATGCTTTCGAGCTTCGGATGCGGATACTCGATTGACTCAAGGCCATTCTTGCGGCGCCCGAACAGCGGAATATTGTCCATCGGGCCCGGCCGGTAGAGCGCGCCAATGGCGATGATATCGCCGAAATTGCTGGGTTTCACCCCTGCCAGCGCCCGGCGCATGCCTTCCGATTCCAGCTGGAACACGCCGACCGTATCGCCGCGCTGGAGCAACTCGTAGACCTGGGCGTCATCCCATGACAGGGTGTCGAGATCGATCTCGATCTCGCGGCGGCGCAGCAATTCGAGCGCCTTGTGCAGCACCGACAGGGTCTTGAGGCCGAGAAAGTCGAACTTCACCAGCCCTGAATCCTCGACATATTTCATGTCGAACTGAGTCACCGGCATGTCCGAGCGCGGATCGCGGTAAAGCGGGACCAGCTCTGCCAGGGGCCGGTCGCCGATCACCACGCCCGCAGCATGAGTCGAACTGTTGCGCGGCAGGCCTTCCAGCTGCATCGCCAGATCGACGAGGCGCTTTACCTCATCATCGGTCTCATATTCGTGGCGGAACTCGGCCACGCCGTTGAGCGCGCGCGGAAGGGTCCACGGATCGGTCGGGTGGTTGGGCACCATCTTGGTCAGCCGGTCAACCTGGCCATAGCTCATCTGCAGGATGCGGCCGGTATCGCGCAGCACGGCGCGGGCCTTCAATTTGCCGAACGTGATGATCTGGGCGACGTGATCCTGGCCATATTTGGCCTGAACGTAGCGGATCACCTCGCCGCGCCGGGTTTCGCAGAAGTCGATATCGAAATCCGGCATCGAGACGCGTTCTGGATTGAGGAAGCGTTCGAACAGCAGGCCCAATTTGAGCGGATCGAGATCGGTGATGGTCAGCGCCCAGGCGACCACCGAGCCCGCACCCGAGCCGCGCCCCGGCCCCACCGGAATATCATGTTCCTTGGCCCATTTGATGAAATCGGCAACGATCAGGAAATAGCCGCCGAAGCCCATGCGGTTGATCACATCGATCTCGAATTCGAGCCGGTCGGCGTATGTCTGAAACTCCTCCCCCACCCCGCTAAGCCTCAGCTTGTCGAAGGCTTCAAGCCTGTCCTCGCCCTCGGCGCCGAGGGCTTCGACAAGCTCAGCCTGAGCGGCGTTGGGAAACTGGGAGGCAACACGTGCAGCAAGGCCAGCCCGCGCGTCTTCCGCCAGCGCCCGCGCTTCGCCCTGCTGGTCACCGGCGAGGCTCGGCAGGATCGGCTTGCGCTTGGGCGGGGCCAGAGCGCAGCGCTGGGCCAAGACCAGCGTGTTGGCCAGCGCCTCGGGCAGATCGGCGAAAATCTCAGCCATCATCGGCCCGCTCTTGACCCAGGCCGAGGGGCTGGAGCGGGGCCGGTCGGCGGCGTCGATGTGAGTCGAATTGGCGATGCACAGCAAGGCATCATGCGCCGAATGGAAGCCGGGCTCGGCATAATTGGCCGGATTGCTGGCCACCAGCGGCAGGTCCCGTGCATAGGCGAGGTCGATCAGCGCCGCTTCGGCCGCCTCCTCGATCATATCGCCGCGCCGGGCGAGTTCAATATAGAGCCGCCCGGCAAACAGCGACTGAAGACTGTCGCAATAGGCCCCGGCAGCTTCCGCCTTGCTATTCGCATAGAGCCGCGCCAGCGCGCCCTCGCCTGCCCCCGTCAGCGCGATCAGACCTTCGCTGTGGCCAGCCAGATCCGCGAGGCTGACGTGGGGGTCGAGTTCCAGCGGGCGGTCGAGATGGGCGCGGCTGACCAGATGGCACAGGTTCTGCCAGCCCGCCTCATCCTTGGCATAGAGCGCCAGCGCATCAATCGGGCCGTCGTCGTCCCGGCGCACCCCCAGCAGGGTCCCGATTAGCGGCTGAATGCCATATTCGCGCGCGGCGGCAGCAAAGGGAATTGCGCCGTAAAGCCCGTTGCGATCGCAAATGGCGATCGCGGGAAACCCGCGCTCTTTTGCCAACCGCGCAATCGCCTTGGGGTCAATCGCACCCTCAAGCATCGAGTAGCTGGAAAGCACTCTGAGCGGGACGAAGGGAACATAGGACATTGCCCGAAACTAGCCCGCCATTCGCCCTGCGAGCAAGCCTAAGGCGGCCACTAGGCTGGGGAAACAATCGCTAAAACCTTGCAAAATTCCCAAAATATGTTCCTATCCGCGCCTCGCAGGTGCCACGGAGAAACTCGACATGGACGAAAATCTGGAAGCCGCCGCCCGAGGCATTTTCGCGCGGGCCAAGGCAATTATCATGACGCCAAAGGACGAGTGGCCCAAGATTGCGGGCGAAACGACCTCGCAAAGCGACATTCTGATCAAGTATGCCTTGCCGCTGGCCGCGCTTGGCCCGATTGCCAGCTTCATCGGTGGCCAGGTATTCGGCTATGGCGCATTCGGCTTTTCCTATCGCCCGGGCCTGATAGCAGGCCTGACCACGGCCATAATCAGTTTCGTATTGTCGCTGGTCAGCCTGTTCGTGATGACCTTCATCGCCGATTTTCTTGCCCCCAAATTCGCCGGCGAATCAAACCGCGCGCAGGCCTTCAAACTGGCCGCCTACAGTTATACGGCGGGCTGGGTTGTCGGCGTCTTTGGTATCATCCCGATGCTGGGCTTCTTCGGCCTGTTGGGGCTCTACAGCGTCTATCTGCTCTACACCGGCGCGACCCCGCTGATGAAGGTGCCCGAAGACAAGGCAGCGGGCTATACCGCCGTGACCATCCTGTGCGCGATTGTCCTGTCGATCATCATCACCCCGATAACGGCGGCCATCACGGGCGTTTTCGGCATGGGCGCCATGTCCATCGCGGGGAACACGGACACTGGCGGCAAGTTCACTGTGCCCGGCGGCGGAACATTCGACACCAGCAAGGTCGACCAGATGACCAAGCAGATCGAAGGTGCCGCCAATGGCAAGATCCAGCCTGTAGATGCCGCGAAGATGCAGGCGCTGCTGCCCGCCTCGATCGGCTCCTATCAGCGCACCGGGACAGAATCGACCGGCATGGGCTCGATCGGCAGCGAGGCGGAAGGAACCTATACCGCCGGCGACAACAGCTTTCACCTGAAGATCACCGACATGTCCGCGATGGGCGCGATTGCTGGCCTTGGCGCAGCGATGGGGGTTTCGAACAACCGCGAAGATGCCAATGGCTATGAACGCACCGGCACGGTCAATGGCCAGATGCAAAGCGAAAGCTGGAACAAGGGCGACAACAGCGGCAAATTCAGCGTGGTTGTCGCCAACCGCTTCATGATCGAGGCGCAAGGCAGGGCAGCAAGCGTCGATGAATTGAAAGCGGCGGTGGCTACGGTCGATCAGGGGAACTTGCTGAGCCTGGCTGGGTAGCGCCCAAGCCACTTCCGGTTCCCCGTCATCCTGAACTTGTTTCAGGATCCATTTCTCGGCCAGCCCTGCCATCGCTGGGATGCGCAAACCGCGCGGTCAGCGTGGCTTCGGCAAACACAGAGTTATCGGCACAATGGACCCTGAAACAAGTTCAGGGTGACGAAATGGTGGGGAGATTGGGGTCCTACAGCAGCGCTTCAATCGCACGCTCAAGGCTCGCAGGCTTATCCGTCGGCGCAAACCGCTTCACGACATTGCCATCGCGCCCGATCAGGAATTTCGTAAAATTCCACTTGATCCCCTTGCTGCCAAGCAGACCCGGCGCTTCGGCTTTCAGCCAGCTATAGAGCGGCGTCGCCCCATCGCCGTTGACTTCGACCTTGGCCATCAAGGGAAAGCTGACCCCGAAATTGACCTTGCAGAAACTCTCGATTTCCTCGGCATTGCCCGGTTCCTGCCCGCCGAACTGGTTGCAGGGAAAGGCCACCACTTCGAAACCCTGGTCTCGGTATTTGCGCCACAGCGCCTCAAGGCCGTCGTATTGCGGGGTAAAGCCGCATTTGGAGGCAGTGTTGACCACTAGCAGCACTTTGCCCGCCTTGTCGGCGAGGCTGACGCTTTCGCCATTCGGCAGGGTCGCGGTGAAATCGGCGATGGTCGTCATGACTTAGTGATCTCCTTTGGCATGCGCGCGATAGGTGAATTCTGGATGGTAAGTGAAATCGAAGCCGAGTTGCCAGCTCACGCCCCCATCGTATGATTTCTCACCCAGCTGGCGAATTTCGCCACTGGCACGCTGCGAGTAAGTCATGCGCACCAACGCGTCCTTGCCCGGCCCGGCATAATCGCGCCACATGCCGGTCAGCACCATCTCGCCGCCCGTCACACCGCCGGTGAACTCTACCCGCGCGCCCGAGGAATCGATCCAGGTCTGGTGCCAGCGCCCATCGTGCCTATCAAAACTGCTGATGCTGCCGCCGGTCATCATTGAAAATGGCCGCCAGCTCTCACGAATGCCGCAGCCATTATAGACGCTCTCGATCAGGCTGGAGGCGACCATCTCATCTGGCTTCGCGGTCTGGAACACGCGCCATTCGCCGATCCAGAAATCGAACTGATGATATTCGGGCGCAGTGCAGCGCGCGGGCAGATTGGCAGGCGGCACTGGCGGAGACATCTGCGCGGCCAGCGGCACTGCCATGGCAGCCAGCATCGCCGAGGCCACCGTTCGCAGCACTATTCCAGCTTTCCTTCGTGCAGCCGCACCACCCGGTCCATGCGATAGGCCAGACGCTCGTTGTGGGTTGCAACCAGCGCGGCGCTGCCTTGTCCGCGCACCAGGCGCACGAATTCATCGAACACTTTGTCGGCAGTCGCTTCGTCCAGATTGCCGGTGGGCTCATCGGCCAGCACCAGTGCGGGCTTGTTGGCCAGCGCGCGGGCGACAGCAACGCGCTGCTGCTCGCCGCCCGAGAGCTGACTGGGGCGATGGTCAAGCCGCTCGCCAAGGCCCAGCGTTTCGAGCAGGTCCTTGGCCCGGTCTTCCGCCTCGATCCGGTCTTTACCCGCCACCAGTTGCGGCAGAACCACATTTTCGATGGCCGTAAAATCCGGCAGCAGGTGATGGAACTGATAGACGAAGCCGATGTGATCGCGGCGCAGCGTGGTGCGGGCATCGCCGTCAAGCTTGCTCGCCTCAGCGCCGCAAATATCGATTGAGCCGCCAAAGCCACCTTCCAGCAGGCCAATGGCTTGCAGCATGGTCGATTTGCCTGAGCCGGACGGGCCGAGCAATGCGACAAATTCGCCCGGCCTGATTTCGAAATCAACGCCGCGCAGCACTTCGATGCGCACCCCGCCCTGCTCGAAGCTGCGCGTCAGGCCCCTGACCTTCGCGACAGGGGTTTGTGGGGCATCACTCATAGCGCAGCACCTGCACCGGATCGGTGCTTGCTGCCCGGAATGCGGGATAGAGCGTCGCAAGGAAGCTGAACACCAGCGCCATCAGGCTGATGGTGATGATCTCGACCGGATCGCTGCGGCTGGGCAGTTCGGCGAGGAAGCGGATCGACGGGTCCCACAGGTTCTGACCCGTCAGCATTTCGACGAGGCGCACGATCGGCTGGCGGAAATAGAGGAAGACAAAGCCGAGGATCAGCCCGGCGGCGGTGCCCAGCACACCGATCAGGAACCCGGTCGCAACGAAAATCTTGAGCAGCGAGCGCCGGGTTGCGCCCATGGTGCGCAGGATCGCGATATCGCGGGTCTTGGCGCGCACCAGCATGATCAGCGACGACAGAATATTGAACACCGCTACCAGCACAATGATCGATAGCACCACAAACATCGCCACCCGCTCGACCGCCAGCGCCTCGAACAGCGAGGCGTTGATCGTCTTCCAGTCGGACACCACCGCCTGGCCCGCCAGCTTGCGGGTCAACGGGGCGAGGATTGTGCTGACATTGTCGGGATCGTTGGTCGTGACTTCGATCATGCCCACCGAATCGCCGGTCAGCAGCAGCGTCTGCGCATCCGGGATCGGCATGACTACGAACGACTGGTCGTAATCATAGACCCCGATCTCGAATATCGCCGAAACGTGATAGCCGATCTCGCGCGGGACCGTGCCAAACGGTGTGGCGCGGCCCTGCGGGTTGATAATTGTGATAGTATCGCCGACCTGCGCACCGAGGTTTTCAGCCAGCCGCGCGCCGATCGCGACATTGCCGAGATTGGGCTGCAGTTCGGCGAGACTGCCCATAGTCCGCTTGGGCACCAGCTTCTGGATGTCCTCTGGCGTATTGCCGCGCGCCAGGACAGCTTCGACCCGGCCGTTGAAGGTGGCCAACAGTGGCTGTTCGATCAGCGGTGAAGCGCGCACCACGCCGGGTGTCGCCCTGACCTCCTGGAGAACCTGTTGCCAGTTCTCCAGCCGCCCGCCATAGGCCTGGATGATGGCGTGGCCATTGAGCCCGACGATCTTGTCAAACAGTTCGGCGCGAAAGCCGTTCATCACGCTCATCACGATGACCAGCGCCGCAACCCCGAGCATGACTGCCGCCAGGCTGATCCCCGCCACCAATGCAATAAACGCCTCGCCCCGCCCCGGCAGCATATAGCGCTTGGCAATCATCCATTCGAAGGGCGACAGGATCACCTCTAACTCCGCTCGCGGGTCAGGCGTTCCTGCCGGTCCATCTCGGACTCAGTCGGCACGAAACTTCCGGAAGTCACTTTCAGCCAGATCAGGATTGGCGCTGCCATATAGACCGAGCTGTAGGTGCCGACGAAAATGCCGAGCGTGATCGCGGCAGTGAAACCGAAGATGACATTGGGCCCCAGCAGCAACAGCGCCACCAGCGTGATCAGCATCGACAGCGAGGTGACAATTGTCCGTGACAGCGTCTCGTTGACCGACAGGTCAAGCAGCTCTGGCATCGGCATGCGCCGGAACTTCTTCAGATTCTCGCGGATCCGGTCATAGACCACAATCGTATCGTTCAGCGAATAACCGATCAGGGTCAGCAGAGCGGCGACGATGTTGAGATCAAACTCCATCTGCGTCAGTGCGAACAGCCCCAGCGTCAATGTGACGTCGTGGACCAGACTGAACAGCGCGCCAATGCCGAACTGCCATTCGAACCGTATCCAGATATAGGCGGCGATAGCCAGTGAAGCGAGGCCCAGGGCCTGGAAGGCGATCCAGCCGAGTTCCTTCGACACTTTGCCTGACACCGAATCAACGCCGTCGATGCGCACATCGGCGTATTTGGCCTTGATCGTTGCAGTGATCTTGTTGGTCATCGCCGCCGCAATGCCGGGATCGCCATCAGCGCCAGCGGGCAGTTTCATCCGGATCGAAACCTGGTTGGGCTTGCCGAATTGCTGGATGGTTGGCTCACCGTAACCCAGATCGCCGACGCTCTTGCGCAATTCCGCAACCGGTGCGGCAGCCGAGTTTTCGAAGGTCACCCGGATCATCTGGCCACCGATGAAATCGACGCCGAAGTTGAGGCCTTTGCCCAGTATCAACGCCACCGAGGCCGCCATCAGAAGCAGGCTGATGGCATAAAACGGCACCCGCCAGCGCAGGAAGCGAATGTTGGTGTTGTCAGGGACAAGCTTGAGCAGTTTCATGTGCCGGCCCTCAAATCATCAGATCCGCCGGCCGCGCCTTGCGCAGCCAGCTGGCGACCCACATCCGGGTAAGGGACACTGCAGTGAACACCGAGGTGGCGATGCCGATGATCAGCACCACTGCAAAGCCCTTGATCGGCCCGGTGCCAAACATGAACATCAGCACTGCGGCGATGACATTGGTGATATTGGCATCGAAAATCGCGCGGCTGGCCTCCTTGTAGCCCATCTCCACCGCCTGCATCACCCGCCGTCCGCGCGCGCGCTCCTCGCGGATGCGTTCGTAAATAAGCACATTGGCATCGACCGCGGCACCGATGGTCAGTACGAAACCGGCGATGCCCGGCAAGGTCAGCGTGGTTCCGACCACTGCCATGACACCCAGGATCATCAGCACGTTGCACACCAGCGCGATGCAGGCATAGACCCCGAAGCGGCCATAGGTGACGATGATGAAAGTCATCAGCGCAATTGTGCCGACCAGCATGGCGATCATGCCCTTGCGGATCGAATCGGCACCAAGATCAGGCCCGACCGAGCGTTCCTCGACCACCTTGAGATCGACCGGCAGCGCGCCCGAACGCAGCGAGATCGCGAGGCTGTTGGCGCTCTCGGTGGTAAAGCCGCCCGAAATCTGGGCACTGCCGCCGATAATCGGCTCGTTGATATTGGGCGCAGACAACACCTTGCCGTCGAGGATGATGGCGAAGGGGCGGTTGACGTTCTCGGTAGTCAGCTTGGCGAATTTGGCGCCGCCCTGCTGGTCGAAAGTTATCGAGACGACCGCTTCGTTGCTTTGCTGATCATTGGTCTGCTGGGCATTGGTCAGCTGATCGCCCTTGATCCCGCCCAGCCGCTTGACTGCAATCGCGGCGACCCCGCTCTTGCCTGGATTGGCATAGGGCACGATCTGGCTGCCCGGCGGGGCAATGCCCTGGGCAATATCTGTCGGCGAAGCGGTGGTATCGACCAAGCGGAATTCGAGCTTGGCGGTCTGCCCGAGCAGGTTTTTCAGCGCCGAAGGATCCTTGAGGCCCGGCACCTGCACCACGATCCGGTCCGCGCCCTGGCGGATGATCGTCGGCTCGCGGGTGCCGAGCGAATCGATGCGCTTGCGCACGACTTCGGTCGCAGTGTCCATCGCTTGCGTTACGGCAAGATCGATGCCCTCCTTGGTCGGGGTCATCACGAAACGCGAGCCGTCGATAACCTGGATGTCCCAGTCGCGCTGGCCGGTCAGCCCGGCGCCGCTGGTCAGCGGCAGGATCAGTTCGCGCACAGCGTCGACCTTGGCCGGATCATCGAGCATGAAAGTGAGCTTGCCATCCTTGCTCGAAATATCGCCGATACGGATCGCGGGATTGGCCAGCCGCACTTTCGCGCGGACGCTTTCTTCCATGGTATCGAGCCGCTGACGGGTAACCTGGCTGGGATCGGCTTCGAGCAGAATGTGGCTGCCACCGGCCAGATCGAGGCCAAGGTGAATGACCGGATTGGGCAGCATCGCGGGCCAGCGAATATTGCCCAGCTCGAACAGCGACGGCAACGCGGCGGCACCTGCCGCCAGCGTCAGGAACCAGAACCAGATCTGTTTCCAGCGAGGAAAATCGAGCATTATCTGTCAGCCCTGCGCTATCGCCGTCTGGTCAATCATTGGCCGGCTTCGATCCGGTGGGCGAAAGCACATCGGCAATCGTCGTCTTGACAGCCTTCACTTTGACATTGGGCGCTAGCTCAAGTTCGGCATAGGTCTCATCGACCTTGATCACTTTGCCGACCAGTCCGCCGCCGGTGACGACCTGGTCACCCTTCTTGATCGCGGCGATCTTCTCGCGCTGCTGCTTCTGCTGACGCATCTGCGGGCGCAGGATCAGCAGCCAGAAAATGACGCCCATGGCGACAAGTGGCAGGAACTGCATCCAGGCGGGAGGAGCAGCGCCGGCATCGCCAGCGGCGAGCATGGCGAGAATGGAACTCGAATGGGCTGGGATCATCACAGAAATTCGGCCTTCCGATACATGCCCCACCGCATCGTATGCATACGGTCCGGGGCTGGATTGCGGGCGGTTAGCAGCATCGGCTTGGCCATGCAACGCAGCGCGGGACTTGCGGTGTGTGCGACGTGCTTGCCATGGCCTACGCGCCTGCCTATAGGCCGCCGTCCTTGGCTCCGCATTTTTGCGGGCCATCCGGTCGGGACGTAGCGCAGCCTGGTAGCGCATCACACTGGGGGTGTGGGGGTCGGAGGTTCGAATCCTCTCGTCCCGACCAATTTTCGGCAAGAAGAAATCGTCCGGGGGACGATTTCGCCGAAAATTCCCGAGCGATAGCGACGGGGCACGTTTTCCCCCTTACGATCCCGGTTCCAGCCAACTCCGTGTCCACCGAACGGTCATCCGCGAAAATGCCAAACGCAAGCAGGCACGCGTTCACTGAACGCACCTTCCATGCAGGCCCTGCCGCCAATCCATTCATCAAATTCGCCATAAACCTGAACATAACCTGCAAGTGCCATCCCAATTCCGTTCATCGAATCACGCCTAATGCTGAACACGAAGCGGCGAATCGCGGATCGGCAATCATGCCCCTCCCCGGAACCGCTGCGGGAGTTTCGATATGTTCAGCTTTGTCAAAAAGGCCGCCCTTGCCTCTGCCCTCGCCGCCACTGCCCTGGCATCGGCCACTCCGGCCATGGCCCAGTCGTATGGCGGTTATGGTGGATACGAAGGCCGCCATCGCGGCAATGGCGATGGCACGGCGATTGCTGTCGGCGTTGGCATCATCGGCCTGGCCATCGCCGCCGCTGTCGCTTCGAGCAACAACGACAAGCATCGCCGCCATGACCGCTATCGCGACGGCTACCGTGGCCGCGACGGTTATGACCGGGGCGGATACCGCGGCGGATATGATCGTGGTGACGGTTACCGCGATGGTGATCGCGATGGCTACTACGACCGGCGCGGCTATCGCGATGGCGATGGCTACCGTGACGGTGACGGCTATCGCGGCGGATATCGCGGCAACTGACTGAATTCCTGCAGAGGTGCAGGGTCGCTGGGCGCATGGTCTTTTGCCTTCGGGCTGGGCCATGCGCTCTTTGCCGTCAAACGGGGTTAACGCGCGGTTCAGCCGCACGATGGCTCAATACGGTCAGGGTAAGCCGAGTCGCACGGGAATGCGGTCGGCCAGATGAAGGAGGTCGCCCGGGTCATGTTCAAATCTCTGAAATTCGCCGCTGTTGCCGCGATTCCGGCGCTGGCTCTCATTGCTGCCCCCGCGCAGGCGCGCGATGGCTATTATCGCGGCAATCGCGGCGGCGATGATACTGCAATCGCCATTGGCGCAGGCGTTGTCGGCCTGGCGCTTGGCGCGGCGCTGGCCTCGGGCAATCGTGACCGCGACCGCGACTATTATTACGATGAAGGATACAACGATCCGCGCGGCTTCTATTATCCCGCCTATCCGCGCTATTATTCCTATAACTACGACTATCCACGCTATGAGCGGCGCGGCTGGAATGGCTGGCGCGGTGATCGCCATGATGGCTGGCGTCATGATCGCCGGGGCGATCGCGGTGGCTGGGGCCACGGTCCGCGCCGCTGGGGTTATTGACACCGCTTTGCTGGCAGTTTGCTGCTGAGGGGGCACTGCGCCCCCTCGCCAAACCCTTATCCGGTCGCTAAGGCGCCCGCCAATCATGAAGACAAGCGACCTTCGCATTGCCCTGTTCAGTGGCAACTATGACATGGTCCGCGATGGACCGACGCAGGCGCTTAACCGGCTGGTTGCCCATCTGCTGGCACAAGGCGCGGCGGTGCGGGTCTATGCGCCGACTGTCGCCGAGCCGCAGGTTAAAGCAACAGGCGATCTGGTCTCACTGCGCAGTGTCGCCATTCCCGGCCGCGCCGAATACCGCATGGCGCTGGGGCTGCCGCGCAGCGTGCGGCGTGATCTTGCAGCCTTTGCGCCCAACGTCGTCCATGTCTCCTCGCCTGACATTGCCGCGCACCGCGCGGTGAGCTGGGCGCGGCGGCGCGGACTGCCGGTGCTCGCATCCGTGCACACCCGCTTCGACACCTATCCGCGCTATTACAACATGGCCTGGCTCGAACCCACGGTCACCGCCATTCTGCGCCGGCTCTATCGGCGCTGTGACGCGCTGGTCGCGCCGTCTGAAAGCATGGCGCAAGTGCTGCGCGACCAGCGGATGAGTTATGACATCGGCATATGGTCGCGCGGGGTCGACCGCACCATGCTCAATCCCGAACGCCGCGACATGGCCTGGCGCCGATCGCTGGGCATTGCCGACGATGAAGTAGTGGTGGGCCTGTTCAGCCGGCTGGTGATGGAAAAGGGGCTCGATGTCTTTTCCGACGCCGTCGACGAATTGCAGCAACGCGGCACGCCGCACCGCGTGTTGATCGTCGGCGAAGGCCCGGCGCGGACATGGTTCGAGAACCGGCTGCCCGATGCCGTGTTCACCGGCCTGCTGGTCGGAGCGGACCTTGCCCGGACGGTCGCCAGCATGGATGTGTTGCTGTTTCCCTCGGTCACCGAGACCTTCGGCAATGTTACGCTTGAGGCCATGGCCTGCGGCTTGCCGGTGGTCGCGGCCGAAGCAACGGGGAGCGAAAGCCTGGTCGATGACCGCGTCTCGGGCCGCCTGATCCGCCCCGGCGCGGTGCACCAGTTTGCAGAAGCCGTGCGGAGTTACATCGAGCAACCCGAACTGCGCACTGCGCACGGGGCCGCCGGGCTGCAGCGCAGCTTCGAATTCAGCTGGGACCGGATCAATCAAACCGTGGCGGACACTTACCTGCGGCTGATCCGGCAGAAGGCGGCGCGCAGCTAGCGCAAAACGCCGCTGGCCTGCATCCGCCGCGAATACCACCAGAACAACGCGATGGCGGCGAGAATGACCACGGTCATGACCTTCATCGCCGTGGTTTCAAGTTCGGCGGGCAAGCCGACAGCAAATTCGCTGGCAAAACTTATCACTGCGCCAATCAGCGAAACGAGGAACGCTGTGGCGGCATGGCGCGATCGGATCAGTAGCAGCAGCGACCCGAGCAGCGATCCCCAGACCCCGATCGGCCAGGCAATCTGGTTCCAGACCGGCAGGGCATCCATCCAGCGCAAGAAGACATCCGCGTGGTCAGCAGTTGCCTGATTGAGATAATCGATGCTGCGGCTCCTGCTCATCACATAGTCATAGCCACCAAAGGAATTCCACAGCAGACTGAGCACCGCGACCGGCCAGAAATGGACCGGAATTTTCACGAGTTTGGCTTCACTCATCGCACTTCTCCCCAAAAGGATCGGAGCTAGAAGATACGGCTGCCGGTCGCCCTATGCAATTCAATCCGGATTGGGCTAGGCTGGCGCCATGGCCGATCTGTTTGCCGATGACCTGCCCGCCCAGCCGCTGGACGAAGCACCCGCCGATGCCCCGCTGGCCGACCGGCTGCGTCCGCGCGCCCTCGCCGATATCATCGGCCAGGAGCACCTGACCGGCCCGGAAGGAACGATTGGGCGGATGGTGGCCGCCGGCAAGCTGTCCTCGATGGTGCTGTGGGGGCCACCGGGCACTGGCAAGACCTCCATTGCCCGCTTGCTCGCCGATAGCGTCGGCATGCGCTTCGCCGCGATCAGTGCAGTGTTTTCAGGCGTTGCGGACCTCAAGAAGGCCTTTGCCGAAGCCGATGTTGCGGCGAAGATGGGCAAACGAACTCTCTTGTTCGTCGACGAGATCCACCGCTTCAACCGCGCCCAGCAGGATGGCTTCCTGCCCTTTGTCGAGAAAGGCACGGTGACACTGGTCGGCGCCACGACCGAGAACCCCAGCTTCGCGCTCAACGCTGCGCTACTCAGCCGCGCGCAGGTGCTCATCCTGCACCGGCTCGATGCGGCGGCGCTGGCGGTGCTGCTGGCGCGGGCGGAGGAACTCGAAGGCAGGCCCCTGCCGCTCACTCCCGATGCCCGCGAGGCCTTGCTCGCTTCGGCAGACGGCGACGGCCGCTTCCTGCTCAACCAGGCCGAAACCCTCTATGCGGCGCAGATCGCAGAGCCGCTCGACGCAAAGGCGCTGGGCAAATTTCTCCAGCGCCGCGTCGCGGTTTACGACAAGGACCGCGACGGCCATTACAACCTGATTTCCGCGCTCCACAAGGCGCTGCGCGGCTCCGATCCGCAGGCCTCGCTCTATTATCTGGCGCGGATGCTGACCGCAGGGGAAGAACCGCTCTATGTGCTGCGGCGACTGGTGCGTTTTGCCAGCGAGGACATCGGCCTCGCCGATCCGCAAGCGCTGACGCAGTGCCTGGCGGCCAGAGATGCCTACCAGTTTCTCGGCTCCCCCGAAGGCGAACTCGCCATCGTCCAGGCCTGCCTCTATCTTGCCACAGCGCCCAAATCGAATGCCGCCTATGTGGCGCAGAAGGAAGCCTGGCGCAGCGCGCAGGAGACCGGTTCGCTGAGCCCCCCGGCCAATATCCTCAACGCGCCAACGAAACTGATGAAAGACATCGGCTACGGCAAGGATTATGCCTATGATCATGAGACCGCGGACGGTTTCTCTGGTGCCGACTACTGGCCCGAGGACATGTCGCCACAGACCTATTACCGCCCGGTCCCGCGCGGTTTCGAGCGGCAGGTGATCGAACGGATCGAATGGTGGGACAAGAAGCGCCGCGAAAGAAAGGGATAGCGATGAACAAACCCATGACCTGCATCATTCAGGTGTCAGCCCTGCTGGCAAGTCTTGCCGCCGGCCTGGCCGCAAATCCGGCCATGGCCACGCCGCCGCCGCCGCCAGACATGCCCAACCCGGCGCGCTGCCCGGCGACCCCGCCGATCGATAGCGAATCCAACGAACGCAAGGGTCCGCTGCAGATGCCGCCCAGGTTTGCCGCAATCATCCGGTCAAGCCGCACCAACCTTGCCGTCTGGACCCTGGGCAACGCCAATTTCTGCTACCCGATCAACAATGTCAGCGAAGCCCGCAATTTCGAGACAAGCGCGGATTTCCGCTTCATCTCGTTCGATTGGTATGGCTACGAAGAAGGCGGCCATCTCGTAATCGATCGCACCGGTCGCGGGCAGGCAGTCGATACCGGCGCAAAGCCGGTGTTTTCGCCATCGCGGCGGCAAATGGCGGCCATCGAATTTTCCGAAAGCGGTTTCGGATCGCTCAATGGTTTCGCCATCTGGCAAGTGAACCCGGTCGGCCTGCGCCGCACAGTAATGATCGGGGAAGTGCCCTCGCTGGTCGACTGGCGCATTGACAGCTGGGCGGGCGAGGTCTGCATCAATCTGTCCGGCATTCCGAACAGCCGGATTCCCGCGAGCAGTGAAAACTACAGCAAGGTCGCCCGTGACCGCTATGTCGCCCGCCCAGTCGGTGCCAGCTGGCGGCTGACCCGGGCCAGTGGCAGGGGCTGCCCGGCAGTGTGACGCGGTTCACCAGCTATGCGGCGATTGACTGGTCGGGCCAAGCCGTCGCCCGCCCCAAAGGGCTGGCGCTTGCCGTAGCCGAAGCAGGCGATGCCGCACCCCGGCTGATCCGCCCTTCCGGCGGTTGGTCCCGGGAGGACCTGGGAGAGTGGATCGCGGCGCAAGCGGGAGAAGACATGTTGATCGGGCTCGATCTTTCGCCCGCATTCCCGCTGCTCGATGAAGGTGCCTATTTTCCGGGCTGGCACCAGAGCCCCGCCGATGCCCGCGGCCTTTGGTCGCTGGTCGAAGACATTGCCGCGCATGATCTGCACCTCAGTGCCAGCAGCTTCGTCATGCACCCGGAGGCTACGCGCCACTTCCGCCAGCGCGGCACTCTGGGCGATCTGCATCCGCCCGGACGCGGCCGCCTGCGCATCTGCGAACATGGCCAGCGCGCCATGGGGCTTTCACCCTACAGTTGCTTCAATCTAGTCGGCGCGGCGCAGGTCGGCAAATCGAGCCTGACCGGAATGCGGGTGTTGCAGCGACTTTCAGGTCAGGTCGCCATCTGGCCTTTCGACCCCCTGCCCCCGCGCGGCGCGGTTGTCGTCGAAATCTACACCGCGCTCGCTGCCCGCGCCGCAGGCCTGCGTCCCGGCAAGAGCAAACTGCGCGACGGCGAAGCGCTCGACACCGCCTTGACCGCCCTCGCCTCCTCCCGACACGAGCCCCTCGCCAGCTATGACGACCACGCCACTGACGCCTTGCTCACCGCCGCCTGGCTCCGCCACGCCGCAAATCGCCCCGCGCTTTGGCAACCCGAAGCACTGACACCGCAGATTGCGCAAACCGAGGGCTGGACCTTTGGCGTTGTCTGACTGTATGGGCGACAGCGCAAAAGGGCCGGCTTAGCTCAGTTGGTAGAGCACCTGATTTGTAATCAGGGGGTCAGGGGTTCGAATCCTCTAGCCGGCACCATATTTTTCAATAACTTAGATGAAAAATAACTCCCCTCTCGGGGTAGGGTCTCTGAAAATGTAAGCACTATGTAAGCACCCAAAAGGAATGTGCTTACATCTCAGTCCATGTGAATCGGCGGTTTGGACCACAACTCAGCGGTCCAACCTGCGGCCCCAACCTAACTTTCCAAGCTTCACACCAAGCCCGGTAGCCGTCGCTAGCTCGCTAAGTTCGGCACCATGGTCGAGTGCCATCAGCGCATCATCAGCAGAGAAGCCCAACCGCTACTGCGGTGAGCACATGATCCATCAAAAGCCGCCACCGAGGCATCCTAAGCGGCAGCCTGAATGGATGCAGGATCAGTTTGCCTCTGGTGATGGAATCGCCACTTTCAGCTTCTTTCGCCCACCCTTGGCGGCAGCTGTCGGTTCCGGCTTCACACCAAGCCCAAAGGCCCTCGCTAGCTCCCCACGCTTGGCTGCATAGTCCGGTGCAACCAGCGGGTGGTTATCGGAGAGCTTCCACCGTGCACGGTATTCGGCAGTGGTGAGGCCATGGCTGACCATCAGATGGCGCTTCAGCATCTTGCCCTTGAAGCCACATTCGAGACAGGTGACCACATCGGGCTTCACAGAGGCACGAACCGACACGGCTGGTGCACGGCTCTCTTCAACGACATGAGCAGGTGCGCCCACATTTGCCAGTGCGCTGTGGACCGTCTGAATGAGGGTAGGCAGATCGTTGACGGCCACGCTGTTTTTGCTGACGTGTGCGGCGACAATGTCTGCCGTCAGTGCGATCAGTGCTTCGTTTTCCATGGCCCTATCCCCTTCCGTTTTATGGTGTGGGGATATGCTGGGGACTTGGGGGGATTGCAAGAAGGGCAACGCTGAGAACAAAAAGAGGTCGGCAAAAATGAGTCGGGACATGCGCTGCCGTCCTCCGCTAATCTGCTCAGCCGACATACATTCCTGAAGGCGAGTTCGATGCGTGTCAGTGCGGAAGAGCGGCAAATCATCAAAGCCGCAGATCGGCTGCACAAGGCCATAGATCGAGCCTTTGCGCACGATAACTGCCCATTCAGTATGGCGCTGGCACGAGAGTTAGAGGTCTTTCGTGATGCGGCAGCGCATTTGCGATGGAGCTATCCCGTCACCTGCGAACTTCAGGCCATCATGCCAGAGCAGAGGTTGGAGACGATGTTTTCCGGCCCCCTCTTCACAAGCGAGGTTCATCCTTGGCCCATCGATAAAAAGGGTAGTCCACTCGAACCAATCTGCCAGATCGATCTGGCGCTGCCCTCACAGATATCAGGCTTGCTGCTGGGCGATGGACTGCTTCAAGTGTGGATGGATGGCGTTGATGGACGCATTCGGCTCATTGAGAAGCATGAGGTTGGGCTAAGTGCCCTGATACCAGTTCCCGAAAACATCAGAGACCATGTGTGGCGTCATCCCAAGGCGATGCGTGTCTATGGCAAGAGCGATCCATGGACGCATGGGCATGTTGTTACGGGAGTGTATGAACCAGTTCTCACAATTCCCGAGACACTGGTAAATGCTTTCGATGAAAAACCTGATTTCCCCGGAAAAAAATTGAATGAATTTTTTGATGAGATGGCGAGTGTGCTCCAAGATAATGATGTAAATGACCAAAGTCCGGGCGAAATAGGATTTTTTGGTAACTTTTCCAACATCCAATACAGGGAGATTGAATGCCCAGATGCGTTACTTGTTTTGGAATCGGGTGAAATTTTTCTATGGGGCGACTGCGGGAATGCCCAGATTTTTTACGAGTTTGGCAAGGAGGGTAAGCCCAATTTCTCCTTCGATTGGAGTTGCACCTAGCTCAGGCTGATGGTGCCCTCATCTGACCCATTCAGATTCGCTTTGATTCCGATGGTGGGATAGGCTGTCTCTAACGACTCAGAGGGGTGGACTTTTGGCCTACAAAGCTGACATAGCTGGCGGCTCACTGAAGGTGTACGAATCCCGCATCATTGCGGATTTGCTCCTGAGAAGGCTTCCTGCTGCCGATTGGCGTCAGGCCATTGAAGTGGACAACGTCCTTCAAAAAACCTCCATTGGTACGGCCAAACGGCAAGCAAGCCTGATTAAGACCCGCCTCAAGCAAATGACCCCGCCCTTGTGGGAGTTGGTGCGTGATGGAACCAAGCCAGTGGCCACACAGGCGGTTTTTGCGTCTGCCATTGCCCATAGCTCACTCCTGCGAGATTTTCTGATCCTTCATGTGCGGGACCGTTTCCTGTCTGGCGATCTGGGTTTAACCCGCAGTCATTGGCGCTCATTTGTTGCCGCTTGCCACGAGCGTGACCCGGAAATGTCAGAATGGTCTGCTGCCACCACCGACAAACTGGGTGACAGCGTTCTCAGGATTTTGACCGAGGTGGGGATGCTATCGGATGGCGATAAGCCGACACTGCAACCCGTCCACTATGAGCCAGAGGTCATGAACTACCTGATGTAAACAGCGGTAATAAAAGGGGCCATTCTGTTCCCTGATCGTTCTCTTGGTAGGGCGGATTAAAAAGGGGCCAGTCCTGATAAGCCTTCGCTTTTGTGCGGAGGCGGAGGATGAAGAGAGTGGAACTTTATCAGAAGGTCCGTCACGCTGTGCTGGTGAAGAAGATGAGCCGCCGTTGTGCTGCTCGCTATTTCGGGATTGAT
>CANJCQ010000060.1 GCA_947473355.1 Sphingomonadaceae bacterium | reverse complement strand
CTCTCCAACCGGGTCTTCACATCCCACGACAACATCATCGACCACTGCTGCGAGGCGTGGAACAAACTCATCGATCAGCCGTGGCGCATCATGACCATCGGACGCCGCAAATGGGCGCGTGGGTTGTAGTCAGTGCAGGTTGGTATTACACCGATTTTGCGGGGCGCTCGCGGCGAAAGGAATACTGGTCGTTCTGGCTGCTGACTTTTATTGCCGGCATTGTCGCTGGCATGATTGATGGTGTGCTGGGCATGACCGGCATGGTAGGACCCTATGGGCCGCTGACCGCATTGCTCTATCTTGGCATCATCGTGCCTTCGATTGCTTGCGCAATTCGCCGCATGCACGATCAGGACAAGTCGGGCTGGTGGGTTCTCTTTCCGATCGTCAATCTCGTGTTCCTGTTTCTCGAAGGCACGAAGGGCCCGAACCGTTTCGGTCCCGATCCGAAGGATCCTGGCAGCGCTGCCACTTTCGCCTGAACGACTGAATATCGAACCAATTGTTACAGCACACCGCCCGGCTTGATGCCGGGCGGTGTTGCTACTTGCCGGGGGTTGTTTGCGATGGAATGGATGATCCTGCCCTACAAACGCTATTTCGATTTCAGCGGCCGTTCGCACCGCAAGGAATACTGGATGTTCACGCTGCTATATGTCCTTGTTATCCTGTTTTTCGCGGGCATCATGGTCGGAGGGGTTGTCGGACTGGAGAAGAATGAAACACCTGGCCCGCTATTCTGGGTCGGGCTTGGCGGTTTGATACTTTTTCTGCTGGTCTCATTGATCCCAAGCATCGCCGTGGCGGTGCGCCGCTTTCATGATCAGAATCAGTCGGGCTGGTTGTATCTGCTCGGCTTCATACCCTCTATCGGTGGTCTGATTGTGATCGTGTTCATGTGCCTTGAAGGCACCAAGGGCGAGAACCGCTTCGGGCCTGATCCGATGGATCCGGCCAGCGCCGATATCTTCGCGTAAGGTTAAAGGTCCCGCAACGCCTGCGCCGGTTTAGCCCGCAGCAAGGGCAGTGACCCGGCCAGCGCAAAGCTCAGCACCAAGGCCAGCCCCGCGCCCAGCACGGCGAGAACCTGCTTCCAGTCGGGCAGCCAGTCGAAGTCGAACAGCTGGACGATCACCAGCCAGCCGATCGCGCTGCCCAGCGCCAGCGCCACCCCTGCCAGCACCGCGACCAGCAGGCCATATTCGGCGAGCTGTAGCAACAGCAATTGGCCGCGGCTCGCGCCCAGCACCCGCAGGATCACTGTGTCATAGAGCCGCGAAGCGCGCGCTGCGGCGATGGCACCGAGCAGCACGGCAATGCCCGCGAGCACGGTTACCGAGGCTGCCGCCAGGATCGCCACACTCATCTGTTTCAACAGAGCGCGGGCATCGCGCAGAAGCGCGCCGGTTTCGATCACCGAACTTGCCGGAAAGGCGCGCACCAGCTTGCGCAGCAGCCCGGTCTTTGTGGCCCCAGCGGGGATGTCGATGGTCGCCGCGAGATTGTGCGGTGCGTCTGAAATCGCATTGGGCGAGAACACCAGCACATAGTTGAAGCCCATCGAATCCCAGTCGATGCGGCGGAACGAGGCGATTTTTGCAGTGCGCTCGACGCCGAGCAGCGAGATGGTGATCACGTCGCCAAGTTTCAGTTCCAGCGCATCGCGCAGTTTTTCATCAACCGACACCAGCGGCGTTCCGGAGTATCCCTTCGGCCACCATTTGCCATCGGTCACGCTGTTGCCCTCGGGCACCTGATCGGCATAGGTCAGCCCGCGCTCGCCGCGCAGCGCCCAGGCATTCTCAGGGATCGCCTTGAGATCGGCGACCCGTGTCATCCGGTCCGCCGGACCATAGGCCAGAATTGCCCCGCGCAGCGCCGGAACTGTGCGGATCGCCGCGCCGGGGACGGTTTGGTGCACGGTACTCTCGAACTCGGCAAGCCGGTCGCGCGGTACATCGATCACGAAATAGTCGGGAGCGCGCGCCGGGACCTGGCGGGCGATATTGGCCGAAAGGCTGGTCTCGATCACTGCCAGCAGCACGAAGGCCGAAAGGCCAAAGCCCAGAGCCGTGACCAGCGCACCAGTCTGGGCGCCCGGGCGATAGACATTGGCCAGCGCAATGCGCAGCAGCGGGCTCGCGGGGCGGGGCAGACGGGCGGCAAGGCGTCGGATGGCCCAGCCGAGCCCGGCGAGCAGCGCCAGCAAAGCCGCAGTGCCGCCCAGAAAGCCAGCCGTCAGACGGATATCGGCGGCGCTGGCCAGGGCGAGGCCGACAATGGCCGCAAGCCCCAGCCCGACCGGTGCCAGCAGCGAACGCAAAGGCAAGGCCAGTGGAGCGACCCGCGCGCGCATCAGCGCCATCGCCGGGAATTGCCGTGCACGCAGCAGTGGCGGCGCGGCGAAGACCATGGCCACCAACAGCCCGTAAGCTGCAGCGCTGGTGAGCGCGGCAGGATCGAGCACCAGCCCGGCGCTGACCGGCAGCAGCTTGCCCAAGGCGCTGGCCAGCAAGGGCGTGACCAGCACACCTGCAGCCAGCCCCGCCACACTACCGACAATCGCGGCGGCGGCGATCTGCAGCAGATAGATCCGCGCAATGTCGCCGCTGCTCGCGCCCAGCACTTTCAGCGTTGCGATGGAGGCGCGGCGCGCATCGAGATAGGACGCAACTCCGCCGCCGATGCCGATTCCGGCAATCGCCAGGGCGGCAAGCCCGACCAGCACCAGGAACTGCCCCATATTTTCGATGAACCGCTCCGCGCCGGGGGCCGCCTTGTCGCGGGTGCGCAGGCGCAGCCCGGCCTCAGGGAAGCGCGCCTGCAACTGCTTGACTGCCGCCGCCGGATCGATGCCGGGGCGCAGCGTGACGCGCAGCTTGGTGCGATACATTGAGCCCGGCGCGGTGAGGCCGGCGCGTGCAGGGAAGTCGTCCCGGACAATCGCCACAGCGCCCAGGGCAAAGCCTTCGCTGAGGCTATCTGGCTCCTCGGCGACTATCCCGCCCAATGTCAGCGGCTGGCCGCCAATGCGCACTGTATCGCCCGGCGCGACCCCGAGCCGCTCCGCAGCTCCTTCAGCCAGCCACAGGGTTCCGGGCGGTGGCGCGCCGACATTGCGGCCGTCCTTGAGGCGCAAATTGCCGACCAATGGGTAACTGGCATCGACCGCCTTGAGCGCGATGGGTGCGGCGAGTTCGTCTGCCTGCGGCCCGGCGGTTGCCATGGCCTGCATGCGAGTGCCGGAAGAGACCTTGCCGAGCGCGGCAAAGGCGCTGGCCTCCTCAGCCGTCGGCCCGCGTTGCCAGACTTCCGCCTCGATATCGCCGCCGAGGATCGAAGCACCGCGCGCGGCCAGTTCGCCCTCGATCGAGCCAGTCAGTGTGCCGATCGCTGCCAACGCGCCGGTGCCGAGGAACAGGCAGACCAGCAGCAGCCGCAGGCCCCGGAAGCGCGCGGACAGATCGCGGCGCGCGATGCGCCAGGCGGTTGACCAGGGGAGGGGTGTGTTCACTAGGCCCCGCTGTCGCTGGCAATGCGCCCGTCTGCCAGCGTGATCACCCGCCCGCATCGCGCCGCAAGCTCGCGGTCATGGGTGACGATCAGCAGGGTGGCGCCGGCTTCGGCGTGGCGCGCGAACAGCAGGTCGATGATGTCCTGCCCGGTCGCCATATCGAGGTTACCGGTTGGCTCGTCAGCGAAGACCAGCGAGGGGCGCGGGGCGACGGCGCGGGCAATGGCGACGCGTTGCTGCTCGCCGCCGGAAAGCTGGCTTGGATAGTGGGAGAGGCGGTGGCCGAGGCCGACGGCTTCGAGCTCGGCCTGAGCGCGCTGGGTAGCATCGGCCATGCCGGCAAGTTCCATCGGCGTTGCGACATTTTCCAGCGCGGTCATGGTCGGAAGCAGGTGGAAGGCCTGCAGCACAATGCCGATCCGCCCGCGCCGGGCGCGGGCCAGCGCGTCCTCGTTCATTGCAGCGAAGTTTTCGCCGGCGACACTGAGCGTGCCTGAACTCGCTCGCTCGAGTCCGGACAGCACAGCCATCAGCGATGACTTGCCCGAACCGGAAGGCCCGAGCAGCGCCAGCGCCTGACCTTGCGGCACAGAGAGGTCGATGCCCTTCAGGATTTCAACGGCGGACTCGCCGCTGCCGAGAGTGAGCTTGAGGTTTTGCGCGGCTATTGCCGGAGGAGGACTTGTCACAAGAGCCAGATGGCATAGCTATGGCCTGCGCAGCAAGGAGCGACCTGTATGAAAGTGTATGGATTTGCGATCTTCTCCGCATTGCTGCTTGCAGGATGCGGTAAAGGCAGTGAGCCTGCCGCGCCACCAAGCACCGCCGCCGCTGCGCCCGAAGTGCCGGTGATGGGGCCCGAACGCCATATTCTCGCGTTGGGTGACAGCCTGTTTGCAGGCTATGGCGTCAAGTCCGGTGAGAGCTATCCCGCGAAGCTCGAAGCAGCTCTGCGCGCGCATGGCGTCAACGCCCGGATCGCCAATGCCGGTGTCTCGGGCGATACAACAGCGGGCGGGCTTGAACGCCTCGCATTCACTTTGAACAGTCAGAGCCAAACACCTGATCTCGTGATCATTTCGCTGGGAGGCAACGACATGTTGCGCGGCCTCGCGCCAGAGCAGACCAAGGCCAATCTCGAAGCTATTGTCAGCGAACTAGGCCGCCGCAAGATCCCGGTTGTGCTGATGGGCATGCTCGCCCCGCCCAATATGGGCGCGGATTATCGCAGCAAGTTCGATGCGATCTATCCGGCGTTGGCAGAACAACAGCATGTCTCGCTGGTGCCGTTTTTCCTGAAAGCCGTGATCGACAAGCCTGACCTGATCCAGGCCGATCACATCCACCCGACTGCGCGCGGTATCGAGGAAATCGTAGCGGCGACGACCTATGCCGTGGAAGGCGAGCTGGTGGCGGGTAACTAAGCCAAAATCCTCCCCGAGCTTGTCTCGGAGAGGTGGCAGTTCCGAAGGAACTGACGGAGGGGCTTCGACGATTTCCCCCTCCACCACCGCGTCGCGGCGGTCCCCCTCCCCGAGCAAGCTCGGGGAGGATTTAAGAAACTCGTTCGACCGACCCCGCCGCAACCTGCCACACCGCCGCCTCCGCCGCAATCCCCTCGAACGGCGCCAGTTCGGTGCCGGTCAGCCAGACCTGCGCCTTGCCTTGCCGCAGGCGGTCAAACAGCGCCTCGCGCCGAACTGGATCGAGGTGTGCGGCGACTTCATCGAGCAGCAACAGGCGCGGGCGTTCGGCGCCCAGCAGGCTGGCGTGGGCCAGCGTTATCGCGATCAGCATGGCCTTTTGCTCACCGGTTGAGCAAACCGCAGCGGGCTGGTCCTTTCCGGCCATGGTCACGGCCAGTTCGTCGCGGTGGGGGCCGATCAGGGTGCGGGTGGCGGCGCGATCGCGGCTGCGGCTGTCCTTCAGCGCGCGTGCCAGTTCGGACTGCACTGTCGGCCCGCCGGGCTGATAGGCAAGTGCAGGCCGTGCGAAGGGCGAATCGGGCAGCGCTGCCAGCGTGCGGTCAAGCCGGCGGGTCATCGACAGCCGCGCCTGCGACACCATGGCGCCACATTCGGCGATCTGCGCCTCGATGGCATCGAGCCAGGTGGGGTCAGGCTCGGCCGGATCAGCCAGCAGGCGGTTGCGTTCGCGCAAGGCCGATTCGAGCCGGGTGGCATTGCGCGCATGATCGGGGGCGAGCGCCATGACCATGCGATCGAGAAACCGCCGCCGTGCGCCTGCCCCTTCGGCAAACAGCCGATCCATCGCCGGTGTCAGCCAGCCGATGGAGAGCCATTCGGCGAGGCGGATCGCGGGGGCGTCGGCCTGATTGATCTGGACAATGCGGCGGCTGGGCCGGTCGGGCACAGTGCCGGTCCCCAGCCGCAGTGCGTCGCCATCTGCGCCGAGATCGGCACTGATTGCAAAGCTGCCGGGGCCGTTTTGCGAGGCCATTTCTGGGAGCGCAGCATGGCGCAGGCCGCGCCCCGGCGAGAGCAGCGAAATCGCCTCGAGCACATTGGTCTTGCCCGCGCCGTTTTCACCGACAAGCAGATTGAACCGCGCGGTCCCACTCAGCACCGTGTCGCGGTGGTTGCGAAAATTCGCGAGCTGGATGCGGTCGAGCGCCATTTACGGCGCAGCTATCAGAGGGAAGGCGTCTTGGCGAAGGGCGAAAATTCAATGCCGGTGTCATAGACATCGACGCCCTCGCGGCGTTTCAGCGTGCCGACGACGGCATAGGTGACCGGCGTCAGCAGCACTTCCCACAGCACTTTCAGCGCCCAGTTGGTGACCAGCACGGTGAGCACCTGCGCGTTGCTCCACACGCCAAAGAAGGCGATGGGATAAAACAGTGCGCTGTCGACAGCCTGTCCGAATACAGTTGAGCCGATGGTGCGGGTCCACAGCTTGCTGCCGCCGGTGAGAATCTTCATCTTGGCCAGCACGAAGCTGTTGACGAATTCACCCGCCCAAAAGGCGATCACCGAGGCGAGAACGATGCGCCAGGTGGAGCCGAACACACTCTCGTATGCGGCCTGCCCGTTCCAGCCCTCGGCGGGCGGCATGGCGACGACGACCCATGACATGAAGGCCATGAACAGCAACGCGCCGAAACCCATCCACACGCAGCGGCGGGCGTTGGCGTAGCCGTAAACCTCGGTCAGCACGTCGCCCAGAACGTAAGATATGGGGAAAAACAGGATGCCCGCGCCGAAGGTGTGGCCCCAAAGGGTTGCCAGCTTCGATGCCCCGATCAGGTTCGACAGCAACAGGATCGCGACGAAGGCCGCCATCATGTAGTCGAAATAGCGGAAGTGGCGGCGCGCGCCGGTGCTGCCGTCGATCTGGGAGAGTGGCTGGTTCATGGCGCATATGACTAACCGCGTTTGCGCTGCTGGCAAGTCGCTACTAAAGACGACCCCGCGCGCGCCCGTAGTTCAACTGGATAGAGCACGAGCCTTCTAAGCTTGGAGTTGCAGGTTCGAGTCCTGCCGGGCGCGCCACGCAGTCCACGCGTGATTCCTAACTTCGCCAGTTTCCTGCGCTTCCTATAAAGACCCTGTATTTTCCGTGGGTTTGCGGGAGGGGTGCTGGCGATGTGCGATGGCCGAGACTCCAAACCGTCTCTCAAGGCACGAAAATGGCGGCGGATTCTCCGCCGCCATTTTCGCGTCCTTTCTTTGGAGGATGCTCAGTTTTAGGCGAATCCCAACATTGCACGCTGGGCAGCCCAGGAATTGGGAAGGCTGTTTATACGCGCCATGCTGCGCGTGGTGATGTTGCGGGGCTGGCGGCCATTGAGGATGGCACTGATGATGTCGGGCGCGAGGTAGGCGAGTCGGGCTATGCGCTCGAGATGGCGTTTACGCATGTCTGGCAGATTTCTGGCGGCCTCATCATCCATCGCCAGCAGTTCGTCGCGGGCGGCAAATCCGCGAGCAATGAGCTGGATTAGCGTGGTGTCCTTCGGCGTGACCACGCCCGCTGGTGGATCAAGTCGGAGCCGGGACTCCTGACCCCAGCCAGCCATGGTCGTGGCGATGGAGCAAATGATCGGCACATCGGCGGCAGCGGCTGGGAACTCCAGCACGCTGAACAGCGCTTCGCCGCTGAGTGACATTGTCGCTGCATCCCTGCTTACGCTCACCGTAACGCTGAGCTTCTTGAGTGTTGCTCGAACCTCAGCTGTCGAAAGGGGTTCGATTTTCTGCGCCCGATCGGCGCAGGCAGCAACAAACGCCAGTTGCCGGGTGGGAGAGAGATGCTCAGCCAGTACCCGCATGCGGCGAGCATCGCATAGCAGTGACCTGATCTCAGCTTTGACCGCAGCATCAAGGTCACCAGCAGGGAGTCGCAGTGCCGGGTCGGTGGACCCATCGGCAAGGTTCGATGCGTAGTAGCGGTAACGACGATCATGGTTGCAGGTGTGCACCGGCGTCATGGGCCTGCCGTTTTCATCACGGATCATACCGGTGAGCAGGCTGACGGTGCGCTTGATGACCTTGAGCGCGCTGGGACTGGTGCGTTCAGCAAGCCTCGCCTGCACGGCATCAAACAATGTCTTGTCGACAATTGGCTCATGCTTGCCTGGATGCCATTTGCGGTGATGGACAGTCTCGCCAACATATGCCCGGTTCGCGAGCAGGTGATAGAGCGCACCGCGCTGGATGGGGATGCCGCCGTTGGTCTTGCCATTACGGCATTGCCGGACCTTGCTCACCACACCATCACGTTCGAGTTCGACCAGCAGTGTGCGCACGCAGTTACTGGCAAGGTAATGCTCCATGATCATGCGCACAGTCTTTGCCTCATCGGCGTTTGCGACCAGCTGCTTGTCGATCACATCATAGCCGAGCGGCGGAACCCCGCCCATCCACATGCCCTTTGCCTTGGAAGCGGCAACCTTGTCCCGGACGCGTTCGGAGATGACCTCGCGCTCGAACTGGGCAAATGACAGCAGGACGTTGAGAGTCAGGCGCCCCATGGAGCTGGTAGTGTTGAACGCTTGGGTCACACTGACGAACGATGCTCCTGCGTTATCCAGTACCTCTACGATCTTGGCAAAATCAGCGAGACTGCGGGTCAGGCGGTCGACCTTGTAGACCACGATCACATCGACCCGGCCGGTCTTCACATCATCCATCAGTCGTTTGAGGGCAGGGCGCAACATGTTGCCGCCGGTGAACCCTCCGTCATCATAGAGATCGGGAAGCAGGGTCCAGCCTTCGTGGCGCTGCGAGAGCACATAGGCAGCACAGGCCTCGCGCTGGGCATCAAGGCTGTTGAAGGCCTGATCGAGACCTTCCTCGGTCGACTTGCGGGTATAGATCGCGCAGCGCAGACGGCGCGGCTGAGGATCAGCGGCCATGTTCGCGCACTTCGAGCTTGCTTATCCTCGGGCTCTTGAGGCCAAAGAATCGCGGGCCGGACCAGCCTGCACCGGTGATGCGCTTGGCGATGACGGTGAGTGAGGCGTAGCGCTCCCCCCGATACTCGAATCCGCTGTCCAGCACGATCACCTGATGGGCCTCACCGTGCCATGTGCGTGAGAGCCATGTGCCGGGGCGCAACTGGTCAGCTTCACGGCGCCGTGGATCACCGCGCGCCTGTTCATCCTTGTGGACCTGGGTGATGCGTTTGAGCTCGGCCTTGGACAATCTGCCCATGGCCCTTGCCTGAAGCTCGTAGGCGAGAGCCCGGGTCAGAAGGCCCGAGCCCAGCGCTGGCGGTGGCAGCGCGCCGAAGCGGTGCTGCCACTCGGCCCGGCGCTCGCGCACCGGCATCGCCTCGATCGCAGCAAGCTGCGCTTCGAGGTTCATGCGGCGGACCCTGCGGCCGCTGCAACATCACCTTCTACAGTCAGGATCGCGTTACTGGCCACGCGGTAGATGCGCGGTCCGCCATCAACTTTGTCACTGGTCAGCACGTGACCCTTCTGCTTGAGGCCGGTCAGTGCCGCACGGGTCGTGTGTGGCAGCCAGCCGGTTGCCGTTACCAGCTGGTCGAGCGTGGCACCGTCTGCGCGAGCAAGCAGTTCCAGAACCATGCCGGACTTGGACCGGGGCTTGACAACCGGCTTTGCGGCCGCCTGCGGGAATGCGACCCCTTCATCGGTTTTGGGTTCACGGGCCATGCGGCAGGGGTGCTTGGCGGCGGACTTGAGGGTGGTGATTTCGGTCATCGGGTGGTTCTCCATGTCGGAGCAGCATAGCGCTGCTCCCACCACCTAAGGCCCTGCCGGTCGCACCGGTCAGGGCGGCGGCCAGCTAAGGTGGCCGCGGTTCATGTGGCGACCAATGCTTGGTACGGCAGACAAGTCCAATGGAATATGCATTGTAAAAAGCTGGATATGGACTCCGGCACCGCGCCGCGGATTCGTGGGTGCATGGACCTGGAAATCGATGATTTAGTTGCTGGGCTTTGCACCCGGATTGGCATGTTGATGGAGGATGCGAGCGTGGACGCGCTTACCATCGGCGCGATTTCCGTTGATGAGCGAAAGGAGGCCCTGTGGCGGATCGACAATGCCATAAGGCACATGCAGACTATAGTGGCAGCGGCGAGGGCGCTTGTCGGATATGCTGCCGGTCAGTTGCCTGCAGCAGAACCAAGTGAATGACCGGGAGTGCGGACCTTCGCGACAGTCCGGAATCGGGCGCCAGATGACAGTAAGCTGCAATTGAATTCGACGCCAGAATACGGCAGCTTCGCGCCCCCATTCCGGTCATTGCCGGCGCGGAACTCGGTTCCTGAAAGCTGACGGTCCGCTTTTTGCACATTAGATCGCAGTGGTGATGGCTGGAATTGGGTGGAGTCCGGTCAGGCAGGTTTTGGGCGCGAAAGTGAAATAGCGGACATTGCCCGAATGGCGTTATTGCCCATGCTGCGGCGGGCACATGACCATCATCGAAACCTTCGCCCGCTGGTGCCAGCCCCGCGCGCCGCCGCAGCCAGCCCCTCCCGTCCGGGAGATCGCGCTATGACCCGGCATGGCCTGTCCAACCAAGCGGTCGCGCGCAATGCGACTGAGCAGGTGGGGGATCGCGTGCCTATCCCAGGTTCTGGCCTGAAACCGCGCAGAACAATCAGGAAAACCAACCCCGACTGCGGCCTGACTGCGCACGAAATCGCGCTTATCGGACCCGTGACGGCACTCCCGGCTTGGGAGCATCTGCCAAGCCAAACCATCCCAAAGCCCTATTCCCCATAGACCACCTTGTGCTGCCCGCGGGTTCCTCCATGTTAGGATTTCGTACGCAATCGCCTGAAATCCTTCGGCATTGTTGCCATTCTTTGTATTAAAGCCGTCCGTCGAAACCGGTCATACATTCACTCGCCGCGTGCGGGATCTAAACGGTTTTGTTTGTCCGGGCGGATCGAGCGGACCGTGCAATGTTCGACCACTGCTTCCAGCCCGCAAAGTTGCTCGCAAATCAGGCAATGGGTGAACACCGTCCGCCAACATCGATCGCCTGTCATGGTCGGGGCCCAGCTAGCGGTAGCCTCGCTAACTCGCATCATGACAGCACAACGTCAACTCGTCACGCCTCTGTGCTCCAGTGCGGTTTCTCAGCTTCGCGTTACGTCCTACGCGGCGATAAGCCCCGGCTCAGTATCATCGAACTGATAGAAGCGGGCATATTGGCGGCGGTATGCCAGCACCGGGCCGTCGCCTTTCACCAGGATCGGATCGGGCTTGTAGTGCTTGGCGTTCCAGATCGGAATGTCCTGGTTCACCTGCTTGACCAGATCGCGCATCCGCGCTCTAGTCACCCGCAGCTTGCCTTCGCTGATGCCGGGCGGGTGGAACAGCTGCCAGCGCAGATGGGTGCGGGTGGAATCGATCGGCGTCGCTTGCTGCGCCTGCAGCACGTGGCAGACATCGGTATATTCGGTGATCGACTGGCCGGGACCGACTGCGGTGACGTCGATCACACCGGTCATCGGACCGCGCGGCGTGGTCATCTGGGCAGTAACCGTGTTGCGACGCCTCCAGCCATCTAGTTTGAACTTGGCTGAGGGCGGCTCCTTGATTCCGTGCACCGCATAGAAATGAGCGTGGTCCTGGCTGTTTTCGGTAATGTCCTGAATGTGATTTTTGATGATCCATTCGTGCCGTTCGGCTTCGACCCAGTCGCCGCCGGGGCAGGGGGGCAGGCCCGCCAGCTCCCACTTGGGTGCGGCTTTCTTCGGGTGGTTCCAGACATAGACCACGCCGTTATTCTCGGCGATCGGCCAGCTTGGGAGGCAGCCGCGCTTGAGCTGGGGCGGGATCACCTTGGTATAGGGAATGTCGGTCACTGCGCCCGCCCCATTGAAGCTCCAGTGGTGATAGGGGCAGCGCAGATCGTTGCCGATCACTTCGCTCGCGACCCCCAGATGCGCGCCCAGATGCGGGCAGATCGGATCAACGGCGCGCATGCCGTCATCCTCGCCGCGCCAGACGACGAATTCGGTGCCGAAGTAGTGCATTGTCCGGATATCGCCGCAGGTAATCTCGTCAGACAGGGCGACCGCGAACCAGCCGAACGGGATCGGCAGATCGTCGTAACCGCGGTCAAGGTCTTGATCGGTACGGGGAAGTGGTGAACTCATGATGATCTCCAGTCGGTCAGAAGGCGGCGCGAACACAATTTAATGCACGTCCTATGTAGCATTTCATCGCGTTCCTTGATTCAGGTCAAAGCGGCGAAGCTTGTCCGGGAGGAAGTGGAGGAACGAATCACAGGCAGTGCATTTTTCGTACGTCCAATTCGGGCGGCCAGTCCGCCGCCGCCCACTAGCAAGAGGCAAGAGCACATGACCGCTTCCAGTTCCCCGCCGCAACTGCCCGAACATCGCCCGGGGATCCTGCAAGAGCTGCTGGCGCAAGCTCGCCAGCTGGAAAGCTGCCTTGCCGAACTCGACGTACAGCCGCTGCTGCTGGTCTATGGCCACCTCACCGGCGACAGTGCCACGATTGATCGCTTCGCGCCCTACATCAAGGGCGCCTGGGGCTTCGAGGAGAGCGTTCCCGAAGAGATGAAGGCCGAGCTGCGCGGCAAGCTGATTGCAACGCTGAAGGACTATGCCGAGGCAGGTCGTCCGCTGCCGCCCGCGCCCTCGCGCGAACTGCTGCAGAAGATGGCCGACACGGCCGTCGGCACGCATGTGCCCGAAGCCTATTATGCGATGATCTATGACGAGCTGAACTTCGACGGCAAGGACGCCAAGACTGTCCGGTGGCGAGAGACACCCGGCGCGGCGCGGCTGGCCAATTTCAAAGTGCTGGTCATCGGTGCGGGCTTCTCCGGGATCGCCATGGGCGCCAAGCTCAAGGAAGCGGGCTACAACTTTGTCGTCGTCGAGAAGAACGACAATGTCGGCGGCACCTGGTATGAAAACACCTATCCCGGCATCGCGGTTGATACCCCCAACCACTTCTATTCCTACTCCTTCCGGATGGAGCCGAACTGGGATCACTATTTCGCGCGCGGCGACGAGATCCAGACCTATATCGAAAAATGCTATGCCGAGATGGGCATCGCCGATCATGTCCGCTTCGAACAGGAAGTGGCCTCCACAATTTGGGACAAGGACAAGGGCATCTGGAACGTCAAGGTCCGCCGCAAGGACGGCTCGACTTATGAGGAGAGCTATAACGCGGTAATCAGCGCGGCGGGCCTGCTCAATGTGCCCGCTTTCCCGAAGATCCCCGGCATGGACCGCTTCAAGGGCCCACTGTTCCATTCGGCGCACTGGGATCACAATGTTGATATCGCAGGCAAGACTGTCGCGGTGATTGGCACGGGCGCTTCGGGTCAACAGATCATTCCGGCGATTGCCGACAAGGTTGGTAAGCTGGTGGTGTTCCAGCGCTCGCCGCACTGGGTCCGGCCCAACCCGCTGATCTTCAGGACCGTGACCGACAACTGGAAATGGGCGCTGGCCAATATCCCCTATTACAACAAGTGGTACCGGTTCCTCCTGCTGTGGGCGACGGCGGACGGTCTGCTGCCGCAGATGCGCACTGACCCGAACTGGACCAACCCGCTCTCGCTCAACGCCGAAAACCAGCGCATCCGCGAATGGCTGGAAGCCAATATCCGCGAGCAGGTTAATGGTGACGAGGAACTGATTGCCAAGGTCACGCCCAAATTCCCGCCCTATGGCAAGCGCATGCTGCGCGACGGCGGCTATCTCAAGACGTTGACCCGCGACAATGTCGAGCTGGTCACCGGCCCGATCCAGACCTTCACCGAGACCGGGATTGTCGACGAGCACGGCGTGGAGCATCGGGTCGACGTGATCTGCCTCGCCACCGGGTTCAAAGCGCAGTGCCCGCTCACCCCGATCGAAGTTGTCGGCACCAATGGTTCGATCCGCGATCACTGGGGCGAGGACGATCCGCGCGCGCATCTGGGCATAACTGTGCCCGACTTCCCCAACTTGTTCCTGATCTATGGCCCCAACACCAACCTTGGCCATGGCGGCTCGGCCCTGTTCCACTCGGAATGCCAGATCCGCTACATCATGCAGGCATTGCGCGAAATGATCGAAGGCGATCTGGATGTGGTCGAGGTCAAGCGCGAGCCATTCGAGGACTACAACCGCAAGGTCGATGCCGAGTTCGAAGGCATGGTCTGGATGCACCCCGGCGTCGCCAGCTGGTACAAGAACGCCAAGGGCAGGGTGGTGACCAATTCGCCTTGGGCGCTCAGTGTTTATCACAAGCTGACCGCCGAATTCGCTCCGGAGGAATACGCGATGAGCAAGGTCAAGGCTGAAGCGGTCTGAGGCTGCAGCGGCTGAGCCGTCAAGTGATGAAGGGCAAGTGATGGATAGCAAAGAGGCGGCAGGATCGCCCGAAGGACTGCGCACGATCATCATCGGCGCCGGCATGGCCGGGCTGCTGGCGGCGATCAAACTCAAGGAGCGCGGCGAGACTGATTTCACGATCTACGAGAAGGGCGATTCAGTCGGCGGTACTTGGCGGGAGAACACCTATCCGGGGCTCAGCTGCGACACCCCGGCTCACGCCTATTCCTATTCCTTCGCGCTCAATCCTGATTGGAGCGCGGTCTATGCGCCGGGCCCGGAGATCAAAGCCTATTTCGAAGGAGTTGCCCGGCGCTACGATCTCTATCCGGCGATCCGTTTCAACAGCGAGATCGAGAGTGCCGAATGGCACGGCGACAAGTGGCACATCCGCACCAAGGATGGCCAGAGCGACTCGGCGCATGTGCTGATCGCGGCGACGGGCGTGCTGCATCACCCCAGCCTGCCGGACATTCCCGGCCTTTCGGACTTCGAAGGCGCATGCTTTCACAGCGCCCGCTGGGACCATTCGGTGCCGCTCGACGGCAAGCGTATCGGTGTAATCGGCACTGGCTCCACAGGCGTGCAGATCGTCTCGGCGCTGGCCAAGCGCGCCGCGCGGCTCGTGCATTTCCAGCGCTCACCGCAATGGATCATGCCGTGCCCCGACACCCGTTACAGCGAGGCAGACAAGCAGGCATTTCGCGAGGATGCGGAGAATATTTGGCAAGTCCGCAATGGCCCGGAAGCCGCCGCGCGGCGGGCGCGGTTTACTAATGCGATCATCGATATCGATTCGCCGGAACTTGCCGAGATCCAGCAGATCGTCGAGCGCAATCTCGAGGAAAGCGTGCGCGACCCGGCGCTCAAGCAAAAGCTGACGCCGAACTACCGCGCCGCCTGCAAGCGCATGATCTTTTCGCCCAATTATTATCGGTCAGTCCAGGAGCCGGCGGTCTATCTTGAGAACCAGCCGATCGAACGCATCGAGGCCAAGGGCGTGCGCATGGCGGACGGCACTCTGCACGAGCTCGATGTGCTGGCGCTGGCAACCGGCTTCAAGGTCGATCAGTTCGTCCGCCCGATCAAAATTCGCGGGCAGGGCGGCCTCGATCTCGACACCTTCTGGCAGGCGGGCCCGCGCGCCTATTACGCAGTGACCGTGCCCAATTTCCCCAACATGCTGCTGTTCAATGGCCCAACCGGCCCGGTCGGCAACTTCTCGCTGATCGATATTGCCGAACACCAGTGGCGCTATTTCGACCAACTGATCGATCTTGTCCGGGCCGGCAAATGCAAGGCCTTCGCGCCAAGTGAGGCGGCGCTGGTGGACTATGAAGCCCGCCGTAACGAGCGGGCTAAGAAGACTGTTTTCGCTTCGGGCTGCCACAGCTGGTATCTCGACAAGAATGGCGTGCCGCAGGTCTGGCCGTGGAGCTGGGACCACTTCACCGAGGTCATGTCGGCGCCGAAAATCGAAGATTATGTGCTGGCCTGAGCCACGCCCCGGCCGCGCGATTGACCGCGATCAAATACATATCCGGCGATGCATTTCATCGCTGTCAGCCAGCCACACATTCGATGTGATGATATCAGCTGAGGGAGCGTCCTGACATGACAACCGATACCCCAGCCGCACTGGGGAAAGTCCTCTTCCGCATCGCCAATCCCGAACTGATCCCTGCTGAACGCTATTATGATCCAGAGTTCTTCGAGCTCGAAAAGAAGCAGATGTGGCCCCATGCCTGGCAGATGGCCTGCCGCCTCGAGGAATTACCTGAGCTAGGCGACTACACGGTCTATGATATCTTCGACAAATCGGTGCTGATGATCCACACCAGCGAAGGCGTGAAGGGCTTTCTCAACGCCTGCCGCCATCGCGGGGTCAAGCTGGCGCATGGGCCGGGCAAGTGCGGCAGCGAGGGCTTTGTCTGTCCGTTCCACGGCTGGCGCTGGAACGGTGAAGGCGAGAACACCTTCGTGTTCGGCAAGCGCATCTTCAGCGAGGAGATCATCACCCGCGCCCAGATCGATCTGGCGCGGGTGCGCACCGAATATTGGGCCGGCTGCGCCTTCATCAATTTCGACGACGATGCTCCCTCGCTGCGCGACAGCCTCGGCCCGGTGGCCGAACGCATGGACGCGCGGCATGCCGACAAGCTCAAGATGGACTGGTGGTGCGGCACGGTGCTGCCGACCAACTGGAAGCTAGCCATGGAAGCCTTCATGGAAAGCTACCACGTCATGCAGACCCACCGGCAGCTCTATGATCTGACCCCCAATGCGACTCACCACTATGGCCGCAATGTCGATGACCTGCCGGTCAACGAGGATCTCAATGGGCCCGAGACGGTCGAGCAGATGTTCCGCTTCATCGAAAACATCCACGACGGCATGGGCGGCGGCATTGTCCATGAAACCGAAGTGGCGGTGCTGGAGAGGCTGCGCACCCTCGATGTGCCGCAGGACGATGCGGCCATCGCCACGCAGACCTTCTATACCCAGGCCTGGCAGGATATCGAAGCAGACATGCGCACCCGCGGCGCCGATGCTTTCGAGCTCGCCAAAGTCTCACAGGAAGTCGAATTCAACGCGGTCGAATTCATGTTCCCGCATTTCTTCCTGCTGCCGATGTTCGAAGCCATGGCAAGCTATCGCATTCGCCCGCTGACGCCCGAGACCTGCCTGTTCGAAATCTGGTCACTCGTGATCCGCCCCGATGGCGAACCGTTTGACACGCCGGTCGAGCCGACCATGCTGCCCTACAATTCGCAGGACTTCCCCGAGATCCCGCGGCAGGACTATTCCAATCTGCCGATCCAGCAACTGGGTCTGCACAACCTCGATTACTTGCGCATCGGCAAGGGCTTCCAGGGCGGCGACAGCGAAGGGCTGATCAGCAACTATCAGCGCGTGATCGATGGCTTCATCGCCGGGCTGGACAAGGAGACCCTGCGCAAGGCGCAAAACGTCGCCAACAGTGGCTTCCAGTCGACGATCCTCGATATCGGATTCTGAGAGCATTGCAACCAAGCCACACGCTAATTTCAATAGATCGGCGTTGCACTTCGACCTAGTCGACTTGCAAGAACGGCAGCTTACCAAGGTTTCAATTCCACAACCTGCCGTACCGGTCAGTCCGCAAGAACCGCCATCACCGCGTCAGTCTTAATGACTCTGGGGACGTCCGCTTTTAGGCCGCGTAATCATTGGCTGGAATGGCCGGTTTGAGCGTCGGAAGCTGCCATTGACGCGATGGTAGCTCGTCCCGACTGCTAATGGGTGGCTTGCTGGCTGTCCGGATTTGGGCGGAAAATCGGAAAAGCTGACGTTGGCTTGATCATTGGAGCCATGCCTGCAGCCGCCGACAAGCCGTCGTTCGCGGCCCCTGGTTCCGTCGCCGAAACCGGCCGTTCGTTCATGCGGCGGAATATGGCTCTTCAATGCCTTGAGGCTTCCGGTCAGATTCGTGTCCCCATGGTTGCCGCTCCCTGCTCACCAACTGCTTCCAGTAGCTAGCCACAATTGAAACAGGCAAAGGACTCAAAGGCGGCCACATTGAACCGCCGCCGCAAAGTCACTCAGCTTCGTCAATACTGCCTTCATTTTCGCTTTGAGATTCCTCCCTGTCGATCAGATAGTTTCCGGTCGCGGCAAAATAGACCATTTCGGCGACATTGGTCGCATGGTCGCCGATCCGCTCGATATTGCGGACCACGAACAACAACTGGGCCGCTGAGCTGATTGTCGCCGGGTTTTCGATCATGTGCGAAAGCAGGTTCCGGAAGATGGAATCGTAGAAGTTGTCCACCTTCTCGTCGCGCTTGATCACCTCGACCGCCAAAGTGGCATCGCGAGCGCCATATGCGTTCAGCACGTCGTGCACCATACTTTCAGCAATGCTGGCCATGGCAGGAATCAGGGTCAGCGGCTCGAATTTGGCGAGGCGTTCGATCCGGCCAACGCGCTTGGCGATGTTCTTGGCATAGTCGCCGATCCTTTCGACCACGCCGGAAATCTTGAGCGCCGCGATGACGTCGCGCAGATCGTTGGCCATGGGCGCCCGCAAGGCAATGATGCGAACGGCCAAGCGGTCCACATCGGCTTCGAGCGCATCGAGCCGCCGGTCGGCCGCGATCACCTTCTGGGCCAACTCCTCATCGTGGCGAACGAGCGCCTCGATGGCGTCCCGGATTGCGATCTCGGCGAGCCCGCCCATCTCTGCAATCAGCCCGCGGAGCTGGGCGATCTCATTGTCGAATGCCTTTACTGTATGGTCGGCCATGCCCCGGTTTCCTTATCCGTAACGCCCGGTGATGTAGTCCTTGGTCTGCATCTCGCGCGGATTGGTGAAGATGGTCTCCGTATCGCCATATTCGACCATGGTGCCGAGATGGAAGAAGGCGGTCCGCTGCGAAACGCGCGCGGCCTGCTGCATTGAATGGGTGACGATGACGATGGCGTATCGCCCCTTGAGCTCGTCAATCAGTTCCTCGATGCGCGCCGTTGCGATAGGATCGAGCGCCGAACAGGGCTCGTCCATCAGGATCACTTCGGGGCTCACCGCAATGGCCCGGGCAATGCAGAGGCGCTGCTGTTGGCCGCCCGATAGGGCAGTGCCGGGATCCGACAGGCGATCCTTGACTTCGTCCCACAGGCCGGCGCGACGCAGCGACTTCTCGGTGATCGCATCGAGTTCGGCCTTGCCTGCCGCAAGCCCATGGATGCGCGGACCATAGGCGACGTTTTCGTAGATCGACTTGGGGAAGGGATTGGGCTTTTGGAACACCATGCCGACCCGGGCGCGCAGTTCGACCACGTCCATGCCGCTGGTGTGGATGTCCACGCCATCAAGCTTGATCTCGCCTTCGACCCGGCAACTGGGAATCGTGTCGTTCATGCGGTTAAGCGCCCGCAGGAAAGTTGATTTTCCGCAGCCCGAAGGGCCGATGAAGGCTGTGACGTGTTCGGTGGCGATGTCGATAGAGACATCGTTGATGGCCTGCTTCGCGCCATAGAAGACGTTGACGTTGCGAGCGGTGATCTTGATGGTGTCGCTCATGATATCCTACCAGCGGGTCTCGAACTTGTTGCGCAGGTATATGGCCAAGCCGTTCAGCGCCAGCAGGAATGCCAGCAGCACGATGATCGCCGCCGAGGTGCGCTCGACAAAGCCGCGGCTGACTTCGTCGGACCACAGGAATATCTGCACCGGCAGTGCGCTTGAGGGCGACGTGAAGCCATCGGGCGGGGTGGCAACAAAGGCGCGCATGCCAATCATAAGCAAGGGCGCGGTCTCGCCCAAAGCGCGGGCCATGCCGATAATCGTGCCGGTGAGAATGCCCGGCATGGCGAGAGGCAGCACATGGTGAAACACGGTCTGCACCCGGCTGGCTCCCACCGCCAGCGCGCCGTCGCGGATCGAAGGCGGCACGGACTTGATCGCATTGCGCCCGGAAATGACGATAACCGGCATGGTCATCAAGGCCAGGGTCATGCCGCCGATCAGGGGCGCGGAGCGATAGTTCGGGAATATCCAGAGAAACACCGAAAGTCCCAGCAGGCCGAAGATGATCGAGGGCACTGCAGCGAGATTGTTTATCGAAACCTCGATCAGGTCGGTCCAGCGGCTGCGCGGGGCATATTCTTCAAGGTAGAGCGCGGAGAGCACGCCGATCGGGAAGGCGAGCAACAGGGTGACGGCCATGGTTAGGATCGATCCCTTGAGAGCGCCCCAGATGCCCACGGCCTGCGGGTCGGTCGCATCGCTGCGGCTGAGGAAGCCGGGATCGAAACGGCTGACCAGCTTGCCCTCGCGCGCCAGGCTCGCGGCAAGCGGACGCAGCTTTTCCGGGCCCTCGCCGCGCAGGGCGGCAGCAAGATCGTTGGTCACCGGCACCGAAACTTCGAGGCTGGACTTGAGCAGATCGGGATCGCCGATCAGCCGGTCGGCGACTTCGCCCCAGGCGCTGTCACTGATTTCGCTGGCAGCCAAGGCCCCGGCGCTCTTCGTGCCGGCTATGACAATGACATCGGCCAGCCCGGCAGTCTTGAGCTTGTCGCGCGCATCGGGGGCCGCAAGCTGGCCGGCATCAAGCGTCAAGGCCGCCCCGGCGAAATCGACCGGGAAGCGCAATTCGGCGCGCTTGAAGCCGCCAATGGCATTCGAGGTCATGGTGACGATCAGGAAGGCCAGCACCAGCGCCGAAAACACCACCGCGCCCAGCCCAAGCAGACGGAAGCGCCGCTCGGAGGTATAGCGCTTCTTCAGTCTTGCGGCAAAGCGCGGGTCCTTGGCCTGCGAGGCCGAAATGGGCGTGGAAGGCTCACTCATAAGCTTCGCGGAACCTCTTGACCACGCGCAGCGCGATATAGTTGAGCGCCAGCGTCACCAAGAACAGCACGAAGCCCAGCGCGAAGGCCGATAGTGTCGCGGGGTGATCAAAGCTGCCTTCGCCGGTAAGCATGGCGACGATCTGGAAAGTGACCGTGGTCATCGATTCGAAGGGATTGGCGGTGAGCCGCGCGGCGGCGCCGGCGGCCATCACCACGATCATCGTCTCGCCGATGGCGCGGCTCACCGCCAGCATCACGCCGGCGACAATGCCCGGCAGCGCGGCGGGGATCAGCACCCGGCGGATGGTCTCCGAAGTCGTCGCGCCCATGGCAAGGCTGCCGTCACGCATCGCCTGCGGCACGGCGGCAATCGAATCATCGGCCATCGAGGAAACGAAGGGAATGATCATCACCCCCATAACCAGCCCCGCTGCCATGGCGCTTTCGCTCGAGGCGCTGGAAATGCCAATGGCCTGCGCCGCATCGCGTACCGCCGGTGCCACCGTCAGCGCGGCGAAATAACCATAGACTACCGTGGGCACGCCGGCGAGAATCTCGAGTATCGGCTTCATCCAGCGACGCACCCCGGCGCTGGCATATTGGGTGAGGTAGATCGCGCTCATTAACCCCAAAGGAATCGCTACGATCATCGCGATCACCGCGCCGATATAGATCGTGCCCCAGAACAGCGGAATCGCGCCGTAATCAACGCCGACATTGGCGCCTGGGGTGGCCATCGGATCAGGCCCCCAATGGGTGCCCAGCAGGAAATCTCCGGGGCTGACCATCGAAAAGAACCGCGTGGTTTCGAACACCAGCGAGGCGAGAATGCCCAGGGTGGTGAGCACCGCGATCAGCGAAGCGAGCAGCAGCCCGACCATGATCGCCCGCTCCACTTGCGTGCGCGCGGTGAAGTCGGGACGCAGCCGAAGAAAGGCAAGGGCGCCCGCGGCAAAGCCGATCAGCAGCGTGGCAACCAGACCGATGGAGCCATAAAATTTGTGCGCCGCACGCATCGGCGCGGCGATCTGCCGCGCGATGGGATTGAAAGCCGCCGCGTCCGGGGAACTGGCGAGATTGCGCGCTTCGGCGAGGATCGAATCTCGCTGGAACCCGAAAACGGGAAGCTGGGCCGCAGCCGGCGATTTGAGGGCATCGGCCTCGGCCATCCCCGGGGTGACCGACGACCACACCGCAGCAAACAGCAGCGCCGGGGCCATGATTGCCAGGGCGACGAACCAGCCGTGATAGGACGGCAGCGAATGCATGCGGCGCGCGCCGCCCGCGCGGACGGCGCTGCGGAAGGTACGCGCCCGCGCCCGCGCCGCCAGCCAGCCGATCAGGCCCAAACCAAAGGCCAGGATTATCGGAAAGGCAGGTGACACGGGGCGGCGGTTCTTTCGCGGCTACTTGAGGGTTGCAGGATCGAGCTTGGTCAGCTCGGTTGCAATCCTGGCATTGGTCGCCTGCACGGCATCGGTCGCAACGACCATGCCGGCCTTGGCCAGCACCCCGTCCTTGCCCCAGCTTGCCGCCCACTGCGCGACATATTCCTTCAAGCCCTTGATCGCGGCAACATGCGCCAATTTGACATAGACATAGAGCGGCCGCGCCCCGGGATAGGAGAAATCGGCAATCGAGGCATAAGTGGGCGCCACGCCGTTCATGGTCAGGCCGCTGAGCTTGTCCATGTTTTCCTCAAGATAGGAAAAGCCGAAAATGCCGACTGCCTTGGGATTGGCTTCCAGCTTCTGGACGATGAGATTGTCGTTCTCGCCGGCATCGACATAGAGGCCATCGCCGCGCACTTCGGTGCAGATCTTGTCATACTGCTCCTTGTCGCTGTCCTTCAGTGCCTTCATCGCCGGATCGCTCTCGCAGCCTTTGACCAGGATCAGCTCCTTGAGCGAATCGCGCGTACCCGATGTCGATGGCGGTCCATAGACTAGGATTGGCTCGGCCGGGAGCGAAGCATCAACATCTTTCCACGTTTTTGCCGTGTTGGGCTTACCGAAAGGATTGGCCGCGATCGCCTTATAGATCATCGTCTGGGTCAGGGGCAGCGCGAGGCCGCCCTTGGCTTCGCCAAGCGAAATGCCGTCAAGCCCGACCTGGATCTCGACGATGTCAGTCACGCCATTCTTGGCGCAGTCGTCGTATTCCGACCTCTTGATCCGCCGCGAGGCATTGGCGATGTCAGGAAACTGGGTGCCGACTCCGCCGCAGAACAGCTTCATGCCGGCGCCGGTGCCAGTCGATTCGATGATCGGCGAGGCCATGCCGCTGTTCGCCTTGGCGAAGCCGTCGGCGACGACTTTGGCGAAAGGATAGACGGTGGAGGAACCGACTGCGCGGACCGTGTCACGCGAGGCATTGCCGCCGCCGCCGCAGCCGGCGAGAAGTACGGTGACAGCGCATGCCGTTGCCACAAACAAGACTGATTTTTTCATCTTCTGCTGATCCCATTAGACCGGATTGAGGCCTCGCGCCTTGCCGCATTTTGATGACAGTTTGATGACAACGGCAGGAAATGCTCTCCGGCCCGGCATGAATGACGCTTGGCAGAGGCATCATGGCGCATGAGACTTCGGGCTAATTATGCAACTAATTGAAATAGCGATGTAATATTCTAAGACCTCGCCGCTGCGGACGTTCCTTGCGCAATCAGCACGGATTTCTGGCGTGCCCCGCTGCGCAGCTTCGCGAATGTCATCAAAATGAAACAATAATGTCGTTTAGGAGACTTATTACTGACACATATCTGTCATCAAAATGTCACTTGTCCGGCGGGCTGCAACGGTTCGCCTCTGGCGGCATCACACTGCAAATCGATCTGCATGGCAGATCCAGAATTGGATGAAGCGCGATGAATTCCCTGATGCGATCCACCAGCACGGCCGCCCTGATGATCAGTCTGGCTTGCCTGACCACGCCCGCTGCCGCGTCGGCCCGGACGGCCAGTTCATCGGTGCAGGCTGATCTTGCAGCGATGCGCGAACAATTGCGCCGCTCGCAGCAGCAGATCGATGCGCTCCAGTCGCAGGTCAGCGCGCTGCAGTCGAAAATTGATGGTCAGGCCGTGGCACAGTCCTCGACCGCCAACGATGCGCAGGCGGCACTGGCCAGGGCCGACCAGGCACTCGCCCAAGCCAGCACGGCCTCTGCCAGCGCGGCCACCGCCGCTACGGCAGCCCAGGCCCAAAAGCCGGCTGGGCTGCCCGATTCGGCCAAGTGGGCGGCCAGCACCTCGATCAGCGGGCGCATGTATTTCAACGCCAGCACAATCAGCCAGAAATCGAACGGTATCGCGCAAACGCCGAGCGGCACCGGCTTCAACATCAAGCGGCTTTATGTCGGCATCGACCACAAGTTCGACGACGTGTTCTCGGTGAACTTCACAACCGACATCAGCAACGTGGTCGGCCGCACTTCAAACGGGAACTTCAGCGGTAATGCCGCCGGCACATCCGACTACAATCTCGTTGGCCGCGGGTTCTACGTGAAAAAGGCTTACCTGCAGGCCAAGATCAATCCGGCACTGATCGTGCGGCTTGGCGCGGCAGACACGCCCTGGGTGCCCTTTGTCGAAAGTCAGTATGGGTTCCGTCACTACGAAAACGTGATGGTAGATCGCACCAGCTTCGGTACCTCGGCCGATTGGGGCATCCATGTCCTCGGAGAGCTGCCGGGCAAGGTGTTCAGCTATCAACTCTCGGTGATCGACGGCGCCGGCTATCGCAACCCCAAGATAACCCGGTCGGTCGATGTCGAAGGCCGCATTTCGGCCGCCTATCATGGCTTCTATGGCGCAATCGGCGGCTATGTCGGCAAGCGCGGCAATGCTGTGCAAGGCACAACGACATTCCACACAGCACAGCGGTTCGATGGATTGGTGGGCTACAAGGATCGCCGCTTCGGGATCGGCGCGGAATATTTCCACGCCAAGAACTGGAACAACGTCACGACCGTGGCCGAGGATTCCGCCGAGGGCATTTCACTGTTCGGAAATGTTGCGATTGCCCCGAAATGGCAGGCCTTCGGGCGCTATGAATGGGTCAAGCCCAATCGCATCAGCAACCCCGCGCTGGAGGATCGCTATTTCAACTTCGGAATCCAGTGGGAGCCGACCTCGATCGTCGACCTCGCCCTGGTCTACAAGCGCGATGCTGCCGACAACGGCTCGATCAGCACGACCAATGGCCTGATCGGCGGCGCGATCAACGGGACCTACGACGAATTCGGCCTGTTCGGCCAGGTTCGCTTCTAGGACGGATTGAATTGTGATGCAGACTGCTGATTGTTGCCCTTTCAAGGTCAAGCGACATTTGAACTCGAACTGCACCCAGATCTAAGAGCCTGATCCGAAACTAAGTTGCGTAGTATCAGCAGGTTAGCTTGACGCTTGCCCTGATCGCTGATTCAGCGGTTTTGCAACGAACCGAAGGAAATCAGCGATGTGGACCGACACCACTCGCGCGCATCATGCACGCGCGG
>CANJCQ010000059.1 GCA_947473355.1 Sphingomonadaceae bacterium | reverse complement strand
GAGGCGGACAGCCGCCTCGGCAAGGCCGCTGCTCATGCTTGCCCCTCCGATAGTGCCTCTACTCAAATAATCTGACGACGAACAAACCGCATCCTGCTCGAAAACTACTTCCTGCCCGGCGACCTCGAAACCCAGATCGAGGCCTTCATTGAGCACTATAATCACCAGCGCTACCACGAAAGCCTGAGCAACGTGACACCCGCAGACGCCTACTTCGGCAGGGACAAAGCCATCCTCGCCCAGCGCACCCGCATCAAACGCATCACCATCGAACATCGCCGCTTGCAACACCGCAAGATCGCCGCCTAATATCAACCCCAGATGAGGCCGACACTCCGCTAATCTACGCCGACAACTGTCTCAAATAATCTGACGACGAACAGTTATGGGACCGTCCCGCAGCAAGTCGGCGACTTGCGGGCAGAGCGCCGCAGCAATCCGGCAGCCGTCGGAAAATTCTGCCTGCATTCCCTCCGGAACTGTCTTCAGCTCCTCGGTTGAAATCATCAGACCACTGGACCAGAGGAGCAGCTTCTGCTGCTGGTTCAGATCCGGCGGGGATGCCGGTCCCCGCCCGTTCAGCCAGCTGAGCACGGCGGCAAATACTACTGGCTCGGTAGCCCGCTCAATCATTAGAACCTTGGAGCTGCGCCGGCGGGCAAAGCAGATAAGACGCAAAGCCGCCGGTTCACCGTCCTCAACGATCAGGCGAGCGGCAGTCATGGGATTGAGCACCAAACTGGATTGCACTGAAATGGTCCCGATTTGAACAGATGGCCGAGCCATTTCTGCTAGCATCACGCTTGGCATTGGTCGAGGAGTCGGATTGATACGGCAATGGGCGATCCAGACTTGCGGCACTGGCAAGATCACGACAAGGTCAGGCCATCATGCGTTCTCTGCCAATCAGTATCGAGCCGGTCAGGCAGCATCTGCTCGCAATGCTGGCGACAGCCAAGCGATCGAGCATTCCAGCCGTTGCAGTTCTAGACGCAGATCAATGGTCGCAATTGCAGAAAATGGCACGCCAGCACCGGTTGGAGCCTTTGCTTTGGGCCGCGCCGCGACACAATCCGGACAGTTGCTCTATTCCGGCAGCAGTCCATCTGAGCTGGGAGGCAGCATTCCGCAATTCGGCGATGGCGGCACTGGCATTGCAGGGCACGCTCATCAGGCTCGAGGGCATATTGAGCGGGGCCGGCATTGCCTATGCCGCGCTGAAGGGGGCGCGGCTCGCTTGGCATGCATATCCGCACCCGGCATTGCGCCCGATGCGCGATCTCGACATCCTGGTTTCGCCGGCTCACACGCGCGAGACCTGGGACACACTTGTTGGCCATGGCTTCAGCGCCGAGCACGGCACCGCGCTGCCTGCCGATGAGGCGCTGGCTATTCACAAGCATCTGCCAGCCTTGCGCGATCCGGCCAGCGGCGTGCATGTCGAGGTCCATTCCCGGCTGTTTGAGCATCTTGATGCCGCCCAGGCTGGTGCCACGATGAGCAATGCGGATGGCTTGCTGGCGGAGCGGATATGGCTTGCGCTGGGCGCCACGAAAATCGCCTACCTGCCGGCCGCCGAAGCGATGATCCATCTGATCGTGCACAGTGCCTACGAACACCATTTCGAGAATGGCCCGCAAGTCCTGCATGATCTTGCGGCGCAGATGAAATGCGAAGTGATCGATTGGCCCCGCTTCTGGGGGTTGGCGCGCGAGGGCGGTTGGGAACGCGGCTGCCACTTGTTGCTGCAGCTAACCGAACAGTTCATGGGCAAGCAGCCGATCGAATGGCCGGCTGATTCCCGCGCGGCCATTCCCACAGAAGTTCTCGAAAACGCGGCATTGCTGATGCTGCAGGATCCTGACCTGAGGCAGGATCTTGCTGTGCAGGTGCAGCTCGCAGCGCAAGCCGGTTCAGCGTGGGTACGGACGCGGCAACTGGCGGCAAAGGTGTTTCCGCGCGGGGAAGTCGTCGCTGCCTATGCCGGGCTTGCTCCGGATCATCCCCGCGTCTGGCTGCACTATCCTGGTTGGCTGGTTTCGAGGCTCGCCCGCACCCTTGCGGGCAAGCTCAATCGCCGCCAACAGGCGGAGGTATCACGCGCAAGTTCTGTCGAAGCCTGGCTTGGCGGGAGCTGAGGGCTCACTCCTCGCCCAGAATCATCGCCGCCGCCTTTTCGCCGACCATGATCGAGGGGGCATTGGTGTTGGCGGCGGGCATGATCGGCATGATCGAGGCATCGGCGACTCGAAGCCCCGTAATGCCGCGCACGCGCAGCTGCGGATCGACCACGGAATCAGCGTCGCCGCCCATGCGACAGGTGCCGACCGGGTGATAGCCGATGCCGCACTCATTGCGCAGGCGCTGTTCCCATTCGGCGTCGCTAGCGGGCAGCGGATCGGGCCAGACCCGTCCCGTGACATGGGCCGCGAGGGCGGGGGTCCTGAAGATATCCTGCACCTGCTTGACCCCGGAAATCAGTGCGGTGACATCGTCGGGATGGCCGAGCAGGCGGTGATCGATCACTGGCTTGTCAGCTGGTGAGGCACTGCGCAGGCGGATTTCGCCGCGGCTCTTGGGCTTGGCTACATTGGCATAGACCACCACGCCGGGCGACTTCAGCGGCTTGCGGGTGGCCGGGTCCATCGCCATCAGGCCGAACGACAGCTTGATGTCGGGGAAGTCCAGATCGGGCCGCGAGCGCAGATAGGCCATGGCCTCGACCGGCACCATGGTCATCAGCCCGCGCCGCAGAAAGAGATATTTGAGGAATTCGCGCGCCATGCCCAGCGGGGTCATCAGGTTGTTCCAGGTCGGAATGTTGACCGTGAACAGCGAATGATAGCTGGCATGCTCCTGCAGGTTCTGGCCGACCGCGGCGATATCGCGGACCACCTCGATGCCATGCTCTTTCAGCTGCGCGGCGGGGCCAATCCCTGAGCGCATCAGCACCGCAGGCGAATGCAACGCCCCGGCCGAGACGATCACCTCGCGCGCCGCCGAAACCACTTCGGCCTCTCCGCCGCGCAGGAAGTGCACGCCAGTGGCGCGGCCATTTTCGACGATCACCTTGTCGACCGTCGCGCCGGTTATCACCTTGAGGTTGCTCCGCGCCATCGCGGGCTTGAGGAAAGCGCGTGCCGCGCTGCTGCGCTGGCCGCCGGCCTGCGTCACCAGCATGGTGAAGGCGCCATCGACGTCGCCCGCGCAATAGTCTGCAACCTTGCGCAGGCCGAATTCGGCGCAGCCATCGACGAACACGTCGGCCAGCGGATGGCTCAGCCGCGGTTTGCTGACCCCGAGCTGGCCCATGGTCGAATGGGTCTGATCGGGTTCGCCCGACCAGGCTTCGCTTTTGCGGAAATGCGGCAGGACATCGTCCCAGCCCCAGCCAGTGCAGCCATTTGCTGCCCATTCGTCATAGTCGGCGCGGTCGCCGCGAATGTAGATCATGCCGTTGACCGACGAGCCGCCGCCGAGCAGCCTGCCGGCGCTCCAGTAGCCCTGGCGGCCATTGAGCGAAGGATCGGGCTCGGTGACATAGCCCCAGTCGGTCTCTGCCTTGCCGAGCAGCTTCATGCCCGCCGCCGGCAGCCGGTTCATGAAGCCATCCGCAGTGCCGCCTGCTTCGAGGAGGACGACGCGGTTGGCCGGGTTCTCGGACAGCCGGTTCGCTAGCACGCAACCGGCACTGCCGCCGCCAATGATCACATAATCAGCCTGTTCGGACATGGCATTCCCCCTCATTTATAATTCGCTATAGGGGAAGATTGTTCACGATACGAGTGGGCTTTGTCGCCATTTTGCCATGGCCTCAGCTGTGCGGGCGGCGGCCTCGTCGACGGTCAGCGCGGTGAGTTCGGCGCTGAATACTTCAACTTCCGCGCTGAGCCCGGGGCTGTTGGCGAGGGCGGCGGCGATAATCTCATGCAGCGGCAGGCTGCCTTCGCCGGGCAACAGACGGCCTGTCATCGGCACATAGGCTTCGTCGGGCGCGGGGGGATTGCGGTCGCAAAGCTGAATCGCGCCGATGCTGCCGGGGGGCAGAGCGCGGATGTGGGCTGGTGTGCCGCCGGTGCGCGCCAGATGCCAGCTATCAAGCAGGATCCGGCAATTGGCCTCACCGCAATCGCTGGCGATCGCGAGGGCCGTGGCCAGATCGGCAATGCCGGTCTCGGGCACGAATTCGAGCACCACGCCCAGCCCGCGCGCCTTGGCCCTGCGGCAGATTGCGCCCACTGCCTCGGTCAGTTCCGCTTGCGGCACCGGGCTCGCCCCGAAATGCGCAATGTTTACCAGCGGCGCTTCAAGCGCTTCGGCCATGGCGAAGCAATCCGCCTCACCGGGGCGGGCCAGCTGCCTGCCGCCAAACGAAATCGGGGTGTCGGGCATGCCCGGCAGGCCTGCCGATATGGCGTCAGCCACGGTCAGCCGCACCCCGGCATCGCGCATCTGGCGCAGCACGGCCTGCGGCGTCATGCCGGCGCTGAGGCAATCGGCATAGAGATAGGGCGGGAACGACAGCGTCGAAAAACCATGCCGCGCGGCGGCTTCGATCAGCTCGGGCAGGGTGGCCTGGTGCAGAGTGCCCCAGCACAGGCCCATCTCGATTTCGTCCATCCCATCCTCCTGCTTTGCGCGGAGGATGGACTGTCAGCAGCTTCTGAGCAAGTTCAGATCAGGCCGGGGATGACCCGCGATTTGACCGATTTAGCATAATCGACATATTGCGGATCGCCCATCAGGAAGCGTTCTTCCTCGATGACCCTGAGATAGAGCAGGATCCAGCAGGTGAGATAGACCGCGAGATTCCAGGCTGAGAAGAACAGCAACAGGAAGCCGATATGGTTGATCACATAGCCGGTGTACATCGGATGGCGCACGAAGCGATAGGCGCCGCCGCTCTTGACTCCGCGGTTGGCCGGAACCAGCCCGAAGCTGCGGCGCAGCGACAATTTGGCGGCGAGCGCGATGGCAGTGCCAAGCACGATGATCGGCGCTGTGATGAAATCCGGTGCCAGCGAGATGCCGCTCGGCATCACTGCCAGCGAAGCTGCAGTGCCGCCGAAGGCAATCGCCGTGGTATAGAATGAGGTTGCCCAGCTGCCCTTGCGCTGGATCAGCAGGAAGAACACCGCAGAAAGCTCGCTCAACAGCAGCAGCAAGACTTGCGGGTGGAAGCTCAACACCGGCAACAGCCGCCAGATCACGCTACCCGACATCAGGATCAGCGCAATGCGTTCTGCCAGTCTGATGAAATCAGCCATCTTGTTACCCCGGTTTGCCTTCGGGGAGACCATGGCAGGGGTGCGGTTAAGATTTTGCTAAGCTTGTTTCGAAGGATTCGTCCTATTTCAGATTGAGCACCTTGTAGCTGTCATCATCGGGGAAGCGGCCGCCCGGATCGATCATGATCCCGAGCATGCCCTGCGACCAGTCGGCCGAATCGGGATAGTGGCGGAACCAGTCGGTTACGACATAGCGCGTCATGATCCGCCATTCGTCGCCGCGCTTCTCCAGCTTGTCGAGATAGCGCCCGGCGCCGATCACATCGTTCTTGGTGCCTTCGGGGGTGTTGATCCGGTGGAACCCGTAGAAATAGCTTTCGACATCGGCCTTATCGCCATTCAGCGCGATCAGGGTGTTGGCGATGAAATGCTGCGACTGGTCCATCGATCCCATGATCGGGAACGACCAGGCAATGAATTCCTCGGCATTGCCGCAAAAGCCCATGTGGTTGTCAGTGCAATCCGGCCAATAGGCGCTGCGCACCATATCGGCATCGAGCCGGTCAACCCCGCGCGAATAGCGATAGAGGCATTCGCGGATCGCCTCGCGATCGGCGAGTTCGGCCAGGATCTGGCTGGTGGCGGTGGTCATTCGGCTCTCCCGATGTGTTGTCGTTGGATCGCAACATTGCTTGCCCGGTCTGGTATGGCAAGTCTCGCAAGGACAGTCGTTAGTTCCCGCTTGACAAAACAAACCATATTGGTTATATGCACCCCACCTTCTCACCAGAAGGTAGCGGGACCGGGGCGGGCGTTATCCGGGGCGAAAAGCCTCAGGCAATCGCGAGCCATGGCACCGGAAGCGGCAAATCGGATGTTGTGGCCATACCGCAGCCTTTCTCGCCGACCGCCCCCCGCAACGCGCGGAGCGAATTGCCGGGTCTGGAGCCGGTCGCCACCACTGGCGCGGCATTATCAGCCGCGTGGCACTGTGGCAGCTTGCGAGCCCGCCCCTGCAGTGTCGGCCGGTTGCTGAAGGGGCCGAGCCGGTCGTGCCGCAAGAGTCACCCGGCCATTCGCAAACACTCTCGCCGCCCCCAGCGCGCGCCACTCAGTGCCCGCGCCGGCCGCGTGGTTCCCGTGTATCCCCCATGGCGTAACAGTCCGGCTCGCCGCCGGATAATTTGATTCGAGCCAGCGATGGCAATGAGGTGACGCAGCCCCGCCGAGCGGATAGGGTCGCGGCATGGCTGGCACAGGTGACGAAACCGGAGACGTGACACGCTCGGTCTGGCGCTATGCCCGGGCTTCCCGTGCGCATGTGGTCGTCGATGTCGCTGCCTATTTCGAGCTGATGTACGAAGCCATGCTGCGCTCGCGGCAGCGGATTTTCCTGATCGGCTGGGATTTCGATTCGCGCATCCGTCTGGCGGGCGGTCGGCGCTGGTGGAACCTGCCGCGCAAGGATCGCTATCCGGCGCGGCTGGGGTCCTATTTCCTGTGGCTCGCCCGCCGAACTCCGGGCTTGCAGATCCGCATGCTCAAATGGAATTTCGCGGCGCTGCGCTATCTGTTTCGCGGCACCATGATCCTTGATCTGATCCGCTGGTTTTTCACGCCGGCGGTCGATTTCAAATTCGATTCGGCGCATCCGCTGGGATGTTGCCATCATCAGAAGGTGGTCGTGATCGACGATTGCTTCGCGGTGTGCGGCGGGATCGACATGACTTCCGATCGCTGGGACACGCCCGAACACCGCGACGACGACCCGCGCCGCCGCCGCCCCAATGGCAAGCTCTATGGTCCGTGGCATGATGTCACCATGCTGATCGAAGGCGAGGCGGCGCTGGCGCTGGGCGAGTTGGGCCGCGAACGCTGGCGGCAGGCCGGCGGCAGGGAGATGCTGCCCTGTCTGCCGCAGGATACGAGCCCATGGCCAGCTAGCCTGGCGGCGGAATTTATTGACGTAGAGGTCGGAATTTCCCGGACCCGCGCGAAGTATTATGACACCAGCGAACTGCGCGAGATCGAGGCGCTGTTTATCGAGCAGATCGCGCGGGCGAAGCATTTCATCTATGCCGAGAACCAGTATTTCGCCTCACGCGCAATTGCCGAGGCGATTGCCCGGCGCCTGTCCGAGCCCGATCCGCCCGAAGTGGTGCTAGTCATGCCGCTTTCTTCCGACGGCTGGTTGCAACAGCAGGCGATGGACAGCGCGCGGGTGCGGCTGCTGCATGCCCTCGAAGAGCGCGATCACGCAGAGCGCTTGCAGGTCTATGTGCCGATGACCTCGGGCGGCGCACCCATCTATGTCCATGCCAAGCTGATGATCATCGACGACGAGATCGTGCGGGTCGGCTCGGCCAATATGAATAACCGCTCGATGGGGCTCGATTCGGAAGCGGATGTCTTTATCGATGCCGCACGTCCCGGGAATGCTCATGCCATGCCGGCTATCGCTGCATTGCGCCGCCGCCTGCTTGCCGAGCATTGCGGAATAGCCGAAGCCGAGCTTGCTGCGCTGCTCGCCGAGCACGGAACCATGGCGGGAGCGGTCGCCGACGTGCCTGACACTGGCAAGCACCTCGCGCCTTTTGTCTTGCGTCCGCTCACCGATGCGGAGAAAGCAGTTGCCGACAACGCCTTGCTCGATCCTGAGCGGCCCGAGGAACTCTTCGAGCCGATAAGTCGGAGGCGTGGATTGTTCAGGCGTGGCGGGATTTTGCGGCGACCCGTCTGAGAGTGCAGGACGCGCTGCGGGAGATGAGTTTGATGTCAGGTCATGACCATGGCGAAGACGGTGCCGAAAACGGTGCAGGCGATTTCGGGCCGATGGCCAAGCTGCCGGTCCCCGAAGATGTGCAGGATGCAATTCGCACACTGATTCGCTGGACTGGCGATGATCCCACCCGCGAGGGTCTGCTCGACACCCCGGCCCGCGTCGCGCGCGCCTGGAAGGAATATTGTCAGGGCTATGGCGAAGACCCGGCCTATCACCTCTCACGCCGGTTCGAGGAAGTGGGTGGCTATAACGAGCTGGTTCTGCTCAAGGACATTCCCTTCCAGTCGCACTGCGAACACCACATGGCGCCGATCATTGGCAAAGCCGCGATTGCCTATATGCCGCGCGACAGCGTGGTCGGCATTTCCAAGCTGGCCCGGGTGCTCAATGCCTATGCCCGGCGGCTGCAGATCCAGGAACGGCTGACCGCGGAAGTGGCGCAGTGCATCCAGGATCACCTCAATCCGCAAGGCGTTGCCGTGGTGATCGAAGCCAGCCACGCCTGCATGACCGCGCGCGGCGTGCGCACACCCGGCGTCAGCATGGTCACCAGCCGCCTGATGGGCTGTTTCCTTGAAGACAACCGCAGCCGCAAGGAAGTGCTCAGCCTGATGGGCTATTAGAGCTGGCCCAGGTCACCCGGCGATGAGCGTTCGCATCGGCATCGGACCCGGGCTGGGCGTGGCGCTCACCCCGCGCGAATACTGGCGCTGGGTCGATTATTGTGAAGAGACCGGGATCGACAGCATCTGGCATTCCGACCAGTTGCTTGGGGGAACCATGGAGCCGGTAGCGCTGCTGGCGGCGCTGGCGGCGCGGACCGCGCGGATGCGCTTTGGCACCAATGCGATTGTCGCTGCCTTCCGCGATCCGATTGTGCTCGCCAAGCAGCTGGCGACCGTCGACTGGCTGAGCGAGGGGCGGGCTTTCCCGGTGTTCGGCGTGGGCAATGCAAGCGATCCCTTTTGGGCGGCGACCGGGGTCGACCCCAAGGCACGCGGTCGCCGTGCCGACGAGGTTATCCGGCTGGTCCGCCAGCTGCTGGATCAGGACATGGTCGAGTTCGAGGGCGCGCATTTTCGCTATTCCGGCCCCGGCGTGTTTCCGCGCCCCACAAGGCCGATGTCGCTGTGGATCGGCGGCCAGTCGCCTGCCGCCTATCGCCGCACGGCTTTGCTCGGTGATGGCTGGCTGGGCGGGCTGACCGGCGCTGCGGCAGCCGCAGCCGCCCGCAAACAGATTGAGGCGGCGCTGGCCGAAACGGGCCGTTCGATCGCGCCCGATCACTATGGCACCAGCCTGCCGCTGCGGATCGGCGCGGAGAGTGATCCGGCGGTCCAGGCGGCACGCGCGCGGCTGATCGCGCGCATGCCGGAGCAGGACCGGAGCAGTTTGGAGCAGAGCTTTGCCATCGGGGCGCCCGATGCCATCGTCGCCCTGCTGCAGGGCTATGTCGCTGCGGGCATTCACAAGTTCGTGGTCCTGCCCCTGGTGCGCGATGCCGATGATCTGATGGCGCAGACCGAGCTTCTGGTGCGAAATATTATTCCCCAAATCGAAAATCAGTCCTTGGCAACAAGGCTCTGACCCGGCACTCATGCAGGCGTAAGGAGACCGGACCACTGGGGATCAATGGGCGGGACTCAACGGGAGAGAATGATGGCCGAATATACGCCATTGGTCATGCCGCCATCAGCGCGCGAATTCAGCCGCAAGGCTTCGATCGTCGGTCTGGGCGAGAGCGACTACCAGGCCGATTACCGCGCCCAGCGTAAGCCGCCGGAAGGCTATGAGCCGCCGACCACTGAAGGCCTCGCCACGCTGGCTTTCGAACGCGCGCTGGCCGATTCGGGCCTGACGCGCGGCGATATCGACGGCCTCACCGGCTCGTTCACCTATGGCGGTCCGCCGCCTGCCGAGCTCGCCAGCCTGCTGGGGGTCAAGCCGCGCTGGAACATTTCCAACGGCAATATCATGGCCGGCCCGCTGCCGGTGGTCTGTGCCGCGATTGCCGAGGGCAAGGCCGATTGCGTTGCGATGATCTACGCAGTCAATTCGCGCACGGCCGGGCGCGTGTTCGGCGGCGCAACGCATTCGGGTTCAAACGATCCGGGCGAAGGCTATGGCACCCCGCCGAGCTATTACTATTACCACCCCTGGGGCTGGAGCAGCCAGGCGGCGCACTGGGCGATGATCTTCGCGCACTATTCAATGAAATATGGTGTGCGGGAGGAGGACCTGGGCGCGGTGTCGCAGCAGGTGCGCAATCACGCCTCGCGCAATCCTAACGCGGTGATGCAGACGCCTTTCACCATCGAGGAATACATGGCCTCACGCTATATCGTGCGGCCGCTGCATCTGCTCGATATCTGCCTGGTCAACGATGGCGCGGTCTGCCTGATCGTGCGCCGCGCTGATATGGCGCGCGATATGGCCAAGGTTCCGGTCGATGTCACGGGCTGGGGCGAGGCCAAGATCAAGAGCAGTAAGCTCGATGTCATGGTCCGCCAGCAATTGCGGCCGCAACTGGAAGAGGCGGGCGGACAGGCCTTTGCCATGGCCGGGATGAGTCAGGCCGACATCGGCCACTTCGAAGGCTATGATGCCGGCTCGATCCACCTCATCAACCAGATCGAGGGCTATGGCTTTGCCAGGCAGGGCGAGGGCGTGGCCTTCTGCCAGGCAGGGGAAATGGACCTCACCGGGCGGCTGCCCAGCAACACCGAAGGCGGCAATCTCTCGGGATCCTACATGCACGGCTGGAGCCAGGTCGCCGAAACCGTGCGGCAGTTGCGCGGCGAAGCGGGCACGCGGCAAGTGGCCGGGCTGCAATATGCCATGACCTCGCTGGCGCAGACCGACCAGGCCCATCCCATTCTTTATGCCCGGGGGGAGAAATAACCATGGCCGAGAAAAGACCGCCCCGCACGCTCGGCCCCGGCCATGACCAGTTCTGGGAATGGTGCAGCAAGAGCGAACTGCGACTGCAGAAGTGCGCAAGCTGCGGCGGTATCAACTGGCCGGTGCGGCAGACCTGCGAGTTTTGTGGGCACGCTGAATTTGCCTGGGAGGCCATGTCTGGCCGGGGCAAGGTTGTCAGCTGGTGCAGCTTTCATCAGGACTATTACGGCGGCGTGATGCCGCGTCCCTATGATTGCATTCTCGTTGAGCTGGACGAAGGCGTGCTGTTCCTCAGCAATCCGCAGGGCTTTGCGATTGAGGATATCACGCTGGGGATGGACGTGGCGGTGCAGTTCATGGCCTGCGAGGATGGCGGGGGTAGCTTCAAACTGCCGGTGTTTGCGCGGGTCTAAGTCTATTCACCTCAGAGGTAGCGCAGCTTGCGGGCTTGCCCGCTAGAGAAGCTGGGAGAGGGGCGTGTCACCTCGAGAGCGCAGACACCCCTCTCCAACTTTGGCTAGGCAGCAAGCTGCCAAGCCTTCGTATCCTCTCCCCGACGGGGCGAGGAGAACGATGCCAAGCCTCAGTTCTTGGCCTGATCGACCAGCTTGTTCGCGCCGATCCACGGCATCATCGCGCGCAACTTGGCGCCGGTCTGCTCGATCGGGTGCGCCGCAGCGGCCTTGCGGGCGGCCTTGAGTTCGGGCTGGCCTGCGCGGTTGTCGAGAACGAAGTTCTTGACGAAGCGCCCGGCCTGGATGTCGGCGAGAATCCGCTTCATTTCGGCCTTGGTTTCACTGGTGATCAACCGGGGCCCGCTGGTGATGTCGCCGTATTCGGCGGTGTTGCTGATCGAATAGCGCATGTTGGCGATGCCGCCTTCATACATCAGGTCGACGATCAACTTCACTTCGTGCAAGCATTCGAAATAGGCCATTTCGGGGGCATAACCGGCTTCGGTCAGCGTCTCGAACCCGGCCTGGATCAGGTGGGTCAGCCCGCCGCAGAGCACGGCCTGCTCGCCGAACAGGTCGGTCTCACATTCTTCGCGGAAGTTGGTTTCGATGATGCCAGAGCGACCGCCGCCGACGCCCGAAGCATAGGCCAGCGCCACGTCATGGGCATTGCCAGTGGCATCGTGGTGTATCGCGATCAGGCAAGGCACGCCGCCGCCGCGGACATATTCGCTGCGTACGGTGTGGCCGGGGCCCTTGGGGGCGATCATGATGACGTCAACGTCTTCAGGCGCTTCGATCAGGCCGAAGTGGATGTTGAGGCCGTGGGCGAAAGCGAGGGCCGAGCCGGGGCGCAGGTTGCCCTTGACGTCGTCGGCCCAGATCGCGGCCTGATGCTCGTCAGGGGCGAGGATCATCAGGATGTCGGCCCAGGCGGCGGCTTCCTTGTTGTTCATGACCTTGAAGCCCGCAGCTTCGGCCTTCTTGGCTGTGGCCGAACCGGGGCGAAGCGCAATGGCGACTTCCTTGACGCCCGAATCGCGCAGGTTTTGCGCATGGGCATGGCCCTGACTGCCATAGCCGAGCACGGCGATCTTCTTGCCGGTGATCAGGTTGATGTCGCAATCGGCGTCGTAATACACTTTCATCGGATGGTCCTCATACGTCTCGTCCCGGCCAGATTGGCGGGATCGCTAAAAAGAATTGCCGCCGCCCCTAGCAGGCGGCCCACAAAAACACAGGTGGAAAATTCAGGCGGCCTCGGCTCCCCGCATCATCCCGACAATTCCGGTCCGGCCAACCTCGACCAGCCCCAGCTCGCGCATCAGGGTGACGAAGCTGTCGATCTTCTCGGGCGTGCCGGTCAGCTCGAAGATGAAGCTGGAGGTCGTGGTGTCGACAACCTTGGCGCGGAACACATCGCACAGGCGCAGCGCTTCGACGCGGTGATCGCCGACGCCTGCCACCTTGATCAGGGCCAGCTCGCGTTCGACATGCGGGCCCATTTCAGTGAGATCGATCACCTTGTGCACCGGGATCAGCCGCTCAAGCTGGGCGTGGATCTGATCAATCACTGCGGGCGGACCGTGAGTAACGATGGTGATCCGGCTGACCGCGTGGTTGTCCGAAATGTCGGCCACGGTCAGGCTGTCGATATTATAGCCGCGCGCGGTGAACAGCCCGGCGATCTTGGCGAGAATGCCCGCTTCGTTGTCGACCAGGATGGTGAGAACGTGGCGTTCGGCGGCTTCGTGTTTGATCTTCATCACAACTTGATCCTGAAAGTGATTTCACTGCGTTCCATCACACGAGAGCCTTCGCTTCATCGTCCATCGTGCCTGCGACCTGATCGCCGTGCAGGATCATCTCGGTATGCGCCGCGCCCGAGGGAATCATCGGGAAGCAGTTGGCGTCCTTGGTCACCCGGCAATCGACGATCACCGGACCCTGATGCGCGATCATCGCCTTGATGCCCGCATCGAGATCGGCCTCGTGTTCGATGCGGATACCCTTCCAGCCATAGGCCTCGCCCAGCTTGACGAAGTCCGGCAGGCTGTCCGAGTAAGAGTTTGAATAGCGGCTTTCATAGGTCAGTTCCTGCCACTGGCGGACCATGCCCATCCACTCATTGTTGAGGATGAAAATCTTGACCGGCAGGCTGTACTGGCTCGCCGTGCCCAGCTCCTGGATGTTCATCTGGATCGAGGCCTCGCCGGCAATGTCGATAACCAGCTTGTCCGGATGGCCCAGCTGCGCGCCAATCGCCGCCGGAAGCCCATAGCCCATGGTGCCGAGCCCGCCGGAAGTCAGCCAGCGGTTGGGCGCGAAGAAGTGATAGTGCTGCGCGGCCCACATCTGATGCTGGCCGACCTCGGTGGTGATGATCGGGTCGAGATCTTTGGTCAGTTCATAGAGCCGCTGCACCGCCAGCTGGGGCATGATCTCGGTCTTGGAGAGCGGGAAGGCGAGGCTGTCGCGCGCTTTCCAGCCGTCGATGCGGGCCTTCCATTCGGTCAGGTCTTGCGGACGGCGGCTGCCCCATTCCTCGATCAGCTGTTCGAGCACATGCGCGCAATCGCCGACGATTGGCAGATCGACATGCACCGTCTTGTTGATCGAGGCGCGGTCGATGTCGATGTGGATCTTGGTCGAACCCGGCGAAAAGGCATCAAGCCGCCCGGTAACCCGATCATCGAAGCGCGCGCCTACGCAGATCACCAGGTCCGCCCGGTTCATCGCCAGATTGGCTTCATAGGTGCCATGCATGCCCAGCATGCCTAGCCAGTCGGCACTGTCGGCCGGGAAGGCGCCAAGGCCCATCAAGGTCGAGGTGACAGGCGCGCCGGTCAGCTTCTGCAAATGGCGCAGCAATTCGGAGGCTTTGGGGCCTGAATTGATCACGCCGCCGCCGGTGTAGAACACCGGGGCCTGCGCCTTGGCGATCAACTCGACCGCGCGCGCGATTTCACCGCTGGTGCCATCCAGCTTCGGGTTATAGCGGTTGCGCCGCTGCGGGGCGCCATCGTGCCACGGGGCCATGGCGATCTGGACGTCCTTGGGGATATCGATCAGCACTGGGCCGGGGCGACCTTCAGTGGCGATCTGGAACGCCTCGTCGATGATTGCGGCGAGCTCGCTGGGGTCTTTCACCAGATAGTTGTGCTTGGTGCAGTGACGTGAGATGCCGACGGTGTCGGCCTCCTGGAAGGCGTCCGAACCGATCAGCGCGCTTGGCACCTGGCCTGTGAAGACCACCAAGGGAATCGAATCCATGAAGGCATCGGCGATGCCGGTGATGGCATTGGTCGCGCCGGGGCCGGAGGTGACCAGCACGACGCCGGGCTTGCCGGTCGAGCGGGCATAGCCCTCTGCGGCATGGGCCGCACCGGCCTCATGGCGCACCAGAATGTGGCGGATGCGCTCTTCGCCGAACAGCGCGTCATAGATCGGCAGCACTGCACCGCCGGGATAGCCGAAGACGAATTCGACGCCCTGGCGCACCAGACTTTCGACCAGGATATTTGCGCCGCTGCGCTCTTCACTCACAATACAAGTCCTCTTTGAAATTCACGCCCGAAATTCACGGCCGCCATAAAAAGTCGACCCGGCATGGTTCGAGCCATGCCGGGTCACCTCTCCAACTGTAATCCAAATGCGCCCAAATTGCACCGGGCCCCGCAAAGCAGGATTGGGGGCGCTCTACTTGGCATAAAATACTGTGTCAACAGCTACTGTTGTAATAATGTTTCAAACTGGGCGTCAATATCGACATCAGATGTCTCGATCCGCGACCATTCAGGCGGTGGCTGGCGGCGGAACCAGGTGTATTGGCGCTTGGCGTAGTTGCGCGTGGCCTGCGCACCTGCCGCGCAGGCGTGATCGAGCGAGCAGTCCCCGCGCAGAAATGCGCCCAGTTCGCTCACGCCGATCGCCCGCATCGCTGGCAATGCGGGATCGAGACCGCGCGCCAGCAGGGCCTCGACTTCGCCAATCGCGCCGCGCGCGAGCATCGCAGCGAAGCGCTGGTCGCAGCGCTCATAGAGCCAGTCGCGATCGGGGAGCAGGATTGCGGCATGCAGGGTCACCCGGTCGCCAATCCCGCCGGCCCGCTCCTGCTGCCATTCGGCCAGCGCTCGTCCGGTTGACCGGACCACTTCGAGCGCGCGGGATATGCGCGCGGCGTCGGCCGGGGCAAGCATGGCGGCGCGCTGCGGATCTTCGCGGACCAGGGCGGCGTGGGCTTCGGGGACGGGAAGGGCGCGCACAGTTTTGCGAACTTCAGGGTCGATTTCCGGAACCGGCGCGATACCATCAAGCAGGGTGCGAAGATAAAGACCTGTGCCGCCCACCAGAATCGGCACGCCGCCCGCGCCATGGACTTCGGCAATCACTTCTTTTGCAGCCGCTGCCCAATCTGCTGCCGAGCAGGCCGAGGCCCCATCCCATGCCCCGAACAGGCGGTGTTCGATGCCCGCCATTTCGTCTGGTGCAGGACGCGCGCTCAGGACTTGCAGATCGGCATAGACCTGAGCGCTGTCGGCATTCACAATGACCGCTCGTCCTGAGGCTGTCGAAGGACCGGCCTTGTCCAGCGCCAAAGCCAGCCGCAACGCCAGATCGCTCTTGCCGCTCGCCGTCGGCCCTGCAATGAGCGCCAGCGGCGGCAGGCTGGCCGCATCACCTGGAGAATGCACAGTGTTCATTGGCCGTGTCCTAGCAGAGTCGAAGCAAGGCCACATGATCGAATTGTGCGGCGAGGATTTTGCCGCGTTGCGGGCGCGGATCGAAGGCGACTATGCCGTGTCCGACGCCCTGATCAGCGCGCATTTGCCGCGCCTGCCGCAGGTCTTCGTCTCAGACATGGACTCGACCATGATCATGGCCGAGTGCATCGATGAACTCGCCGATTTCGCCGGGATCAAGCCGCAGATCGCGGCGATCACCGAGCGGGCGATGCTGGGCGAGCTCGATTTTGAGGCCGCGCTCCGTGAGCGGGTGCGCTTGCTCGCCGGGCTGGACGAAGGCGCAATTGCAGAATGTCTCGCCACCCGCATCGCGATGATGCCTGGTGCGAAAGTGCTGGTCGAAACGCTCAAGGCCAAAGGCTGCCGTACTGTGCTGGTCACTGGCGGTTTTCATCAGTTCGCCGATCCCGTGGCCGAGGAGCTCGGTTTCGAGCGGGTTGTGGCCAATCGCCTCGAAGTGGTGGACGGCAAGCTGACCGGCGGGCTGCTTGGGCCGATCACCGACTCATCGGTCAAGCGGGCGGTGCTGCTGGAGGAGGCAGCATTGCTGGGGCCGGACACTGTCACTCTAGCCACCGGCGACGGCGCCAACGACATTCCGATGCTGGAGGCCGCAACCTATGGCATCGCCTTTGCCGCCAAGCCCAAGGCGCGCGCTGCGGCCAATGGCTGGATCGACCGGGGCAATCTGACCGGGGTGCTGGAATTGCTCGGAATTGCGGCCGACGAATGGGTCTGGGAATAGCCCAACTGCTTGAAATAAAGCGGACCTTATTGACAATTTGCTAACCAGAAACTGCAATAGAACAGCCATGGATTTGGCCTCGTTTCGCAGTTTCGAGCTTGATGTGCCGCCCGCCGATGCCTGGCTGGGCAAGGTGGGCGACGCTGTGCCATCCGATGCGACGCTTCAGACGATGCTGGCGCGATTCGTGGCTGCGCAGGAATGCCGCCAGGATATTCCGCTGTTTCACCCCGACCGTCAGCCGATGCGCATGAACTGGCGCAGTGCAGTCAGGCACTTTCGCGTGCTGGGCGGCGACAAGGAACGCACCCGCGAGGCCTTCCATGTGTTCGAGGCCTTGCCCTGGGTTGGCATGGCGAGTGCCGCCTGCAAGTTCCTCAGCACCGAGCAAGGCAAGGCGGTATTTTCCAGCGAGCCGTTTCTGCCTGCGATTCTTGACGATCACGCAGCATTGCGCCGCCTGCCCAAGGGCAGTCTGGCCCATGCCTATTGCGATCACATGGAAAGCGAAGGCCTGTCTGCGGCCGGGCTCATCGCCGAATACGAGGAATGGCGTGGCGGGCGGGAGCGGCTGGACGATAAGGTCGAATGGTATGCCGACCGGCTGCGCGATACGCATGACCTGCTGCATGTGCTCTCGGGCTTTGGCCGCGACGCACTGGGCGAACAATGCGTGCTGGCCATGGTCTTCAAGCAGCGTCCCAGCATTGGGCACTTGTTTGTCGGCTATGCCGGCGCTGCACTGACCAAGCTCGATGCGCACTGGAAAGTGCCGGTGCTGCGCTCGGTGTTCGAGGCACGTCAAATCGGCAAGGCCTGCCGGCCGATTGCCGAACAGCCAATCACCGAACTGCTCGCCATGCCGCTGGAAGATGCGCGCAAACGGCTGAACATGCGCCCGGCGCACTATTATCACGAAGCTTACCGCATCTGGCGCGAGGCCGGCACTGATCCCAAGCTGGTGCTGATGAAAGCGGCGGCCTGAGGGTTAGCGCTGCGAGTTCGAAGGAGCTGTCTCAGCCCTTCGCCTTGCCCTTGTGATCCTTGATCAACCCATCCAGCGCGGCGATGCGCAAGCGTTCGGGGGTGCCCTTGGCGAGGCCCTTGAGGCGACAGGTGGCCCACAGGCTCTTGCGTTCGCTCTCCAGCGCCTTGAGGTAGAGATCGGCCATCAGCTTTCCATCCAGTCGCGGAAGAAGCTGTCGCTGGCTTCGCGGAGTTGGGTGAGGGGGATGCATGGAGGTTTGTGATTGCCTGAGCCGTCATCCTGACAGACATGCTTGCCCGAAGTGTAGCCCATCTGGCTGAAACCAATCTCAAACTCTTCCGCAAGTGAGCGTATACGCGCGGCATTGGTGCTATCAGCAGTGACTATGTACCGCGCCTGATCTTCAGCAAATGCGGTTGCATTCGGCGGCAGCAGGCTGACGAAACCAATGTCGCTAGCGAGTGCCATTTCAGTCGCAGCAACAAGCGGTCCACCATCAGAAACGTCGTGAACGGCGCTGGCTAGTCCAGACTCAACCAGCTTGCGAACGAATTCACCGTGTTTACGTTCGATGGCAAGGTCGATGGGAGGAGGATCACCTCCTTCTCGACCGTGAATTTCGCGCAGCCACAACGACTGCCCAAGGTGTCCTCCGTTGCCGCCAATCAGCAGCAGCTGATCCCCTTCAGCCTTGAATCCAATTGTCGCCATCTTCGCATGGTCGGCCAGCAACCCGACCCCGCCAATCGCCGGCGTCGGCAAAATCGCGCTGCCGCCCCCCGTCGCCTTGCTCTCGTTATACAGCGACACATTTCCGCTCACGATCGGGAAATCGAGCGCCCGGCAGGCGTCGCCCATGCCGCGCAGGGCTTCGACGATCTGCGCCATGATCTCGGGCCGCTGCGGGTTGGCGAAGTTGAGGCAGTTGGTGATGGCGAGGGGCAGAGCGCCCACCGCGCTGATGTTGCGATAGCATTCCGCCACCGCCTGCTTGCCGCCCTCATAGGGATCGGCATAGCAATAGCGCGGGGTGCAGTCGGTGCTCATGGCGAGCGCCTTCTGGGTGCCATGAATGCGCACCACCGCCGCGTCGCCGCCCGATTTCTGCATGGTGTCCGCGCCGACCTGGCTATCGTATTGCTCCCAGATCCAGCGGCGCGAGGCCAGATCAGGGCAGGCCATCAGCTTGAGCAGGTCCGCGACGATGTCGATACATTCTGGAATGTCGCCAAGCGGCGCGACATTGGCCCAGACTTTGTAGTCCGCAAGGCTCAGCGCCGGGCGATCATAGAGCGGCGCGTCTTCGGCGAGCGGCCCCAGCGGAATGTCACAGACTGTCTCGCCCTGCCAGGTCAGCACCATGTGGCCGGTGTCAGTCACTTCGCCGATCACCGCGAAGTCCAGTTCCCACTTCTTGAAGATCGCCTCGGCCATGGCCTCCTTGCCGGGCTTGAGCACCATCAGCATGCGCTCCTGGCTCTCGCTCAGCATCATTTCGTAGGGCGTCATGCCTTCCTCGCGGCATGGCACCTTGTCCATGTCGAGGATGATCCCGGCCTTGCCGTTGGTCGCCATTTCGACGCTGGAACTGGTCAGTCCCGCCGCGCCCATGTCCTGAATTGCCACAATCGCATCGGTCGCCATCAATTCGAGGCAGGCCTCGATCAGCAACTTTTCCACGAAGGGATCGCCGACCTGCACAGTCGGGCGCTTTTCTTCGATGTCGTCGCCGAAATCGGCAGAGGCCATGGTTGCCCCGTGGATGCCGTCGCGGCCGGTCTTGGAGCCGACATAGACGATCGGATTGCCGAGGCCGGTCGCTGCCGAATAGAAAATCTTGTCCTGTTCGGCGACGCCCACGGTCATCGCATTGACCAGGATGTTGCCGTCATAGGCCTTGTCGAAATTGGTCTCGCCGCCAACGGTAGGTACGCCGACGCAGTTGCCATAGCCGCCGATGCCCGCGACCACGCCCTGCACCAGATGCTTCATCTTTGGGTGATCGGGCCGCCCGAAGCGCAGCGCGTTGAGGTTGGCAATCGGCCGCGCACCCATGGTGAAAACATCGCGCAGGATGCCGCCGACTCCGGTCGCTGCGCCCTGATAGGGCTCGATGTAACTGGGGTGGTTGTGCGATTCCATCTTGAAGATGCAGGCCTGATTATCGCCAATGTCGATCACACCGGCATTCTCGCCTGGCCCACAGATCACCCAGGGCGCTTCGGTCGGCAGCTTCTTCAAGTGAATGCGGCTGCTCTTGTAAGAACAATGCTCCGACCACATCACCGAGAAGATGCCGAGCTCGACCATGTTGGGCTCGCGGCCCAGCGCGGTCAGGACGCGGGCATATTCTTCCTCGGACAGCCCATGGGCGGCGACGATTTCGGGAGTGATTATGTCAGTCGAATTTGGCATGACTTGCCCTTAGCGAGCGTCCGAGCCGAAGGCTAGCCACCGGAACGCTTGACCGGTGGACGCTGCGCCGTCATTGCTGGCGCATGGCCGAAACTGCCCCCGAAGTCGCCCCCGATGTCATGGCGCTCAGCTTTGAGGACGCCTTGCGCGCGCTCGAAGATGTCGTGCGCAAGCTTGAAAGCGGCGAAGTCCCGCTCGACGATTCGATTGCGCTTTATGAGCGCGGCGAAGCGCTGCGAAAACATTGCCAGGCGCGGCTCGATGCGGCGCAGGCGCGGATCGATCAGATCGTCAAAGCGCCCGATGGCGCGGCGGCGGGCACGCGCCCGTTCGACGAACAGGACCGCTGACATGACACTGCTCGCCGAAGCACTCGCGCAGATCCAGCGCGAGATTGATGGTAAGTTCGATGCCCTGTTGCCCTTGCCCGCCGATCCGCGCTCGCGGCTGGTCGAGGCAATGCGCTATGCCGCGATCGGCGGCGGCAAGCGGCTGCGGCCGCTGCTGGTTGCAGCGACCGCCGAGATGTTCCGGGTCGATCGCGACGCCGCCTTGCGCGCAGGCGCGGCGGTAGAGGCGATCCATGTCTATTCGCTGATTCACGACGATCTGCCCTGCATGGACGATGACGACTTGCGACACGGCAAACCAACACTGCACCGCCAGTTTGATGAGGCGACGGCGGTGCTGGCCGGCGATGCGCTGCACGATCTGGCCTTCGAGATTCTCTCTGATCCGGCGACTTCCGGCGATCCCTTCACCCGGATCGAGCTGGTGCGCACGCTTTCCACTGCCAGCGGGGCGCAGGGCATGGCCGGCGGGCAGATGATGGACATGGTCGCGGAGGGCGAGAGCTTTGACTTGCCCACCGTCACCCGGCTGCAGCAACTCAAGACCGGGGCCCTGCTCGGCGCATCGGTCGAAATGGGGGCAATCCTCGGCAAGATCGCGCCGGAAGGTCGCACCCATTTGCGCGGCTATGCCCGCGACATCGGCCTGGCCTTCCAGATCGCCGACGATCTGCTCGATCACGAGGGCGACGAGGCAGCAGCCGGCAAGGCGCTGCGCAAGGATGCGGTGGCTGGCAAGGAAACTTTCGTATCGCTGCTGGGGCCGGAGCGCGCCCGGGCGCAGGCCAGCGCGCTGGTTGACCAGGCGATTGCCCATCTCGCCCAGCACGGCAAGGAAGCCGACCTTCTGCGCGATGTCGCGCGCTATATTGTCGAAAGGAAGCACTGATGCCCTCTTCCGGTGGACAGCGCATCGGCGTCTATCCCGGCACTTTCGATCCGATCACGCTGGGCCATGCCGATATCATCCGGCGCGGCGCCAAGCTGGTCGACAAGCTGATTATCGGCGTCACGACCAACCCGTCAAAGAATCCGATGTTTTCAGACGAAGAACGCATCGCCATGGTCGAGCGCGAAGTCGCTGCGCTGGGGATCGAGAATGTCTCGGTGATCGGCTTCAACGCCCTGCTGATGCGATTTGCCGAAAAGCAGGGCGCGAATGTCATCGTGCGGGGCCTGCGCGCGGTGGCAGACTTCGAATATGAGTATCAGATGGCGGGGATGAACCAGCAGATCAACGACGGGATCGAGACTGTGTTCCTGATGGCCGATGTTTCGCTGCAGCCGATCGCTTCCAAGCTGGTCAAGGAAATTGCGCAGTTCGGCGGCGAAATCGCACCTTTTGTCAGCACGACCGTGCGCGATGAAGTTATGGCGCGGGTGGCCAAAACCGGGCGGCTGGGCGATTATTAACGTCGAGTGGTAGCGCTCGTTCATTGCCATGACAGCAGCTCGGCGGTATGCGCCGCACCACTGATGGAGCACAGCGCTCTGCCGCTCGCGGCACTTGGTTGAGAGAGAATGATGATCGTTTCTCGTATTGCATTGTTTTTCCTTGGCCTTTCGCTCGCAGTGAGCCCGGCATTGGCCAAGAAAGCGCCTCCGCCGCTGGCTCCGGTTTCGGTCCTTCCGACCGTGGTCAATCCCGATCCCTCCGTGGCACCTGAGAATGTCGTCTATCTCGATCTGTCGAATGGCGGGCGGGTAACCTTGCGGCTGATGCCCGAATGGGCGCCGAACCACGTCGAGCGGGTCAAGACGCTGGTGCATCAGGGCTTTTACAACGGCATCATCTTCCACCGGGTGATCGATGGTTTTATGGCGCAGACCGGCGATCCGACCGGGACCGGCGGCGGCGGCTCGCAGCTGCCTGACCTCAAGGCCGAATTCAATTCGATGCCGCATCTGCGCGGCTCTCTGTCGATGGCGCGGACCGATGCGCCCGACAGCGCCAACAGCCAGTTCTTCATCGTGTTCTATCCGCGCTTTGCACTCGACCGGAAATATACCAATTTCGGTCGGGTGATCGGCGGCATGGATGTGGTCGACTCGATCGAGCGCGGCGAGCCGCCTGAGCGTCCGACCAAGATCATCCAGGCCTCGATGGCGACAGACAATCTGGCGCGCCCGGTGATCGCCCCGCCGGCGGTATTGCCTACGGCGATTACGGCGGATCAGCTGAGCAATTCGAAGTCGAACTAGGCGCGGTCTGCGGCTGAGCCTGTCGCGGCTAGACCGAAGAGATGCGCGTTGACCTGTTCGATTTCGAGCTTCCCCCCGAACGCATAGCCCTGCGCCCGGTGCGCCCGCGCGATTCGGCGCGGCTGCTGCTGGTCGATGGTGCCAATGCTCTTGGCGACCACCATGTCCGCGACCTGCCACAGCTGCTGCGCCGGGGCGATGTGCTGGTGTTCAACGATACCCGCGTCATTCCCGCGCAGCTCGAAGGCGCGCGGGGTGAAGCGCGGATCGGGGCGACCTTGCACAAGCGGATCGATCTGCGCCGCTGGCAGGCCTTCGTCCGCAATGGCAAGCGGTTGCGCGAGGGTGACACCATTACCTTTCCCGCCGGGGTCTCGGCCCTCGCCGAAGCGCGCCATGCCGATGGCAGCTGGACTCTGGCCTTCGCGGGCGAGGAGCCGGTCGAGGTCTTGCTGGAGCGGGCCGGGACCATGCCCTTGCCGCCCTATATCGCGGGCAAGCGTCCCACCGACGAAGCCGATCGCAGCGATTACCAGACGATGTTTGCGCGCGAAGAAGGCGCCGTTGCCGCGCCGACTGCCGCCTTGCACTTCACGCCTAAGCTGATGTCAGCGTTGCAATCAGCTGGAATCGCGCATGAAACGCTGACGCTACATGTCGGCGCGGGCACCTTCCTTCCGGTCAAGGCAGACGACACCGCCGAACATGTCATGCACGCAGAATGGGGGCGGATTGACCTCGCCACAGCGGCGCGGCTCAATAAGGCGCGCGCGGGTGGAGGGCGGATTATTGCCGTCGGCACCACCTCTTTGCGGCTGCTGGAGAGCGCGAGTGGCGAGGATGGACTCGTCCACCCCTTCGAAGGCGACACCGCGATCTTCATCACCCCCGGCTACCGCTTTCGAGCGATTGACGGCCTGCTGACAAATTTCCACTTGCCGCGCTCGACGCTGTTCATGCTGGTTAGCGCGCTGATGGGACTCGAAAAAATGCAAGAAGCGTATCAGCACGCAATCAAGGAAGAGTACCGGTTCTACAGCTATGGGGACGCAAGCCTGTTGCTGCCGGAGCGATAGGGCGCAAGGCATGTTGGGCCGTTCTCATCATTCGTAATGATGGGATAAGGTGTTCGAATCACCTAAGCGGCACCATTTTTTCAAACACTTAGATGTATTTTTGCCCAACTTGCTTGGCTGTCACTGGCTTCTAGGCATCAGATAGGCATCAGGCGAACCAATGTCGCCCCTCCTTGGCTCCTTGCGATGGGTCGTCACGAGACCCCCCAAAAAAGGGCCCAAGGCACTGGCCAGCCACCTCTGACCCAATTCAAAGCCCCCCTACCCCCCCCGGGGGGGAGGGCCTTGGCCTTGAGCATCTGTGACGGATGGGGCCACGAGAAATTTTTTCGTGATGATCTGGGAAATTCCGGCGCGCTGGGCCTAAAGCTCGACCCGCTCAAAAAGGGGAATTTCAAATGAACTGGGCGCAACCTGGCCGTCGCTGCCGCGCTTGCCTCGCCTCAGTTAATCCAGCATGATGCACACGCAGTCCGGTCAATCCCGGCTGTGAGGCGTCGTAACCTCGCGAACGTGATCACCGGTCAGATTTATTCTGGCCGGGTGGCTGTCGCGTATGTCCAAGGCTCTGCCCAAAGGCGGCAGCGCCTTGTGACTACGCAGGGTTACGAACACCCGGCTTGGGCCGGTGCCTCAAATGAAATGGGGCACCAATATGAAGCAAATCATCCGCAAAATCACTTTGGCATTAGCCTTTGGCGCTTCCACACATGCGATGGCGCAAGCCAAGATCGATTTCGCAACATACGAAGGCCCGCCGCGTATAATGCAAGGTGAAGGTGGCACTAAAATCACCAAAAACGGGATTGACTACTGGACCACTGGAACGCCGCCACGAAAGTACCAAGTGATAGGATTTGTCCAAGACAGGCGTGATGAATTTATGGATGGCGGGCACGCAATTGGCAGCCCAAGCATTACTGCAAAAGTAAAGCACGCTGGCGGAGATGCTGTCATTATTGAAAGCCAAGACGAAGTCGGAAAGACCGGTGGGGCTGGAAGTGCGAGCCCCTTTTTCGGTTTTTTTGCCATGGGCGGTAGCAAGACCGTCACGCGAATGCTGGTCATCAAGTATCTGCCCGATGCGCCCGCACAAGCAGTGCCTATCCCCCTATCTACAGGCCCGGTTAAGCAATGACCCCGTTCGTGATTGGTATCCGCTCAAGGACGCCGGGCGTTGCTTTTTAGAACAGCAGGAATCGAGAGCGAGGCGCGATGAGCGAGTATCGGAAAATCATACTAGACGCGCAAATTCTTGCCAGAAGTCCCGACGAGATTGCAAAATACATCGAGGGCCGATCAAAAGATAATTCTGAAGATAGCGGGGCCGACTTTGAAGCAAAGCTTCTCTGCCTCGGCGACAGGCGCATTGACCTTGCTTTAGCCCAGAATTGCATATTTGCTGAAACCGCACAGTCTCTATTTTTCCGGAACGCAGAAGATATTCCTTTGAGGCTGTCCATTCTCTCAAATGAGAAAGTTGGATCTTGGTTAGGATTATACTTCCACATTCCTTATGCGCTTTTTCCTGTAAAGTCAGATACCTTTGAAGCTTATATCGGAAGTGCGAGTGAAAATGAGTTTCATGCGATTTTCAATAACGAAGCCATAGACAGAGACTTCGTATCCGACTTCTTCGAGGGAAGAAGAGCATGGGATTCAATGAATGAAGATCGCAGGGTTCTTGCTATCAGATTAGGGTCAGGACCTGTTAAATTGCTTGCATGATGGGCTGAGGGTTGATTCAATGGTGGCACCAGGAGGTGCTGCTTGTGGACGATCTGTTTATGCTGAGCGAGGTGCAGATGCGCCGGATCAAGCCATTTTTCCCGCGATCGCATG
>CANJCQ010000058.1 GCA_947473355.1 Sphingomonadaceae bacterium | reverse complement strand
GCTCTCCAACCGGGTCTTCACATCCCACGACAACATCATCGACCACTGCTGCGAGGCGTGGAACAAACTCATCGATCAGCCGTGGCGCATCATGACCATCGGACGCCGCAAATGGGCGCGTGGGTTGTAGTCAGTGCAGGTTGGTATTATGGGTTGCCGGTTGCTTCAAAGGCGATACCATTTCCCCCAGCAGTGCCGCGGAGGACGCGCGGGCGATTGCCGCGGTGGAGGCAGCGCAATTGCGACTGCCGCCGGTTGATTTTGTTACCTTGCAGCCGATTGCGTAGAACGATGGGCAGCCATGTGCCTTCAACTTTTCGGTCTCGGCCAGGCCTCCCGTTTTCAGGTTCGGTCCTGATGCGGGCCGGATAGTGATTGATGGCAATGTAAAAAGTTTTGCGGCCGATCATGGCAGCGTGGAGATATATCCCGGCGTGCGCCAGGAATTTGACGGCAAGGAATTCAGCCTGCAGCTACAACATGATGTCGATGATGCCGACAATCGCGGCAATGCGCAGCGCTGGCCGGCCAAGTTGACGATCAAGGATCGCCATGAGCGTCTGGTCCTGCTGGGCATGGGCGTGGTGACCTGCGGTCCGCAGGTTGCCGTTCCAGCCGTGCCCGGATCAAATCGAACGCGGTGAAGCGCGCGACCCGAATCTAATGTCCCAGCGAGAGCTTGGCGAACAGCGAATATTGCACTGGGTGCCTGCCATAAAAGGCATCGAGCGCGGCCGGCTTGGCATAGGCATCGAACGATCCGCCCAGCGCCAGCTCGAAGGGCCCGAGCGGCAGGCGGCGGGCATAGCCGAGCTGAAACTTGCTGACGCGGAAGGTCTGGTCATGCAGCGGGTGTGCGTGATCGGGAAACAGCTCGTTGTTTGCGACATTCTCGATCCTGCCGAACACTGAATTGTGCCGGTCCAGATCCCAGTTCGCCTCGGCCAGCCATGCGGTGGTGGTGTCGCCGGGGACCTGCTTTTTGGCCGCAAAGGCCAGCATGGCAGAGAGCCCCCGGCCATTGGCATAGTGCGCCGAGACAATGGTCTTGTGCTGATCAACGCCGGGCTCGATAGCGAACTCGGGTTCTCTCAGTTGCCCGTATGAGGCCTGCACCGCCCATTGCGGCGAAGGATTCCACGTCGCCCGCACCGACCAGCTGTCAAAGCGCTGCTTCTCGATATTCCAGCGCCGCTCATCCGGTTCGCGCCCGGTGAAGACCGAACCTTCGAGCTGGAACTTGCGGGTGGCGAGACCGACTGTGGCGACGCCATAGGTGATGTGGGTCGAATCGAACCAATGGTGGGTGATCGGCGGCTCTGGGTTATACTGGGCCGAGCCGCGATGCATGAAGGCGCTGGGGCCCAGCGCCGGTTCGCCGACCGGGCCGCCATAGAGGAACAGCGTGGTGCCATCGGCCACATTGAAATCCAACCGCGCGCTCAGTTCCATGAACAGATCGTGCGGATGCTGCCGGTCAACCAGCGGCTTGCCGCCTGCCGTCTCGCCGGTGGCGAAGAGGTTGGGATAACCTTCCGATTTCATCAGCGGTTCGAGGCTGAACATCGATGTGAACTGGACGCGGCCCCAGCTGGTGTCGCGCTCGGCCATCAGCATGGCCATCGAAGTGGCATAGGCCTTGTCATCGCCGCGCGGGCCAGTGGCTTTCGTATACTGTGCCGAGACGGCGGCATGGGCCATCAACATCCAGTTGCCAGACATAGCGTGGAGGCCGCGCATCGCGCCTTCGCCTTCTGGCAAACGCGAAGTGCCGGAGCCTTGCGAGGGCCCGCCTTGCGCCATGCTGGCCATGTGGTCCATGCCCTGCATGTTCGGACCCATGGCAGAATCGACATGCTCGGGGACCGCAACAGGAGCGGCCGTTGGCGCGGGGGCTGGCGGGGCTGCAGGGATCTTCATCCCGGGCATGTTCATGTCCATTTGGGAGTGATCGTGACTTTGCGCGCGAACAGGCGCACTGGCGAGGGCGGCCAGAGAGGCCGCCAGCAGATAGCTGGATTTCATCGGAAATATCCTGAATTGCAGGGAAGTTCGGCGCCAAAAAGCGCACGGCTTGCAATCAGGATGTTCGCGGAGGGGGCGTTTCCGGTCCGCCGTGCCGCGAGGGCAGGGCATGGGCAATCCAGCGCGGCTGGTTTGGACCAACAAGCGCCGGGGCAATGAAGCCAAATGGCAGCTGGCTGATCGGTGCGATGCAGCCGATGCAGACATGGCCTGCGCCATGATCACCAGCTGGCATGCCATGATTGCCGGATGGGCGATGGTCCGCGCCGTGATGCTGCATGGCGGCCATTGGCTCAGTCTGGGGCGCAGCCATGGCGTGGTTAGGCGTCGCTACAGCGGAAAACGCCAGCGCCATTAGCAGAATCAAGGCGAATACCTTGCGTAACATTCTGCGCCTATACACCCGATTTGCTAAACATTGAACTTGAAGTGCATCACGTCGCCGTCCTGCACCTGATAATCTTTGCCTTCCTGCCGCAATTTGCCCACTTCCTTGGCCCCGGCCTCGCCGTTCAGCGCGACAAAGTCGTCATAGGCAATTGTTTCTGCGCGGATGAAGCCGCGCTGCATGTCGGAGTGAATTTCGCCTGCCGCATCGGGCGCCTTGGCCCCCTGATGGACAGTCCATGCCCGCGCTTCCTTGGGGCCGACGGTGAAGAAGGTGATCAGGTGCAAGAGGTCATAGCCTGAGCGGATGATGCGGGCGAGGCCGGTTTCGTGCAGGCCCATTTCCTCGAGGAACACCATGCGGTCGGCGTCGTCCATACCGGTCAGCTCGCTCTCGATGGCGGCGGAAACGATCACGGCGTTGGCGCCCTCGGCCTTGGCCTTGGCAAACACAGCGGCGGAAAAGGCATTGCCTTCTGCAGCAGCCTCTTCCTCGACATTGCAGACATAGAGCACTGGCTTGGCGGTGAGCAGTTGCGCCTGATTGAACACCCGCAGCTCTTCCTCGTCGTCCGGCCGAGCCAGCCGCGCCGGCTTGCCATCGCGTAGCAATTCGAGCGCGGGAGCGAGCACGCTGGCGATCAGCTTGTTCTCCTTGTCGCCCTGCGCTGCCTTTTTCTGCGCGGCGGGAACCCGCTTTTCGAGGCTTTCGAGGTCCGACAGCATCAGCTCGGTCTCGACCGTCTCGGCGTCAGACACGGGATCGATCTTGTTGTCGACATGCTGGATATCGTCATTCTCGAAACAGCGCAGCACGTGGATGATTGCGTCAACCTCGCGAATATTGCCGAGGAACTGGTTGCCGAGCCCTTCGCCCTTCGATGCTCCGCGCACCAGACCTGCAATATCGACAAAGCCGAGCTGGGTCGGGATGATCTTCTGGCTGCCTGCAATCGCGGCCAGCGCATCAAGCCGGGGATCGGGCACGCCGACATTGCCGACATTGGGCTCAATCGTGCAGAACGGATAGTTGGCCGCCTGCGCGGCTTGCGTTTCGGTCAGCGCGTTGAACAGAGTGGACTTGCCGACATTGGGCAGGCCGACGATACCGCATTTGAAACCCATGGGGGACGCTCCGAGACTTGATCCGGGGCCGATAGGGCGAAGGGCCGCGGATTGCTAGGGGCAGGGACGATTGGGTGCGCGAATGAGCGGAGAATTTGCCATTGCGCCGCCGCGCCAGCCCGTTAAGTCTCTCGCCCGGTTCGATTGATGCGCCAATTGGGGAATTTGTCTTGAATGATTCAGTCCAAGCCGATGCTCCCACTTCGGCGCAGATCGAAGTGGCCATCCCCAGCCAGGGACGCACTGTTGCCGATCTGATGACGCCCGCAGTCGGCGTCTTCGCGCCGGGGCTGACAGTCGCCGAGGCGACCGAGCAACTGCGCGAAAACGTCAAGACGGCCTTCATCACCTATCTCTACATCGTCGATCCGGCGGGCAAGCTGCTCGGCCTGGTGGTCATGCGCGAGATGTTGCTCGCTGCGCACGAAGATACGCTCGAATCGATCATGCTGCGCCAGCCCTTCGCGCTGGTCGCCGACATGCCGCTGGAAGAAGCGCTGCGGCAGGCGCTGGAGAAGCACTTCCCGGTTTACCCGGTGGTCGATGCTGCCGGAAAGCTGACCGGACTGATCCGCGGCGATTCGCTCTTCGCAGACCGTGCGATCGAGATATCCGCCCAGTCCGGCGCGATGGTCGGTGTCGACAAGGAAGAACGGCTGGCGACGCCAATCGGGCGCAGTCTGAAACTACGGCATCCATGGTTGCAGGTGAACCTGCTCACCGCCTTTGTCGCGGCCGGCGTGGTCGGCATGTTCGAGGATATTCTGGGGCGGCTGGTGATCCTCGCGGTGTTCCTGCCGGTCATGGCCGGGCAAACCGGCAACACCGGCTGTCAGGCGCTCGCCGTGACCCTGCGCGGCATGACTTTGGGCGATCTAAAGCAGGGCGCGGCGCGCGGGCTGGTGCGCAAGGAAGGCACGCTGGGCTTCTATAACGGGCTGTTTGTCGGGGTGACTGCCGGACTTGGCATGTTCGTCTATGCCATGATGCAAGGCGAAGCCGAGCCGCTGCGGCTGGCGATTGTCGTGCTGGTTTCGATGACCATTGCCTGCACCATCAGCGGCGTGGCCGGGGCGCTGATCCCGCTGATCCTCAAACGCTGCGGCGCCGATCCGGCGACCGCTTCGAGCATCTTCCTGACCACGGCCAGCGATTGCGCCAGCATGGGGATTTTCCTGTCGCTGGCCTCGCTGGCGGTGTGATTCGTCGGCGCGCGGCAGCGATAGCAACTGGGGTTCCATGTTGATATCATTCGTTTCATTACCATTCAGGCGCGAACGCAGCTGCTTGCGGCTGCAGTATCTGCACAAGGAGATCACGCATGCAATTGGATGAACCGCGCGTCAAACAGGGCCTTATCGAAATGTGGCGATCGGGTGGGATGGAAACGCTGGTAAAGGTAATGCCTGCCGACCAAGCACCTGATTCATCGAGATTCATCGGGTATTGCACCCAATTCAAGTATATTGTCGGACGTACGCCGCTCGAGATGGAAGCGGCCGTGGGGCTGCGATGCAATACCAAATTGGCGTCAGGTGCGGCTGTCTATATCCTAAGGCCGCTACCGCACGCATCGCAAATTATATTGCGGGGCTACAGCCAGACGCCAGCGGGTGTTTCGACGAGTATCAAGCCAGCCCACCCGGATTACCCGCCCGGCCTTGGCGTGCCGCAGTGGGAAATCACTGCGACGCAAGGACAGCTTCAGTTGCTGGCAAGAGTCACTCCGGGAGAGAGGTTCCGGTTCATGGCATCGCAATTGGGGCCAGCGACCTGATCGCTTCAATGCCCCGCCAGCCTCACCGCCACATCGCTCATGAACCGAGCATCATCCCCCTTGGCCAGCCACTCCGCCTCCGCAGACACTGCGCCCAGCATATCGGCCAGCGGGTCAAGCTCCGTCTTGGCATAGTTCCCCAGCACATAGCCGGTCACCCGGTCCTTGTGCCCCGGATGGCCGATGCCGAGCCGCACCCGGCGGAAATCCGCGCCCAGATGCTGGTCGATCGAGCGCAGGCCATTGTGCCCGGCGGTGCCGCCGCCCTGCTTCACTTTGACCTTGAACGGGGCAAGGTCGAGCTCGTCGTGGAACACGGTCAATGCGTCGGTGCCCAGCTTGTAGAAGCGTAGTGCCTCGCCGACCGAGCGGCCGCTTTCGTTCATGAAGGTGGCGGGTTTGAGCAGGATCACGCGTGTCCCGCCGATGCGGCCATCCTGCGTCCAGCCGAGGAATTTCTTCTGGATGGGGCTGAAATTGTAAACGTCAGCCAGCGTGTCTGCGACCATGAAGCCGACATTGTGCCGGTTCATCGCATACCCGGGTCCGGGATTGCCGAGGCCGACCCACAGTTGCATGCGAACTCCCTCTCCCCAGCGGGGAGAGGGTTGGGGAGAGGGGGCCTCGCCAAAGCGCAGCGCCCAGTTCCCCCCTCTCCCAACCCTCTCCCCGCTGGGGAGAGGGCTAAAAGCTAATCAGCCCGCAGCCTCTTCGGCCTTCTCGGCGTCACCAGTTTCGCTCTTCAGCGCAGACGGTGCGACGATGGTGGCGATGGTGAAGTCGCGGTCGGTGATCGCGCTGACCGAACCGGCTGGCAGGGTAACGTGGCTTATGTGGATCGAATCGCCGACTTCGCGGCCGGTGACATCGATATTGATGTCTTCGGGGATCGAATCGGGATCGCAGATCAGATCGAGCTCATGGCGAACAATGTTGAGCACGCCGCCACGCTTGAGGCCCGGCGAGGCTTCCTGGTTCACAAAGTGCACCGGCACGTTGACATGAACCTTGGCGTCAGCCGCCAGGCGCAGGAAATCGACATGCAGCGGACGGTCGCTGACTGGGTGAAAGGCGACGTCCTTGGGCAGGGTGCGCACCTTTTGGCCGCCGATTTCAACATCGACCACCGAGTTGAAGAAGTGCCCTGTGCCAAGCTGGCGCCGCAGTTCCTTTTCCTCAACGTGGATCGCCAAAACTTCGTCTTTGCCGCCATAGACTACAGCGGGGACCCGGCCTTCACGACGCAGCGCACGGGAGGCTCCCTTGCCTGCCCGCCGCGTCTCAGCCGGCAGAGTGAGTGTTTCGCTCATAACATCTACCTTTGAATACGATTGATACGCTTCTCCGCCACACCTCCAGGGATGACCATGACGGGAAGCGGGGGCCGTTAGCGGGGATGGGGCCCGATTGCAAGGATTTCGGGGATAATAAGGAACGCGGCGCTCCTCTCCCCTTGCGGGAGAGGAAACGAAGGCTTGGCGCTTTGGCGCCTAGCCGCAGTTGGAGAGGGGGGCGTCGCAGCGCTTTATCGCCCCCTCTCCAAGCTTCGCTAGCTCCGTTGGGGCAAGCTACGCTTTCCTCTCCCGCAAGGGGATAGGAGCGAGAGAATCTATCATTGCAGCCGCGTCACCGCAAACCCCCGCGCGGCCAGCATCGCCGCGACGCCATCCGGCCCGGCCATATGCGCCGCGCCCACCGCAACAAACACCCGCTCACCCTTGCCAAGGCGCAAGGCCAACTGGTCAGTCCAGTCCTTGTTGCGCCCCGTGAACAGGGTTTCGCGCAAGGCGGGCTCCGCCAGCATGCCGCGCCGGGTTTCGGCCTCGATTGCGGCAAAATCGCCCTTGCGCCAGGCAGCGGCGAGATCGGCGGTTTCATCCTGACCGCTATCGCGCAGCACGGCATTCAGCATGGCGCGTTGTTCGGCCTCGGGCATCTTGTCGAACAGACCAAGCTGAACGCCCGCGCCCTCCAGTTCGACCACTTGCTTGCCGCGCGCCGCGTGCAGCACTGCGCGGTCGACGCCGTTGCTGCTGTCGCCAGCGCTGTCTCCGGCGCGGGCCAGCCGCAAGGCCGCCGACCAGGTCTCGGTCGTGGCGAAGTCGGCTTCGGTCATATGCGCTTCGGCCAACAGGCCCGCCAGCGCAACGCGCAACGCCGGATCGACCCGCGCGGAAAGGGGCGGCAGGTTAGGGCTGTGTTCCAGTTTGCCGAACAAGGTGGCCATGGCTGATGCGTCATCGAGATTGGCAATTTCGACCGCCACAACATTGGCTTGCCCCAGCGCAGTGTCGATGGCCGGAGAGCGCCAGGCAGCGGGGCGAGGCAGGGCGTGGATCGTGCCCAGCAGCCAGCCCTTTTGCCCTTGCGGACCTGTGACTTGCCAGAAAGCTGGCCGGGCCGGGTCAGGCGTAGGCGCGCAGGCTGCCAGCGCGGCCATAGTCAGCACAGTGGGTACCAGCGCGGTCAGCCAGCGGCGCATTGTCATTGCACTCGGGAAGTCGTGATGCCCTTGGTCCGCAGCTGATCCTGCACCGAACCCGCGCCCGCCAGATGCCCCGCGCCGACCGCGACGAAGACCACGCCCGGCTTGTCGAGCCGCGTCTTGATCCAGTCGGCCCAGGTCTTGTTGCGATTGGTCACCAGCCGCTCCATCAGCTCGGGCTCATCCTGATCCTCGTTCATCAGCCGGGCAAGCTCTTCGGCATCGCCGCGCTTCCAGGCCTCGACCATTTCGCCAAGCTGGCTGCGCGCGGTGGGCAGATCGGTGACCACTTCGTTGAGATAGCGCATCTGGGTTGCCGGCGGCAGCGAATCGAACAGACCGAGCTGATACTCGGGGGTCTCCAGCGCCTTATGCGGCCGGTTTGCTGCCTTGGCGCGGGCATTGAGCAGCTGTTCGACGCCATTTTCACTGGCATAGCCATCGCGCAGCACCGGCAGCGCCGAAAGAAACACGGCGGCATACCAGGGCTTGAAGCGATCGAGCGTGGTCACCGGCAGGCCATAGGTCGTAAGCGCAATATCGTACTTGGCGCGCTGCGCCGGGGTCAGAAGCCCGCGCAGCGTCTTGCCCGCCGGCAGCATCGCCGTCGCCCGCACCGATGCCTGCAACTGCGCCGGATCGGCTTCGACAATCTCGGTAACCAGTTCCTGCGACGCGTTGAAGGCATTGGCAACCCGGTCGCCGTACCAGTCGATGTCCTGCGGCAGGGCGTGGATTGTGCCGAACAGGAAGATCGTCGTGTCCTTGTCCGAGACCTGCCAGACTGCCGGGTGGGCCGGAGTGCCGCTGGGCACTTCCTCGAGCTGCGAGGCTGGCGCTGCCGGGGGAGGTGCGGCTGGTGGCGCGGCGGAGAGACTGGTGGCCAGCGCGCCCAGCGCGAGCAGGATACGGTGCAGCTTGTTCATGCCAGCGCCTATAGCGCCAATTCCTCGCCAAGCGATGAACGAAAGTTGACCCCTCAAAGTTGACCATTAACGGGCCATCCGCCAAAGGGCCGGGCCATGACGCAGACCTTGGCCCCGCTCTCGTTTCAGGAAATGATCCTCAAGCTCCACAGCTTCTGGAGCGCGCAGGGCTGTCTGATCCTGCAACCCTATGACATGCGCGTGGGCGCAGGCACCTTCCACCCCGCAACCACGCTCCGCGCGCTGGGGCCGGAGCCGTGGAAGGCCGCCTATGTTCAGCCGAGCCGCCGACCAACCGATGGCCGTTATGGCGAGAATCCCAACCGGCTGCAGCACTATTACCAGTATCAGGTGATCCTCAAGCCCAACCCGCCCAACCTGCAGGAGCTCTATCTCGAGAGCCTCGCCGCGATCGGCGTCGATCCGCTGGCTCACGACATCCGCTTCGTCGAGGACGATTGGGAAAGCCCGACGCTCGGCGCCTGGGGGCTGGGCTGGGAAGTCTGGTGCGATGGCATGGAAGTCAGCCAGTTTACCTATTTTCAGCAGATGGGCGGTTTCGATTGCAAGCCGGTCGCGGGTGAGCTGACCTATGGGTTGGAACGGCTGGCGATGTATATCCAGGGTGTCGATAACGTCTATGACTTGCGCTTCAATGATGATGTGAGCTACGGCACGGTATTCCTTGAAAATGAAAAGGAACTTTCGAAGTATAACTTCGAGATTGCCGACACCGAGCAGCTGTTCAAGGGCTTCCAGCATGCCGAAGCCGAATGCCAGCGCTGCATCGCGGCGGAGATTCCGCTCGCGGCCTACGATCAGGCGATCGAGGCCAGCCACCTGTTCAACCTGCTTCAGGCGCGCGGCGTAATCTCTGTGCAGGAGCGCGCCAGCTACATCGGCCGGGTGCGCGATCTCGCCAAGGGCAGCTGCCAGGCGTGGATTGCCAAGAACGAGGCCACCTGGGCCGAGAAGTTCCCGGGGTGGACGGTATGAGCAGCTTCCTCCTCGAACTGCGCTCGGAAGAAATTCCCGCAAGAATGCAGGCCGGCGCGCGGGCCGATCTCGAAAAGCTGTTCCGCAAGGAGATAGACGCGGCGGGCGTTGCGCTTGGCGCAATCACCGTCTGGTCCACACCGCGCCGTCTTGCGCTGATCGCGCAGGATTTGCCCGATGCCACCTCGGCGGTCAGTGAAGAGCTGAAGGGGCCGAAGGTCGGCGCACCGCCACAGGCGCTCGAAGGCTTCCTGCGCAAGACAGGCCTGACGCAAGACCAGCTCACCGAGCGGGACGGCGTTTTCTTCGCCATCAGCGAAAAACCGGGCCGCGCGACTGCCGAAGTGCTCGCCGAAGCGGTGCCCGCGATCATCCGCGCTTTCCCTTGGCCCAAGTCGCAGCGCTGGGGCGCTGAATCGATCAGCACTGAATCATTGCGCTGGGTGCGCCCCTTGTCGGGCATCGTCGCACTGTTCGGTTCGGATCTGGTGGAATGTGCGGTCGGCGAAATCTGCTCGGGCTATGCCACCCGTGGCCACCGCTTCCACGCCCCCGGCGAAATCACCATCGGCAGCGCCGCCGACTATCAGGACAAGCTGCGCGCCTGCCATGTGATCGTAGATCACGCTGAGCGCGAGGCGCTGATCCGCGACAAGGCCAAGTCCGCCGCGTCAGCCGCAGGTCTGGTGCTGGTCGAGGACGAAGGTCTGGTCATCGAAAACGCCGGGCTGACAGAATGGCCGGTGCCCTTGCTGGGCCGCTTCGACGAGGCCTTTCTTGAGGTTCCGCCTGAAGTTATCCAGCTTACGGCGCGGACAAATCAGAAGTATTTTGTCTGCGAGAAGGACGGGAAGCTCGCCGACGCCTTTGTCTGCACCGCCAATATCGAAGCCACTGATGGCGGCACGGAGATCGTCGCCGGCAACCGCAAGGTGTTGGCCGCACGGCTCAGCGATGCGCGCTTCTTCTGGGAGCAGGACCGCAAGAAGTCGCTGGCGCAACACGCCGAGGGGCTGGCGCGGATCACTTTCCATGAGAAGCTGGGCACGGTCGCCGACAAGGTTGAGCGCGTCGCCAAGCTGGCAAGATGGCTTGTAGAACAACACATCGTCACCCCTGCGAAAGCGGGGGCCCATCACCCGACCCTTGCGTCTGGTGAAACGTCCGGGATGGTTTCCCGCGTTCGCGGGAATGACGAGGATGTTGCGGCGCTAGCGGATCAGGCCGAACAAGCCGCCCGCCTGTGCAAGGCCGATCTCGTCACCGAAATGGTCGGCGAATTCCCCGAATTGCAAGGCCTGATGGGCGGCTACTACGCCCGCGCCGAGGGGCTGCCTGATGCAGTCGCCGATGCGATCCGCGATCACTACAAGCCGGTCGGGCAGGGCGATGACGTGCCCACTGCGCCGGTGACAGTGGCGGTGAGTTTGGCGGATAAGCTGGATACGCTGATTGGCTTTTTTGCGATTGCAGAGCAGCCCACTGGATCACGCGATCCATTTGCTCTCCGTCGGGCAACTTTAGGAAGCTTGTCACTGATCGCAGATAATGTGATTAGGATTCACCTATCTCCGCTATTTGAAAACTTTCGTGAATATATTTGTGATCAATTGGTTACAAAGCAGAACGCCGAAGTGTCGCGGATACTAGGTCGCCCGTTGTTCGACGTGGTGAGTGATTTTGGCGGTCTTGGGATTGACCCTTCAACTGGCAAAGTTCGGATTCACGGCGGCATCGCTGATCGCCGTCGAACAGTCGTCGAAATCAGTGCATCGGATGAGCTGTTGAAGTTCATGGAAGTCGAGCGACTCGTGCGCAACTTCGAACCACACGACCTCCTAGCCTTTTTCGCTGACCGCCTCAAAGTCCAGCAACGCGAAGCCGGTGTCCGCCACGACCTGATCGACGCGGTCTTCGCGCTCGGCGGTGAGGACGATCTCGTCCGACTGCTCGCCCGGGTCCATGCCCTCCAGGCCTTCGTCGCCACGCCCGACGGCACCAACCTGCTCGCCGGTTACAAGCGCGCGGCGAATATCCTCAAGAAGGAGGAGTTCGAGCCCGGCGCGGTCAATCCGGCGCCCGAGCCCGACGAAGCTGCTCTGATCCAGGCCCTCGCCGTGGCCGCCCCCAAGGCTGCTGCTGCCGTCGAGGCTGAGGACTTCGCCGGGGCCATGGCCGCGCTGGCTACCTTGCGTGCGCCAATCGATGCCTTTTTTGATAATGTCACTGTCAACGATGCCGACGCACAAAAGCGCGCGGCCCGGCTTTCGCTGCTATCGCGGTTCCGCGATGCGGTGCATAGTGTGGCGGATTTCTCGAAGATCGAGGGCTGAGGATTTTCAACGTTTCTTGACAGGAAAGTCCGGTTCAAATGAGCATCCAAGTCTATCCCTTCGGCGGCGGCGTCGCCAATGCCGACCCGCGTACCCGCGACAAAACCATTGTGGGCGGCAAGGGCGCGAACCTGGCCGAGATGGCGGGGATTGGCCTGCCGGTGCCGCCGGGCTTCACCATTACCACCGAAGTCTGCGTCGAATATCTCGCTGAGGGCGCGGCGTTCGATGCTGGTTTGCACAAGGATGTCGCCGAGGCGCTCGCCCACATCGAGCGCGCCGTCGGCAAGTCATTCGGCGATGCAGCCGATCCGCTGTTGGTCTCGGTGCGCTCGGGCGCGCGGGTTTCGATGCCGGGGATGATGGATACCGTGCTCAACCTCGGGCTCAACGATGCGACCGTGGTAGGGCTTGCCGCAACCTCCGGCGACGCACGCTTTGCATGGGATAGCTACCGCCGCTTCATCCAGATGTATTCCGACGTGGTGCTCGGGCTCGATCATCACGCGTTCGAGGATGCGCTCGAAATAGCCAAGGAAGACAAGGGTTATTTCACCGATATTGAGATGCAGGCCGAAGATTGGCAGGCGCTGGTCAGCGAATACAAGGCGATTGTTGAAGCCGGCCTCGGCAAGAGCTTCCCGCAGGACGTCCACGAGCAATTGTGGGGCGCCATCGCTGCCGTGTTTGACAGCTGGGATTCGGACCGCGCCAAGGTCTATCGTCGGCTCAACGACATTCCGGGCGACTGGGGCACGGCGGTCAATGTCCAGGCCATGGTCTTTGGCAACATGGGCGATACGTCCGCCACCGGCGTCGCTTTCACTCGCGACCCCGCCACCGGCGAGCGCGCCTATTATGGCGAATGGCTGGTCAATGCCCAGGGCGAGGACGTCGTCGCCGGGATCCGCACGCCGCAATATCTGACCAAGGCAGCGCGGGAGCGCGCAGGGGCCAAGCCGCTGTCGATGGAAGAGGCGATGCCTGAGGCCTATGGTGAGCTGGCCAAGGTATTCGACCTGCTCGAAGCGCACTACCGCGACATGCAGGACATCGAATTCACCGTCGAGCGCGGCAAATTGTGGATGCTGCAGACCCGCAGCGGCAAGCGCACCGCCAAGGCGGCGCTCAAGATGGCGGTCGATATGGCCAGCGAAGGCCTGATCGACGAGGCTACCGCGATCCGCCGTATCGATCCGATGGCACTCGATCAGTTGCTCCACCCGACGCTCGATCCCGCAGCGCCGCGCGATGTGCTGGGCACTGGCCTTCCGGCGTCCCCCGGCGCGGCCTCCGGCACGATCGTGCTCGACGCCGATACGGCCGAGCGCAAGGCAGCGATCGGCGAGTCAGTGATTCTCGTCCGGGTTGAGACTTCACCTGAAGATATTCACGGAATGCACGCGGCAAAGGGGATTCTTACCGCGCGCGGCGGCATGACTAGCCACGCCGCCGTGGTCGCGCGCGGCATGGGGCGGCCCTGTGTTTCGGGCGCTTCGGTGCTGTCGATAGACATCCACGCCCGCACCCTGCGCATCGGCAACCGCGAGCTGAAAGAGGGCGACATCCTGACCCTCGATGGCACAACCGGCCAGATCATGGCCGGGGAAGTTCGCACGATCGAGCCCGAACTGGTCGGCGATTTCGCCATCATCATGGGCTGGGCTGATGGCCACCGCCGCATGAAAGTGCGCGCCAATGCCGAGACCCCGGCCGATTGCCGCATGGCGCGCCAGTTCGGCGCCGAAGGCATCGGCCTGTGCCGCACCGAGCACATGTTCTTCGATGCTGCGCGCATTTCTGCCGTGCGGCAGATGATCCTCGCCGAAGACGAAGCGGGCCGCCGCGCTGCTCTGGCCAAGCTGCTGCCCGAACAGCGCGCCGATTTTCGCAGCATTTTCGAGATCATGTCCGGCCTTCCGGTCACCGTCCGCCTGCTCGATCCGCCGCTCCACGAATTCATGCCGCACAGCGACGAGGAATTCGAGGACCTTGCCGACATTATCGGCATCGGTGCCGATTCGCTCAAACGCCGGGCCGAGGAACTGCACGAATTCAACCCGATGCTGGGCCATCGCGGCTGCCGTCTCGGGATCACCTTCCCCGAGATCTACGAAATGCAGGCGCGTGCGATTTTTGAGGCGGCCTGCGATGTCGCGGCAGATGGCGAAGCTCCGGTGCCAGAAGTGATGGTGCCGCTGGTGGCGACCCGGCGCGAGCTGGAGATACTCAAGGCGCTGATCGACCGCACGGCAGCGGAAGTCTTTGCAGAGAAGGGCCGAACCTTGTCATACCATGTCGGCACCATGATCGAACTGCCACGCGCTGCCTTGATGGCGGGCGAGATTGCCGAAGTCGGCGAATTCTTCTCGTTCGGCACCAATGATCTCACGCAAACCACGCTGGGCCTGTCACGCGACGATGCCGGGCGCTTCCTCGGCGCTTACGTCGACCAGGGCATCTTCGCGCGCGATCCCTTCGTCAGCCTCGATGTCGATGGCGTCGGGCAATTGGTCGCGCTGGCGGCGGAGCGGGGCCGGGCGACGCGGCCAGACATCAAGCTGGGCATCTGCGGCGAACACGGCGGCGATCCGGCTTCGATAGCTTTCTGCGAGGCGCAGGGGTTGGATTACGTCAGCGCCTCACCCTACCGCGTGCCGATTGCGCGGCTGGCGGCGGCGCAGGCGGCTTTGGGGTAATGAATTTATTTTTTCCAGCCACTTAACGTCAAAATCTCGAATCGCTCCAAACTGGGCCCGCCAAAGGCCTCGCGTGCCCGCGCCGAAGCCGCCTTGCCCATTGGCGCAGCATAGCGTGCCAGCACGTTGCCCAGTGCCTGCGCGCGTAAATCCGCCACCAGCCCATCCAGGCTGCGAAACCGCACATCCAGGGTGCGGCTGTCCACCACCGGGTCGGCAAAGCCCGCCCGCTGAAGCAGTTGCCCGCCAGCGCGGACATCGACCTGCGGATGGATCCGGGCGGCTGGTCGCTCGCCGTCCGCTGCCAGCATCGCCTCGCGCAAGGCGGGAAGGCAGCCAGCTCCCGGGAAACTGGCGAGCATCAGTCCGCCCAGGGCGAGGGCGCTGCGCAAGTGGATCAGCGCGCCGGGCAGGTCGTTGACGGTGTCGAGCGTGCCAAGGCTGGCGATGAAGTCAAATGGTCCGAAGGGGTAGGGCTGTTCCTCGGCGAAGCCGGTAGCGGGTTCTGCTTGCGTCACCACGCAACCCTGCGCGCCCAGCGCTGCCGCCAGAGTGCCGCTCCAGTCGCCGATCACCAGCGCGCGGGCCGGTGCGTGGCGCAGGAAGCTCATTCGTTCGAGCACATCTTCGACCATATCCGCCATGAGATAGCGCGGCGCATCGGGTATTGATTGCAATGCCAGCATCCGCCGCCGCGCGGCAAGGCGGCGGGCGGGGGCGAAGATCAGCGGGGGCGGGGCGGAGGCCATAGCCCGCCTTTGCCCATTGCATCCGCGCGGAGCAAGGCTTGCGAGCTGGGCAGGGAGGGTTAAGACTGCGGCGCATGGCGATCACCCAGACCATTGCCCCGCTGATTGATATGGCCTTCCCGCCGCGCTGCCCGCTGTGCGGCGAGGGCCTGCTCGCCCAGACGGGTCTGTGTGCAGCCTGCTGGAATGAGTTGGTAATCCCCGGCGAGCCAAGTTGCAGCCTGTGCCAGCGGCCTTTCCCGGATGGAATGACCGATGGCGCGGTCTGCGCGCCGTGTCTTGCCCAAGCCCCGCGTCACGACGGCATCGCCGCAGGCACGCTCTATAACGATGCCTCAAAGCGGCTGGTGCTGTCGTTCAAGCGCGGCAAGCGGATCGCGCTGGCGCCGATGATGGCGCGGCTGATGGCGGCGCGGTTGGGGCCGATAGATGCCCAGGCCGATGCCGGCTGGCTGCTGGTGCCGGTGCCGCTGCATCGCTGGCGGCTGTGGCGGCGCGGTTTCAACCAGGCCGCCTTGCTGGCTTCCGAGATTGCCCGGATCAAGGGGATGCGGCTTGAAGTCGATGGGCTGCTGCGCATCAAGGCGACCCCATCGCTTGGCGGGCTGGGCGCCAAGGCGCGGGCGCGGGCCATGGCGGGCGCGATTGCGGTCAACCCCAAGCGGGCGGAGCACCTGCGCGGGGCCTCGGTGGTGCTTGTCGATGATGTGCTGACCAGCGGTGCGACCAGCCATGCCTGCGTCTCTGCGCTCAAGCGGGCAGGGGCCAAGCGGGTGGCGATTGCGTGTTTTGCGCGGGTGCTGGATGAGGCCCTGCCGGGGTAAATACAAAGTGCAAATCCAATATCACTCCTCTCCCCTTGCGGGAGAGGATAGCGAGAGCTTGCTCCGCAGGAGCTAGCGAAGCTTGGAGAGGGTGTAACATGGCGTATGGTTTTGCCCCTCTCCAACTACGGCTAGACAGCAAGCTGCCAAGCCTTCGTATCCTCTCCCGCAAGGGGAGAGGAGCGAGGGAATTTGAGACTTGACGCGATGGTTCGAGCGCAAACGAAAACGCCCGGGGGATCAGCCCGGGCGTCCTCGTGACGAAACTTGTAGACGTTGCTTGCGCAATTGAGCGGCGCCCCCTGACGCCGCCTCGTCTGATCCCTCATGTTTCGGCAGGCCCGGTCTGTGCGGGCTCCAGCCTTACCCCTGAACCCTGGCGCTTCTTGCGAGAGCACCTGCATTCGGTGTTCCACCCTTGCGGGCAGAGCCGCCTGTTCACGCGAATCGCCGATAAAGAAAAGCACGATTGTTTCGGGCGATGGATTTTACTTCGGACATGTGGTTATCTTGCAACAATCGGACGCCTTTCCGGCGCGGCTTGAGGAACAATGACCAAGATGACCAGCCCGGCGACACAGGATCGGGAGCAGGGCAGCGAATTTTTGCCGCGCTATGATGCGCAAGGATTGATTACCGCGATCGCCGTCGATTCTGCCAGTTCGGCGATTCTCATGATCGCATACATGGATGCCGAGGCGCTGGCCAAAACGCGCGAAACCGGCCTTGCACACTTTCATTCGCGTTCACGCGGCAAATTGTGGCTGAAGGGCGAGACATCGGGGAACTATCTGCGCGTTGCCGAAATTCGCGTCGATTGCGATCAGGATGCGCTGCTGTTGCTGGTCAGGCCTGATGGGCCTGCCTGTCACACTGGCGCCGTCAGCTGCTTCTATCGCCGCCTCGATGGCGAGAAATTGACGCGAATCGGGACTTGATACTTACACCGATGTAAGTTAATTGATCTGTTCGATTGCAGGTAGTTCTGAGAATCAGGCAATTCAGAGAGGATCTTACATGCCCAGCTACAAGGCGCCCGTGCGCGACACTCTTTTCGTCATCGATGAAGTGCTTCGGCTTGAGACCTACGGCAATCTGCCCGGATTCGAGAGCGCCAGCCCTGACATCGTCACCGCAGTGGTCGAGGAAGCCGGAAAATTCGTCAGCGAAGTCCTGGCCCCGCTCAATGCATCGGGCGATGTCGAGGGCTGCACGCGCAATCCGGACGGTTCGGTAACCACGCCCAAGGGTTTCAAGCAGGCTTTCGAGCAATTCCGCGAGGCCGGATGGGGCACGATTGCGGCTCCTGAGCAATTCGGCGGGCAGGGCATGCCGCATGTGCTGGGGTTGGTGATGGAGGAATTCCTGTCAGCCTCAAACCAGAGCTTTGCCATGTATCCGGGGCTGACCAACGGCGCGATTGCGGCGATTCTCGCCAAGGCATCGCCTGAATTGCAGCAGCTTTACGTTCCCAAGATGGTCTCGGGCGAGTGGACCGGGACAATGAACCTGACCGAGCCGCATTGCGGCACCGATCTCGGCCTGATCCGCACCCGCGCAGTGCCGCAAGTGGGCGGCTCCTATGCGATCACCGGCACCAAGATATTCATCTCGGCCGGCGAACACGACATGTCGGAAAACATCATCCATCTGGTGCTGGCAAAGACCCCGGATGCGCCCGATTCGTCGAAGGGCATTTCGCTGTTCATCGTGCCCAAGTTCCTGCTCGATACGGATGGCAAGCCGGGAACGCGTAACGCGGTTTCCTGCGGCTCGATCGAACACAAGATGGGCATCCACGGCAATGCCACTTGCGTGATGAATTATGACGGGGCGACCGGCTTCATGGTCGGCGAGGAAAACAAGGGTCTTGCCGCCATGTTCATCATGATGAATGCGGCGCGGCTTGGTGTCGGCATTCAGGGGCTGGCGCAGGCCGATGTGGCCTATCAGAACGGCGTTCTCTATGCTTCCGAACGGCGCCAGGGCCGCGCGCTGACAGGCGCTGCCGAGCCGCAGGAAAAGGCCGATACGCTGTTTGTTCATCCGGATGTGCGGCGCATGCTGATGGATGCCAAGGCGTTCACAGAAGGCATGCGCGCGCTCGCGCTTTGGGGCGGTTTGCAAGTCGATCTCAGCCACAAGGCAGCGAGCGAAGAAGAGCGCCAGATGGCCGACGATCTGATCTCGCTGTTGACCCCGGTGATCAAGGGCTATGGCACTGACAAGGGCTTCGATATCGCGGTCAACATGCAGCAGATTTGGGGCGGGCATGGCTATATCGTTGATAACGGCATGGAGCAGTTCGTCCGCGATGCCCGGATCGCAATGATTTATGAAGGCGCCAACGGGGTGCAGGCCATGGACTTGGTCGGCCGCAAGCTGGGTGCCAATATGGGCCGTGCGGTGCAGGCATTCTTCGCAGCTGTCGATGGCGAATGCGCTGCCGCGAAGGCCGATGCCAGCCTTGCCGACACTGCCAAGCGCATCGAAGATGCGAATGGCGAGCTCAAGGCCGCGACCATGTGGCTGATGCAGAACGGCATGACAAACCCCAACAATGCCGGTGCCGGTGCGCATCATTACATGCACATCATGGGCATTGTCGCGCTGGGGATGATGTGGCTGCGTATGGCCAAGGTCGCAGGCGCGGCCTTGGCGGGCGGCGCATCAGACAAGGCCTTTTATGAGGCCAAGTTGGTCACCGCGCGCTACTTTGCCGAGCGTTTCACCCCCGATGCCGGCGCCCTGCGCCGGAAGATGGAGGCGGGTAGCGAAGCGATGATGGCATTGCCGCTGGAGGCATTCGGCACGGCGTGAAATGGGGCGTGAAATGCCCTGTGGCTTCCTGTGACAGATAGGTTACGCTTGGGGCCAACGCGAGGAGGCCGCAGCATGTTCGTCAAATTCATCAGTTCTGACCGGGTCGAAACCGCCGTCAATGCAGAGCAGGTCACCTTTATCTCGTCGGTGACTGACGGCACCCGCATTCGCTTCGGCGAGGGGCGGAGCGTGACTGTGGTCGAGCCGATGGACGAAGTGATCGAGCGGCTCAACAAGACCCGCTCATTCCCGCAGGAATAGGGCACGAATCGGTCCGTCTGACATTGAGCCACTCTTTCTTCCCCCTTGATGGGGGAAGGATGCGAAGACTTGGCAACTTGTTGCCTAGTCGAAGCTGGATCGGGGTGAGCGGGTTCGACATAAATCCTGCCTCCAGTTCCCCTCCCGCTTGCGGGAGGGGTTAGGGGTGGGTCAGTGAGGGGTTGGGCTTTGCATGCAAAGTGGCCCACCCCCGGCCCCTCCCGCCTGGGAGGGGAGAAAAAGCCTATTCCGGCAGAAAATCCGCCACCGAGAGGTACCGCTCGCCGGTATCGTAATTGAAGCCAAGCACCCGCGATCCCTTGGGCAGGTCCGGCAACTTCTGGGCAATCGCCGCGAGTGTCGCGCCCGAGCTGATGCCGACCAGCATGCCCTCCACGGTGGCGCTGCGCCGCGCCCATTCCTTGGCATCAGCCGGATCGACCTGGATCGCGCCGTCGATCGACTGGGTGTGCAGGTTGGTCGGGATGAACCCGGCGCCGATGCCCTGGATCGGATGCGGCGCTGGCTGGCCGCCGGAGATCACCGGCGAAAGCGTCGGCTCGACGGCATAGGCCTTTATGGCGGGCCATTCGGCCTTGAGCGCCTCGGCGCAGCCAGTCAGATGGCCGCCGGTGCCGACCCCGGTGATCAGCACGTCGATCGGAGTATCGGCGAAGTCAGCCAGAATTTCCTGCGCGGTGGTGGCCACATGGACAGCGATGTTGGCGGGGTTATCGAACTGCTGCGGCATCCAGGCGCCGGGCGTTGCGTCAACGATTTCCTTCGCCCGTTCGATTGCGCCCTTCATGCCCTTTTCGCGCGGGGTCAGATCGAAGGTCGCGCCATAGGCAAGCATCAGCCGCCGCCGTTCGATCGACATCGAATCGGGCATGACGAGGATCAGCGGATAGCCCTTGACCGCCGCGACCATGGCCAGCCCAATACCGGTGTTGCCCGAGGTCGGCTCCACAATAGTCCCGCCGGGCTTGAGGCTGCCATCGGCTTCCGCCGCCTCGATCATGGCGAGGCCAATGCGGTCCTTGATCGAGCCGCCAGGGTTGGCTCTTTCGCATTTCACCCAGACTTCGTGATCCGGAAACAGGCGCGAGAGGCGGATGTGCGGGGTATTGCCAATGGTGGCGAGGATCGAGTCGGCTTTCATGGCGTCTTCTCCGTATTTCGATGAGTCTCACGATATTGCGGCGCGAAGGTCCGGGCGTTGCGCAGTTCGGGGAACAGCCAGGCCCAGGCAGCAGTGATGAATATGGCACCCACACCGCCAAACACAACCGCCCCCGTTGCTCCCAGCAGCGCCGCGGCGATGCCCGATTGCATTTCGCCCAGCTCGTTGGAGGCCGAGATGGCAAGGCCCGATATTGCCGAGACCCGGCCGCGCATCTGGTCGGGCGTGTGGAGCTGGACCAGGGTGCTGCGGATGAACACTGAGACCATGTCCGCCGCGCCGAGCAGGGCGAGAAATCCCAGCGACAGGAAAAAACTGCGCGACAGGCCGAAGCCGATCGTGGCTATGCCGAACACCACCACCGCCCAGAGCATCTTGTTGCCGACATTGCGGGTGATCGGTCTTGCCGAGAGAATGACCGAGACCAGCACCGCGCCAATCGCAGGCGCAGCGCGCATGATCCCGAGCCCTTGCGGGCCAACCTCCAGAATGTCGCGGGCATAGACCGGCAACAGCGCAGTCGCGCCGCCCAGCAGCACGGCGAACAGATCCAGCGTCACGCAGCCCAGCAGAAAACGCTCCTGCCAGACATAAGTGAAGCCTTCGATGACCTGCCGCACAGGATGCACGTCACGGTTGCCTTCGGGCGGCGGCAGACGGCGGATCGAGAGGATTGCGGTCAGCGAAATGGCCAGCAGCGCCACTGCGGTCCAATAAGGCAGAGCGTGGTGGATGCCGAACAACAGGCCGGCCAGCGCCGGGCCGCCGATTGCCCCGGTCTGCCAGGCCATCGAGCCCAGCGCGATGGCGCGCGGCATCAGGGCGGCGGGCACGATATTGGGGGTAAAAGCGCTCATCGCCGGGCCGATGAAAACCCGCGCCGTGCCGTGCATGGCGGCAAGGCCGAACAGCAGCGGCAGGCTCAGCGCATCGAACTGGGTCGCCAGCGCCAGCGCCAGGGCAATCAGCAGATCAAGCGAGGAGGCGAGGGCCGCGACCGTGCGCCTGTCAAACCGGTCTGCGACGACGCCTGCAACTGGTGTGAACACCATCAGCGGCACGAATTGCGCGAGCCCCAGCAGACCGAGCTGGAAAGCGGCCTGCGTGATGCTCATGCCATATTGGCCGCGCGCGACGTCGTAGAGTTGGTAGCCGATAATCACTACCATGCCGACCGTGCCGACCACCGAAGCAAAGCGCGACAGCCACAGCAGGCGGAAGTCAGGGATTTGCAGCGGCGATGTGGGCTCGGTCATGCCGCAGCAATGGCAGGACCAGGCGGCCCTGCCAAGCGCGCAGACGGACTGATGCCAATCGTCCTGACCTTTGACCCGTCATTCCCGCGTAAGCGGGAACCTATCTCCTGCGCGCTTGGTTTGAGCAAGTTTCAAGCACTGGAGATGGGTCCCCGCTTGCGCGGGAATGACGAAAAAAGTTGAAGCTTGTGACGGCTGCTTTGACTTGCGTCAGCGGCTGCGGCGCAGGCGCGGATTTTCCTGGAGGACTTCGATGATCTTGATGAAATCGTCGAGCCGGATGATGCGTTCGAACTGGAAGCCGGCCTTGCCTTCAGTGGCCCAGATCAGATGCGCCTCGATGCGGCCGACCACTGGCAGGCGGACAATGATTCGCTCGCCCCGCGTCAGGCCGGGTGCTTCGGTCGCCATGAAGCCGTGCGCTGACAGGTTGATGACCTCGAGATGGACATCGCCCAGCCGGCGATGCTCGCCAATCACCCGGTGTTCCACCGGATGACGAGTCGCGCGCCGCAGGTCCGTAACGGATAGTTGGGCACCAGCTCCCATAGCCTTAACTCACTTTCACATCGGGGTGTCGAGCGGGTTACTATCGGGTGTAAAGGCAAAGATTGGGTAAACCGGCAGGAAATGACCGGCAAAATCTTGCCGGGAGGGTGGATGATTGTTGGGTTTGCTCACTCGCCAACTACTCTCGTCATCCCCGCGCAAGCGGGGACCCATCGCCTGAAGTTGACCTCTGCGCAAACCGAGAGTGCCGTAGATAGCTTCCCGCTTACGCGGGAATGACGGACTTGGTTCGCTACGCAACCGCTCCGTTTCTAGGCAGGGCGCAGAATGCCATGCTTCTTCTTGCCCGCTGAAATGCGCCGCTCACCCTGGCCCGGCTCGATCCGGTGCGACTCGTCGGCGATTGCCTCGCCATCAAGCCGCGCCCCGCCGCCCGCGACCAGCCGCTTGGCCTCACCCCGGCTGGCGGCAAAGCCGATGGCGGTCAGGGCATCGACCACGTTGAAGCCCTCGGCGGGAATTGTGCAGACCGGCAGGTCCTCGCCCACCCCGCCGCCCGCGAAGGTCGCAGCGGCAGTTGCTTCGGCAGCCTTGGCGGCTTTCTCGCCGCGGCACAGACTGGTCACCTCATTGGCGAGGACCACTTTGGCCGCATTGATCTCGTTGCCCGGCAGCGCTTCCAGCCGGGCGATCTCGTCCAGCGGCAGATCGGTGAACAGCCGCAGGAATTTGCCGACATCGCGGTCGTCAGTGTTGCGCCAGAATTGCCAGAAGTCGTAAGCGGGCAATTGTGCCTCGTTGAGCCAAACCGCGCCCGCCGCCGTCTTGCCCATCTTGGCGCCATCGGCCGTGGTGATCAGCGGCGTGGTAACACCGAACAGCTCGATCCCTTCCATCCGGCGGGTCAGCTCGATGCCATTGATAATGTTGCCCCACTGGTCCGACCCGCCCATCTGCAGTCGGCAGCCATGGCGCAGCGCCAGTTCGCGGAAATCGTAGGCCTGGAGGATCATGTAGTTGAATTCGAGGAAAGTCAGCGGCTGCTCGCGCTCCAGCCGTAGCCTCACCGAATCGAAAGTCAGCATGCGGTTGATGGTGAAATGCGGGCCGACATCGCGCAGAAGATCGACATAGGAAAGCTGGCTGAGCCAGTCGTCGTTGTTGACCAGGATCGCATCGGTCGGGCCGTCTCCGAAAGTCAGCAGGCGCTCAAAGACGGTGCGGATCGAGTCGATATTGGCCTGAATATCCTCAGCTGTCAGCAGCTTGCGGCTTTCATCCTTGCCAGAAGGATCGCCGACCTTGGTGGTGCCCCCGCCCATCACAACGATCGGCTTGTGCCCGCTCTGTTGCAGACGGCGCAGCAGCATGATTTGCACAAGCGAACCGATATGCAGCGATGGCGCCGTGGCGTCGAACCCGATATAGCCCGGTATCACCTGCTTCGCCGCAGCCGCGTCGAGTCCCTGGGCATCGGTCGCCTGATGGATGTAGCCGCGCTCATCGAGCAGGCGAAGCAGGGTGGAGTTGTATTGAGTCATGGCGGCCTCTTTCAGAGCGGCGCGCCTAGCATTGGGGGAAAGCGGTTGCAAACGCACCGGTTGCTGGCGCATCCGAAATTCGGGCCATTTGCCATCCGGGGCCTGACCGTGCGCTGGAGCAATCTGGGCGACGGCAGGCTGATGCTGCACTACAAGGTGGAAGGCTGCGCCTCGCTTGTCCTACCCAGGCCTGCGTCGATGGAACGCGCCGATGAGCTGTGGCGGCACACCTGTTTCGAGCTGTTCCTTTATGATGGCCAGGGCTGCTACCGTGAATTCAACTTCTCCCCTTCAGGGCAATGGGCTGCCTACGGCTTCACCGGCTATCGCAGCGAAATGCACCCGATCGATCCGGTCTGCCCGCCTGAAATCCTCCCCGAACGCGGCCAGGACCTGTTCATGCTGACCGTGTTCCTCGATCCTGCCGATCTGGCCGGCGCCAAACGCGCATCGCTGACGGCTGTGCTGGAAGAACCGGCCAAGCGGCTGTCCTATTGGGCGCTGCGGCACAACGGCGAGCGCCCCGATTTCCACGATCCGGCTTGCTTCCAGCTGGCGCTTGGTTCAGCGACAGCGGCATGAAATTCGGTATCGACCGCCTGCTGGCAGACCCCGCCCTGCGCGCGCCACTTGAAGGCAAACGCGTCGCGCTCATCGCGCATCCCGCTTCGGTGACGGAAAACCTCACCCATTCGCTCGACGCGATGATCGCTGCCGGACTCAACGTCACATCCGCTTTCGGCCCGCAGCATGGCCTCAAGGGCGACAAGCAGGACAACATGGTCGAGACAGCGGACGAGACCGATCCGCAATACGGCATCCCGATTTTCAGCCTCTATGGCGAACTACGTCGCCCTTCCGGGCAGATGATGTCTACCGCAGATGTGTTCCTGTTCGATCTGCAGGATCTCGGCTGCCGCATCTACACCTTCGTCACCACGCTGCTTTATCTGCTTGAGGCCGCATCAGGGACCGGCAAGAGCGTCTGGGTGCTTGATCGGCCCAATCCTGCCGGGCGGCCAGTCGAAGGCACCTTGCTGCTGTCCGGACAGGAGAGCTTCGTCGGCGCGGGGCCGATGCCGATGCGCCATGGGCTGACCATGGGCGAAATGGGGCGCTGGTTCGTCGATCATTTCAAGCTCGATGTCGATTACCGGGTGATCGAAATGCAGGGCTGGCAGCCGGAAGGTGCAGGCTTCGGTTGGCCAGACAGCCGCATCTGGATCAACCCCAGCCCCAATGCCGCCAATCTCAACATGGCCCGCGCCTATGCCGGCACAGTGATGATCGAAGGTGCGACGCTGAGCGAGGGCAGGGGGACCACCCGGCCGCTCGAAGTCCTGTTCGGCGCGCCGGATGTGGACGCCAAGGCTGTGCTCGCCGAAATGCAGCGTTTCGCCCCTCAATGGCTGGCGGGCTGCGCCTTGCGCGAATGCTGGTTCACCCCGACCTTTCACAAGCACTCAGGCGCGCTGTGCAGAGGGTTGATGATCCATGCCGAAGTCGGGTTCTACGATCACCACGCATTCCGCCCCTGGCGCTTGCAGGCACTGGCCTTCAAGGCGATCCGCAGGCTCTATCCGGATTACCCGATCTGGCGCGATTTTCCCTATGAGTACGAGTTCGAGCGCCTCGCCATCGACGTCATCAATGGCGGCCCTGCCTTGCGCGAATGGGTGGATAGCGCGGGCAGCGAAGCGGGTGATCTGGAAGCAATTGCCGGGGCCGACGAAGCGCATTGGCGCGAGGAAATCAGGCCCTTCCTGCTTTACACTTAGGCATTCTTGCGCATATCCGGGCCAGGGGAGACGGCACGATGACAAGCCAGAATGATGCCATGAACGACAAGCGCCTGCGGTTGACGATCAACGTCCTGCTGGTGGTCTATATTTTCAATTTTCTCGATCGGCAGATCGTCGGCATCCTTGCCCAGCCGATCGCCAGGGAATTGCACCTCAGCGATCTTCACATCGGATTGATGACCGGGTTTGCCTTCGCCATTTTCTACACTGGACTCGGCATTCCCATTGCACGCTATGCTGATCGTCCCAGCACCAGCCGGGTCAAGGTGATCGCGGTCTGCCTGGTGGTCTGGTCCGCGATGACAGCGGTATGCGGCGCAGCGCAGACGTTTGTGCAGCTGTTCCTTGCGCGGGTCGGCGTTGGCATTGGCGAAGCCGGTGGCACGCCGCCGGCTCACTCGCTGATTGCCGAAATGGCCAGCCCGGAAAAGCGCTCCTCGGCCTTGTCGCTTTATCAGCTCGGGCCGCCGCTCGGCGGGTTGATCGCCATGGTCATGGGCGGCTATCTGGCGGACACGATTGGCTGGCGGTGGGCTTTTGTCGTAGTCGGCGCGCCGGGCATTCTGCTGTCGCTGGTGGTCCTGACCATGCTGCGCGATCCGCGCTCGGACGGCACGGCCCAACAATATTCCAAGGCACCGCAAGTGTCCTTCGCCGAAGCCCTCGCCCACATCTGGGCCAGCCGGGCCATCCGATTGATTCTGCCCTCGGTCGCTTTCGCGGCAATTGCGAACTTCGGTATGATGATCTGGGGGCCCATTTTCCTCCAGCGCAGCTTCGGCCTTTCGGCGCATGTCACTGGCCTGTGGTTCGGCCTCGCCAACGGGATCGGCTCGGCGCTGGGCGTGTGGTATGGCGGGCAACTGGGCGACCGGCTTATCAAGCGCGGCAAGCAATATCTGATGAGCGGCCCGGCGATTTGCCTCGCGCTGTGCTGCCCCTTGCTGGTGGCAGGGCTGCTGGTGCCTGATTGGCGACTGGCGATACTGCTGTTCTTCCCCGGCATCGGCCTGCTCTGGCTCCATGTCGGCCCTGCCTACAGCGCGGTGCAGGGCCTCGTCCCCACCACCAGCCGGGCCACAGCAAGTGCTGCGATCCTGCTGATGCAGAACCTGTTCGGCCTCGGTCTCGGCGCCCCCTTGATCGGCAAGCTGTCGGATCACTTCAAGCCGGAGCTTGGCGTGGATTCGGTGCGCTATGTGCTGGTCGTGCTGGTCGGCGTGGTGACATTGGCGGCCGCCGTGCTGCAGTGGCGCTCGCGCAAGTATCTTCCGGATGAGTTGGACCGGGCGGTTTAGTCCTACAGGGCCAGAGCCGGAGTTCTTGCGCGCACCGGGGCGCTTTCGATCATCATGGCCATGGCGACAAGCCCAACCAGGGTGACTGCGGTCAGATACCAGGCGATGGCCATCGGGTTGCCGGTAATACCAACCTGCACTGACTACAACCCACGCGCCCATTTGCGGCGTCCGATGGTCATGATGCGCCACGGCTGATCGATGAGTTTGTTCCACGCCTCGCAGCAGTGGTCGATGATGTTGTCGTGGGATGTGAAGACCCGGTTGGAGAG
>CANJCQ010000057.1 GCA_947473355.1 Sphingomonadaceae bacterium | reverse complement strand
CAGCAATGTGTGCTCCCAATCTTCCTCGCTCATCTTCGTAGACATCGTTCCGACCCTCTCGTTCAGTCGGAACCCTATGAATCACCCCAGATTCATCTTGGGAATCGCAAAATCTCATCTATCCACAATTCGTCCACACGGCCTAGGTTGCTACCGGGATGCGAATGTCAAAATCAATCCACTAGCCCGGACGAGCCGCTGCCGTATTGATGGCGCGGGACAGGCGCATAACCGGCTCAGGACAAGTGGGGAAGCACCCCGGCGGCGAAGAGGCGCAACTGCTCGAAATGCTCATCGGGGCCAATCAGTGGATCGAGCGGCACAGCGAACCGGATCACAAGTTGCTCCACTCCGCCTTCGCCCAGCGCCAGGCAATCCTCGCGCACCTGATCGGCAGTGCCGATATATTTCTGCCGCCCGCCATCACCCGTTTCGACCGCTGGTGCATAGCTGGTTCCCAGCGCCGCCGACCGCGCCGGCAGAAGGACTTTAGCTTCGGGCAGGATCCGCACCTCCGAGCCGCTCATCGAGAAAGTGAAAGGCCGGGTGATACCTGCCTCCTGCCTGATGCGCTCGATCTCGGCCCGCCCCCGCGTATAGTCCACAGGCGCGAGGAACAGCGGGTGCCAGCCGTCGCCAAGCAGGGCCGCGCGGCGCAGCGCCTTGGGGTGATTGCCGCCGACCAGGATCGGAAGTGGCTGCGCCGGCTTGGGCTCGAAGGCGATCTGGTCATAATTTATCCAGCGCCCGGCATGGGAGAGGTCGCCTTGTTCCTCGAACATCTGGCGAATGACGCGCAGGTATTCCTCGGTGACGTCGGCGCGATTGGCGAAGGGTGGTGAGCCCAGCGCAGCAAATTCGCCTTCCAGCCAACCGATGCCAAGCCCAAGCATGAACCGGCCGCCCGAAAGCAGCGACGCGGTCGCGGCCATCTTGGCGAGCATGATGGGGTTGCGATAGGGCGCGACGAGCACGTCGGTCCCGAACTTCAGCCGGGTGGTCATGCCCAGCCCGACACTGGCGCAGGCCATGGCGTCGAGCCAGGAGGAACCGATATAGTCGGGCCGATCGGCCGGGAAGACGATGTGATCGCCAAACCAGGCGGAATCAAAGCCAAGCGCTTCGACTTGCAGCACCAGCCGCCGGAACACTTCCGGATCGGCATAGCGGTCGAAGCTTGGGATCACGATTCCGATGCGCATCGCCCTGTCTCCTTCAGGCCGGGAGCAGCCCAGCCCTGGCCAGCGCCTCAGCCACCTGCCGCGCATAAGCGATGTGTTCGCCTGCCGTGGTGAATCCCAGCCCCATGGTTACTACCGAAGCATGGGTGCCGCCGACATCCTGCCATTGCCTCGCCCGCTCGACCACGGCTGCCGGGTCCTTGGCGAACAGCATGTTGCAATGGAGGCCGAAGCTGGACGCGTCGCGGCTCTCGGCTTTCAAATATTCACGGAGCAATGGCATCTGCGCGACCGAATCGGCAATGCCGTCGGCAAAGATGAAGCCGTCTGCGAGCCGTGCCGCGCGCCGCAGCGCAATGTCGGCGAACCCGCCCATCCAGATCGGGATAGTCCGCTTCGGCCTCGGGTTGAGCGCAGCGCGATCGACCTGGTCGAACTGACCGGCGAATGAGACCAAGGGTTCGTTCCAGAACTTGCGCAGCAGTTCGACCTGCTCGCCAACGCGCCGCCCACGCGTCGTGAAATCCTGACCCAGCGCTTCATATTCGACATGATTCCAGCCGATACCGACGCCCATACGGAAACGTTCGCCTGACAATAGGTCAAGGTCCGCCGCCTGCCGCGCGACCAGAGCCGTCTGCCGCTGCGGCAGGATCAGCACGCCCGCGACCAGCTCGATCCGCCGGGTAATCGCGGCAAGATAGGCAAACATCACCAAGGGATCGTGGAACGGGTCCTTGTCGGTGTAGGGCCCGGATGGCTTGGGCTCGCGGTCATGCGGGCTGCCGAGGACATGGTCATAGACCAGCAAATGGTCGTAGCCGATTTCCTCGGTCGCCAGCCCGATGGCGCGGACGGCTGCCGGATCGCCGCCGAGTTCGGTCTGCGGGTAAATGATACCAATTTTCACGCTATACTCCTCAAGGTCCGGCCTGCGCTGTCATAGCCCAATGCTGCGCTGCGACCGATCATTTCTTCGCGGTAAAATGGTTGCGCTGGTCATAGGTGAACTGGGCAAGCACCGAAGGTTCGAGCAAGCCATCAAGGCTCCATCCTTTGGCGTCATAACGCGAACGGATCAGTTCCGGCTCGGCGCAGAGAGCGACATGGCCGCCGGCAATATAGACGACCCGCCCGTTGAGCGCCTCGGTTTGTGGCAGGCTGAGCCAGGCGACTACTGCAGCGACATTGTCGACATGGCCGCCGGGCTCCTCGCCGTTCATGCCGGGGAACCACTGGCCGCCAACCGGGGTTACGCCGAGCTGCTCGGTGACATAGGTCATGTCGTCGGCAATCTCGGGCAGGAACATGCGGCTGTCCGCACAGGGGCGAATGGCATTGCAGCGCACGCCATGCTCGCCAAGTTCGCGCGCGATGCTGCGCACGAAGCCGACCAGGCCCTCCTTGGTGGCGGCATAGGCCGACATCGCATAGTGGCCATAGCCCGAAGGCGAGGTCACGCAGATGATCGATCCGGAGCGCTGCCGGATCATGTGAGGCGCTGCGTGGCGGGTCATGGCATAGGCGCTCTTGAGGTTGACTCGCATGATCGTGTCCCAGATCTCTTCATCCATCTCGTTGATCTTGCCCCGGCGCAGTATGCCCGCCCCGTTGAACAGAATGTCGAGCCGGCCCCAGTTGTCGGTTGCCAAGGCGACAGCCGAGGCGGCGCCCTCCATGGTCGCGGCATCGGCGCAGCTGGCCAATGCCGTGCCGCCCGCCGCGACAATCTCTGCAACGACTGCATCCGCCACCGAATGATCAGCCCCGCCGCCGCGCACCTCGCCGCCGAGATCGCAGACGACAACTTTTGCGCCTTCCTGCGCCAGCAGCAGCGACAGCGCCCGGCCTATGCCGCGCCCTCCGCCGGTGACGATTGCTACCTGTCCTTCAAAACGTCCCACGAAAGTTCTCCCTAGAATAGCACCCGCAATTCCGGCGGCGCACGGAAATGGAAACCCTTGATGACTGGCGGCGCAAAGGCAGGGTCAATCCGGAGCCCTGGCAAGCGATCCAGCAGTGCGGCAATCGCCTCGCGGATCTGCAACCGGGCGAGGTGCATGCCGACACAGATATGCGGGCCGCCGCCGAAACCGAAATGCCGTACATTGCGGGGCCGGTGCAGGTCGAAGCGGTCCGGATCGGAGAAATAGGTCTCATCGCGGTTGGCCGATCCTTGCGCGACATAGATCACCGTCCCGGCTGCCAGCTCCACTCCGCCCAGGGTGTGGTCGCGGGTGAGCGTGCGGAAGTTGCTCGCGACCGGCCCTTCCCAGCGCAGTGCCTCCTCTATGGCAATGGACACCATATTGCGGTCGGCGCTCAGTTCGGCGAGCGCCGACGGATCCGACAGCAGGGCGACCAGCAGGCAGCCGGTGGTGCGGAAGCTGGTATCGGCGCCGGCATTGAGAATGTGGCGCAAGAAGGCGATCAGGACTTCTTCTTCCAGTACCTCACCGTCGATCTCGGTGGCGATCAGCTGGCTGATCAGGTCGGTGCCCGGATTGCGGCGACGCTGGTCGACCAGGCAGCGGAAATATTCCGCCAGATTGCCGCCCGCTTCCATCGCCTCATCGACATAGGGCGTGATCGCGAAGGTCTGGGTCACCGCCAGCTTCTGGAACAAATCGACGTCCTTGGGCGGCAGATCGAGCAGGCGGCAGACGATATCGAACGGGAAGCGGCGGGTGAATTCGGATACAAGCTCTGCTGACCCGCGATCTGCAAAAGCATCGATCAGCTCATTGATCACCGGGCGGATCACGCGGTCATTCCATTGCCGCGCAGCGCCGGGTGAAAAGGCCTGCTGGAGGAAGCGGCGGGCCTGGCCATGTTCGGGTGGGTCCATGACGATCAGGATGCGGCCAAATGCCTTTTCGACACCCAGCTTGTGAATGATGGTGCTGCTGAACAGTACCGGATCGTCAAGCACTTCGCGCACGGCATCATAGGTCCATGCAGTATACTGAGGTCGCCCGGCTGCGGCAGGATCGGACGGGGCACCAAAGGCAGCGCTATAGGATCCGGGCGAAACAGGCGCGGCGCGGCGATGCTCGGCCATGATCGGCCAGGGATTTTCGATGGCGCCAAACACCTCTTCGTCCGCCATGAAGGGGCTGAACGCGGTATTCGAGATGTCGTGCAGCGGGCACCTTGTCATGGACGGACAAACCTTCTTTACTGGGAGATAGCCTAGAGGGAATAGCCCTCGCGGGTCAGCGGGGTCTCGGCGCCCTCAGTCCCGACCAGCACCGCGCCTGCATCGATCAGCGCCTGCTCGCTGTTGAGCACATGCGCCGCGCCTGCGTGGATATCGCGGAAACAGCGCTGGATCGCATTGCCACCCCGCACCGCCCGCGTGGTGCAGGCGGCAAAGGCGGCGTCAGCCACCCGCTTGGCCACGGTGAAGGCATGGCTGGTGGCGAGTTGGCCTTCGAGCCGCATCTCGGCCGTTACCTGGTCGGCAATGGCGGCATCGTAAAGGTCGGAGAAAGTGCGCCGTACATAGGCATCGGCAGCGCGCAGGTCGGCCGTGGTCGTGGCGAATTGGAGCTGGAAGGTCTGCATGTCGCTGACCATGCCCGCACCGCGCGGCTTGGCGCGCGCATAGGCCAGCCATTCGTCGAGCATCCGCCGCGCTGCGCCCAGCGCGAAGGAAGCATGGGAGATGCAGGGGATCGCCATGAAGCCCATCTGGTAGAGCGCCCCGCCGCGCTGCTGCACGGGGGCGGCGGCATTGAAGAAGAAGTCCTCGGGCAGGACCTGTTCGGTCACTTCGAAATCATAGCTGCCGGTGCCGCGCAGCCCCAGCACATTCCAGTTGCCATGGAACTTGACGCTTTCCCGCGGCGCGAGGCCGATCAGCATGGTCGGGTTTCCGCCACCATCCAGCACTTGCGCGCCATGTTCCTGCAGCATGTAGCCGCCGACGATCCATCGCGCATGCGGCGTGCCCGAGCCGAACGAATAGCGTCCGGAAATCCGGTAGCCGCCCTCCACCCGCTCGGCCGTGCCGGTCGGCGCGGCCTGCCCTGCGGCGCGTTGGAAGTGGTTGCCGCGAAATATTTCGGCGACTGCGCGTACGCCCAGGAATGCTCCGCCCACTGCCCCCCCAGTCATCACTGCGTGGCTATACCATCCGGCCGATCCATCCCAATAGGACAGCTCGCTGATCGCATCGATCACCTCGTCCGGATGTGCCTCGGCCCCGCCCAGTTCGGCGGGTGCCATGATCGCGAAAAGCCCCGCCGCGTCGATCGCCTCGACAACCTCGGCGTCAAGCTCGGTGGCGTCCTCGTTCCCGGCGGCAGCCTTGTCGATCATCGGGCCCAGCGCGCGCGTTCGTTGCAGCCAGCTCTCGCTGCTCGACGCCAATGTTATGGCGGAATTTGGCATGGTTGATTCTCCCGGTTTTCGTCCACCATATGCGCACTGCAGCTCGATCTAAAGCCTTCCCGCATGGCAAAGTCTTGCTCGAACGCGACGCCCGCAGTGCAGATCAAAGCCCTGCCGCGTCCGGCCTCCTCCTCGGTAAAATGGCAAAATGCCGGATCGGTTGCCTTAGACACTTTCGTACCGCACAGTGCGCAAATCGCAGATTCTCAGAAAGAGAAAAGCGCATGACAAGTGGGAAGAGCAGCGCTGGGGAAGAGTTCGTGCGCAATTGGCCGGTCGTCCTGGCCGGGGCGCTCGGAATGGCGCTGGCGTCGGTCGGCGTCTATGTCATGGGCATCTTTATACAACCGCTGGAGCAGGAATTCGGCTGGACCCGCGCGGAAATCGTCGCGGGAATGACGATCATCTCGCTGTTCGGAATGATCTGCGCCCCATTTGTCGGTCTGGTTGTGGACCGCTTCGGCCCGAGGCGGCTTGGGGTCTTTGGCGTAGTAGTCGCTTGCGCAACTCTCGCGGCACTCTCACTCACCGGCCCATCGATCTGGACATGGTGGGCCTTGTGGATGCCGATAGCCCTGGCCGGCACCTGCATGACCCCGACGATCTGGACTTCGGGCGTTTCGAGCCTGTTCGATGCCGGGCGGGGGATGGCGCTGGCCCTGGTGCTCGGCGGCACGGCGCTGTGTTCCACCCTGACCCCGATCCTGGGCAATTATTTCATCGAGACGCTTGGCTGGCGGCATGCCTTTGTGGCCCTCGCGGGCTTCTGGGCAGTTCTGGTCATTCCTGTCGTCGTGTTGTTCTTTACCAGCGCCAGAGACCGCAATCGCGTGGTGCCGAGCAACCAGAAGGTCGATGCGGCGGTTCTGGCCGGGGTTGGCGTCCGCGAAGCGATGCTTTCCGGCAAGTATTTCCGGCTGGCTTCGGCCGGATTCCTGGCGACACTCATCGTCGTTTCGTTAGTCACCGGTCTGGTCCCGATCCTCACCTCGCTGGCAATCGAACGCCAGTCAGCCGCCAACCTTGCCGGCCTGGTCGGCATCTCCACCGTGACCGGCCGATTGATCGGGGGCTATCTGCTCGATCGGATCAACGGCAATGTGGTCGGCGCAGTCAGCATGTTGCTGCCCATCATTCCCTGCGCGCTGCTACTTGCCTTTCCTGGTTCCATCCCGATCGCAGGTGCAGCCGTTCTGGTCCTCGGACTGTCGCTGGGGGTCGAGCTCGATTCGGTGGCATATCTGGTCAGCAGGCATTTCGGCATGCTTCACTATGGTGTGCTGTTTGGCACTATCGTGGGCCTGCTTTCCATCGCAACCGGATTTGGGCCGCTACTGATCAGCTTTGTTTACGACCGGACCCATTCCTATGCCGGGGTGCTGTGGGGCTACATGCCGCTCAGCCTGCTGACGGCGCTGCTGTTCGCCAGCCTTGGCCGCTATCCGGTTTTCGGCAGGTCAGGCGATGAAGTCGGCGTATGACCGCATGAGATCGACAGCCTTCTGCGGCAAGACCTGAGGCGGCTTGCCGCCGGTTGCCTGATAGCAGCCGAGGATAACTTCGGCGGTCCGTTCGATGATCTGCACCATGTCCGCCGCCCGGCGCAGCGACGTTCCCGCCACGACAATGCCGTGGTTGACCATCAGCACCACCCATTCGGTTCTGAGCGCTTCGGAAACCAGCTCAGCCAGCTCGCCTGAGCCCGGCATGGTATAGGCGATACGCTCGATATTGCCGAAGAAGGCCGCTTCGGACGAGACCGGCAGGAAGGGCAGGCCGCTGTTCGCAAGGATCGTGGCGTTGGGGGCATGGGCATGGATGACTGCGTTGGCATTCGCTTTCTTGATCAGCGTCTGGGTGTGGAAGGGCCATTCCGATGACGGCTTGGGCGAGGCTGGATCCAGTTGTTCGCCGCCCAGTGTGATCCGCACCATCAGTTCCGGTTTGAGATCGCCCTTGAACACCGAACCCGGGGTGATCCAGCAGTGCTCGGGATTATCCTCGCAGCGCACCGAGACATTGCCGCCGGTCGCAGTGATGATCTGCTGCTGGTAGAGTTCGTTGACCGTATCGAGCAGTTCGCGGCGCTGGTCGTGCGGCTGGCTTTCCGGCGCTTTGGCCTGTGCCGGCACCGCAGCCGCTATCGCATCCCGCGCGCTGCGATGCTTGATCCCGGCATTCCGGTCCCGTTCCAGGTCGGATACGCCCGGCGCCGGCTTTGCGAGCAGGGCAGTGAGCGCATCGGGTGAGGGTTGTTTCCTCGGCTTCGCCCAGCCGAACTCTCCCAGAGTTTCCGGGTTCAGGCATGGCAACTGCTTTTCGCCCCGCAGCAACTTGTTGAGGCTGGAACAAACGTCAGCGCCCTGATGCTCGGCCACTTCAAGCGTATTGCCGCCGATATGCGGAGTGGAGATCACGTTGGGATGCTGGACCAGCGGATGATCGAAACCCGGCGGCTCTTCCAGAAATGTATCGAGCGCCGCACCGCCAAGAGTGCCGCTCTCCAGAGCCTCGAGCAGGGCGATCTCGTCGACAAGCTGCGCACGCGCGGTATTGATGAAGCAGGCGCCCGGCTTCATCTTCGCGAACTGCTCCGCGCCAAACATGTTGTGCGTCGCTGGCGTTACGGCGGCATGCAGGCTGACGTAATCGGATTCGGCGAGGAGCCTGTCCAGACTGACCAGTTCGACACCGGCGAGCGCCGCTGCTTCCGGACTTGAATAGGGGTCGGCGACGAGCAGCCGCGCGCCAAAGCCTTGCAACCGCTGGGCGACCATCCGGCCGACCGCGCCAAGTCCGACGAGGCCGATTGTCTTGTGCCACAATTCGCGGCCCTGCAGCCCGGAGTAGGCCTTGGCCAGGATCGCCGCATTGCCGGCACTGGCCGCTTCATCCTTCAGGAACAGCGCGGCGGGAACCAGTTTACGCGCCATTGCCAGCATGAAACCAAGGGTCAGATCGGCGACCGCCACCGCGTTGCGGCCGGGTGTGAACAGTACAGGGATGCCGAATGCGGTGCAGGCCTCGACATCGACGTTCACCGCATTGCCCCGGCAGGCGACCAACACGCGCAGATCGGGCGATTGGCTGATGACTTCGGCATCGACAATATCGACTTCGGTGACCAGCACCTGCCGACCCTGCAAGGCGGCGGTCAGGTCTTGCCCGCGCAGAATTTTCCGGGTTTCGCGGATGCTGGCATATTCGACATCGAGGATGGACCGCATCTTTGCGAGTGAAGCGGGGTCGAAGCTTGCCGTGACCAATGCGCTTGCTGGGGGGGTAGCAGGCGCACCCGTTGTCTCCGCTCCGGCCCCAAGGCCTTGCAGGCAGGAGCGCACGTGATCGTTGACTTGCGCCGCCATGGCGCCTTCGCTTGCCGCGCGGATCGCGGACCAGTCGGCGAAGCACTTTTGTGCCGCCGCCCGTTTCGCATTGTCGCAGCTGACCGGATCGTGATTTCTGACCAGAGCTTCGACCGCAGAGGCCATGTCTGCGAACGCGCCGGTTGCCACTGCGGCGCAGATCGCCGCACCCAGAGCGGATGACAAGTGCTGCCCGGAGCGCGTCACAGTGCCATCCATGATATCGGCAAGGACCTGCGCAAATACTCCGCTGCGCGAAAAGCCTGCCGACAGCGTGAGGTCGGCATAGTTTTCGCCGGTTATCTGACCCAGCGCGTCGACATTCGCACGCAGACCACAAGCATAGCCCTCGATCACTGCGCGGCAGAGGTGACGGCGCGGATTTTCGTCGCTGGCGCAGGTCAAGTGGCTGAGCGTGATCTGGCCTGCCGGGATGAGAGGATTGCGGAAATTGGTGACATCCGCGCCAAAGGTCGAAACCATTCCCCTTGCGCCATAATCGGACTGCGCGGCTTCGGCGAACAGGCGCAGTTCCGGTTCGGGTGCTTCCGGAAACAGCAGCCGGGCCATGAATGTGAGCGATTCGCCCATGGTGCCGCCAGAGCTTTCCAGCACGAAAAGGCCCGGCACGACATGATGGCCGCTCCATGTGCGCCCCAGGTCGTCGATGAGAGGTTTGTCGGAAACCAGCATGACCGGAGCGGTGGTGCCGGCAACGCAGGCGACCGCGCCGGGACGGATAGTGCCACCCCCCAGCATGCTGCACTGGGAATCGCCGCCACCAAGGCCCACCACTGTTGCAGCCGACAAGCCGAGATGTGCGGCTGCTTGCGGAGTGACCGTGCCCAGCGCGCTTCCGGATTCCAGCACTTGCGGGAAAATGCGCTCCGGCAAGCCAAGCGTCTCGATCCGCGCTCGGTTCCATTCGCGGCCAGCAAGGCTGAACAGCTGGGTAGTGCCTGCCTGCGAAAAATCGGTAACCCGCTTGCCGCAGATTTTGAAATTCACCCAGTCACCCAGGCTGAACACGCAATCCGCAGCATCGAGCACTTCCGGCTGGGTCTTTTGCAGCATTCGCAATCGCGCCGGCAGATGTAGCGAGCCTGGCCACATACCGGTCTCCCGGTTCAGCTCATCACCGCATTCAGCGGCGAGTTCGGCGCTCTCCTGAATCGCGCGCGCGTCGCGATTGGGGGCTGCGAACAGGGCTTTGCCATTGCGGTCAATGATCACCGTGCCGAATCGGATTGCCGATACCGCGACTCCCTTGATCTGCTCTCCCGCTATGCCTGCCGAGGCGACAGCATCGCGGCATGCCTCGCCGATCAGTTCCCAGGTCAGATCAAGATCGATGCCGAAGGCCAGGCCAGAGGGGTGAGCCTCGGGCTGGAATGACCAGGGCCGCGAGGCGCTGACGCCTGCGCCGTCCGCATCGACCAGCAGGCAGCGCACGCCGCCGCCGCCAAGATCGATGCCCATGAAATACGTGTTGTTCATCGTGCCGCTCCGGATCGGTTAAAGGTCATAGAGGGCGGTTGCAGTTCCCCCGACGATCTTGCCTGCCGCCTCACTGCCTGCCGCCTCGATCACTGAGCCTATCGAGCGGCGGCTATAGCCGAAGCAGCCTTCGCTGTGCGGGTAGTCGCTGGCCCACATCACCCGGTCCGCGCCCAGATAATCGAGCTGGCTGAGTCCGAGCAGGTCGTTCTGGAAGGTCGCATAGCAGTTGCGGTGCCAGTATTCGCTGGGGCGCAGCGCGATCCGTTCGAACAGGTTGCCGTTGCCATAGCTGTCGAAGACCATCTCGGCGTCCTGCAGGGCAGGGGGCACCCAGGCAAGGCCGCCTTCGGAAAAGACGATCCTGAGTTCCGGATGGCGATCGAACACGCCGCCGAAGATGAGCTGTGCCAGCGGCTGGCGGAACGGCGCGAGCGAGGTCATCACGCGGGTCACGATGCCGCCCCGATGTGATGTATCGACTCCTTCGCCGACATGAAAATTCAATGGCAGTCCGGCTTCGGCAACGATGTCCCAGAACCGGTCCATCGATTCGTCGCTATAGCTGATCGGCTTGCCATCGCCGACACTGCGGCCTGGATTGATCGGCACGACAAAAGTCTTGAGGCCCAGATCCACGATCTGCTGCATCGCTGCTTCGGCCCGCGCCGGATCCCACCAATTGGAAAAGACTCCGACCCCGAAGAAAGTGCCCGGCCGCCGCGCGGAGACTTCGGCAATGTATTCGTTATAGACCCTGAAGATGGTCTCCATCACCTCAAGATTGGGGTGGCGGATGAACGAGAGGATGCTCTGCGGAAACAGGATCTCCTTGGCGACACCTTCCGCCGCCATGTGCGCCAGCCGCACATCAATGTCGTTTGCCCCGGGGCCGATGTTGAGTTGAACTCCGCGAACTACCGCCTCGGTGGTCGGGTAGGTTTCCATCTTCCCGGGGTAGCCGACCCGCAAGTAACGGTCGAACCATACCCGGGGCGCTTCTTCCTTGAGATGGGCGGGGAAGGCATCGATGAACACGTCGCCGTCGAGCTCCCAGTGGCCGTCGGCTGACACGATCACGGTGTCCTGAGGAAGATCAAGATCGATGAACGGTTCGGGCACGCGCGGGGTCGCAGGGCCCACTTCCCGCATCAGGGGATTGGCAAGCGACTTGAATGGTGCATTCATCATCCGGCTCCCGCACATTCGCTGGCTGCGACCAGGGCATATGGATCGCGCAATCCGCGACATATAGCCATGATCCATCGTGACAGTCTTCACGGTTGTCCGGTCAGGCAACAATTTCCCGGCAGTATTGGAGTGCTGGCTGGTCATGGTCTCTTTTTGACCAGCTGCCGATGAAAGCTTGGCAGGCGACGCACTCGCTGGCACAAGAATTGACACTTCAACAGGAATGGATCTGGATGGCTACCCGCGTCGCGCACGAATCCGATAGCGAATGGCGTCGCCATGGCTGGATCCTGGTTCCATGCCTTGCCGGAAACCTGCTTGGCGCAGTCCACAGCTATGCTCTGGGACCAATGGTTGGCCCGCTGGAAAGCGAGTTTGGCTGGAGCCGGGCCGAGATAACATCCGGACTTCTGGTCATTTCCATTATCGCCATGATTGCCGCCCCCATCGTCGGCATGGCCGTGGACCGGTTCGGCGTACGCAGGATCGCGATACCGGGGGTGTTGCTCTATTGCAGCGCAGTCGCAATGCTGGGAATGGCAAACCAGTCGGTGATCGTCTGGTGGCTGCTGTGGGGATTGCTTGGCCTGGCCAACATGTTCGTTGCGCCGATGGTCTGGGCAGGTGCTGTCAACGGACGGTTCGACAAGCATCGCGGTATGGCGCTGGCCGTGGCGATGTGCGGTTACAGCCTGGCCGCTGTATTTATCCCCTATCTGACCACTGTCCTGATCGCCTCGATAGGCTGGCGGGGGAGCTTTCTGGCGCTGGCAATGATCAGTTGTCTGATTGTGCTGCCATTGGTTGTGGTGTTGTTCCGTGATCTGCCCGCGCCCCCGCCCGGCCAGCAAGGCAATGCTGCAAACCGCGCCGGGCAGGCTGCGGAGGTTCGCGAGCAGCTGCGCTCGCGGCGCTTCCTCAAGCTTGCTGCGGCGGTCGTCATTTTCACAGTCGCGCTTTGCGCTTTGACCACCAATGGGATGCCGGTGCTGTTGGGCGAGGGTTTTGAGCGCACGACGGCTGCTGCAATTGCCGGGTTCACCGGGCTTGGCTCGATCACCGGGCGGCTTGTCGGCGGGTTCTTGCTGGACCGGTTTGACGCGAAGAAGGTAGCGGCTTTCAGTGTTGCGATACAGGTCCTGGCGGTCTTGCTGCTGCTGCAGACCCAGGAATCACAGGTCGCCGCAAGCCTGGCCTTCTTTGTAGTTGGCCTGGCCGGCGGTACTGAACTGGATGCCTGCGCCTACCTTGCAGCACGTCACTTCGGCATGCGCAACTTTGGCGCCCTGTTCGGGATGATTTCCGGCCTGATTCTGCTTGCCAACGGAATTGCTCCTGCAGGAGCGAATTATATCTACGACATCACTGGCAGCTACGATCTGGCACTGTGGATAGTGGCTGGCCTGTTCTCGGTCTCTGCGGTGCTTTTCCTTTCTCTGGGGAAATATCCGGAGCCCGAAGCCGCCATGCCTCAAACCGCCAAGGGAGTTTAAGCAATGACCAGGCTGAAGGACCGGATAGCAATTGTCACTGGCGCGGGGCGTCCGGGCAATATCGGCGAGGCGGTCTGCGCGCAGTTCCTTGAGGAAGGCGCCGCCGGGGTGGTCGCGACCGATCTGCGCGACGGCGAGGCGCAGGCACTGACAGACCGCTTTGGCAGCGAACGCTTTGCCTTCCAGCCGCACGATGTCGCCTCGGAAGCGGACTGGCAGCGGGTTGTAAATCTTACGCTCGAGCGGTTCGGCGGGCTCGATATTCTGGTCAACAATGCCGGCATGGGAATGTCGGGTGACAGCGCGAAACTGTCGCTGGAGAATTTCCGCAAGACCATGGACGTCAATCTCTATGGCGCTTTCCTCGGCACCAAATATTGCGCCCCGCCGATTGCCGAGCGGGCGGCTATGCATACCGGTGGCGGCGCGATCATTAACGTTTCATCGATGGCGGCCTATATGCCCAATGCCCACAACATCGCCTATCATTGCTCCAAGTCGGCGCTACGTATGCTCACCTTGTGCACCTCAAAGGAACTTGGTCCGCAGGGCATCAGGGTCAATTCGGTGCATCCGGGGCCAATCATGACTCCCCTGCTCAAGGAGGCCTTCAAGCGCTATTCGAAGGCGGGAATGTATGCCTCGCCTGAAGATGCCGAGCGGCGCATCGCTGCATCGAGCCCGCTGGGCCGCACCAGCACGCCTGAGGAAATCGCGCGACTGTTCGTCTACCTCGCCTCGGACGATGCCAGCTATATTACCGGCACGGCAATCGCGCATGATGGCGGGGTCGGTTCGGTGTTCTGATCACCGGTTTGCCGCGGCCTTACGCTGTGGCGCGTAAGGTCATTGCCATTGGCATGAGCCTATCCAATATCGAGGTAGCGGCGGTCAGGCCTCCGCATTTGACGAAGGGATATGCATGGCGCGGTTTGTGCTTGTCGCAGGAGCCTGGCACGGGGCCTGGTGCTGGGAATTCGTGGTTCCCATGCTGGAAGCCATGGGGCATCGGGCCCAGCCTGCCGAACTGCCGGGCATGGGCAGCGACGAGACGCCGCTTGCAGGGCTGAGCCTTGCCGCATGGGCGCGGGCGGTGGCGGAGGTGATCGAGGCCGATCCCGAGCCGGCAATCCTGGTGGGGCACAGCCGTGGCGGCGTGGTGATCAGCCAGGCAGCCGAACTGGTTCCGGACAGGATCAGGCTCAGCGTCTATCTGACCGCGATCATGATGAAGGATGGTGAAAGCGGGCTGGATTCGTCACAGCTCGTGCCCTCGGATGCGCTCAGGGAACGCAATTACGAAATCACCGAAGATGGCCTCGCCTTCAAGGTGATCCCCGACCTTGCCCTGTCCTATGGCCGATCCCCGCCTGACCTTGTCGCAAAGGCGCTGGCGCAGATGACCCCTGAGCCCAATTTTGGCCTGGTCACGCCGCTCGAGCTGAGCGCGGAACGCTATGGCCGGGTGCGCCGCGCCTATGTCGAATGCCTCGGCGATGAAACCGTGGTTCTGTCGCTGCAGCGGGCGATGCAGGCACGCCAGCCTTGCGAGATTGTCCGCGCAATCGATACCGATCATTGCCCGCACTATTCCGCGCCAGCCCAGGTCGCTGCTGTGCTGGATGAACTGGCCGGGTTGGCCTGAGATTGGGCCGGACAGGAGAATATTGATGGCAGATGCTGATCCTTCGCTCGATTCTGAAGCGCTCCACAGAAAGTATCTCGAGGAGCGCGACAAGCGGCTCAAAGTCGCCGGGCGGAGCAAATATTTCGCGCTGGAGGGGAGCCTTGCCGAGCGTTTCGACAAGGATATCTGGGCACCCGGAGACGGCACGCGCGATCCGGTGGTCCGCGAGTTCGAAGCGGTGGTCGTTGGTGGCGGTTTTGGCGGCATGTTGGCTGCGGGCAATTTGCGCAAACATGGCATTGCCGCAGAAGATATGTGCATCGTCGAGCGCGGCGCGGACTTTGGCGGGACCTGGTACTGGAACCGCTACCCCGGCCTGTCCTGCGACACCGAAGCCTATTGCTATCTGCCGCTGCTTGAGGAAACCGGCTACGTTCCAAAGGAGAAATACGCCAAGGGCCCTGAGCTGTTCGAACATTCGCAGCGGCTCGGACGCCACTATGGGCTCTATGACAAGGCGCTGTTCCAGACTCGGGTGATCGATGGCGTCTGGGACGAGGAAACACTGCGCTGGATCGTCACAACCGATCGCGGCGATGAATTGCGCGCGCGCTTCCTGCTAGTCTGCGCCGGTGCGACCAACCGCCCGAAGCTTCCCGGCATTCCCGGTGTCGAGGAGTTTGCGGGACACAGCTTTCATTCGATGCGCTGGGACTATGGCTACACCGGCGGCGGCCCCGAGGGGAACCTCACCGGGCTTGCCGACAAGCGGGTCGGGATCATCGGCACCGGTTGCACTGCGATCCAGTGCGTGCCGCCAGTGGGGGCGTCAGCGAAAGAACTGTTCGTGTTCCAGCGCACCCCCTCGCCGGTCAATGAGCGGGCCAACCGGCCAACCGATCCCGAATGGGCGGCTTCGCTTCAGCCCGGCTGGCAACTGGTGCGGATGGAGAATTTTCTCAATGTGATCTCCGGCGTTCCCGAGCCGGTCGATCTGGTCAACGATGGCTGGACCCGCAGCCTGAAAGGTGCGCGCGGCGTGTTCACAGCTGACAAGTCCAAGATGAAGAGCAAGCAGCAGCTCGATGCCGACGATTTCGCGCATATGGAAAGGGTGCGGGCCCGTGTCGATTCGATTGTTACCAACCCGGCCACGGCCGATGCGCTGAAGCCGTGGTATGGCGTGCTGTGCAAGCGCCCGACCTTCCACGACGAATATCTGCAGACCTTCAACCGGACGAACGTGACGCTGGTCGATACGCAGGGTGCCGGGGTCGAACGCATCACACCGCGCGGCGTCATCGCGGGCGGCAAGGAATATCCGCTTGACTGCATCATCTATTCGACCGGCTTCGATGTCAGTTCTGGCCTTGCCGCAGGTCTCGGCTTTGTTCCGAAGGGGGTTGGCGGTCTCACACTGCTGGATCGGCTGGCTCGCGAATTTTCCACCCTGCATGGTATGCTCATTAGTGGCTTTCCGAACATGTTCACGATCGGCTTCTCGCAAGGTACATTGGCAACCACGCGGACCTATGACCTGACCGTGCAGGGCGAACATGCCGCGAAGATCATTGAATATTGCCGTGCGCGCGGCATCGAGCGGATGGAAGTGCGCCCTGAGGGCGAAGCAGCATGGCAGGCCGAAATGGCGGACAAGCGCGTCGATCACCAGGGCTATTTCGAGGAGTGCACACCCGGCCTGCTCAATCTGGAAGGGCGCGGCGGGCAGGTCTATGATTTCTACTACGGGGCAGGCCCGGTAGCCTATCGCCGCCAGATCGAGGGCTGGTTTGCGAACCGGCTGGAACAGGATCTGGTCTTCGGGCCGCCGGAAGGCTGAGTCACAGCCGCCAATAGTCGCGGGCCAGCCGCTCGGTGTGGAAATAGTCGTCCCCCAGCAGCTCGCCCGCCGCGCGCCCGCGCTTTACGAACAGGCCGATGTCGAAGGCATCGGTCACCCCGATGCCGCCATGCATCTGAACGGCCTCGACCAGAAGGTCGCGTGATAGTTTCGTCATGACTGACTTGGACAGGCTGGCCAGCCATGTCGCTTCCGGATCATCAGCATCGATGGCGCGCAGCGCCGCAAGGACCACGCCGCGCGCAAGATCCAGCCGGGCGTAAAGCCGCGCCGCGCGGTGCTGCAGAGCCTGGAACGAGCCGATCACCCGGTCGAACTGGCGGCGCTCCTTGAGATAGGCCACGGTGCGATCGAAGGCCTCGTCGCAGATGCCGAGCAGCTCCGCCGCCAGCAGGGCACGACCGAGGTCGAGCGCGGCGGTGATGGCCGGGCCTGCATCGCCGTCGCCCAGGCGCATGGCTGGTGTGCCTTTGAGCGATAGCTTTGCGTAGTTCCGGCTGTCGACCGCATCGACTTTGTCGACTTCAAGTCCCGCTGCAGCCTGCTCCACTAGGAACAGCGCGATGGTGCCCTCGAACTCGGCAGAGATAAGCCAGGCGCTGGCGCCAAAGCCATCAATCACGGCTGTCTTGCTGCCTGAAAGCAGCCAGCCCTCACCGTTCCTTGTTGCTTTGGTCGCCAGCACCGATGGCTCGTGGCGTGCTGTCTCATCGAGCGCTGCCGCGATGGTGGTCTCGCCGGTGATCAGGGATGGGAGCAGTGTGTCCTTCTGCGCCTTGCTCGCGGTCTTGCCGATCAGGCCAGCCGCCATGGCTGCGGACAGCAAAGGCGCGGCGGCCAGCACATGGCCGGCTTGCTCCATGATCAGCCCGGCGGCGCTGGCGCCAAGGCCGAGGCCGCCATCCGCCTCCGCCACGTTGGGCGCGACGAAGCCGCTCGCGGCCAACCGTCGGTGCAGGGCGGGATCAAAGGCGAGCGGATCGCCGCTGTCGCGCAGTGCACGAAACATGCCGAGCGGAGCCTCGCGGCTGAGCAAGCCTTTGGCAGCATCGACGAGCATGACTTCGTCCTGGGTCAGAACCAGCGCCATGTCATGCCTCCGGCAGGCCAAGCGCGCGCTTGGACAGGATGTTGAGCTGGATCTCGTTCGAGCCGCCGGCGATGCAATTGGTCGGCGCATCGAGCCATTTGTAGGCGGCACTGCCACCCGGATCGAGATGGTCGAAGCCGCCAAGCGCCATCATGGCGCGCGTGCGGCGTGTGTCGAGCTCGGTTGCGAGCAGCTTGAGGACCGATGGCGAGAAGGGCGAAATGGCACCGGCCTTGCCCTGATCGAACAGCCGCTGACCGGCGATCCGTGCGCTCCAGGTCCCGATCAGCACCTCGGCGATCTCCTGTCGCAGCCCCGGTTCGCGGGCGAGGCCCTCGCGGCCGAACAGGCGCAGAGCGGCCTGGTCGAGGCCCTCTCCCTGCGCTCCGCTGCCGGAACTGCCCATGGTGGTGCGCTCGAAGGTCAGCAGATACTTCGCAACGTCCCAGCCGCGGTTGATCACGCCGACAAGGTTTGCCTTGGGCACGCGCACATCGGTGAAGAATGTTTCCGAGAAATTCTCATTGCCGCTCAGTTGCCGGATCGGCCGCGCTTCGACACCCGGGTCGGCCATGTCGATCAGCAGGAAGCTGATGCCCTGATGCTTGGGTGCCTGCGGGTCGGTGCGGACCAGGGTGAAGATCATGTCGCATTTGTGGCCGTAGGTGGTCCAGATCTTCTGGCCATTGACCAGGAAGTGATCGCCGCAGTCCTCGGCGCGGGTCTGCAGGCTGGCAAGGTCGGACCCGGCGCCTGGCTCCGAATAGCCTTGAGCCCAGCGGATCTCGCCGCGCGCGATCTTCGGCAGATGCTCCAGCTTCTGCTCTTCGCTGCCGAATTCGAGCAGGGCCGGACCGAGCATCATGATGCCCAGACTTTGCAGCGGGTTCACCGCATCGATGCGCCGCATTTCTTCGGCAAGAATGCGGGCCTGCGAAGCATCGAGCCCGCCCCCGCCATAGCGCTGCGGCCAGCTGGGCACGGTCCATCCGCGCTGCGCCATCCGCTCGAACCAGAGCTTGCGGTCTTCGTTTCCATGGACTGCATTGCGTCCGCCCCAGAACGAGTTATCCGCATTCTGCGGCACATTGCGCGCGCTGGGCGGGCAGTTTTGCTCCAGCCACTGGCGAACTTCTTCGCGAAATCCGGACAGGTCGTCGTCGTGGCTCGCCATGTCAGTCTTCCAGCCCGAACAGCTTCATGGCGTTGCCGCGCAGGAACTTGGGCCACACTTCATCCTTGAAGGGAACATTCTCGAGCTCGGAGAATATCCGCTCGAGGCTCAGGCCCATCGGGAAATAGCCGGCGAACATGATCTTGTCGGCGCCGCGCGTGTTGGCATAGTCGATGATCGCCTTGGGGTAGTGCTTGGGCGCGAAGGCGCTGGTGCTGTAATAGAGGTTGGGAAACTTGACCATCAGCTTGACCGCCATGTCCTCCCACGGCTCGGCGCCGTGGCGCATGACGAATTTGAGCTCCGGAAAGAAGCAGACCACCTCCTCGATCAGTTCGGTCCGCTGGCACTGGCTGCCAAAGCGGGGCCCGGCAATGCCGGTTGTGCAGAAGATCGGGATATTCTCCTCGATGCAGGCGGCATAGATCGGATAGAACTTGTTATCATTGATCGCCACCTGCGGCATCATGCCGGCGGGAAATGCCGTCACTGCCATGAGGTTGTGATCGCGCTTGAGCTGGCGGATCCGCCGCACTTCCTCCATGCCGCGATTGGGATCGCATTCGTAGCTCAGCAGGAACCGATCCGGATAGCGCGCCAGTTCGGCCAGCCGCCCGGTATCGACATGATTGCCGCCGACCATCGCCTTGTCGATGCCGAACTTGTCCATCTGCTCGATAGTCCAGGCGACCTTGTCTTCCGACGCTTGGGTCGTCGGGATATCCTTGAACATGTATTCGACCGGCATTTTGAACGTATCGCGGGTCTGCGTGTCGAGGATCCTGGGTTTGAGGAATTCGTAGAATTCCTTGTTGTCGTTCGAAATCGGGATGCTGAGCATCAGGTCTATGACGCCGATATCTTTGGGCATTGGCATGGGGACGGCCTTTCTGGGTTTGCATTCAGCCTGGGGAGTGATCGTGATAGCGGCGGGCGAGTTCGGCCTTGTCGACCTTGCCCAGATCGTTGCGAGGCAACGGACCCAGGTCGAAGCGAAGTTCTGAGGGCACCTTGTAGTCGGCCAGATGGGCGCGGACATGCGCGCGGACCTGCTCGGCATCGGCCTGGCTGGCCAGATCATCGCGCGGGACGATGGCAGCAACCGTGCGTTCGCCCAGCCTGTCGTCGGCCACGCCAAACAAGGCGACCTCGATCTGCCATTCCAGCATCGAGAGGACGCGCTCGACCTCGGCACAATAGATGTTCTCGCCGCCACTGATCACCATGTCCTTGGCGCGGTCGGCAATATAGACCAGCCCGTGCTCGTCAAACCGTCCGAGATCGCCGGTCCTGAGCCAGCTTTCGCGAAAGGCTTCGCGGGTCGCCTCCTCATCGTTCCAGTAGCCCTTCATGACCTGCGGGGCGCGCACCTCGAGTTCGCCGATCTCCCCGGTCGGCACGGGCTTGCCGTCAGCGTCAACCACCCTGATATCGGCGAGCGGCGCGGTCATGCCGACCGTGCCGGGAAACATGCCATAGATATCGGCCGATCCGCTGGTGACCGGTCCTGAAGCCTCGGTCTGGCCCCAGCCGCCGCTCATGCCAGAAGCGGGGAATGTTTCGAGCAATCGCCGCGCCAGACCCACCGGCGTGGACTGCCCGCCGACCGAAAAATTGCGGACGCTGCGAAGTTTTTCCACCGCATCCGGCAGCGCCAGCATGTCGGAGAAGATCAGGCTTGGCCCCGACAGGGCATTGACCTGATTGGCTTCGATCCGGTCGAGCGCCTCGGCAGGATTCCAGCGTTCCATCAGGGTGATCAGGCCGCCGCCGGCCAGCGCCATGAGCATGATCGTCAGCCCTGAGATGTGGAACATCGGGAAGACCAGTAGGGAGGACGAAGGCGGGCTGGCCTGGCGCAGTGCTTCGACCGGATGTCCGATGCGTTTTGCTGTTACCGCCAGCCCTGCCTCGCGGCGGAATTCGCCCTCGCGCGCCACGAGGCACATGTTGCGATGAGTCATCGTCGCGCCCTTGGGGCGGCCGGTGGTGCCAGATGTGAACAGGATGATCGCCGGATCATCCGCGGTCTGGACAGGCATCGGCGGCATGGCTGCCGATCCGCGCCTAGCAGCCATTTCCCGCAGCTCATCAAGCCCCATGACCGGGCAATCAGCGAGGCCTTGCAGCTGTGCGTCGCGCGGATCGTCGGCGATGATCAGGCGGCAGCCGACACGGCTAGCGGTATAGGCGATCTCTTCCGGCGAGCCGCGACTGTTGAGCAGGGCGACGACCGCCCCGATGCGGACCAGCGCGAAAAAGGCGATGAACCATTCGGGCAGGTTGCGCATGGCAAGGCCGACCACATCGCCTGCGGCAATGGCATGCTCACTGTGAAGCCTCGCGGCCAGTCTATCCGCAGCCTCAAAGGTGTCGGAAATTGTCAGCCGCTTGCGCTGGTATTCGAGAAAGTCCTGTGAGCCATGCTGCTCCCGGACTACCGCGAAGAATGCGTTGAGGTTGACAGGGGTTCCCGCAAAGACGCGCCTGTAGGGCTCGTCCCGGTCCTGTATCGCAAAAGCGGCACCATCTGCGGTCAGTTCGGCGCATGCGTCACGATAGAGCTGCAGCGGATTGTCGCTCACGAATGCCCCTCCTTCTTGCCGGGTTTCAAGCCGCTTTGCTGCGGCCTTCAGCCAGTGCAGTTGCGAACAGATAGCATGCGGAATCTGTGGGGATCTGGTCGAAGGGCAAGGGTTCGCTGACCTGCGATGGCAAGGGGCCAACCTTGGCCGCCCGCGCCTTCATCTCATCGAGATCAAAATTATAGAGCATTGCGGCATTGAGCCCGAGCAGCTTGCGCCGCCGGGCCTCGGGCATGTCGCTGAAGGTCATGCGCAGCGAGGCGAGATTATGGGGAAAGGTGCCTTCATAATGCGGATAGTCGTTGCCCCACAGCACATTGTCTTCCCCCACGGCATCGATGCCGGCAAGGTCGCCAGCGCTGGGGAAGCTGGCCCCATAGAAGCAGTTGCGCCGGGCATATTCGCTGGGCCGCTGCTTGAGCGCCCATTCGCCGCGAAACTTGATCTCGCCCGTTTGTCCCCTGGCCATATTGGCATGAATGCCATCGAGCATTTTCAGCAAGGGACCTGCCCAGCCGCAGCCGCTTTCGGTGATGATATATTTGAGCCTCGGGAAGCGTTCGAAAACGCCGCTGAGCAACAGGTGGCGAAACCCGGTCTGCGCCGCCCAGGTCACTTCCGACACCCAGATGGCTTGCCCCACGAGGCTGTCACCATGATCGGGAACGCCGGCCCCGGTGTGGTGGTTCATCACCAGATCGTGATCCTGGATCGCCGCATAGACCCGGTCCCAGGCGGGATCGTAAAGCGGCTTGAGCCAGGTTGCATCGGGCGAGATCAGCGGCAGCAAAACGCCTCCGCGAAGGCCTGCCTTGGCGAAAGATTCAATATCCTTGACCGCCTGATCGAGATCGTTTGGCAGAATTACGCCCATCCCCGCGCGCCGCACCGGGTCTTCGTCGCAGAAATCCTTCATCCAGCGGTTGTGTGCATGGATCCCCGCTTGATAGAGTTCATAGTCTTCAGGCCGAACCGCTGACGGCGGCATCACGAGCGGCTTGCTCCAGAACGGCGGTACGGTGTTGGGAAAAACCACTTCGCCGACCACGCCCTGGCTGTCCTGGTCGCTGGCCCGGATGTCGAAGTCCCAGTTGCGCAGCTTGCGGTTGCCGAAGTGCTCCTTCTCGGGATTGCGATAGCCACCCCGCCATTCATCGAACGCGGCGACATATTTGGGATCGAGATATTCCCGGTATTGCGCATGGCTGCCGCCTGCGTGGGTATCGGCAGTAATCAGTACATAGGGTTCTTCAGACACGCCGGAACACTCCCATCGGGCAGGGGCCTGGCCCCGCCTCGGAGAAAAGCTGACAGATGGTCAAAACTCTGTCAACGCGGAGCGGGTAGCCCCCAGCCTTACCACGACAGAGGCAGCGCGATCGGCGTTACCATACCGCCGAGCCATGACTCAACCACTGCTCCGGGCGTGATCCGGAATTCCGGGATTGCGACGAGGAATTCCTCAATCGCGATGCGAAGTTCGCGCTTGGCCAGATGCATGCCGATGCACATGTGTGGACCAAAGCCGAAAGCGACATGGCGGGGCTTGCGATCGAGGATCACTTCGCCCGGATCGGGGAATTCCTCCGGATCGCGGTTCGCGAGGAAAGTTGCCATCAGCACCGAATCGCCGGGCATCATGGTAACCCCGCCGATTTCGATCTGCCGGGTGCAGCGGCGCGGCGTGACCGAGGAGGCATAGGCGCGCAGCATTTCCTCGACCGCCTCGCCGATCCGGTCGGGCTCCCGGCGCAGCAGGGCCTGATGATCGCTGCGCTCGGCGAGGTGGCGGAACTGGTGGCCGATATTGGTCGAGACTGTATCGAGCCCGCCGACGAACAGGTTGAAGCAATAGCCCATCATCTCGTCGTCGTTGAAGCTGCGGCCCTCGATTTCGACGCCAATCCCGTAGCTGATGAAATCATCGGTCGGCTTCTTGCGGCGCTCTTCGACTGCGCTGCGCAGATAGAGAGTGACTTCCCTGGTTGCCGTGGCGACGTCTTCCAGGCTCATCCCGTGGAGCAACTGGTGCTCCCATTCGAGGAACTGCTTCATGTCGGACTGCGGCAGGCCCATCAGGTCAATGAACACCCGGATCGGAAACTCGAAAGCGAAATCGGTCATGATCTCGCAGTGGCCTTTATCCTTGAACTTCCCGATTGCCTCGCGCGCATAGCCACGAACGCGATCCTCCAGCTCGGCCATACGGCGCGGGATGAACAGCGGGTTGATTGCCGAGCGGATCACGGTGTGCAGCGGCGGATCGATTTCCGAAGGAACGTTGACCCATTTCTCACCGATCATGCTGGAGAAGAATGCCCCGCCCGAGACTGTGAAATTGTCGTTATCGAGATAGATCCGGCGCAGATCCTCCATCCGCCGAGGCACCCAGGCGCTGCCAATCGAGGTGGTCTCTGCCCAGAAAACCGGCGGCTGCTCGTGCACTGCGGCAACCAGGCTGGACGGGTGCTCATGCGTCCTTGCGCCGACATAGAAGGGGAAGGGGCGGACAAGTTCCGGCGGAACGTGATCGGGAACTGGCTTGCGCCGCTGCCGGGCTTGATTGTTTTCGGTTTCCATTTTGCCTTGTTTCCTGATGTTGTGCCGATCACGCAGGGTCCCAGATAAGGGGGAGCTTGCAGATCGTCAGATTTAGTCCCGGGCGGTAGGTAGGTGGATTGGCCGGATCATGCCGTACATTGGGCATGCGTTCGAACCATTCTTCGAAAAACACCCTGAGCTCCAGCCGCGCCAGATGCGATCCGACACAGCGGTGCGGGCCCGAATTGAACGTAATATGCGTCTTGTTTTCGCGGTCCACATCAAATTCCAGCGCGCCGGGGAACGCCGCCTCGTCAAGATTGGCTGCAGGCAGCATAAGCAACACCCGTTCGCCCTTGGTCAGCCTGACACCGCCGAACTCGGCATCCTGCGCGACGACACGCGGGGGCATCGCTACTCCGTAACGCCGCAGCACTTCTTCGATGAATTCGGGAATCAGTGCGCGATCGGCCCGGATGCGGTCCTGCAGCTGCGGATGGCGTGCGAGGTGATACATGCCGAAGGTGAAGGTGTTGACCAGCGTATCAAGCCCGGCAGTGAACAGCAGCAGGCAATAGGATTGCATGTCGATCATGTCCGGCTGGCGGCCGCGAATGTCGCTGTCGAGCAGATGGCTGATGAGATCATCCTCACGCCTCGTCTGGCGAGCGACAATCAGCTCGTGCATGGCCCTGTCTATGTTTAGAAAGGCATCGGCGCGCTTCGCGTCGTCGCTGGATGCGATGTTGTGCATCCAGCTGCGGAACTCCGCCAGCCGTTGCAGCGGCATGCCCATCATGTTCATGAAAACAGTGACCGGCAGGGGCTCCGCCACTGCCTCGAGGAATTCGGCACGGCCCCGGCTCTTCAGTTCGTCGATCAGCTGCACCGCCAGCGCACGGATACCGGCTTCCATCGCCAGGATCCGCGCTGGTGCGAAGGCCTTCATCAGCGGCATGCGGTACATGCCGTGTTCCGGCGGATCGAGCGATTGCGGAGCGAAGCGCGGCTCGCCGCCGCCCTCCATCGGCGGGATCATCACCATCGCGCCGTTCTGCGCTGCGCGGTTGTTGCTGGAAAAGATCTCGGGAGTGCGAACCGCCTCGAACAGCAGCTCATAATCATTGATCAGCCAATGGCCGCCGTTGTGCGGGGTCCAGAAAATGCCGCGGCCGAATTCCTCACCCAGCCGATAAAGGCCGAGATGAAGATCGCCTTCCTCTTCGAATAGCCGGTCGCCGAACACGTCGTAATCGGCGATGCGCGCAGCATCCAGGGGAGCGGCAGGTGCCAGATCCAGGACTGCATGCGGTGCCATGGCACTTCCCCCAACGCCCGCTTGTCGGACCGGGACTTATTGCACGCGAGAGACCATGGTCAATGATCGGGCGCGACACTGGACGGTGCGCGGCTGGCGTATTGTCAGGGCGGCGAACCTGCCGAATCCGCAGACTTCCCGACGACAACATAATCATTGCCAGCGGCAGTGATAAGGGTAAGTCTGAAGGGTGAGCGCACCGAAAAAGTGCTTGACTGCTTCCCGCCTGGATAGACCGGAAAGAGGAGGATCCTGACGATGACATTGCCATTCAAACTGGTTTCTGCCGATTCGCATATCGCCGAGCCGGCCGATCTTTGGACCAAACGAATCGACCGCAAATATGTCGACCGGGCGCCGACCATCGTGCGCGGCGATGACACTGACTATTTCGTCATCGACGGCATGACGACTATCCTTGAAGGCGAAAGCGGCGACGGCATCGGTTTGCTGGCCACCAAGCGGAAATATGAAGATCCCGAAGAGTTCGATTTCGGCTTCAAGGGCCGCTGGCACGATGTTCCCGAGTCGGCCTATGATCCGGCCGAGCGGATTCGCGAAATTGACCGCGAGGGGATTGAGGCCGAACTGCTCTATACCAGTTTTGGGCTCGGCATGTTTGCTCTCCCCGATCTCGATTATCGTTACGCCTGCACCCGGGCGTTCAATGACTGGCTCGCCGAATTCTGTGCGCCTGCGCCGGGGCGGCTGTTTGGCATTGCCATGATCGCAACCGACGATGTGGGACGGGCAACCGCCGAACTGGAACGCTGCGCCAAGCTGGGATTGAAGGGGGGCATGATCAGCATCTCACTCGAATCGGGCCAAAACTATGGCGACGAGCACTTTGACCCTCTGTGGTCAGCCGCCGCCGAATTCGGAATGCCGCTGAGCCTGCACGTAGCTGCCAGCGAGACGACGTTTCGCACCAGCGGCAACATGTGGACGGACTTCGCCTGCGTGTTCACGCCGACCATGTACACTATAGTCTCGATGATCTTTTCGGGGCTGTTCGACCGTCATCCAAAGCTCAAGGTGGTTTCGGTCGAGAACGATGCGTCCTGGGCACTGGCCGTGCTCGAGCGGATGGACGACCGCTGGCAGCATGACCGGGCCTGGGCCTGGGGCGACGCGATGACCTCCGGGCGCAAGCCAAGCGAGGTGTTCCATGACCATGTCGCCTGCACCCTTATGCGCGACCGCACTGCCATCCTCAACCGTGAGATCATCGGCAAGGAAAACATCCTGTGGGGCTCAGACTTCCCGCATTTCGATGGCGCATGGCCCGATAGCGGTGCGACGCTGGAGCGGCAATTTGCCGGCATTCCGCTCGAAGACCAAGTCCGGATCGGCCGCAGTAACGCTATCGATTTGTACAATTTGCCGCTGGCCTGAACTTGAATCATTCGTAGCCGGCACCCGGAAAGCCGTTGAGGCTAAGCGCAGGCGATGTTTGTGCGGATCAGTTCAAAACCGCGACAACCAAGCAAAGATGAGCCAGAAGGGCGCTAAGGGCAGAGAATGCGACCGTTCTGAACTGGAAGTAACGCGACATAACATCAATCCTTCGTGTTTTGGCAACGACAGCGCTTCGCGGCCGCTCATTTGGTGGCCGGGTTCTCACGGTGAGAGCGCGCTACGAACATTTGTGGCCGCTGTGTTGCGGCAGTGTAGGTGGCCACTGTGATTGCAATGGCGCCTATCAGCAATGCGTGCCCGACCATGCTGACTGCCAGAAATGTATAACTGCCTATTGCTAGGGCAAATGCCAGCGCCCACATCCATCCAAGCAATTGAAATACCATATGCCGGACGCCGAAATCAGGAATGTGCCGAAGTGGACTCTTTTCGTGGTCAAAGATAAAACCCCAGGTGCCCACAATTAAGTTTCTCATACTACCGATCCTCTTCTATCGCCTGTCCGATTGTCTTGAGTTGTTAGCCTTGCATCCGACATGGTGACTCGACTATTCGACCGAGCGCTAGGGTCAGGACCTGTTAAATTGCTTGCATGATGGGCTGAGGGTTGATTCAATGGTGGCACCAGGAGGTGCTGCTTGTGGACGATCTGTTTATGCTGAGCGAGGTGCAGATGCGCCGGATCAAGCCATTTTTCCCGCGATCGCAT
>CANJCQ010000056.1 GCA_947473355.1 Sphingomonadaceae bacterium | reverse complement strand
CATGCGATCGCGGGAAAAATGGCTTGATCCGGCGCATCTGCACCTCGCTCAGCATAAACAGATCGTCCACAAGCAGCACCTCCTGGTGCCACCATTGAATCAACCCTCAGCCCATCATGCAAGCAATTTAACAGGTCCTGACCCTAGGCAAGAGCTAAAGACTTACCGCTCTTTGGTCGCGCTGAACACCAGCTCAGGATTTTTCTCCTGCTGATAGCTCACGTCCCAGCTTGAGCGGGCCATGAACACCGGATCACCGTCGCGGTCCTTCGCCAGGTTGCTCTTGTTGAAGTCGGTAAAGCCTTTCAGCGCCGTATCGCTGCCCTTGAGCCAACGCGCGGTATCGAAGGGCGATTGCTCGAGCACCGCCTCGACCTTGTATTCCGCCTCCAGCCGCGAAATCAGCACTTCAAGCTGAAGCTGCCCGACCACGCCGACAATCCACTGCGCGCCGATCTCCGGGTAAAATACCTGGATCACGCCTTCCTCGCTCAGGTCGTCGAGCGCTTTCCGCAATTGCTTGGTCTTGGTCGGATCCTTCAGCGCCACCCTTCGCAGGATTTCCGGGGCAAAGTTTGGCAGGCCAGTGAAGCGGACATCGTTCTTCTCGCTCAGCGTATCGCCGACCCGCAAAGTGCCGTGGTTGGGAATGCCGATGATATCGCCGGCTTCCGCTGTATCGGCAATCTCGCGATCCTGCGCGAAGAACAGGATCGGCGAATGGACGGCCATCGGCTTGCCGCTGCCCGATGGGGTCAGCTTCATGCCGCGCTTGAACTGGCCCGAGACCAGCCGCATGAAAGCAATCCGATCACGGTGCTGCGGGTCCATATTGGCCTGTACCTTGAAGATGAAGCCAGTAACTTCGCTGCGATCAGGGCTGATCTCGCCGCTGGATGAGGGCTGCGGACGCGGCGGCGGGGCGAATTTGGCAATGGCGTCGATCAGCTCCGCCACCCCGAAATTCTTGAGCGCCGAGCCGAAATAGACTGGAGTCAGGTCGCCATTGCGATAGGCCTCGATATCAAACTCCGGGTAACCGCCCTGCGCCAGCTCGATCTCGTCAGCGATAGCAGCCGGCAGCTGCGGCGCCTTATCCACCTTGCCCAGAAACTCGCGGCTGGGCCCCTCAGGACGGCTGACGCTGTTCGTCGCCAGATCGAGCACTCCCCCGAACTCGCCCCCCATGCCGACCGGCCAGGCCATCGGGCAGACATCGAGCGCCAGCGCGTCGGCCACCTCATCCATCAGATCGAACGGCGAGCGGCCTTCGCGATCGACCTTGTTGATGAAAGTGATGATCGGCACCGAGCGCAGGCGGCAGACCTCGAACAACTTGCGGGTCTGCGGCTCGATGCCCTTGGCGGCATCGATCACCATGATCGCCGAATCGACGGCTGTCAGCGTGCGGTAGGTGTCCTCGGAAAAGTCTTCGTGGCCCGGCGTATCGAGCAGGTTGAAAGTGATTCCCTGACGCTCAAACGTCATCACGCTGGAAGTGACGGAAATCCCGCGCTGCTGCTCGATCTTCATCCAGTCAGACCGGGCGCGGCGAGCTTGCCCGCGTGCTTTCACCTCACCGGCAAGATGGATCGCGCCCCCTTGCAGCAGCAGCTTCTCGGTCAGCGTGGTCTTGCCCGCATCGGGATGCGAGATGATGGCGAAGGTGCGGCGGTTGGACATTTGAATTTCGTTTCAATCTCAAAAATTCTCGTCACCCTGAACTCGTTTCAGGGTCCATTTCTCGGTTTGCGCGGATCCGTCCGGATTTAGCAAACCCAGAGGTTTGCCCGTCTCCGACGGACACAGCGCTTGCGGCCCAATGGATCCTGAACCAAGTTCAGGATGACATGGCTGCTAATCTTTGGGTGTCACCGACAAGTCAGCCTCTCCACCAGTCAGCTTAAACGATGCAGACTCTGCGACCAAAGTATATCGCATCTTCGCCCCGGCTTTGTGCAAGGCTGCAATGATACGATCCGAGATGGCGCCAATTTCTTCATCGGTATAGCTCTTCTCGCCCGGCTGGAGCGTAACTTCCACCGCCAGTGACTTCTGCCCTTCAGGCACGCCCTGGCCCCGGAAGTCGTCGAACAGCCGCGCGGCAACGACATTGCCTTTGTCCCCATTCCTGACTGCCCGGACCAGATCGCCTGCAGGCAAATCCACCGGCACAAGAAAGGCAAAATCGCGCGTCACAGCCTGAAGCGCCGGCGGCGCAAATTGCGCGCGGGCAAAGGACGCCGCGCCCTTCCTGCCCGGGATTGCATCGAGGAACAACTCCACAGAGGCCACCGGCACGTCGATGTCGAACTGCTTCAGCACCGCCGGATGCAGCATCCCGAAGCGCGCCAGCACGTTCTTCGGACCCAGCCGCAGGGTCGCCGACTGGCCGGGGTGGAACTGGCTGCCCGCCTCACCCATCACTTGCAGGTTGTCGACCGGCGCTCCGGCCTCGGCCAGCAAGGCCAGCACCTCGGCCTTGGCGTCGAAAGCGTCGAATTGCTGAGCCTTCCCGCTTGCCCAGCAGCGCGGGCTTTTCTCGCCCGCCAACACGACCGCCAGCGATAGCCGCTCGTCGCTCATCCCGTTTTCGCCGCGCAGATAGCGCCGCCCGATCTCGAACAGGCGCACCCCCGCCGCGCCGCGATCGAGGTTGCGCTTCGCCGCTGCCAGCAAGCCGGGCAGCAGCGACGGGCGCATGGCCTTCATGTCTTCGCTGATCGGATTGGAAAGCGTCCAGACGCCCCCATTGCCGTCGGCAAAGGCATCGGCGTCCGGCACTGGCAGGAACGACCAGGTCACCGCCTCGTGATTGCCTCGCGCAGCCGCCGCCCGGCGCAAGCGGCGCTCGAGCTTTTGCGACGGGGTGGCCGTGGGGCGGGCGACGCCGTTGGCGCGTGGCAGCGGCACGGAGGTGATATTGTCCAGACCGTGAATGCGAACCACTTCCTCGACAATGTCGGCTGCGCCATCGACATCTGGCCGCCAGGTCGGAACCGTGACAGTCCAGTCTGCACCCACGGCAAAGCCCAGAGCCGCCAGAATGCGCTTCTGCTCAACTTCAGCGACAGCAACCCCGCCAAGGCTGGCCGCCAGCGCGGGCTCATATGCGACAGTTTTCGGCTGGCTTGGCGGCGACCCGGCCCGGATCACTTCCGAAGCCTCACCGCCGCAAACCCCGATGATCATTGCGGTGATGAAATCGATGCCGGAATCGAGGAACCCCGGATCGACGCCCCGCTCGAAACGGCTGCGCGCGTCTGACGTCAGGCTCAGCTTGCGGCCCGTCTCGGCAATGCGCTCGGGGTCGAAATAAGCGACTTCGAGCAGCACGTCAGTGGTGTCGAGGCTGCAGCCCGAATGCTCGCCGCCCATGATACCGGCGATATCGTGGACTTGCGCTTCGTCGGCGATCACGGTCATTTCGCCATCGAGTTCGTAGGTCTTGCCGTTGAGCACCACGACCGATTCGCCGTTTTTCGCGCGCCGCGCCACGACCGCGCCGGCAAGTTTGGCGAGGTCATAGACATGCGCCGGGCGGCCATGCGCCAGCATCACGGCATTGGTGATATCGACCAGGGCCGAGATCGGCCGCTGGCCTGCCGCCTTCAGCCGCGCCTGCATCCAGACGGGCGAAGGGCCGTTCTTCACGCCCCTGATCACCCGGCCATAGAATGCTGGGCAGCCATCGGGATCCTCGGTGCGAATTTCGACCGGGCAGGGGAAGCTGCCGGGAATGCTCGTCACGTCGATCGGCACCATAGTGCCCATACCCGCCGCTGCCAGATCGCGGGCAATGCCACGCACCCCCATGCAATCGGGCCGGTTGGGCGTGATCGCCACATCGAACACCGGATCGGCGCCGTGATAGTCGGCGAAGGGCGAGCCAATCGGCGCGTCCTCGGGCAGTTCGATAATGCCCCCAAGGTCTCTGGCGTGATCCTCGCCGAGTTCCAGCTCGCGGGTCGAGCACATCATCCCGTTCGATTCGACCCCGCGCACTGCCGCGACCTTGAGCACCATGCCGTTTGCCGGAACCATCGCGCCCGGCAGGCCAAGCACACCGACCAGCCCGGCCCGCGCATTGGGCGCACCGCAGACGACTTGCAGCGGCTGGCCATCGTTAATGTCAGCTCCGGCGTCGACCGTCAGGACCTGCAGCTTGTCAGCCTGCGGGTGCTTGTCCGCAGTCAGCACCTTGGCGATGCGAAACCCAGCAAGCTTTTCCGCCGGATTCTCGATGCCTTCCACCTCAAGCCCGATGGCATTGAGCTTCGCCGCCAGCTCTTCAACCGAAGCCGAGGTGTCGAGATATTGTTTGAGCCAGGAAAGCGGGAACTTCATGCGCCTGCTCCCACGCCGCCGGAAAGCGTCGGCACATCAAGCGGCGAGAATCCGTAATGCGCCAGCCACCGCACATCGCCATCAAAGAAAGCGCGCAGGTCGTTCATGCCGTATTTGAGCATGGCGAGGCGATCGACACCGACGCCGAAAGCAAAGCCTTGCCATTCATCCGGGTCCAGCCCGCCTGCGGCCAAAACATGCCGGTTGACCATGCCGCTGCCGAGCAGCTCCATCCAGCTGTGCCCCGGTGCATCGCCGCTGCCGCCGACAACGCGGCGCCCGCCTTCGAAGCTGTAGCCGGTATCGACTTCGACCGAAGGCTCGGTGAAGGGAAAGTAGCTGGGGCGCAGGCGCAAGACGATGTCGTCGCGTTCGAAGAAGGCCCCCAGCATCGTCTCCAGCGTCCACTTGAGGTGGCCGAGGTGGATTCCCTTGTCGATCACCAGGCCTTCGATCTGGTGGAACATCGGGGTGTGGGTGGCGTCGCTGTCCGAGCGATAGACCCGGCCCGGGGCGATGATCCTGAGCGGCGCGCCCTGTTCCAGCATCGTTCGAATCTGGACGGGCGAAGTATGCGTGCGCAGCAGCATTTCCTCGCCGCTCTCGTTCCTGTCCGGGAAGTAAAATGTATCGTGCATCGCCCGGGCCGGATGGCTTTCGGGCATGTTGAGCGCGGTGAAATTGTGCCAGCCGTCCTCGATCTCCGGGCCGGTGGCGACAGCAAAGCCGAGGTCTGCGAAAATCTCGGCCAGTTCGTCCATGACCTGGCTGACCGGATGGATAGTACCCCGAGGACTTGCCGGAGCAGGCAGCGAAAGGTCGATGCTCTCGCTGGCCAGCCGGGCTTCAAGCGCGGCAGATTCGAGCGCATCCTTGTGGGCTGCGAGCGCAGCAGAGACATCCTCTCGCAAGGCGTGGATCTTCGGCCCTTCCGATTGACGCTCGTCCGCAGACATGCCGCCCAGCGTCTTGAGCAGTCCGGAAATCGAACCCTGCTTGCCGAGAAATTCGATGCGCAGCGCCTCGAGTGCATCGAGATTGCCCGATTCGGCAATGCGCGCGAGCGCCTGGCTGCCGGTTGCTGCGTAGTCCACTGGAATTCCGTCCGCCGTTCAAATGTCGAGCGGCGCTCCATAGGGCCCCTCTGGCCGAATCGCAATCAGCGCGGACGCTTTGGCCCGTCCGGACTATCGAGGGTTTGCGCTGCCGAGCCGGCCATGCGGTCACGCTCGCGCATGATCGCCCCGATCAGCGGCTTGGGCAGCGCGCCATACTGGCTCGGCGACATCCCCATGAACTGCCGACAATCGCGCACGAATTGCGACTGGTCGTGATAATGGCCGTCTATTGCGCCGATCCATTTGAGCGATGGATCAAGCATGAATTGGCTGAGACTGCGGATGAAGCGCTGACGGCGCAGCAACAGCTTGGGAGAAAAGCCGAAAGCGCGGCGGCACAGGCGTTCGGCTGTGCGCAGGCTGGTCCCGGCGCGCTCGGCCAGCTGGGCGACTGTAGCCACTTCTGGATCGACCAGCGCCGCATGAATAGCGACAATGCGCTCTTCTTCCGGCACATGCAGGTAAATGCGGCCACGAAAATGGCTGGCGATCCGGCCCAACTCCGCCTCCACATCATCCGCACCGTGCAAAAGATCATCAGCCAGAGGGCGAAAGGTGGCAAAGGCCGGGTGAATATTGCCATCGAGCAGGCCGTCGGCAAAATCCGACGCGGCTGCGCCGACGAATTTGGCCCAGCCCAGCGGCAGCAGGCCAATGCCCCACATCCGAGTCGAACCGATTGTAAAGCGCACGGCCCGCGAACTAGGACCAGTGACGGGGAAAGCCGTCCCGTCCAGTTTCGCGCCCGAGAGCGATTCGGCAACAGGCAAGCTGCCCGAATGGAAGCGCAGATTGGCCCATTCCGGGAGCAGAAAGTCGCTGACTACGCCGCCATCGGTGATCTTGCACTCAAGGAGATAGAACGTGGTGAAATAACGGCGCAGATCAGGCGGTGCTGCGAAAAACCGCACATGCACTTCGCAATCTGGCGACACCGACCTTACCCCGATATTGGCGACCCTAATCTTCCCAAATATTTGAATAGGATAGGCAATTCGATTGCGCAAGCAAAAGGGCGCGGCTGGCCTGACCAACCGCGCCCTGAATTTGCTTAACTTACCAGCCGATCAGGCGGGCAGCGCTGCCTTGGCCTGCGCGATGAGGGTAGTGAAAATGCCACCCTCGTTCATCGCGAGGTCCGCCATGGCCTTGCGGTCGAGCTCAATGCCCGCCAGCTTGGTGCCGTGGATGAACTGCGAGTAGGTGAGGCCTTCGGCACGCACCGCAGCGTTGATGCGCTGGATCCACAGGCCGCGGAACGACCGCTTCTTAACCTTGCGATCGCGGTAGGCATATTGCCCGGCCTTTTCGACAGCCTGACGCGCGACGCGGATCGTGTTCTTGCGACGACCGCGATAGCCCTTGGCCTGCTCGAGAATATTCTTGTGCTTGGCGCGGGTGGTGACACCCCGTTTGACTCTTGCCATAATTCAGTACTCCGGAATTTCGTTCAGATCACAGCCCGTAGGGCGCCCACTTCTTGATGACCTTTGCATCTGCATCGGAAATCACGTCAGTGCCGCGGTGCTGGCGGATGTACTTGGCATTGTGGCTCATCAATCTGTGCCGCTTGCCAACCGCGCCGTGCTTGATCTTGCCGGTTGCGGTGAGCTTGAAGCGCTTCTTGACGCCGCTCTTCGTCTTGAGCTTGGGCATTTTCGTCTCCTTGTTTTGCGACGTGTCCGGCCAGCCCTGGCAGCCCTTTATAGCCAGGCGGGCCCGCGAATCCTCCGAATGAAGATTCCTCACGCATTCGCGAAGGGCGCGCCTTTAGGTCGGGTCTGGCAAAAAGGCAAGCGCGGCGTTGCGGCTTAGCGGTTGCGCGCTGCTGCCCGGCCGATTTCGGTCAGCTCTTGAGCCAACAACAGTTCGGCATTCTGGCTGTTGGTCAAGAGCTCAACATGCAGTGCTGCAAGGCGCGAAATGAGCCGCTCCACACGCTTGCCGCGCCAGCGCCCCAGCTGCACCGAAATGTCGCGCTTGTCCTTCCAGAAGATGCGCCGCGCCGCCGATTCGCTTTCGATGAGTTTGCCTAAATCGCCACGCGGGCCCAGTTTTGCGGCCAGCGCCCCCAACTGCGCCGCGCGGCGCTCGAATTGCAGCAACAGCCCCACCGGATTGAGCCCCAGCTCGCGCATCCGGCGGAGCTCGCCCGGGATCCGCGCGGTCTCGCCTCCGAGCACGGCATTGACCAGCGGCGCAAAGCCATCTTCCTCAGTCCGCGCGCCCACGGCGTCGTAGGCGGCGGCATCGGCGCGGCGCGGGCTTTCCGGGCTGGCATCGAGATAGAGCGCCAGTTTGGTCAGCTCCGAGCGCGCGAGTCGGGTATCAAGGCCCGCCGCACGGGCAATGCGTTCGGCGAGATCATCACCCAGCTGCAGCCCCGCCGCTCCGGCCATATCACGCACCGAGGAGGCCACTGCGCGCAGTTCGGGAGGGTGAAACATGGCGACAAGCGCATCGGGGCGGCTCTCGAGCAATTTGGCGGTGCGGCTCTTGTCGCTGGCATTGCTGGCGACGATCAGCACCGGACAGGGCTCGCCTTCCGTTTCCAGCAGGATTTCGACCGCATCATGTGCTTCATCGCCAGCCGCGCGGACCAGGATATGGCGGGTGCCGCCAAACAGCGAATTGCTCCGCGCCTCGTCCCCAAGCTTCACCGGATCGCGCTTTAACTCGCCGCCGGAAAGCTCGATGCGCTCGCCCGGCTCTTTGAGCAGCGCAATGATGTGGGCGGCGGCATCGCTCGCCCCGGCCTCATCAGGACCGCAGAAGAAGAACACCCGCGCCGCGCTCGCAGCGCGCTGGGCAATGCTGGCAAAGTCGCGCTGCGATGCCTTCACTTCATTTCAATTCTTGGGGCGAAGCTGCAAGGCAATCGCCGTCACCATTCGGTCGGCGACATCGCGGCTGAGGTTTTCCAGCGCAGTGTTTTCCGCCGCAATTGTCGCATATTCGGAAGAGACGACGTCGATACCAGCGTCCGAACCGGCAGTCGCATCAAGCACGATATTGCCATTGGTCAGATCGACCAGCTGATAACGCGCGCGCAATGTGCGGCGTTCGCGGCCGATGGTGTCGTCGGACAGCAGCCCCAGCCCTTCCAGCTTGTCATCAAGCCGGACATCGAGCCGATAGCGCACCGGAGCGCCTGCGCCGGTGCGCAATCGGTCACTCAGGGCATTGCGCATCAGCCAGCCGGCGCGGCCTTCGATCGGTGAAATGTCGATTGCCGCCAGCCCCTGCGCCACTGCGCCATTGCCGCCGCCAGCATAGAGCGGGTGGAGCCCGCAGGCTGAAAGCATCAACGGCAGCAGGAGGGCCGCGAGAGGCTTCATGCGACGAGATTTACCAGACGGTCGGGCACGACGATCACTTTCTTCACGCTTTTGCCTTCAAGCGCACGCTGCACCTTGTCGCTGGCAAGGGCAAGCGCCTCAAGCTGATCCTTGGGCAGGCCCTTGGCGACAGTCAGGGTATCGCGCAGCTTGCCCATGACCTGGATCGCCACGGTGACTTCATCCTCGACCAGCAGCGCGGGATCGAATTTGGGCCAATCGGCTTCGGCGATCAGTCCCTCTCCGACGCTCGCCCAGGCCTCTTCGGCGAGATGCGGCATCATCGGCGCGACCAGCAACAACAGCGTGCGGATCGCGGCGGAGCGGCTGGCGGAAGGCGCGGCCTTTTCGGTGGCATTGGTCAACTCGTAGATGCGGGCAACGGCCTTGTTGAAGCCGAGTGCTTCGATATCATCGGCAGCGGCGGCAACAGTCTGGTCGCGCTTGCGATCAAGCGCCTTGTCTTCGCCGGTGGCATCGGCGTCAAATTGGCCGAACAACCGCCATAGCCGCTGGACAAAACGCGAGCAGCCCTCGATCCCGGCTTCTGACCACGGCAGGTCGCGTTCGGGCGGCGAATCGGAGAGCATGAACCAGCGAATCGCGTCGGCGCCGTGGGTGGCGACGATTTCGTCGGGGTCCACGACGTTTTTCTTGGACTTCGACATTTTGATCACGCGACCGACTTCAACCGCCGCGCCATCGGACTTCAACTTGGCAGCTTCGCCCTGCTTTTCGACTTCGGCCGGGCTGAAATAGACTGGCTGGCCATTGCCCGGATCGACGCGGCTGTAAGTCTCATGCGTCACCATGCCCTGCGTAAACAGGCTGGCAAACGGCTCCTTGATCTTGATCTTACCGATTCGCTCCAGCGCCCGTGTCCAGAACCGCGCATAGAGCAAGTGCAGGATCGCATGCTCGATCCCGCCGATATATTGCTCGACCGGCAGCCACTTGGCTACGGCTTCGGGATCGAAGGGTTTGTCGCCCGGCTGGCTGGCGAAGCGCAGGAAATACCAGCTCGAATCGACGAAAGTATCGAGCGTATCGGTCTCGCGGGTCGCGGGCTCATTGCACTTGGGGCAGGCGACATGCTTCCACGTCGCATGCCGCAACAGCGGATTGCCGGGAGTCTGGAAATCGACATCCTCGGGCAGCACTACCGGCAACTGATCATGGGGCACCGGCACCACGCCGCAGCTTTCGCAATGAATGAACGGGATCGGCGTGCCCCAATAGCGCTGGCGGCTTACACCCCAGTCGCGCAGGCGGTATTGCGTTTCGGCTTCGCCCCAGCCCTCATGGCCCGCCTTGGCGATAACCGCAGCCTTGGCCTCGGCGACGCTCATGCCGGTCATCCAGCCCGAATTCACGAGGCGGCCATGGCCAGTATAGGCCTCGTCACCCTCATATTCGAGCGCCTCGTTATCACCCTCGGCAACCACACGGCGCACCGGGAGATGGTATTTGCGGGCAAAATCGAGATCGCGCTGATCATGCGCCGGGCAGCCAAAGACTGCGCCTGTTCCATAGTCCATCAACACAAAATTGGCGACATAGACTGGCAGGTGCCATTTTGGATCGAGCGGATGTTCGACGTTGAGGCCAGTGTTGAAACCCAGCTTTTCGGCAGTTTCCAGTTCTGCCGCCGTCGTGCCGCCGCGCTTGCATTCGGCGATGAAGGCCTGAAGCTCAGGCGCATTTTCCGCCAGCGATGCGGCCAGCGGATGATCGGCGGCAATCGCGACGAAGCTCGCACCGTAAAGTGTATCGGGCCGCGTGGTGAAGACCGGGATCCCGTCCGCAGTCCCCGTCAGCTTGAACGTGCAGCACAGGCCCTGGCTTTTGCCGATCCAGTTTTCCTGCATCGTGCGGACCTTCTCGGGCCAGCCATCCAGCGTGCCCAGCCCTTCGAGCAGCTCCTCGGCAAAGTCGGTAATCTTCAAAAACCACTGCGACAGCTTGCGCTTCTCGACCAATGCCCCCGAACGCCAGCCACGCCCGTCGATGACCTGTTCGTTGGCAAGCACGGTCATGTCGACCGGGTCCCAGTTGACTGCCGATTCCTTGCGATAGACCAGCCCTGCCGCATAGAGATCGAGGAACAGCGCCTGTTCGTGGCCGTAGTATTCCGGCTCGCAAGTCGCGAGCTCGCGGCTCCAGTCGAGCGCGAAGCCAAGGCGCTTCAGCTGCGCCTTCATGTTGGCGATGTTCTCGCGGGTCCAGCCACCGGGGTGGACGCCCTTTTCCATCGCGGCATTTTCGGCAGGCATGCCGAAAGCGTCCCAGCCCATCGGGTGGAGGACTTCGAATCCGCGCATGCGCTTGTAGCGCGCCAGCACGTCGCCCATCGTATAGTTGCGGACATGGCCGATGTGGATGCGCCCCGAGGGATAGGGAAACATCTCGAGCACGTAGCTGCGCGGCTTGGGCGAATTATCGTCAGCGCGAAAGCACTGGCGGAGGTCCCAGACGCGCTGCCAGCGCCCGTCGGCTTCAGACGGATCGAATCGCTCGGTCATAGTCAATTACCCGAAAAGCAGCGTCAGCCGCCGACGGCATTGCGCCGCAGATCGCGAGCCTTGGTCAGGATGATGTCTTCCAGCCGCTGCACGGTCGCTGCCTGAACCGGCGCATCGACCCAGCCACCGCCCTGGGCTACCTGGCGGCTGGCCGAAACCCGCAGCGCATCGGCGCGCAGATCGCGATCAAGGATCGTCACCGAAACCTTGACCCGCTCGCCCGGATTGCTTGGATTGGCATACCAGTCAGTGACAATAACCCCGCCCGCGCTGTCGGTCTGCAGCATCGGCATGAAGGACAGTGCATCGAGACTGGCCCGCCACAGATAGGCGTTGACGCCGATGGTCGAGACGCTCGAGGCCGCCAGTTGGAGCTTTGCCCGGCGATTGCCGCCACCGCCGCAGCCGGCAATCGCCAGCGCCAGCATCAGGGCAATTCCCGCCTTGGCCGGAAGCCTGAAGTTCTTGCGACCAATTTCATTGCTGCCAGTCATCGTTGTATCCAGGTCCTGTCGTCGAGGCTTTTGCACCAGAGCTTTGGCACAGTCGCTTGCTTCTATAGCCGCCGCAGCCTTCGCGGCAAGGGGCGGCGGTATGGTTGCTTCACAGGCAATTGTGCCCGTGAACCCGCCATGAATATCGCGAGGACCGCTGTTCGGCCAAAGCGCGCTGCATTTCCGGTTTCAAAAGTCGGCTTGCGGGCGCATAATCAGCTTCTGTTAAGTTTGGCCTGCGCAAAAGGACGATCTGGCTTTGCGATCAGACAAACGGTTGGATTTTTGAGTCGGTGAAGGCCGAACGGAGTGAATATGGCCAAGGCAAGCAACAGCAACACGCGGCCAGGAATGGCTTCAGGCGTGCTTTTGTCCGGCGCTGTTGCGATGCTGGCATTGCCCAGCGCGGTGCTCGCGTTTTCCAGTACATTCGCACCGAGGGTGGATCGGGAAAGCGACTCCGAATCGCTTCAGGTTGCGCGACTCTCGGCGCGTCTCGACCCGGCGCTTTCGGCCCGGTCGCTCGGCAAAGGCCAGATGTTCCATTTTACGCCAGCAGGCAGCGGCAACCGGCCTGACCGGTCGGTGACTGTTGCAGTGCGGGTCGATCCCTTGATTGTGCAGGGGGTCCTGGCCCGCAACGCGCTTCCTGCCCTGGCAGCCAGCGCGCCCGGCGCCGCGCCGCTGCAGATTGCGCCGACCGCGTTCAACCTCGGGGTCTCGCGCGGCTATCACGGTTTCGCGCAAGGCATCGTCCCGCCAACCGACCTTAGCAAGACCGAAACTCCGGAGCTGGCCCAGTTCAAGCTTGCACCCGCCGGGAACGACGATCCTGCCCGTTTCAACCCGCACATCGTGCTGGATGAAAAGCAGGCAACGGGTCGCGCGCCGCGCACTTTCTCGGGTAGCGCGGATCAGGTCGATCTGGGCGGCAGCTATCGGCTTGGTCGCAATATCGACGTGACTGCCGGCGTGCGGTATTCACAGGAGCGCGAACGGCTGCGTCCGCTGACCGATGGCAAGAAGGATAGCCAGGCGGTCTATGTCGGAACCCAGTTCCACTTCTGATTCGCGCGCCCCGCGCTGGCCGCAGGATGCAGCGCAACCATGACCACGCCCTATCACCCCCCAATCAAACGCTCGGTGGAGATCGCCGGGCACAAGACCTCGATCAGCCTCGAGCCGTTGTTCTGGGAACTGCTCAAGACCGCAGCCGTGTCCGAGCGCCTGCCGATCAACGCGCTTGTAGCGCGGATTGATGCCGAGCGAATCGCAGCGGAAGTCCCGCCAGGCCTGGGCAGCGCGATCCGGCTGTGGCTGGTCGGCTGGCTGGCGGCACGCCTTTAGAAACGCCTGGCTGCGCGGTTACAACTGGCTCAGCACCAGACCCGCCAGCGCCGCCAGCCCCAGCACTTCGATGACGTTGCGCTTGAAGCGGAACAGCAACACCGCCGCGCCCGCGCCGATCAGTGCCGCCCGCCAATCGAGGCTGGACACATCGGGCAGCCCGGACAGCTCCGCCTCAGGCCGGGCAAACAGCACATGCAGGGCAAACCACAGCGCCAGATTGGCGATTACCCCGACCACGCTGGCGGTAATCGCCGCCAGCGCCGATTGCAGCGCGGGGATCCGCTCCAGCCGGTCCATCCACGGCGCGCAGGCAAATATCCACAAGAAGCACGGGGCAAAAGTCACCCATGTCGTCAGCCCGGCGCCAAGCAGCCCGGCAGTAAGCGGCGAAAGAGTTCCGGGGTCGCGCCAGGCAGCAAGGAAGCCGGTAAATTGCGTGACCATGATCAGCGGCCCCGGCGTGGTTTCGGCCAGGCCCAGCCCATCGGCCATTTCGCCTGGCGACAGCCAGTGGAAATGCTCGACCGACTGCTGCGCCATATAGGCAAGCACTGCATAGGCCCCACCGAAAGTCACAACCGCCAGCTTCGAAAAGAACGCGCCGATATCCCAGAGCACCGATTCGCGGCCCAGAGTCGCCGCAATCAGCACCATCGGCAGCGCCCAGATGGCCAGCCAGACCAGCACCGTAACCACCGTCGCCCCGGCCAGCTTGCGCTTGCTCGGCTGATTGTTCTGCGCGGGCGGCGGGGCGTGGGCACCCAACCAATCCGGCTTGCTGGCGCCAACCAATGCCCCGGCGACCCCGGCGATCAGGATCACCAGCGGGAATGGCGCGTGCAGCAAGGCCAGCGCCAGAAATGCCACTGCCGCCAACCCCTGCTTAAAACGCGTGTTAAGCGCCCGCTTGCCAACCCGGATCAGCGCCTGGACCACAATCGCCAGCACCGCCGCCTTGATCCCCAGAAACAGCGCGGCAAACCACGTGAGCCCCGCAGCCATGGCATAGAGCAGTGACAGGGCCAGCATGATCAGTGCGCCGGGAATGACAAACAGCAGCCCCGCCGCCAGCCCGCCCCGAACCCCGTGCAGCCGCCAGCCAATCCAGGTCGCCAGCTGCTGCGCCTCGGGTCCGGGGAGCAAATGGCACAGGTTCAGCGCGCGCAGGAAAGCACCCTCCTCTACCCACGCCCGATCCTCGACAATCTCCTTGTGCATCAAGGCGATCTGCCCGGCAGGACCACCGAACGATAGGAATCCGACGCGGGTGAAGGTGCGCAGGAGTTCTGAAAAAGGCGGATTCGTATCAGCCGGCATAACTGTTCCCTCAGACGCAAAAACGCCTGTTCAAAAGCCGCAACGCTTGGGCGGGAACGCCAAAAGCCACTTGTGCTGACGGGAGGTTGCCTTGCCCCGCTGTGGCGGGGTTAACTCAAAACAGCCTGCCAGGCAATTCCTTCTAACGGCATGAGTGATGGCCTTGCCCCGTTGGGTTCAGTCCGAAACGACTGAAATCAACACCGAATAAACCACACGGAAGAAAAGCACGCCGCAGACGACCATCAGGGAAAACAATCCCAAAATGAAAAGGGCGGCAGGATTAGCTAAGGGGACGGCAAAGGCGCAAAACCCAAACACGACTACGGAAAACACTACCAATCCATAGTTGATGATGAGCGTCGGAAAATGAACGCCCTTCCGATTAGCCATCTGCTTGATGTTTTTCGCAAAGCCCGGAGAAGGTATTAGAAATATCAACAAGGCGAGGACTGACGCTCCCCGCCAAGTCCACGCGCCCGGAACTTCGAACAAGCTGAGGCCGCATGGCGTCAGGGCGAGGAGGGCCGCAACAAGACTGGTTATAAGCATGTTGGCGACGCGGCCTGCGTTGACTTGTGTGTGTTGGGCAGACTTGCGCAAGCTAGTTGCAACTGCACCAAACCCGGCAAAGGCAACAGCAATCTGCGCCACTGTCAGCAGCAGCGCAAAAACGTCAATTGTCCCCACCGTGGAACCCATAGCTCAATCCCCCCCAACCCGCTCCACTTCAGCCCCAACAAGCGCCAACTTCTCCTCCAGCCGCTCGTAGCCGCGGTCGAGGTGGTAAAGCCGGTGCACCTGCGTCTCGCCCTCCGCTGCCAGCCCGGCGATCACCAGGCTCATTGAGGCACGCAAATCCGTCGCCATGACTTCGGCGCCGGTCAGCTTCGGCACGCCATGGACCACTGCCGTGCGGCCCTTGGTTTCGATATGCGCGCCCATGCGGTTGAGTTCGGGGACGTGCATGTAGCGGTTTTCGAAGATGGTTTCGGTGAGCACCGAGGCGCCCTCCGCCCGGCACAGCAGCGCCATCAATTGCGCCTGCATGTCGGTGGCAAAGCCCGGATAGGGAGCGGTGGAGAGGGTTATGGCGCGCAGCGGGCCGTTCGCGGCAACATGGATGCCTTTCGCTACTGGTTCGACCGAAACCCCGGCGTCGCGCAAGGCCTGCACCGTTGCGTCCATTTCGTCGATCCGCGCGCCTTTGAGCGTCACTTCGCCGCCGGTGATCGCTGCGGCGCAGGCATAGGAGCCTGCCTCGATACGGTCGGGCATCACTTCATAGGTCGCGCCATGTAGGCGGGGGACCCCGTGCACGGTGATGTCGCTGGTGCCGATGCCTTCGATTTCCGCGCCCATATCGACCAGCAGGTTGCACAGATCGACAATCTCGGGCTCGCGCGCGGCGTTGTGGAGCGTCGATTTGCCGTTGCACAGCACCGCCGTCATCAGCGCGTTCTCTGTCGCGCCGACTGAAACCACCGGGAAGGAATAGCGACCGCCGGGGAGGCCGCCATCGGGCGCAATCGCGCGAACATAGCCTGCGGCGAGTTCAATCGTCGCTCCCAGCGCTTCAAGCACTTTCAGATGCAGATCGATCGGGCGGTTGCCGATGGCGCAGCCGCCGGGCAGCGAGACGGTTGCCTCGCCCATCCGCGCCAGCATCGGGCCGAGCACCAGGATCGAGGCGCGCATCTTGCGCACCAGTTCATATGGCGCGACCGAGCTGGTGATCCGGGTTGCCTCCAGGGTCATCACCCGGCCGAAATCCTCAGGCCGCGAGCCGGCAATGGTCGTGGAAATGCCGAACTGGTTGAGCAGATGCTGGAATCCGTCGATATCGGCGAGGCGCGGCAGGTTGCGCAGCGTCAGCGGCTCGTCAGTGAGCAGCGCGCAGGGCAGCAGGGTCAGCGCGGAATTCTTCGCGCCGGAGATGGGAATGGTGCCGGAAAGGCGCTTGCCGCCCTGAATGATGATCTTGTCCATATTCGCGGGTTTAGCGGGAAATGCGTGGGCGGCAAGGAGAAGGGAAAGGTTGTTCACGCAGAGACGCGGAGAAGGAAGGGGAGGCGCAGAGAGGTGGGATTAAGCCGGAGGCTCCTGTTCAAATGTCTGGGCTCCGCTTGGTGCGGCGTCTGATTAAGAGAGCGGCTTCGCCGCAAAGCCAACTCCTCTGCGTCTCACCTTCCTTCTCTGCGCCTCTGCGTGAACTAATTTCAAAGCCGTTGACGTCCCTCGCTCCGCCTGCAATTCCCCGCCGCGATGACCATGCGCAAACCGATCCGCAAAGCCGTGTTCCCCGTTGCGGGGCTTGGCACCCGTTTTCTTCCCGCGACCAAGTCGATCCCCAAGGAAATGCTGCCGATCATTGACCGGCCGCTGATCCAGTATGCGGTCGACGAGGCGCGTGAGGCGGGGATCGAGCAGATGATCTTCGTGACCGGGCGCGGCAAGACCGCGATCATCGACCATTTCGATGTCGCCTTTGAGCTTGAAGCGACCATGCGCGACCGGGCCAAGGCTCTCGAAATTCTGGAGCCGACGCGGCTCGCCCCGGGCAATCTCGTAGCCGTGCGCCAGCAGGTACCGCTGGGGCTGGGCCATGCGATCTGGTGCGCGCGGGCGATCGTTGGCGATGAACCTTTCGCGATTTTCCTGCCCGACGAGCTGATGATCGGCGAGCCGGGCTGCATGAAGCAGATGGTCGATGCCTACAACCGGGTCGGCGGCAATCTGATCTCGGTGCTCGAAGTGCCGCACGAGGAGGTTTCGAGCTATGGCGTGATCGCGCCGGGCAAGCGGGATGGGGATCTGACTGAAGTGAAGGGCCTCGTCGAAAAGCCCAAGGCCGATGAGGCGCCATCCAACCTGATCATTTCGGGTCGCTATATCCTGCAGCCCGAAGTGATGCAGGTGCTCGAAACGCAGAGCAAGGGCGCCGGCGGCGAGATCCAGTTAACTGATGCCATGGCGCGGATGCTGGGCCAGCAGCCGTTTCACGCCGTGACCTTTGCCGGGAAACGCTATGATTGCGGATCAAAGACCGGCTTCGTCGAGGCCACACTGGCTTTGGCGCTGGCGCGCGAAGATATGGCAGACGATGTGCGCGCCATGGCGACACGGCTGCTCGCCCAGTAAGACCTGATTATTGGATCGAATGGCTGGCTAAGTCAGCCGGGCGCCTAGCGGCGGGCAGCAACCTGGCCGAATGCGGGGAGAGGCAGCGGATCATCCTGCGCCGGACGGCTGAACTGATCTGCCTGCATATAGGGGATCGGATTGACCGCGAGGCCCGAGATGCGGACTTCATAGTGCAGATGCGGGCCAGTCGAGCGGCCGGTGGTGCCGATATAACCGATCACGTCGCCCTTGCGGACACGCTGGCCAGCATAGACATTCAGCCGCGACATGTGGCCATAGCGGGTCTCAATATCGCCGCCATGCTCAAGCGCGACATAGAGGCCATAGGAACTGAACCATTCGGCCTTGCCGACAACGGCATCGGCCGTGGCGTGGACCGGCGTGCCGATCGGGCCGGCCAGATCGACGCCCTTGTGGGCGCGGCGGCCACCCATGACCGGATGCCAGCGCATGCCATAGTCGCTGGTCAGGCGCACGCCTTCAACCGGAACGCGCGAGGGAATGGAAACCGTGCGGGGGGCAGCAAACGGTGAGGCAACAGCGCGCGTCGTGGCGGCGGACGTTGTCAGCGACGGATTGAATTTCGGAGTGACGAGGGCGGCGGGCTTGTCGAGCGAGCGCCAGTTGGCAAACAGCTGGCGGAATTCTTCATCACCATTGCCGAGCGAGGAGGCCCGGGCGTCTTGCGCGGCGCGCAGCGGGGCGGCGATATCTGCGGCAGTGCTGCTGTTGGCAAGAGCAGGATGCGCGCCAAACATGAGGCTGACCGGGACTGCTGCGCCGGCAAACAACCGCATTTTGGCAAAAAGCTTCAAATCGACCACTCAAAAACCCTTGTCTTGACAGCCTGTCCGAATACCGGATCAGGCCGTGCGACCTTGACAATTCCGCCGCACGTTCCCTGCACGGGGCGGCGCATTGGTTGTTTATTGGAGATGGTCGGAACCCCCCGCCGTCTCGTTGGTTATGGGCTAGGCGGCTTCAGGTTACCAAAGCAATAGCTGCGTAGAAACTGCGCGACAAACCGGCTGCGAGGCGCGCCGAGTCGTTGAATGGTGGCTTCAGAGACCCACGGAAATGGCGCTGGACCAAGGTTTTCCAATGGGTTTCAGGCGATTCTCCGCCTTGCTCGCAAAGTGCGATAAAGTGCTTTGTCCCGACGGCGACATGGCGGATTTCGTCGTCAAGGATTCGTTCGAGCAGACGCGCCCCAGCGACGTCACCCATCGCCCGCAGCCGTTCAATAGTCGGCGGGGAGACATCGAGCGCACGCGCCTCGAGCACCATCGGCACGATCGCGAGGCGTGCCGCCGCATCATATCGGGTCTCAAAGGCCGCATCCCACAGCCCGTCGTGCGCGGGCAGAGCGCCATAGGCGCTGCCTAGCGCGCGCAGGCGGCGATAAAGCAGGGCGAAATGCATGGCTTCATCGGCTGCGACCGACAGAAAATCGCCGGTGAAGCGCGGGCCAAGCTCGGCGCCGAAGCGCCCGGCAGCATCGAGCGCGAGGTCGATGGCGGAAAATTCGATATGCGCCAGGGCATGCCATAGCGCGATCCGGCCCTTCTCCGATCCTCCGCGTCCGCGCTTGGGCATACGGTTTGGCGGCAACAGGAGGGGCAAGGCGGGCCGAGTTGGGCGATCCGGCATGGCCACATCAAAGGAAAAAGCGAGCCGCCCTAGCCGCCAGTCGCGCGCCACCGCGCGGGCGGCCATCACTTTGGCGCGCGGATCGGCGGTGAGCAGCGCCGCGCGAATCGCCCCGGCAACGCTCGTCAGGGTCAAAGCGCTTTCGCGGCGGTCAGCACCTCGGCAGCATGACTCTTGACCTTCACCTTGCTCCAGACCTTCGCGATCCTGCCGTCGGTACCGACCAGCACGGTGGTTCGGACCATGCCCATGTAGCTGCGGCCATAGTTCTGCTTCTCCGCCCAGATACCGAGCGCGTCGGACAGCCCACCTTCTGCGGCATCGCTGGCAAGCGGGGCCTTGAGGCCATATTTGGCGATGAATTTGGCATGGCGCGCCGGGCTATCCTTGCTGATGCCGAGCAGCGCAACACCGGCCTTGGCGAAGTCATCGGCCAGCGCCGTGAAGTCCTGATTCTCGGTGGTGCAGCCTGGGGTATCGTCCTTGGGGTAGAAGAACAGCACCAGCTTTTTGCCGGCGAAGTCGGAGACGCGAATGCTGCCGCCCTCGGGGGATTCAAGCGCAATATCGGGAAGTGCATCGCCAATGCCGGGAAAAGTGCTCATTGTTCAGATCTCCAGTGTTTCGCCGAAGGTCTGGCCCCAGGCCGCCGCGACTGCGTGGCGCGCCTCGGCCAGACTGGCCAGCAAGGTGTCCCAATCGCCCGATCCGCAGGCCTTGGCAAGAGCGAGGCGTGCTGGCTGGGAGAGCTCTTCGCCGCCAGTCGCCAAGAGCCGCATCGATACTAGCATGCGGGTGAGCACATTGTGCACCGCGCCGAGCTGCTTGGGCAGCAGTCCCGCCCCCGCCAGCACCCGCAAGGCATCGCCCAGAAACGGCGTCAGCGCGCCCGGAATCCCGGCCCCGTCGCGCAATTGCAGGAAGTGGGTGAGGAATTCCAGATCGACCAGCCCGCCGCGCGCCAGCTTGACGTCAAGCGGGCTCTTGGCTGGCTTGTGCAAGGCCATCTTCCCGCGCATTTCCAGCACATCGCTGCGCAATTTTCCGGGATCACGGGGCTGGAGCAGCGCCTCAGAGACAATCCGAACCAGGGCTTCGCGCGCGCCCGCCGATCCATAGAGAACGCGCGCGCGGCACAACGCGAGGTGCTCCCAGGTCCAGGCATCGCGACCCTGATAGAGCGCGAAGCTTTCATAGCTGACCGCCAGCGGCCCCTGCTCGCCCGATGGCCGCAGCCGCGTATCGACCTCATAGAGCGCGCCCTCCGCCGTCGGCACGCTGAGCGCGGCGCTGATTCGCTGGGCCAGGCGGTTGAAATAGAGGCTGGTTCCGAGCGGTTTCGCCCCGTCCGAATCACCGTCAGTCCCGCCAGTAAACAGGAACACAAGGTCGAGGTCGCTGGCGTGAGTCAGCGCGCCCCCGCCGATCCGACCCAGTCCGAGGATCACCAGCTCGGAACCGGTAATCCTGCCATGGCTCCGCTCAAAATCGGCGACAGTAGCCTGGGCGAGCACCTCAATCGCCGCCTCGGCAATGCGCGCGAGCGCCGCGGCGATGGCCAGCGGATCGCGCGCCGCTTCGACCAGCTGGACCCCCAACATAAAGCGGAGCTCGCCAACTTTGCGGCGAACGCGGTCCAGCACGGACTGATAATCATCCCCGGCTTCGCCCTGGGCCATTTCATTTGTGATTTCGGCAAGATCGCCCGGCAGCTCCAGCGCGCTGGCATCGATCAGGGGATCGAGAAGATCGCCGCGCCGGGCTAGTTCATCGGCCAGCGGTGCGGCCAGCGAGAGCACCCGCACCAGCAGTTCGAGCAGGCCAGGCCGCGCTTCCAGCAAGCGGAACAGATTGATTGCGCTGGGCAGATTGGTGAGCATCTGCTCCCAGCGTGCCATCGCCCGGTCTGGCGCGGGTGCGGCGGCCAGCGCGCCGAGCAGCTGAGGCCGAATCGCGGCAAAGGCGGCGAGCGCGGCATCGCTACGTAACGCCCGCAGCGAGCCTGAGGTCCAACCGGCAATGCGCTGCGCCAGATGCTCTGGATCGGCAAAGCCCAGCCGCGCGAGTTCGGCGGTGAGTGCATCCCCGCTGACTGGCGCTTGCGGGGCGGGAGCACTCTTGCTGTCTGCGGCGATGAGCAAGTCATAGCGACTGCCGACAGCCTCAGTGATTTCGATCAGTTCGGCGACCAACGCGCTGCCATTTTCGAGGCCACCCAGCCGGGCAACCGAATCGATTGCAGCCGGGTCCTTGGGCACACTGTGGGTCTGGCGGTCATCGACCATCTGCAGCCGGTGCTCGATTTCGCGCAGCCGGTCATAACTTGCCCCCAGCAGGCGCGCATCTTCCGCCGCAATGATCCCCGCCGCTGCAAGCGCATCGAGGCTGGCGCGGGTGCCGCGCAGCCGCAACGCGGGATTGCGCCCGCCGTGGATGAGCTGGTGGGTCTGGGCGAAAAATTCGATCTCGCGAATGCCGCCGCGCCCGCGCTTGATATCGAAACCCGGACCGGGACGCTGGACGCTGCCATGGTTGGCGCGGATCTGCGCGGTCAGCCGGGCAATTTCGCGAATCGCCCCGAAGTCGAGACTCTTGCGCCAGATGAAGGGCCGGATCGCCGCCAGAAAGCCCTCGCCCGCCGCAATATCACCTGCGCAGGGGCGCGCGCGGATGAAGGCGGCGCGCTCCCAGGCAAGCGCCGAGCTTTCATAGTGCGCCAGCGCCGCCTCTACAGGGATAGCCAAAGGGCTGACTTCCGACTGGGGGCGCAGCCGCAGATCGACGCGGAAGACATAACCTTCGTCAGTCATGGCCGAGAGCGTTTCAACCAGCGTGCGCGAAATGCGCTGCGCTGCCTCGCCCGGGTCGTCGCTGCTGCGCCGGGGGAGCAGTTCTGGATCGTAGAGCAGGATCGGATCAATGTCCGACGAGTAGTTGAGCTCGCCTGCGCCGTGCTTGCCCAAGGCCAGAGCAATGAACCCGGCGGGCTCGGCACCCGGCAGGTAGCGACGAATCGAATGGTCAATCGCGGCCTGCATCGCCCGGTCGGCAAAGGCGGACAATTCGGCCGTGACACGGGCGAGCGGGAAGGCGCCTGCAAGATCGCCGATGCCCAGCGCCAAGGCGAGCGCTAGTCGCTCACGGCGGAGGGCGGTGGGCACTTCGCTCGCATCAGCACCTGCCGCCTTGGCCCACGCCAGCGCCGCCTCGGCCTCGCCCGCCGCCAGCAGGGCAGTGAGTTCAGGCAGGCGATCCATGGCAGAGGCCAGGAAGGGGGCATGGGCCCGGGCCCTTTCAAGGGCTGAGTTCCAGTCCGGGTTCACGCCGGAAGTTCGCAGGCCAGGCCAAGCCGCCCGGCTTGCTCCGCCAGTCGCTTGTCGCGCGTGACAAGCTGAGCCTCCGGATTGGCAGCGCAAGCGCAGAGTAAGTGAGCGTCGGCGAATCCGATGCCGGTGCCAAAAAGTGAATGTGCGGCGACAAATTCGTGGAACGCCGGGGCAGCTGCCACTTCAATTTGCTCGAAACTGTCGAGGAGGTCGATTGTGCGCGTTCTGTCGGCCAGCGAAGGAAAGCTGCCCATACTGATTTCGGCGGTTACGAATGGATGTTGCAGAATAAGATCGGCCGCCATCCAGTCGCTCAGGCGATCATCGCGGGTTCGCATTGAATTGACCCAGATCGACGTATCGACAATTACCATGCCGGACGCTCACGGGGTGGCACAGCAAAATCAGGCATCGTCCCCCCCATCGCGGTCAGTTGCTTTGCCGCCTCGCGGCGTATGAGCGCGGTGAGAGCTGCTGCGATCAAGGCATCACGATCTTCGATTCCCGTGAGCCTGTGCGCTTTGCTCCACAATTCGGCGTCGGGACTGTTTGGTTTGGTGCCGGATGGCGTTGAACCGCTATCCTTTTCGAGCCGCTTCATGCGCTCAAATCGGAGCGTCCGGTTTTTCAAATCCACTTCGCGTGTTTCCCAACCAGCATCGCGCCATGCCCGCGACTGGCTGTGATTTCCGCCCTTCTGGTTGGCCCACCAAGGGCGGTATTCCAAGGCGCTCTGCGGTAAGGAACGGCGCAGGATGCGCTCGATTTCCATGAAATTCGTGCTCCAACTCTCGTTGGGAAGGGACTTGAGATACTTGGTCAATGGCTCATAGACACTCATGGGATTTCCTTTTCCTGCCGTTGATACAAATTACAGTGTGGAATTAAGGACATTTAGTGTCAATAACTATTTTACTCCCCGAATGGCATCCGCAGGACTGGCTGTGGATCGGCTTCCCGCATGATGACGACGAATGGCCGGGTTTTCTCGAAGCCGCGCAGACGCAGATTGCGGCTTTCGCCAACGCCGTGGCCGAGAGCGGGCAGGAAGTGCGGCTGCTGGTGCACGATGAAGCCAATGCGGCGGCGGCGCGGCGGCTGGTGAGCGCGAAAGTGAAGCTGGAAGTGCGCGTCTATGGCGACATCTGGCTGCGCGACACCGGACCGCTGGTGGTGGCAGGTGACGGCAAGCGGCTTGCCCGGCGCTTCGGCTTCAACGGCTGGGGCGGGAAGTACATGATGGCAGGCGACCAGACCATCGGGGCGGAACTGGCGCATGATGCGGCTTTGCATGTCACGACTGGCGACTGGATCCTCGAAGGCGGCGCGCTGGACGGGGATGGCACCGGATTGGTGGTGACGACTGAGCAGTGCCTGCTCAACCCCAACCGCAATCCCGAACTCTCGCAGGCCGACATCGAATGGCGGCTGGAGCGTGACCTTGGCTTTGACCGGGTGCTGTGGCTGGGCGAAGGCCTGCTCCACGATCACACTGACGGCCATGTCGACAACCTCGCCCGGTTCGTCGCGCCGAATGTGCTGGCGCTGCCGGTTGCGACCGGGGCGGACGATCCCAATATGGCAGTCTATGCCGATGCCCGGGCACGCGCCGACGAGTTCGGGGTGACAGTGCGCGAAGTACCCTCGCCGGGACGGATCGAGACGGACGGCAGGGTCGAACCGGCCAGCTACATGAATTTCGCGATCACCACCCATCTGGTGGTGGTGCCGACATTTGGCTCCCCGCACGATGCGGAGGGTGTTGCGGCAGTGGCAGCACTTTTCCCGGACCGCGATTGCATCGGCCTGCCCGCAGATGCCGTACTGGCGGGTGGCGGCGGCTTCCATTGCGCCTCACAACAAATGCCCCAAGCCTGATTTCGGCAGCACTTTAACCTTTCGGTTACCGCCTCTGGCGCAATGTCGCCTGCATGGCACAGATCATCGCCCTCACAATGCAAGTTCCGCAGCGCCTCGCGCTGACAGAATTGCCGCGCGCCATGATCGTTATCAGCTGCGCGCTGGCCTTGATCGCAGCGGGGCAAGCTTATCCGTTTTAGGCGTGAAGCAGCTTGAACAGCGCCGAAAGTGCTGCCGCGCCAAGCACTAGTCCCGTGAACGACCGCCATGCCTGAGCGCTTACTTTGCCAAAGGCCCTATGGCCCAGCCAATCGCCCAGCACCACTGCCGGAAACAGGCAGAACGCCAGAACCGGCTCGCGCAAGGTGGCAACCCCCAGAGCGCTGGCCGACAGGATGCCCGCCAGCGAAGTTGCCATGAAGATCACCAGCATCGAAGCGCGCGCTACTTTTGGATCAATTCGCCGCCCGAGATAGTAAGGCACCACCGGCGGCCCCGGCATTCCGGCAAAGCCAGTGAGAAGGCCGCTGGCAAGTCCGGTCAGCCCGGTCGCGGCTTTCCCCGGAAGATGCGGTTCACGCTGGGGAAGCAGCACCAGAACGAAGGAACCGAGCGCGACCAGGGCGATCAGCAGGCGGGCTATCGACGGCGCGGTGATTGCAAGCAGGGCAGTCCCGGCCGGGGTTGCCAGCACAGCAAACAAGGCAATGATCCGCACCGAAGATTCAGCATGGGCCAGATTGCGCCTGATATCCTTCAAACCGATCAGCAGTCCCAGCCAGTTGGCAACTGTCACGGCCTCGGCAGGCAGAATCGCGAGCCCCAGAACCGGCACCAGCAGGATCGCCATGCCAAACCCTGCGAGCCCGCGGACAAAGGCCGCAGCCAGCGCGGCGACTGTTGCCAGCACGATTGCGGCGATGGAAAATCCCGCGATCAAGCCGGCAAGAGATCCGGCGGTGTCGCCTCGAGCTTGAGCATGGCAATCGCTTCGGCCAGCGGCATGACTCGCTGATGTTCGACACCAAGCGTGCGGATCGCGACTTTGCCTTCCTCGGCCTCGCGCTTGCCGACCACCAGCAGATGCGGGACCTTGGCGAGGGAGTGTTCGCGCACCTTGTAGTTGATCTTCTCGTTGCGCATGTCGGTTTCGGTGCGAATGCCAGCCGCTTTCAGCTGCGCCGCAACTTCGCCCGCATAATCATCCGCGTCCGAAACAATCGTCGCCACAACGGCTTGCACCGGAGCGAGCCAGACCGGCAGTTTACCGGCGAAATGCTCGATCAGGATGCCGATGAAGCGCTCATAGGAGCCGAAGATCGCGCGGTGGAGCATGACCGGGCGGTGCTTGGCGCCGTCCTCGCCGATGTAGCTGGCATCGAGCCGCTCGGGCAGCACCCGGTCTGACTGGATGGTGCCGACCTGCCAGGTGCGGCCTATCGCGTCAGTGAGGTGCCATTCGAGCTTGGGGGCATAGAAAGCGCCCTCGCCGGGCAATTCCGCCCAGCCGTAGTCGGCATTCGCCATGCCAGCCGCAGCGACGGCATCGCGCAGTTCCTGCTCGGCTTTGTCCCACATCTCCTCAGAGCCGAAACGCTTCTCCGGGCGCAACGCGAGCTTCACCTGATAGGTGAAACCGAAATCCTTGTAGATACGATTAGTAAGCGCGCAAAAAGCGCGGACCTCTTCGACGATCTGATCTTCACGGCAAAAGATATGGCCATCATCCTGCGTCATCTGCCGCACCCGCATCAGACCGTGGAGCGCGCCGTGCGGCTCGTTGCGGTGGCAGCAGCCCATTTCCGCCATGCGCAGCGGCAGGTCCCGGTAGCTCTTGATGCCCTGGCGAAAGATCAGGATGTGCGCGGGGCAGTTCATTGGCTTGAGCGCCATCCACTCTGCATCTGCGGCAACCGTGGACGCGCCCGTTTCACCATCCGGCACAATATCGGGCACGGCGAACATATTCTCGGCATATTTGCCCCAATGTCCGCTCTGCTCCCACTGACGCACGTCCATGAGCTGCGGGGTCTTCACCTCCTTGTAGCCCGAGGAATCGATGGCACGGCGCATATAAGCCTCAAGCTCGCGCCAGATGGTAAAGCCATGCGGATGCCAGAACACGCTGCCATGCGCCTCCTGCTGGAGGTGGAACAGGTCCATCTCCTGGCCCAATTTGCGGTGATCGCGCTTGGCGGCTTCTTCGAGGCGCGTCAGGTGCGCATCGAGCTGCTTCTTGTTGAGCCAGCCGGTGCCATAGATGCGGCTGAGCATCGCGTTGTTCTGGTCGCCGCGCCAATAAGCGCCCGAGACGCGGGTCAGCTTGAAGGCCTGTGCGTCGAGCTTGCCGGTCGAGGGCAGATGCGGTCCGCGGCACATGTCGTACCAGTCGGAACCTGAGTGATAGACCGAAAGCTCTTCGCGCTCGGGAAGCTCAGCGGCCCACTCGGCCTTGAAGCTTTCGCCCGCCGCGCGCCACTGGGCGATCAGCGTGTCGCGGGCGATCACTTCGCGGGTGAGCACCTTGTCGGCGGCGATGATTTTGCGCATCTGCGCCTCAATGGCGGGCAGGTCTTCCTCGGTGAATGCGCGATCTTTCGGCGCGAAATCATAGTAGAATCCATCGTCGGTCGAGGGACCGAAAGTGATCTGCGTCCCCGGAAACAGCGCCTGCACGGCTTCCGCCAGCACATGGGCATAGTCATGCCGCGCCAGATCGAGCGCATCGGCCTCGTCGCGCGATGTCACCAGCGCCAACGCTGCATTCCCTGTGAAGGGCCGGGTGAGATCGACCAACTTGCCATCGACACGGGCGGCCAGCGCCGCCTTGGCGAGGCCGGGGCCGATGGCCATGGCGACATCGGCAGGAGTCGAGCCCACGGGCATTTCGCGCGAGGAGCCGTCGGGAAGCGTGATGGTGATCATTTCGGACATGGAGGTGCCCTTAGCCGGGGGGAGGCTGCGCCTCAACTAGATCGTGCACCGACTCTGATGTAAAGCATACTGGCGTTATTATATTTTGCATACCCAAATCGGACTGGGGGTGCTAGGGTCAGGACCTGTTAAATTGCTTGCATGATGGGCTGAGGGTTGATTCAATGGTGGCACCAGGAGGTGCTGCTTGTGGACGATCTGTTTATGCTGAGCGAGGTGCAGATGCGCCGGATCAAGCCATTTTTCCCGCGATCGCATG
>CANJCQ010000055.1 GCA_947473355.1 Sphingomonadaceae bacterium | reverse complement strand
GCCTCAATGCAGGGCCGTCAAAATCATCACGCAAGCCAATCGCTGAACCCATGATCGCGCCCTCCAAAGCACAACCTCATAGATTCAGACTTTCAGCCGACAGGGAATCCCCCCATGTGAGTCACCCACAGCGCAGTTTGGTATAAGTGAAATCTGGATCATCCACCCCCTCCCTTCCCCCTCGATGGGGGAAGGATACGAAGCCTTGCGAGCGAAGCGAGCTAGGCGCAGTTGGATGGGGGTGATGGTGCCGTCGGCGTTGTGCCTGGAGGTGAGATCACCCCCGCCCAACTGCGACTAGGCAACAAGTTGCCAAGTCTCCATATCCCTCCCCCATCAAGGGGGAGGCAAAGGTGGTTCAGAGTAGACGCAGCCCGGCCTAAGCTGGCGTTCAGCGCGTCGAGATGCAGCAATACTGGCCGTTGCGCTTTGCCAGTGGCAGCAATTTGAGGCTGAGCGCCCGGCAGTCGACGACCATGCCCTCCGAGCCTCTGGAGTGCAGATAGGCAATCGGATCCTTGATCGATCCGTTCCATGCCGTCAGCACGCCAAAGCGGTGGAAGGGCCGCCAGCTGTCGATCATGGCGAAATAGGTGATGTCGTCGACAAGCGGGCGCTGCGCCCGGCCGTTCCTGCCGATCCCGCACAGCTTCGCAGTCTCGAGAATGGTCTGGCGCACCGGCCCGAAACCATAGGCCGAGACCGAGTAGGGCTGCCTGAAAACATAGCCGGTCTGGTCGGCTGCCGCTCGCAGCAGAGGATAATAACGCCGGGCGATATCGGCCTGGCCCACCAGCGAACTCAGGGCCACGGTCGCTATGCCGAGGCCCAGCTGCCTGGTCCGCCGCGCTGTCCATTGAATAGCAGTCATTGAAAACACGCAGAACAGCGCCAGCATCGGCAGGGCTATCATGATTTCATAGTCGTTGCGGGCACGCTGGCTGATGCCCCAGATCATGGCAAGACCGGCCAGCGCCACTGGCACTGCTGTCGCCAGATCGATGCGCCGCTCGCGCCAGCGCTGTCGCAGGCCAAGGATCAGGCAGAACATGGCGATCACTGTCGCCACATTCCAGGCCAGACCCATGACGATGAACCGCCCGATGGAGGCCTTGTTGTCGATCTGGCCGCGGGGCAGCCAATCGGACATGGGGTATTTGCGGGCTTCGGCAAGCATGATGTAATTGTTGGGATTGGCCCCGATCAGGGCCGTCATCGTCACCTTGCGCCAGTCGCCACCGGTTAACAGTGCCGAGGCGATGTTCTGTTTGGCCAGCCTTTCGGCCAGCACCGGATCATCGGGGCAGCGGAAACGCTCGACCCAATAGTGAGCGCCTTGCGCTGCCAGACCGGCAAACAGCAGCATGGCGAGCACGCGCGCCGTCAGCGTCCGCCTTCCCGGGCCGGAAAGGAAGATGCACACCAGGATGAGCGGTGCGATCAGAACGCCCTTGAGGTGATAGGAGATCGCCGCGACGCCGAGCGCCGCAATGGCGAACGGCCACAGCCAGTTGGAAATAGCGCCAGTCGCTGTCCTTCGCGCGGCGAGCACGGCGAGCACGGCGAGGTAGACGGCGCCGGTCATCGCCAGCAGGACAATCTGGTCCGGCCGGCTCATCACCAGCATCAGCGGCAGCACACCCATGCCAAGCAGGGCAAAGATGAGCGTGCGCAGCAAATTGCGCTGGGCATCGTTTGCCGCGATCCGGCCGATCAACGCCCGCAGCAGGAAAGCCCAGATTATCGCGCAGCCAACGCCGATTATCCTGACATAGAGCGGATCGGGGAAGGCCAGATTGAGCCAGGCCGAAACACCACGAAATGGCATCATGAACAGCGGCGGGGCGGCATTGGTGTTGGGACCGCAGATGTCGCTGATCATGCGGTCGATCCCGCCGTCTATCCCGGCGCGCAGTTGCATGCGCCAGCCGACCTCGTCGGTGTATATCGGCAACAGCAAGCCCAGTAGCAGGGAGAGCAGGAAACTGGCGAAAACCAAGCGCTCAAGCAGCCTTGGCCAACGGATATCATTCATGCTTCATCCTGCGCGGAACCAGGTGCCAGGCGCTACTGGTGCCATAGCGCCTATGTTCCGTCACGTCATATGCCGCTCCGAACAGGCCAAGCCAATGGACGGCTTCGCTGTCTGCTGCAACAATCCAGCCGGGGCGATGATAGACCAATGCCGAGCGCCGGATATAATCGCGGACAACTTCGTCGGGCAGCGGCGCGAAATTCGCGGCATTATTGACTGCGGTCCAGGTGTGCGCCGGGTCGGCAATGGCCATGACCTTCTGCTCGTCGAACAGCAGCACCGCTTCGCTGGTGTGCTCACGCAGGTCGGCAAGGGCTCTGGCGGTATCGTCTGTCACCAGCTGCACTTTCTGGCCGGGAACCGGTGCAAAGCGCGAGGTCAGCGCCCCCGGCCCCAGTTGCAGGCCAAGCAGACTGGGCGATCCGGGCAGCACACCCCACGGATGGAAGGCGATTGCCGAGGTCAGCGCAACTATTCCCGCCAGCGCCGCGCGCACAAAGCCGCCGCTGAACTGGCCCGGCAGCGCGCCATGGCTCGCCAGCAGCAACAGGATCAGGAACGGCAGCAGGTTGAGCACGTTGTTATCGTGGCTGCGGCTCAGGTAATAGGTGCCGACGGCAAGGGCCGCGAGCAGGCAGGCATAGAGCGATCGCCGCGCGCTGCCTGTGCTGGCGCGGGCCAGCGCCGTAATGGCCAGCAACATCACAGCGACAGCAAACCAGATTGCCCCGAGCACATAGACCGGCATCCGGCCCGGCGGATAGCTGAAATAGAGCAGGAAGCCCTCCAACGGCACCCAGTCGCCGAACAGGGCCCGGAACAGCACTGCCAGCGCCGCAAAGCCGGTCAGCACTGCGGCGAGGCCGAGCAGCCCGCCGCGCAGCAGCGCCAGCCATTGGCCGGTGCGGGTATTAGCCGCGTCGGCCCGGCGCAGGGCGAGCCAGGGCCACCACACCAGCGTGGCGAAGAACGCGGCCTCGGGCGACCAGGCGAGGCTCAGCAGCCAAATGGCATGGCCGGACAGTGCAACACTGCGGGGCATGGGATCCGGGCCTACGCCGGGCTTTACATTGCGTAATTCGGTGGTCAGGATCAGCACCGTCAGCACCGCGAGCGGCAGAAACCGCAAGCCACCTACCGATGGTGTGAGCAAGGGGCTGCCCCAGCGGACCGGAAAGCCGCACCACAGCAGCACGGCGCAGGCCAGCGCAGCCAGCGCCAGCCAGCGCGATGCCCGGTCCATATTTCGGGTCAGCAGTGTGACCGACCAGCCACACGCCGCCAGATAGAGCGCGTTGGCAACCATGGTCACCGCATAGAGCCCGGTCCAGCAATTGCCGATGCCGCAGGCGCTGGCGATCAGCAGCGTCGGACCCATGCCATACTGCACCGGAAAGTCGCGAAACGGCACGCCGCCCGCCAGCAGCGGCAAGACTGGCGAGACATAGGCGCCCCAATGATGCCAGGCCATGGTTGCGGGCCCCTGTGCGTTCAGTGCGCCGGTCAACAACCCCGCGCCAAGCCCGGCGATGAGCAGCAAGCCGGATATCGCGAGGTCGCGCGCTGCCATCCGCGAGGGCGGTCCGGTGAGCAAGGGCTCAAACCTGCAGCGCCGCGCCAGCACGGCCAGCACGAGGCAGGCACCAGCGGCGAGCCAGTGCTGGCTGGCGGGGATCGGGCTCTCGCCAAACCACCAGATCGTGGCGGCAAACAGCAGCGCGGCGGCCAATGTTCCCGCCAGCGATCGCAGGCCATATCCAAGCGAAGACAGCACCAGCAAGACTGCCCCCATGACCTCCAGTCCGCCGCGCAGGAAGGTCAGGATAATGGCGATACCAGTCACCAGGATAGCCAGCCAGCGCGGGTCGAGCCGGGATGCCGATTGCTGGCCCTTCGCAAAAAACGGCAAGGGCACAGCCAAGGCCAGCAACAGGGCATAGACCAGCAGCGGCAGGTCAAATGTTGCCATGGCCGCGATCAGCCCTTCGGTGCGTCGGCAGGAATGTTGATCCGTTCACGCTCGACCACCATCGGCCCGCGCCGCACCTGGGCATGGATCGCGGTGACATATTCGCCGAGCAGCCCGATGAAGGCGAGCTGCACGCCAGCGAAGAAGAAGATCGCAGTGATCATCGTCTGGATGCCGGCTGGCGCAGCAGAAGCATCGAACAGGGTCATGATGATCGTGAACACGGCATAGACGAAGGCCATGAAGGCAATGATGAAGCCCAGAAAGCTGCAAATTCGCAGCGGCACAGTGGTGAAGGAAAAGATCCCGTTAAGCGCCTGATCGATCAGGGCGAGGGCATTGTTCTTGGAGATGCCGCGTTTGCGGGCCTTCCAGGTATAGGGCAGGATCAGCCGCTTGAATCCGGCCGAGGCGATGATGCCGCGGATATAGGGATAGTGATCGGTGTGGCTGACCACCACTTCCCAGACCTTGCGGTCAATCAGCTGGAATTCGCCGACATTTTCGGGAATTTCAAAGTTCGAGAGCGAATTGGACAGGCGGTAGAAGATGCGGCGGAACGTGCGCAGCATCAGCGTTTCCTCGCGGTTGGCGCGCATGCCCGCGACCACTTCGATGCCGTTTTCCCAGTGCCTGACCATCTCCGGAATGATCTCGGGCGGGTCCTGCAGGTCGACCGGCAGGAACACCAGCACCGCGTCGCCCGTGGCATAGCGAAGTGCGTTGAAGTTCGAGCGGAACGGCCCGAAATTGCGGGCATTGAGGATGACCTTGACCTTGGGGTCAGCCTCCGCGATCCGCCGCAGGATCATCGCGGTGCTGTCTTCGGAGGCGTTGTCAGCGAAGATGTGCTCGCGCTCGTATGCTTCGAGCGGGCCGCCCGGAGCGAACAGATCGACGACGGCCTGATAGCAGGCCTCGACATTGTCCTCCTCGTTATAGGCGGGCGAGATGATCGAAATGCGTTTCTTGACGGTCATCGGTCAGGCTCTCGCAGTCATGAAATGGGACTGGGCCAGCCAGCTGGTCAAGCGGGTCGATTCTAGCAGAGGTTCAATGGCGAGGGTTGGCGTAATCAGGGCCTTTGGAATGCCTGGGAGCAGAAAATCCCGCGTGGTAACCTGCACATCCTGCCAGCCGGCATCGGCCAGTCCGCTGCGCAATTCGCCCGGCTTGAAAGCCATTTCATCGGGTTCAAGCTTCGCGAAGCGGCGGCCGATTTTCGTCCCGAAGGCAAAGGCGCAATAGGGATTGAGATAGTTCGGTTCGATAAAGGCCATGCCACCGCCGGGATTGCTAAGTTGGCGAAGCGTCGAGAGAACCTTCGGCAGCTGCCTGACCAGATGGTGCAAAATTCCGTTTCCGCAAACCATATCAAAAGTGCCGAATTCGAGCGGACTGTCGCCGAGCAGGTCAAACAGCTCATAACGCAGGTTCGGAGCCTGATAGTTCTGCCGGGATGCGGAGATGAAGGCAGGGCTGATATCGACGGCGATCACTTCGGCATTGGTGGAGGCAGCGAGATAGGCGGCGCTTTCGCCAGTGCCTGAACCGATCTCCAAAACGCGGCGCGCGCCAACTTTAGCGATCTGTTCCAGTGTCCAGTCGTTGCGGCGCTTCTGCCGGACAGGGGTCGATCCGATCGGTGCGAACACCTGGTTGAACCCGCGATCATCCTTGATAATGATTTCAGACATCGGACATCACTTCTTTCGTGCAATCAGGCCATAGCCAAGTGGATCCTGCTTCGATCCCCAGCCAAGCCAAAGTGACATGTGTGCAATTGCCAGCGAGAGCAATGAGGCGGGCAATCCCAGCAGCAGGAATGGCCATCGCATGACATTGAGCGGAACAATCTGACGAATCGTCGCAACAACGATTTTATTGGCAATAACTGCCAGGTCATTCCCGAGTTCTTCCACCTGCACGTCCTCAAAGCCAGCGAAGAGTTGCGAGAGGCGGTAATTGGTGAAACGACTGTAATCAAAGGGCATATGGTGGACGCGTGCCGAGAAGGGGACGGTCAGGACAATTCTGCCATTCGGACGCAGCACACGCAGCATTTCGGCAATCAGAGTCTCGGGATGTTCGGCATGTTCCAGAACTTCAGTACACAAGATGGCGTCGAAATTGCTGTTGGGGAAGGGAATCAGGCGGCCGTTGAATTCAATGACCGACGGGTTGCGCGGCATTCCAAAGCTTCCAGCATCGTGTATGTCGATACCGGTATAGTCAGAATTCGCAGGCAGCAGACCGCGAAATGGCATCTGCCCGCAGCCGACATCAAGAACCTTGCCGGAAAGCATGTTCTGACCTGATGCTAAGAACTGGAAGCGCGTGAGCAATTGAAGATCGGCAACGCAACGCAGCCGGAACAGCAAATGGGCAAGCCAGCCGACGCCCCTTTGGATCGGGATCGGCTTGAAATCTTCAGTAATCGAGGAATTTGTCATCCGATCAGGAGCGCCTTGGTTGACGCGAAATACAAAGAAACGCATGCCCGCATAGCCGAGCAGCGCGAGGACCGGCAGCAGAAATGCCTGAGCCAGCAATGGACCGATGCCCATACTTCCCAACCAATGCAGCAGGTCATAATTGGTGAGGCCAAGCGTGGCATAGAACAGCAGGAAACGCGGCATTACGCTGGCTGAAGTGTCGCGGAACACCAAGCCTCCATAGGAGTAGAAGTTGAACATGATCGCCAACACGGTCGATCCCATCACTGCCAGCCACAACGGCATGCCGATCAGCACCAGTGCGGCGTAGCTCGCATAACCGAAGCCGGTGTTGAGCAGACCGGTCAGCACGAAGCGCAGGAAATTGGTCAGCGGCCCGTTCATGCCATGTGTTCCCGGTACCAGTCGACGGTTCCGGCAATGCCCTTGGCGAAGGGCACTTGCGGGGCCCAGGTGGTCGCCGCCTTCAGCCGGTCAATATTGGCCTGCATGTGCATTACCTGATCGGGACGGAAGGGAATTTCGCCGAAGATCAATTCCATGGCGGGTGCGGCGAGATCGCGGATGGTCTCGACTGCATGCCGAACCTGAACTGCCTCGCCCGAGCCGAGATTGAACACGCCTTGCGCGGTGGGGGTTGTCGCTGCCGCGAGCACACCGCGCGCGACATCGTCGACGTGGAGCCAGTCCCAGTATTGCGTGCCCAGCGTGGTCTGGGGCCGCTCGCCGCGCAGCATCTGGCTTATCAGCATGGGGATCAACCAGCCCTCGTTATCATCCGGACCATAGGTGGAAAACAGCCGCAGCCATGCATGCCGCATGCCCGCCTGCGCTGCCAGTTGCCGGGTCAGATAAAGCGTGGAAACCTTGGCAGCGCCATAGAGCGTGGTAGGCTCGGGCAGCGAGTCCTCGAGCATCGCCGTGCCCGCGCCATATTCGCCCTGGCTGCCGGTGCCGATGAAAGCCGAGCAGTCTGCAGCGGCTCCCGCTTCAACCAGCGCGCAGGCAGCATCGATGTTTTCGGTGATCTGGGTGAGGTCGAACCGCGCCTTGTTGGCGACACCAGCCCAGGCGAGGTGGATGATGGCCTCGGGGCGGAATGCGGCGAGGGCCGCGGTGAGGGCAGGGCGGTCACTCAGTTCAAGGGGTAAGTGCTCGTAGCGTCCGGCGAACTTTGCCAGCCGCCGCGCCGGGCTTTGCGGGCGGACGGTACCAGCGACCTCGTGGCCTGCCGCCAAGGCAAGCTCCAGTGTCTTCGCGCCGACAAAACCACTCGCGCCGGTAATCAGCAGCCTCATAGCAAGGCCGCAGCGCGGTCGGCGATCTGGGGCAACAGGTCGAGCAGATAATTCTGGCTGCCGACTTTGCCGCGCAGCGCATCGATGGTGCCATATTTGCCGAAGCGGGTGTGCGTTCCCGACTCCATCAGCAGATCGGCGACGCGGCTGCCGAAGCCGCCGCTGGCGCTGTGTTCCTCGATTGTGAGCAAGGCCCGGTGGCTGGCGGCGAGGCTGGCGATGCATTGCTCGTCAAGCGGGGAGATCGAGGGGAAGCTGATGACGGAGGCGGAAATGCCCCGTTCGCCGAGAATGTCCGCAGCCGCATTGGCGCGGGCGAGAATGGGCCCGGTGGCGAGCAGCGCAACGTCGCTGCCCTGACGCATGGTCACGGCCTTGCCGAGTGTGATCGGCGTTGCTGCATCGTGCAGCACCGGCTCGCCGGCGCGACCGAGCCGCAAATAGGCGGGCCCGCGCCGTTCAAGCAGCTGGGGCAGCAAGGTCTCGGCTTCATGCGGATCGGCGGGGCAAGTGACGGCCATATTCGGCAGCATTGCCATGATGCCGAGGTCTTCGAGCCCGTGGTGGGTATAGCCTTGCGGTCCATAAGCCAGCCCGCCGCCGACCGAGATCACTGTGACCGGCAGATCGTGATAGCAAACGTCGTTGCGCAGCTGTTCGAGGCAGCGCAGCGTTGGGAAATTGGCGATCGAATAGAGCGCGACGCGCTTGCCGGACAAGGCAAGGCCTGCGGCAATGCCGACCATGGCCTGCTCGCAGACGCCGACGTTGCAATATTGATCGGGCAGCTGATCGGCGAACTGTTCAAGCACCGAATAGCCGAGATCGGCGGTCAGCAGCATCATGTCCGGGTTTGCGGCTGCATAAGAGGTCAGCACGGCGATGGTTTCGTTTCTCACGGCGTAGCTCCCAGTTCGGCAAGGGCCGCGATAACCTGTTCGTCGTCCGGGTTCTTGTAGTGCCAGGCGAGCTTGTCTTCCATGAAGGAGACGCCCTTGCCCTTGACGGTGTGGCAGATGACCACAGTAGGCCGTGTCGGCAGGACTGGTGGTGCACTCAGCGCGGTCAGCAGCGCGGCGTGGTCATGCCCGTCGATCTCGTGCACGCCCCAGTTGAAGGCGCGGAACTTGTCGGCCAGCGGATGCAGGTCGCTGACTTCGGCGACCGTGCCGAAGCTCTGGATCTTGTTGTAGTCGACAATGGCGACAAGGCTGTCGAGCCGGGCATGCTGGGCAAACTGGATCGCCTCCCAGTTCGAGCCTTCGTCCAGCTCGCCGTCGGAAACGATGCAGAAGGCGCGCCAGTCGGCGCCGGCGCGCTTGGCGGCGAGTGCCATGCCGGCCGCGACCGGCAATCCGTGACCGAGCGATCCGGTGGACAGCTCGACGCCGGGCACGGTCTTGGTGACGTGGCCTGCAAGGCGGCTGCCGTTCTGGGCATAGGTTTCAAGCTCGGCGAGATCGATGAAGCCCTGCTCGGCGAGCACTGCATAGACAATCGCAGCGGCGTGGCCCTTGGAGACCACCAGCCTGTCGCGATCAGCCCAGTCGGGCCGGGCGGAATCGGTCCGCATGGCGGCGCCATAAAGCACGGCAAGAATGTCGGCCATCGACAGGCAAGAGCCGACATGGCTGGCCTTTGCCCGGTTGGTCATGCGCACGGCATGGGCGCGCAGCCGGGCGGCGAGAGCCTCGGTGGCGAGATGATTGGTGAGCTGGTCCATGTGCGCTTCTACCGCCGAACCTACCACGACTTCCATGGCGCCTGGCCATCAGCCCACAGTTCTTCGAGGTATGCCTTGTCGCGCAGGGTATCCATCGGCTGGAAGAAGCCGTCGTGCTGGTACGCATGAAGCTGATCGTGTTCGGCGAGGCCTTGCAGCGGTTCCTGCTCCCAGACGGTGGTATCGTCGCCGAGATAGTCCGCCACCTTGGGCGAGAGCACGAAGAAGCCGCCGTTGATGTGGCTGCCATGGGCCTTGGGCTTTTCGGTGAAGCGCAGCACCTTGTCGCCCTCCAGCTCGAGAATGCCGAAGCGGCGCGGCGGCAGCATGGCTGAAACTGTTGCCAGTTTGCCGTGGTTCTTGTGAAATTCGATTGTAGCGCCGATGTCGATGTCGGAAACGCCGTCGCCATAGGTCAGGCAGAAGGCCTCTTCGTCCGCGACCCGGTCGATCACCCGCTTCAAGCGTCCACCGGTCATGGTCGCTTCGCCGGTATCGATCAGGGTAACGCGCCAGTTTTCGGCTTCGTTGCGGTGGGTGGTCATCTTGGAGTTCGCGACATCGAAGGTGATGTCCGACATGTGGAGCGTGTAGTTCGCGAAGAACTCCTTGATCATGTGGCCCTTGTAGCCAAGGCAGACGATGAAATCGTCGATGCCATGGGCGGAGTACATCTTCATGATATGCCACAGGATCGGCCGTCCGCCGATCTCGACCAGCGGTTTGGGGCGGCTGACAGTCTCTTCGCTAAGGCGTGTGCCGAGACCGCCGGCGAGGATGATGGCTTTCATAAGTGCAATGCCCCCTTGGTTGGGGAATGCCTAGGTAACTATGGTTAACAAATCACTAAATTTTGGCCATCTGCCACTCAATTGACCGCAATGGTTTCGGCGCTTGCAATTTGCCGCAATGGCCGGGCAGGATGGGGCGAAGAGGAGAGACCCGACAAATGGGCATGCTGGAAGGCAAAGTCGCGCTGGTCACCGGCGCGGGGACCGGGATCGGCAAGTGCATTGCCACGATGTTCGCCGCTGAGGGCGCGAAAGTCGTGATTGCCGCGCGGCGTGCGGAGAAGCTTGAAGAGACCTGTGCGCTGGCGCCTGACGCCATCTCGTGGGTGCGCATGGACTTGACCGACGAGGCCGAACGCGCCGCTGCGCTGGACACCGTGATCGCGCGCCATGGCAAGCTCGATGTGCTGGTCAGCAATGCCGGGGCGCAGCTGTGGAAGAGCTTTGCCGACACCAGCAATGACGAGATCGAAGAGATCTATCGCACCAACCTCTCCTCCACCGTGCGCTTCGTCAAACAGGCGGTGCCCTGGCTGGAAATGAGCAAGGGCAACATTGTGATCATTTCCTCGACCGCCGGGCGCTACGTGCTCTCACCGAGCCAATTGCTCAGCGTCTATGGCGCTTCGAAGGCCGGGCTCAACCAGTTCGCCCGTGCGGTTGCGCCAGAGCTTGGACCGCTGGACATACGCATCAATGCCGTCGCGCCGGGGCTGACCCGCGGCGAATATGCTGACGAAGGCGTCGATACCAGCAACCCGGATACACAGGCGTGGATCCGCTCGGTGACCCCGCTGGGGCGGATTGGAGAACCGGCAGACATCGCCCGGGTGGTCACTTTCATGGCCAGCAACATGGCGAGCTGGGTGACCGGGCAGGTCATCGATGCCAGCGGCGGCTGGCAGATTTCGGGCGGATAGAAAGCAACAGGAGAGGCACATGGCAGACAATAACAAGAGCGTCGTGATCACCGGAGCCGCCAGCGGCATGGGCCGCGCGGCTGCGGAGCGGCTGGCGCGGGGCGGCTGGCAGGTGCTGGCGGTGGACTATAACGCCGACAATCTCGCCTGGACGGCCGGAACACAAGTGGCCAGCCTCGTTGCCGATGTCAGCTCTGAAGCGGACAATGCCCGCATCGCCGCAGAGGCTGACCGCCTGTTCGGCGGGCTCAATGCAGCGATCTTCAACGCCGGGATCGTCGGCGGCGGCGCGATTGACGAGATGGCAACCGATGCGATGCGCCGGGTCTTCGATATCAACCTGATCGGGCCGATCCTCGGCATCCGCGCCTGCCTGCCCTTGCTGCGGCGGCGCAAGAATCCCGCCATCGTCGTCACAGCCTCGACCATGGGGCTGGGTGGTGACAGCGAGAACTGGGCTTATGGCGCGGCCAAGCACGGGCTGGTCGGGCTGGTCAAGAGCCTGTCGCGCGAGCTCGGCTGGGAAGGCATCCGGATCAATGCGATCTGTCCGGGGCTGACCGAAACCGGCATGACCAACATGATGAAGGAACACGCGCCCGAGGCGCATCAGGCGGTCGCCGCCGGTGTGCCGCTGCAACGCTGGGCCCAGCCCGACGAGCAGGCGGCGGTGATGGAATTCCTGATTTCGCCCGCCGCATCCTATGTGAGCGGCCATGCCCTCGCTGTCGACGGCGGGGCGATCGTGGGGACCGGCCTGCTGGCGCCCGCTACCGGCAAGCAGCGCGCGATGTTTCATGGGACATCGCCCGAATGAGCGACACGAAGTCAGCTATGGCGCAGGAGAATTTCGCCTCCGCCGGTCCGCCGACAAGCTTTGCTCCGGCTGATTTTTCGAGTGATGCAAGCGCGCTGGCCTACGCCGAGGCGCAGCTCGATACCCTCGTCGAAGCGATGCGCTATTCGCTGCGCAAGCAGATCACAGGCTGGCCCGGCGACGACCGGGAGTTGAATACCTACGAGGCCTTGCGGCATCTGCTCCGCAACATCAGCTTCGGCCACGCCGCGCATATGGAGGCGGATTACGGCAATCCGACGCTGACCAAGATGGGCGGCACCAACCGCATCCAGTTCCAGCTGCAATCGACCGACTGCAACTATCATTCTGCAGTGCTGCACGGGGCCTATACCTATCGCCTCAGCGGCTATCGCGGTAGCTGCGCGGTGTTTCAGCTGAGCACCTACAACAGCCATAGTTGCGATTTTGCGGGCGGCTGGAAGATGATCGCCAATGCCAACAATGTCGATACGCCGCAGCTGGCCTCGGGCAAACATATCGAGGTGGTGCTCAGCCACCAGAAGCCCGCCAATCTCGGCGATGCGCTGTGGCTGGAGCTGCCCGAAGGCCGCTGCGAACTGCACATCCGCCAGTATTATGCCGACTGGTTCACCGAGCGCCCGGCCGACCTGATGCTGACCTGCGAAAACCAAACTTTTCCGCCGCCATTGCTGACGCAGGAGACATCGGAAACGCGGCTCAAGCGGCTCACTGACCTGCTGCGCGTCCATGCCGATTTTTGCGTGGCAGGCGTCCAGGCGCATCTCGCCTCGCCTGACGACCGCATCGCCAAATTCGTCGTGCCGGGGGCCTTCGCCGGGACAGACTATTTTTCAGGGCAATTCCGCTGCCGCGAGGACGAGGCAGTGGTGATCGAGATCGACAAGCCGGACTGCGAATACTGGAATGTCGAGCTTGCCCAGCTGCAATGGGAGCCGGGCGATTACTGGGCGCGGCTGGTGAATTACAATCTCAAGCAAGTGCACTACGAGGCCGATGGCTCGGTGCGTTTTATCGCTGCGTGGCAGGACCCGGGGCTGCCCAACTGGTTCGACTGTTCGGGGCGGATATTACACCTGATTGCCTTCCGGTTCTTCGAGGCAAAGCGCGAACACGGCGAACCGCGGGTCAAGACGGTGAAGCTGGCCGAACTCGCCGAGTACATTTCCCCCGACATGCCCCGCGTTTCGCGGGCCGAGCGACGGGCGCAAATGGAGGCGCGGCTGGTGTCGGTCTACCGGCGGCGGTTCAATGATTTTTGAGGGATCAGCCGCGCATGGATGAAATCACCCGCCTGAAACAAGCGCTCACCCTCGAACCCCTGCTCGAAGCCGCTTTCAACGAAGCCGCCACCGGCGCGCGCCACTTTCGTGACGCCTCCTTCCTACCCAACCTGATCAAGACCCTCGAAATTCCCACCCGGCTCGACATGTCTGCGCGCGGCCTCATGGGCGTTCAGGCCAATTTCACCCGGTTCCTGGTCAACCGCCTGCGCTGGGAAGCCGACGTCGAGCGTCACCCGGAAATCCTCGATGAGGATGTCGACGATCCGATCATCGTCCTCGGCCTGCCGCGCTCGGGCACGACCAAACTCCAGCGCTTTCTCTCCGCCGATCCCCATCTGCGCGCGACGCCGGCCTGGATGATGTTCAGCCCCGCGCCCTTTCCGGGTGACGCTCCGGGCGACTTCGGCCCGCGCAAGCTGTGGGCAGCGGCGGCGATGGGGGCGGTGACCAATACCGGCGAGTCCTACCAGATCATGCACGAGTTCGACGCCGACGAGGCGGATGAGAGCAGTTTCGTGCCGCTCGCGCAGTTCGACAACCACATGCAGTTCATCACCACGCCCGACTATCCGCATCTCGAGTGGACACGCTCGGTCAGCCGGGTGCCGAGCCAGGCTTACCTCAAGCAAATGCTCAAATATCTGCAATGGCAGCTTGGCGGCAAACAGGGGCGGCCATGGCTGCTCAAGAACCCGGGCAATACCGGCGAATTCCTTGAAATGCTGGAAGTGTTCCCGAAAGCCACTTTCGTCATTTCGCGGCGCGATCTGATCCAGACCCTGGGCTCGACCATGCGGATGACTACCGAGATCCTGCAAAACACCTTCGATCCACTCGATCCCTTGTTGGTCGGCAACGCGGCAGTCGATTACTGGGCCTATGAGTTCAAGCGCTATATCGAACAGCGCGCGGCAATGGGCGCGCATGTCCGGCTGCTTGAGGCTGACTACAACATTTGCGTTTCCGACGGGATCAGCGTTGCGCGCGATCTTTACGATCTCGCTGGCCTGCCTTGGACCCGCGAGGGCGAGGCAGCGATGCGGAGATGGGACATCGACAATCCGCGCCACAAGCTCGGGTCATACGGCTACAGCCTCGAGGACTACGGCTGGAGCGAGGATAAGATCTACGCGGCCTTCGGGCCGGTCGCTCAGCAATGGAAAGGCAAATAATAACTCCCCTCCCGCCTGCGGGAGGGGCTGGAGGTGGGCCAGACCTCGAAGCGCATCGCCAAAATTGACAGGCCCACCCCTAACCCCTCCCGCAGGCGGGAGGGGGACCAAACAGGAGAAAAACCATGTTCCTCAAAGGCCATATGCAGAACGCCTATGTCACGCATGATCTCGACAAGGCGATGGAGATCATCGGTAATCAGTACGACATGCAGCCGTTCCAGCGGATCGATCCGGTGTTGACGATTATGACGCCCAAAGGCGTGCAGCCGATGGCAAACCGGGTGGCCTCCTATTGGGCGGGCGGTCTCAACATCGAGGTCATCCAGCCGGTCTCGGGTTACGTCGACGACTATCTGGCGATGCTGCCCGCCGACAAGAGCGACTGCGTGCCCCGTTTCCACCACATCTCGCTGCGCCGCGACGACGAGGCGGAAATGCGTAAGGAAATCGCGCAACTCGGCCTGCCACTGGCCTTCGAGGGGCCACTGACCAGCGAGGCCAAGATCCCGGCGCTGATTTTCGTCTACCTCGATGGCCGGGCCTCGCTTGGCCACTATGTCGAGTTCACCTGGAAGAGCCCCGAGGCCTGGAAGTTCGTTGGCTGGCCGGAGGGGCGGCCGGTCTGGTGAGGCCGAGATTTGCCTTGTAGTTCCATTGCCCCACAAAAACTCCGTCATCCCCGCGAAAGCGGGGACCTACCTCCGGACAGTGGATCCATAGGCCATGTCGGGAGATGGGTTCCCGCTTTCGCGGGAATGACGAGTCATGTGAAATACAAAGCATTCCCTTTCAAGGGAACAAGCGCGTCAATAAACCGGCCTGTCTTTCGGCCAACCCTGCATTTCCCAGCCTTCAGGGCTGGCCCAGATATATTCGAAGCAATGGCCAAGGCTTTCGCGCGCATCGAGGTAGATGAACACCAGCCCCGGCACCGAGCCTTCGAAAAGCAGTGGCAGGCCTAGCTGGGCGATCTCGTCGCGCATCGCCGCCTCGTCGTCGCGGCGTACGGCCACGTGGTGGAAGCGCGGGGTGGCATCGTTCTTGTCGGCGGGCAGGGTGGGCAGGTAGTGGTCGAGGTAACCTTTGACCGGCTGGATAATCTCCAGCTGGTGCCCCTGATGCCAGCCGAGCGCCGCGCGCACGCTTGATTCCTTGTTGCCCATCGGGGTTTTCAGAATCATGTCGGGCTCGAACACGATCCAGTCGATTTTGCCGAAGCGCTTGTCGATACCTTCGAGGGCCTTGTCGAGGTTGTGGGTGACATAGGCGTTCTGGAAATGGCCCTTGAAATACATGGCTGTGTCCTCTTCCCCGTGTTTTGTATTGCGCAGGAATTCAGCCGGGTTAGACCTTCGAGTCAAACACAATGAGCTACGGCTTGGGAGAGAGGACATAGCTGAGGAATTGCCGCTCGATCCGGGTCGCAGGATCATCGATCCGCATCTGCACTTCTGGGAGCCTTACAGCGGCGCGCGGTTCTTCGTGCCCGAAGCGGCGGCAATGATTGCGGCGAGCGGGCACAATGTGACCCATTCGGTTTTCGTCGAATGCCATGCGATGCACCGTGCGGATGGGCCGAAAGAGCTGCGCCCTGTCGGCGAGACAGAATTCGTCTTGGGGCAGGCAGCGATGAGTGCGAGCGGGAATTATGGCCCGGCGCGGCTGGGGCACAGGATCGTCGGCACGGCCAATCTGCTGCTGGGCGAGCGGGTGGCGCCGGTTCTGGAGGCGCATGTCGCGGCAGGCGGCGGGCGCTTTCGCGGGCTCCGCATGGCCACGGCGTGGAGCGCCGGGGGCCAGTTCGGCATGCCGGCCGATCCGGCGGGCGCGGGCCTGATGGCGCGTCCGGAATTTGCCGAAGGTGCAAGAGTGCTGGCGCGGATGGGCCTCAGCCTCGATGTCTGGTGCTATCACTCGCAGCTGGGCGAATTGATCGCGCTGGCGGACGCTTTGCCGGACCTTGCGATTGTGCTCGATCATCTAGGCACGCCCGAGGATCGCAGCAACGACCTGCGCGCGGCATGGGCGGCTTCGATTGCCGCACTGGCACAGCGGCCCAATGTGACGATCAAGCTCGGCGGGCTGGGCATGGATCACACCCGCGGCATGGGCCACGCCAGCCGCGACGCCTCGTCGGCAGAGCTTGCCGCGGAATGGCGGCCCTATCTCGAGACCTGCATCGAAGCGTTTGGCCCATCGCGCGCCATGTTCGAGAGCAACTTTCCGCCGGATAATGCGACGGCCAGCTATGGCGCGACGTGGAATGCGTTCAAGATCATTGCTGCGGACTATTCCGAGGCTGAAAGGGACGCGATGTTCAGCGGAACAGCGGCGCGGGTCTACAGAATCGCGCTGGATGGGTGAGGGGAGAGGTTAACATGGGACGGATCGTGGTGATTTTGCTGGCCGCGCTGATGGCGCTGGCCGGGGCGGGGCTCGCCTGGGGCGGGGGCGTGCTGATCGCCATTGGCGGCTCATGGTATTATCTGCTGGCCGGGCTGGCATTGGCCGCGAGCGGCTGGGGGCTGTTCCGCAAGAAAAGCTATGCCTTCCCGCTGTTCGGCATGTTGCTTGTTGCAACGCTGGTCTGGGCGCTGTGGGAAGCGGGCCTTGATGGCTGGGCGCTGGTGCCGCGCCTTGTCGCGCCGGCTGTGCTGGGGCTGATCCTGCTGCTGCCATTCGTGCGGACAAAGGGCGGGCAGGTGGGCGTGAACGCTGTTCGATTGCCGGTTCTTGTGATCATCCTCACGATCATCGCGGCGGGAGTTTACAGCGAACCGGGCAAGAACGATCTGCCGGGCGCCTCGCCACTGGCCGCCGCCACGAACGCAGATGGTGACTGGAAGCATTGGGGCCGCACGGCTGACGGCAACCGCTTCTCGCCGTTGGGCGAGATCACCACGGCCAATGTCGACAAGCTCCAGCTGGCATGGTCGTTCAAATCCGATGTCGAGCCCTTCGCTTTCCATTCGTTCCAGGCCACACCTCTTGCTGCCGATGGCAAGCTGTTCGTCTGCCTTGATCGCAACGTGGTCGTCGCTCTCGATCAGGAGACCGGCAAGCAGGTCTGGCGCTATGATCCAAAGCCCAATCTCGAAGGCGTGTTCTCGCCTATCTGCCGCGGGGTGAGCTGGTTCGAGGCACCGGCTGGAACCAAGGATTGCCCCAAGCGGATCCTGTTCGGCGAGGCGGATGGCCGGATGATGGCGGTGGATTCGGAGACGGGTCAGCCTTGCCGCAGCTTTGGCACGGACGGCGCAGCCGATCTCAAGGCCGGTTTCGGGCCGATGGAGAAGGGCGCCTACTTCCCCAGTTCGCCGCCGACCATTGTCAGCGGCCTCGCGCTGATCAACGGCTGGGTCAACGACGGCATGCATGTGAACGAGCCATCGGGCGGGGTGCGTGCCTTCGATGCACTGACCGGCAAGCTGCGCTGGGTCTGGGATTCGGGCCGGCCCGATCCCACCAAGCCACTCGCCCCCGGCGAGACCTACACCCGCGGCGCGCCCAATGCATGGGCGGTTTACAGCGCCGATGAGGCGCTCGGGATGGTCTATCTTGGCACCGGCGTGCAGACGCCCGATTACTTCGGCATGGGTCGCTCGCCCGGGGCGGACGAATATTCCACCTCGATCGTCGCGCTTGACGTGGCGACCGGCAAACCGCGCTGGCATTTCCAGACGGTCCACCACGATGTCTGGGATCTCGACGTTTCCGGTCAGCCGGTGCTGATGGACATCACTCGGGGTGGCCAGACCGTGCCGGCGCTGATCGAATCGACCAAGCGCGGCCAGTTCTTCGTGCTCGACCGGCGCACCGGCGTGCCGATCTATCCGGTGACCGAACGGCCCGTTTCGCAAGGCGGTGTGCCCGAAGAGCGCTTGTCGCCGACGCAGCCCTACAGCGCCGACTTTGCCAATGTGGCGGATGGGCTTCTGACCGAGCAGCAGATGTGGGGCGCGACGCCGTTTGACCAGCTGTGGTGCCGGATCGCCTTTCGCAAGGCGCGCTATGACGGCGATTTCACACCGCCGGGTGTGCGCGATGCCATCTTCTTCCCGGGCTCGGCGGGCGGCTCCAACTGGGGCAGCACGACTGTCGATGTGGCGCGCGGCCTGCTGATCGCCAACAGCCTGCACATGCCCGATATTGGCCACCTCGTGCCCCGCGCCGAGGCCGACCGCATTGCCGCCAAATCGGGCGAGGGCGGCCATGCCAGCGCCTTCATTTTCCCGCAGGCGGGCACGCCCTATGGCATGGCCCGGGGCGTATTCCTGGGTCCGCTCGGCGTGCCCTGCAAACAGCCACCCTATGGAAAGATTACGGCGATTGACCTGAACACCGGCAAAGTGCGTTGGAGCAAGGCGCTGGGCACGGCGATGTCGGCAGGTCCGCTGGGCATCGAATCGCATCTGCCCTTCACCATGGGCGCGCCCAATCTGGGCGGCTCGATTGCAACGGCGGGCGGGGTGATTTTCATCGGCGCGACGCAGGACCGCACCTTCCGCGCCATCGATACCGGCAATGGCAAGGAACTGTGGAGCTTCCGCCTGCCCGCCGTCGGCGCAGCGGGGCCGATGACCTACCGTTCGGCCAAAAGCGGGCGGCAATTCGTGGTGATCGCGGCGGGAGGCCACCCGGCGCTGCCCGGCCCGGCGGGGAGCACGGTCATGGCCTTTGCTCTGCCGAAATGAGCGATAGCTTGCTCCAACGGCTTGAAGCCGAAAGCGCGATCCGGCGGCTGGTCGGGCTCTATTGCGATGCAGTGAACCAGTGCGATGCCGACGCTGCCGGATTGCTGTTCGCACCCGATGCCGCGATCCGCATTGCGGACTTTCCGGGCATTTCCGGGGCCGACGCAATCCGCGAGGGCATGCGGCAGACCTTCGCGCACCACGCCTTCCTGCGCCAGCAATGCGATGTTGGCTTGATTGATGTCGATGGCGACAGCGCCAAAGCGCGGCTCTCGGTGTTTGAGGCATCGCACAGGGCGGGCGAGGAAGGAGTCTCGCTGATCTTCGGCTTCTATGAAGACGAATATGCGCGGCTGGCCGAGGGGTGGCGCTTCTGGCGGCGGCGCTATGTCATGCAGTTTCGTGCCCGCGTGCCGGTGGACAAGTTGCAGCTGGTCGAGGGGCTGAATCTGGGGTTCGATTTCGCTGTCTAAATCCTCCCCGAGCTCGCTCGGGGAGGGGGACCGCTGACGAAGTCAGTGGTGGAGGGGTGTTGGCGCCCCCCCCTCCGTCAGTCCTGCGGACTGCCACCTCCCCGAGACAAGCTCGGGGAGGAATTTCAGATTTCGATGCCGATCTTGCCGAAATGCTTGCCCGCCTGGACATGGCGGAAGGCATCGGCCAGATCGTCCAGCGCGAAGCTGCTATCGACCGGCGGCCTGATGCCGTTTGCCTCGATCGCGCGTACTGCCGCAATCTGATCGGCCCGGCTGCCGACGGTCACGCCTTGCACGCGCAGCCGCTTGGCCTGGGTGATGGCGAAAGGAATGCCGCCATCGAAGCCGCCAACCGCGCCGATGATCGCCACATGGCCGCCGGTGCGCGCCGCGATCAGCGATTGCGGCAGAGTGGTGGGACCGCCGACTTCGATGATGTGATCCAGACCAACACCGCCGGTGAAGTCCAGCGCAGTCTTGCCCCACTCCGCGTCCTCGCGGTAATTGATGACAAGATCCGCCCCTAGCGCCGAGAGCCGCTCGAGCCGCTCGGGCGAGGATGAGGTGGCGATCACCCGCGCCCCCGCCGCCTTGGCGAATTGCAGCGCGAAGATTGAAACCCCGCCGGAGCCCATGACCAGCACCGATGCGCCCGGCTTGAGCTGCCCGTCGGTAAACAGCGCGCGCCACGCAGTGACCCCGGCGCAGGTGATTGTCGCGGCCTCGGCATGGCTGAGGCCCTTTGGCGCATGAGTGAAATGCTGGGCAGGGCGGGTCACTTCTTCGCAGGCGAAGCCGTCCGCCGGGCCGCCGGGGGTGCCCAGCATATCGGCCTTGTCGATATGGCCATCCAGCCAGGCAGGGTGGAAAGTGGATACAACCGCGTCGCCCGGCTTGAACTGGCTCACGCCCGCGCCCACCGCCAGCACGTCGCCCGCCCCGTCAGACAGCGGGATCAGGCCGTCGGCGGCCGGAAAGAAGCCGTTCGCCACCAGCATGTCGCGATAGTTGAGCGAAGCCGCCCGCATGCGCACCCTGATCTCGCCGGGGCCGGGCTCGGCTGCCGGCGCTGTGTCTGCGTAGATATTTTCCAGACTGGCGGGCTGGCGGATACGCATGGCTTTCATCGGGGCTCTCCTCTGGACACATCACAGCTTCCGCGCCAAACCGCGCGGGCTATTTCACGCCCTCCTAAGCGGGCGGTTCAACGAGAGGAAGCCAAAATGGACACCGACAGTCAGCTCGCCGAAATGCTTGCGCGCGAGGCAATCCGCAATTGCGTGGTCCGCCTCGCGCGCGGCGAGGACCGGCGTAACAAGGAGCTGATCTCGTCGGCCTTCTGGAGCGATGCGACGATTGATTTCGGCACTTTTGCGGGCGATTTCGCCACCTATCTCGGCTTTGTCTCACCCGGCGATCCGGCGCTGCCCTGCACGGTGCATTTCCTCGGCCAGACCCATGTGGAGCTCGATGGCGATACGGCGCGGGCCGAGACGCTGGTCTCGTCCTATCACCGCATCGATACCGGCAATGGCCACACCGATTCGACCATCGGCGGGCGCTATCTCGATACCCTGCAAAAGCGCGGCGATGAGTGGCGCATCATTTCCCGCGTGATGCTGACAGACTACATCACCAATACCGGCACTTCCGCTGACTGGTCTGAAGGCGTGATGGGTGCGCCGTTCAGTGCCGAGCACTATTCGGGCCGGGCACATGGTGATTACAGCGAGGTGTTTTTCGGCAAACGGTGAGGGTAAGATCCTCCCCCCTTAGGGGAGGTGCCGAGCGAAGCGAGGCGGAGGGGGAGCCCGTCCACTTTGCGCCCCCTCCGACCCACCTGCGGTGGGCCACCTCCCCCGGAGGGGGAGGATCAATTAAGGACTACCCCTTCGCCGCCATTTCGAAGCTCTTGCCCAGGTGCTGGTTGAAGCCATCGGGCACCGGGTGGAAGGTCCATTGCTGGCTGGGATCGCGGATTGCGTCGATGCGCTCGGCCATCTTCTCCATGGTCCAGTCGGCCTCATAGACGCCTTCGCTCTCGGTGATGAAGGCGCGCGCCACCCGGCCTGCTGCCGAGATGATCATCTCACCCGAGATCGAGCAGGCCTTATGCGCCAGCCAGCCCACTACAGGCGCGACCAGTTCTGGGCCCATCGGCGGGAAGCCGGTGGTGTCGACACCCTCGACCATGCGGGTCGAGGCGCCGGGCAGGATGATGTTGGATTTGATGCCGCGCTCCGCGCCTTCGATGGCGATAGCCTGGTTGAGGCCGATCATGCCCGATTTGCTCACCGCATAGGGCGCGACGGTCGGCATGGTGTAGATGCCCCCGATCGAGCCGGTCAGCACGACGCGGCCATAGCCTTGCTTCATCATCAGCGGAAAGCTTGGCTGGACGACATTGAAACCGCCCAGCAGATGGATATCGATCACCGAACGGAACTCTTCGTGGCTCAGCGATTCCAGCGGGCAGAAGCGCGAATTGCCGGCGCTATGGATCAGAATGTCGATCTTGCCGAAGCTGTCGAGCGCTGCCTCGATGATCGCCTTGCCGCCTTCGGGGGTGGTGACAGACTCGGTGCAGGCGACTGCCTCGCCGCCAGCCGCCTTGATCTCTTCGACCAGCGCCTGCGCCGGCCCGGCATCGCCGCCGCTGCCATCAAGCGCAGAGCCGTTGTCATTGATCAGCACTTTCGCGCCGCGCGAGGCGAGCAACAGCGCATATCCCCGGCCAAGCCCGCGCCCGCCGCCAGTGATGACGGCAACGCGGCCATCGAAGCGTAGTTCAGTCATTGAAATCTCTCCGTAAAAAGCCCCTCCCCTTCAGGGGAGGGGGAGTATCTAAACCGGCACCCAGATCGGCGACCCGCGCTCGGCCCGGTTGGACGGGATCATCCGCCCATCCACATCGCTCACCCCGTATTCCTCGCCCAGTTCGGCATTGATCCATGTCCCGCCAGAGCGTTTCATCACCTCGGGGTCCTTGGCCAGCGCCGCAATTATCCGCCCCGGATATTCGGGCGAGCTGCCTGCCGCACTGTTGAGCTGGGCAGCCATGCCGGGGACGTTCTTGAGGTTCTCGATGGCCCGCTCGGTATAGGTGAAGCCCTGCCACAGCGACACGGCTGCAACATTGTGCTCCTTCAGCTCGATAGCCATATCGCGCATCATCCGGTCCATGCCTGCCTTAGTCGTGCCGAAGATCACATCGTAGGTGTAGGTCACGCCGACAAAGCCCGAAATGCCGACGATGAGCCCGCTCTTTTGCGACACCATGATCTGCGCCGCATGATAGGAAGCGACGAAAGCGGCGCGCAGGCCGGTGTCGAAAATTTCCCAGTTGGCCAGCGACTTCTCCCAGAACGGCTTGCGCTGGGTCATCTCGTCGGGGATCGAAAGCACGTTGTTGACGAGGATATCCAGGCGCCCCTCTTCGGCCTGCACTTGCGCAAACAGCGCAGCGAGCTGGTCGTCGTCAGTGACATCGACTTGCACCGCAATGCCTTTTCCGCCCCGCGCATCGCATTCGGCTGCAGTCTCGCCGACCGTGCCGGGCAGCGGCGCAGTGCCTGCCGCAATGGTGCGCCCGGTCACATAAACCGTTGCCCCTTCGCTCGCCAGCGCCAGCGCGATACCCTTGCCGACGCCCCGGCTTGCCCCGGTGACGACTGCGACCTTGCCTGTCAGTGCGCCCATTGATTCTCTCCCGCTTGCCCCGTCCATTGCCTTTAGGTAGGCTCACGTCAAATCACAAAGGATGCTGCGATGACCATGGGAAAGGTGCTCGATCCGACCTCGACGCGCGATGATGACGTCGCCAGCCCCGGCCCCGACGCAGGCGTGCTGGCGGGCAAGCGGATCGGTATTCGGGTGGACAATATCTGGCGGGCTTGGGACTGGATTTCCGGCGACTGGGCGGCGAAGCTGGAGCAGGCCGGAGCGACCGTCTCGCTTTGGCGCGGCTATGGGCGTTCCGGCGAGGATGCAGACCGGCTCGACCGTGAGCTCAGGGAATGGCTGAAAGGCATCGATGTCGCAATCATCGGCCTCGCCAATTGTGGCTCCTGCACCGGCTGGACCGTGCGCGATGCCATTGCGGCGGCCTCCACCGGCCTACCGACCGTCGCCGTCGCCACCGAGAACTTCCGCGCATTCGCCCACGAAATCGCCGCACGCGGCGGGCGTTCCGGCCTGAGGGTCCATGTTTTGCCCTATCCGCTCAATGAGCTTGAGCAGGTGCAGGTCATGGCGGTGGCTGAGCAGCACTTTGGGCCCCTGCTCGAAACCATGGGTGCCAGTCTCGAACAACGCGAAGCTGCCGAATAATGAGCATCATCAAAATCAAGGCCAGCACAACCAAGGTCGCGCCGGTCCCCCAGCCTCTAATCAGCCGCGATTGCGGCCCGGCAGGCTGCGAGGTCGACTGGCTGGTCAGCCGCCGCCACGAGGCCGATCTCGATTTCGAGGGCTTCAATGCTTTTGCGATGGAAAAAGGCTGGGGCGACGGGCTGCCTTTGGTGCCGCCGACCGAATCGCGAGTGCGCATGTTCCTGGCGGAAAACGACCGCTATCCCGACGAGGTGATTGCCCATCTGCCGCCGAGCCGCGCCGAGTGCACGGTCGAGAAGATCGCAATCAATGCGGTGATGGCGGGTGCTCAGCCGGAGAGCCTCGAACTGCTGATTGCCATGGTCGCTGCCATATCCGATCCCGATTTCGAGCTTTACGGCATCAACACCACCACCGCGCCGGTCTATCCGGCCTTTATCGTCAACGGCCCGATCCGCGACCAACTTGCCATTCCTTACAGCTACGGCTGCTTCGGCGGCGTCGCCACCCGCGCCAATGCCATCGGCCGGGCCTTGCGGCTGATCATGCGCAATGTTGCGGGGCAGGTCGCGGGCGTCACTTCGCAGACTACCTTCGGCTCGCCCGGCAGGCTCGCCTCGATTGTTGCGGGCGAATGGGAAGAAAAGTCGCCCTGGGCCCCGCTCGCTGAGCGCCGCGCCGGAATTTCGGGCAATGCCGTCTCCTGCTTCGGCACCATGGGCACGATGAACGTGCTCGACACCACATCGCAGGCGCCGCGCGATTTCCTCGAGCAGATCGGCAAATCAGTGCCTTATGTGGCGGCCAACTGCTACACCCCGGCCATGCCCTTCGCCGAAATGATGGTGGCGCTCAATCCGATCTGCGCTGAAATCGTCGGCCGCGAAATGCCGAATATCGAGGACGTGCAGGAATGCCTGTGGCACTATGCCAGCGTGCCTGCTGACCTGCTGCAACGCCAGCACCGCGAGCAGCTCGAAGCGCAGGGCCGGGTACGCGAGGACGGGCGGATCTATGCAACGCCCGAGCCCAAGGATTTCATCCTGTTCGTCGCTGGCGGGCTCGGCGGACTGCATGCGACAGCTTTTCACAGCTTCGGCAGCTGTTTGACCCAGACCCGCGGCATCGCTTCGCCGATCCCGGCGAGCGAAATGCAGGCGGCAGAGTAGGAAACCCGTGATGAGTAACCCCAACATCCAGCAGCGCTTTGTCGCTGCAGTCTTTGCTGGTGATTCCGCCACGCTCACCGAGCTGTGCCATGCCGACTTCGTGCTCGAGCAGGGCGGGGCCATGCCCTATGCCGGCACCTATCGCGGTGCGGAGGGGTTCCTGCAGTTCCTTGGCATTTTCGGCGAGACGCTGGACATCGAGAAGCTGGAACCGGTGCGGAGCTATCTGTGCGACGATCCCGACTGGCTGGTCAGCGAATTCGATCTGGTCGCAACGGTCAAGGCGACTGGGCAGCGCTATGAGACCACCTTGCTGGAACGCTGGCAGTTCAGCGCGGGCAAGGTCATCAGCGTCAAGCCGCACTATTTCGAGCCGCCGGGGCCAGGCCGGTAAACGGAGCGAAGATTTGAAACCGCTACTCTCCCCTTGCGGGAGAGGATATGAAGGCTTGAGAGCGTAGCGATCTAGCCGAATTTGGAGAGGGGGGGTGGCGAAACGCTATGCTGTCCCCCTCTCCAAGCTTCGCTAGCTGCTAAAGCAGCAAGCTCTCGCTATCCTCTCCCGCTAGGGGAGAGAAGCCAATGAAATCGGGAGAATGCTATGACTGACACTGCTTCATTCCTTGCAGGAGAACCTGTTGCGCTGGTCGTCGGTTGCGGCGGGCTGGGCTCGTCGATCGCGCGAGCGCTGGGGCGGCGGCATCCGTTGGTCCTGGTCGATGTGGACGACGCGCGGCTGGGAGAGGTGGTCGAGGGGCTGAATTATGAGGGCTACACTGTCTCGGGCGAGACCTGCGACATCACCGATGCCGCACAGTGTCATGCGCTCGGCAAGCGACTGGCCGGGGGGCCGGGCGTGCGCGCCTGGGCTCAGGTTGCAGCAGTCGGCAAGAGCATCGGCTCGTGGCGCAAGATGGTCGAGATCGATTTCATCGGTGCGCGGCTGATTGCCGACGCCATTGGCCGGCAGATGGTTCCGGGCGGCGCAGCGGTGCTGATCAGCTCGCTGGCGAGCTATCTGCCGCCGAACAAGAGCGAGATCGACGCGGCCTTGCGCGATCCCCTGCATGCAGATTTCTTCGATCGGCTGGCCAATGCCATCGGCTATGAACCCGATGCCGAGGAGGCCTACAACTACGCCAAGCTCGGCATCAACCGGCTGGCCGAGCAGCTCGCCGTCGAATGGGGGCCTCGCGGGGTGCGCGCGGTGTCGCTGTCACCGGGCATGATCGATTCGCCGATGGCGCGCACCGAAGGGGCTGACTTGCCAAGCCATGATGGCACCAATGCCCGCAAGAGCCGCGCCGACAAGGCCAAGGAAGTGCCGCTGGGGCGGCAGGGCTCGATGCTGGAGATCACCAATGTCGTCGATTTCCTCATCTCGGATGCGGCTTCATTCCTGAGCGGCATCGACATCACCGTCGATGGCGGCCACCGTGCGGCCTGGCGCGGGACTGGCGTGATTTCACGGTAAAAGGAGCGCGGCGTGGCTGATTATTATCCCGATGGAGAGCTCGATCCCCTCGCAGCGGGCATCGCTGCTTTTTTTGCCGTCGATCCGGCCTGGCAAGCAATGCCCGAGCAGCCGGTCGCCGAGACGCGCGCTTCGATCCGCGCGGCGACGCCCGTCAGCGGCGAGCCTGCCATGGCAAGCGTCACCGAGCATGCCATTCCTGTCGCGGGCGGTGAGGTCGCGTTGCGGTGCCTGGTGCCGCATGGACCCGTGCGCGCGCTGATCCTGTGGGTTCATGGCGGCGGCTTTTGCCTGGGCAGCAATGACGAGGTTGGTGATTTCTGCCGGGCGCTGGCCGCATCAAGCAAATGCGCGGTCGGAGCGGTCGAATACCGGATGGCGCCCGAGCACCAGTTCCCGGTCGCGGTACTCGATGCCGAGGCGGCGGTGCTGTGGGCCATGGCGCGCGTCGCCGAACTGGCTGGCGCCGATGTGCCGGTGGTGCTGGGCGGTGACAGTGCGGGCGGCAATCTGGCGGCTGTCGTGACCAGGCGGCTGCATGGCGCGGGCTCGGCCAGGATCGCTGCCAATGTGCTGGCCTATCCCAATGTCGATAGCCTCGACACGCCGTCGCTCTACCGTTTCGAATCGCCGTTCCTGGGCCTGCGCGAATGCGAGTTTTTTATAAGCCAGTATCTGCCCGATCTCGCTGCGGGGCATGACCCCGATTTCGCTGTGCTGCACGCGCCGGGGCTGGATCGCATGCCGCCCACGCTGGTGATCACCGCGAGCCATGACATCCTGACCGAGCAGGGCGAGGCCTATGGCGAAAAGCTGAAGTCGCTTGGCGTGGATGCCCGGATTATCCGATACCCCGGCATGATCCATGGTTTCCTGACCTTGGCCCCGTTCCTTCCCGGTGCAGCGGGCGAGGCTATTGGCGCGATTTCAGGATTTGTCGCCGAGATTGCGGGTTAGGGCAGCTCCCTTCTATTCGCTTGACAAAACAAACCATATAGGTTATATGCCGCAACACTCTCCTTGCGGAGAGTAGCAGGACCGGGACAGGGCGAGGCTAGCCCAAGTCCTGTCCTTTGCCTCTTTGACCTGCTCACCCTGAGCGTGCCGAAGGGGCAGCGCGGTCGG
>CANJCQ010000054.1 GCA_947473355.1 Sphingomonadaceae bacterium | reverse complement strand
CCGCGCGTGCATGATGCGCGCGAGTGGTGTCGGTCCACATCGCTGATTTCCTTCGGTTCGTTGCAAAACCGCTGAATCAGCGATCAGGGCAAGCGTCAAGCTAACCTGCTGATACTACGCAACTTAGTTTCGGATCAGGCTCTTAGATCAATAATGCTGAACGAGGCGGTTAACTACTGTCGAGCAAATTTTGCTGAAGCAGTTCAGCAAATGCGAGCGCAGCTTAGGAACGACTGGTCTGAACATACTTCTGTTCCACAGCGAGCCCGGCTCGCAGCTGCGTTCCCTCGTACAATTGCAGAAAACCGGGTCGTCAAAATCCAAGTCCAGGAAGGTCAAACCGTCACCGAGGCCACGAAAGGTCTGATTTTCGATTCCAGAACACGCATTGCCGAATGGAATACATTTGCCCGTGCGGAACGAGAACCGAGGCTCATAAGATATTTTCTCGAATATGACAAAATGGTGCCGGAACTCACACAAGATCCAAATCGGCCATTCCTGAAGACTGTCATCGACGCCGTCAAAGCTTCACGCCTGAAAGTGAATGGCCTAGCCCGCGAAAACGGCCTTCCTGAAATTTATTCTCTATTGCCGTGATTAAATAATGAACCGTCAGCTGAAATGGTTAGCCCTGATTGCAGCCACAATTGTCCCGGCTTTTTTCGGCATGGCGCTCAGCGCCTATGTCGCGGAAAATGCCTCGGGGAGCGGCGCGGCATAATGACCGCCCGGCTGACTCGCCCGCTCGCCTTTGCGCTGCTTCTGTTGCTTGCAGGACTGATGATCTGGGCGATGATCGTGCCTGCCGCGCCGGTCGCCATGGCGAAGGACACGTCGACCTACAACGATGTGAACCTCTACGAAGACGTCGCGGCGGCCGTGGCGCAGGGCAAAAGCTATTACCAGACAGTCGCCGATCTGCACCGCGCACACGGCTATCCCCTGCAACCCTTTTTCGTCGTTCGCTTGCCCACCATGGCCTGGGTGGCCGCGCTGCTTGGCTGGCCGGCGATGCGAGCAATCGGCATGTTGCTGCTGGTCGGCGGCGGGCTGACCTGGTTTGCCGCGCTCAGATCCACGCACACGCGCGCCGAACTGCTGGTCGCCCTGCTTTTTGCGGTGATTCTGGGCGGTGGCATGGTCGCTTCCCCCGGCCTGGTATTCATGCACGAAGGCTGGGTCGGTTTGCTGCTGTTCCCGGCGCTGGCACTGCTGTGGCGCTGGCCTAACCGCTGGCCGCTTGCCTTGCTGTTCGCCGCCATGGCGCTGGCCTTGCGCGAGCTGGCCCTGCCTTTCGTGCTGCTCGCTGGCGCAAACGCGATTGCAAAACGCGATTGGCGGCAGGCCTTGGCCTGGGCCGGGCTTGCCGCGCTGTTCGCTCTGGGTATGATGCTGCACCGGGCGCAGGTTCTTGGCCTCACCTGGCCCGGCGATATGGCATCTACTGGCTGGAGCGCCATGGGCGGGCTGTCGCAGCTGGTCGGCTCGGTAACCCTGTCATCGAGCCTGCAACTGCTCCCAGCTCCGCTCGCCCGCATGGCTGCGCTGCTGCCACTGCTGGGCTGGCTGGCGCTGCGGGGATCGCGCGGCTTGCACGTCTGGCTGTGGTTCGCCGGAATGGCGCTTGCCATCGCCCTGTTTGCCCGGCCTGACAACGTCTATTGGGGCTTCGTCCTGATGCCTGCCTACATGATCGGCCTCGCCCTCGTTCCGCGTCTGATCGTGGACCTGTGGCATGGCCTTGCGGGGAAGCCAGAACCGGAGAAGCCAGAACCTCAGAAGATCGCCTCTTGAGGTTGATTTTTCTGACCGCTTCAGTCAGTCAGATAGTGTGTGGGTCGGTAAATTGCATTCGGGAGAATTCGCATGAACCGCCAATTGAAATGGATCGCCCTGATCTTCGGGGTCATCGTGGCAGCGTTTTTTGGCATGTCGCTGAGTGTCTATATTGCGGACAACGCATCGGGCGGCGGCGCAGCGCTGTTCACCCTGGCAATGGTCGCTTTGGTCGTGGGCATCTTTTACTGGCTGCTTTCGGGTAACAAGAAAGTCAGCGTGGCCGACCCTGCCGCAACCACTGCCGCGCTGACCATGCGACCCGCCGAGGGCAAGGCCGCAATCTATATCATGCGCAAGGGCTTCGTCGGCATGCTGCAGGGCTTCAATTTTGCAATCGAAGGTATGGCGAGCGGTCAGGCCAAGGGGAACCAGTTCCTGCATGCCGAGGTCGCTCCTGGCACCTATCGCATCACTGCCAAGGCCAAGGGCAACGGCGGCGAAACGCAAGTGACTGTTGCTGCGGGCGAAGTGGCTGTGCTCAAGGTCATTCTCGAGCCCGGGATGCTCAAGGGCTCAATCGTTTTTGAACGGATCACCGATCTGGTCAGCGCCCAAGCCGAACTCGCCAGCATCAAGATGGTGAGCTGGGCCTGATCCTGCGCCCTGAGCCCACACAAGGTTCAATAGCAGCGCGTCACTCCGTTCGCATCGTCGCGGCAAGAGATGCTGTGGCTGGAACGCAGCACGCCATTGGCGTCATTCCACCAGGAATTGCCGCGATTATCGCGCAGGACGCCATTGGCATCGGTGCGATAGGACGATCCGTCGCTGCCTCGCAGCACCCCGTTGGCGTCCCTCGTCCAGCTGTTGCCGCGGTTGTCGCGGAGCACGCCATTGATGTCGTGCCGATAGCTGGTGCCATCGCTGCACTGGATGACGCCGTTAGGATCCGGGCGGCAACTGAGCCCCGCGCCTTGCGGCGTCGCAAACAGGAAAGCGATGCTTTCGGCCAGGGCAAGTGCTGTGATCATTAAGCTGGATTATCGCGGGCAAGACGAACTGGCGATGAACGGCTTGCTATGGTGCGAACCGCTGGCAGCCGCGACATTTCGGCGAGCCTAGCGCCCCGCCATAGCCCAATCCTAACCCAACTTAGCAATTCATCGACAGAAATGCACGTTTGGTCGTTGACATAATGTCTAGCGAATCGGTAGATAAAAACTGTCTACTGATTCGATAGACATAAACGCGCGGTCTCCTCCTCCTGGGCCCGGCCGCCATTTGGGAGTGTTCTTATGCGTTCCTCATCCACCAAGCATGCCCTGCTGCTTTCCGCCAGTCTGATCGTCGTTTCAGGTTGTTCAAAGGCGCCCGACGAAGCCTCTGCCCCGCCCCGTGAAAGCGTTGCATCATCTGATGCGGCTGGCACTTCAGCCCAGACCACGGCCTCCCGCGAGGTGGTCGTCGATCCCGCCGCCAAAGCCGCGCCTTTGGCCGCAGCCGAAGACCAGACCCCCGGCATCGGTAATGACGTCGCTCCGGGCGTCGCCTTTGCCTATCGTTATGCCTTCACCATGCCCGCCAAGGCGATATCCGACATGCAGCGACAGCACAGCGACGTCTGCCGCAAGCTTGGGCCCACGCAGTGCCGTATAACCGGTATGAGCTATGAACAGCCCAAGCAGGGCGAAGTCAGCGCCCGACTCGATTTCCTGCTCGCCCCCGACATTGCCCAGCAGTTCGGCAGCGACGCGGTCGGACTGGTCGAGAAGGCTGATGGCAGCCTTGCCGAGGCCACAGTAAATGGCGAGAACGCCGGGGCCGATATCGAACTGTCGCAGCACACCAGCGCCGGCCTGCAGGCCGAACTCACGCGCCTCACGGCCCGGCTCAAGGCGCCCGGCCTGTCCGATGACGAACGCGGCGAATTGAACCAGCGCATCGATGCCTTGCACGAACAGCTCGGCGGAGAGAAAGGTCTGCGCCGCCAGAAGGAAGCCTCGATCGCCACCACGCCGGTCAGCTTCGCCTATAACAGCGCTGGCCTGTTCAATCAGGGCAGCAATCCCTTCGGCACGGCGGCGCAGGCAAGCCTTGGCTCGATGTCCAAAATGCTGGCCTTCGTGGTGACGCTGGTCGGGATCCTGCTGCCCTGGGCGCTGCTGCTCGGGGTGATCGCTCTGCTGATCCGCCAGCGTGCGATGAAGAATAAACTCAATCAGTTGACGGCGGATACCCCGCCCGCCGTCGCGGCGGATCCGGCTGCGCTCTAACCGTGCGCCGATCCGCTCCCCCGCGCCGGATGTCCCTCCACTCCGTCCGGCGCGGGGGCCTGCTTTTCAGTCAGTTCGCAGCAACATGGCTCCATAGCCATAGCCGCCGTTGACGGCCATCGCCGTCTTCGCGCCAGGCACCTGCCGCCCGCCACCCCTGCCCCACAATTGCACCGCTGCCTCATGGGTGTGGCCATAGCCATGGAAACGCCCGGCAGAGAGCTGCCCGCCGCTGGTGTTGAGCGGCATGACGCCATCCACGGCAGTGCGAGTTCCACCGGCGATGAACGAGGCCGCCTCGCCGCGCCCAGACAAGCCCATCGCCTCCAGCCACAGCCAGACGTGGATCGAAAAGCCGTCATAAATCTGCGCGCACTGGACATCTTTCGGCGTCATGTCCGTGCGATTCCATAGCATGGTGCCGCAGTGCTCGGCCGGGGTCATTGTGAAATCGCCGGTGTGCAGGCCTTCGCCGAAAGCCCCCATCGACATGCCCATCGCCTCGATATTGATCGGCGGGTTCTTGAGGTCCTTGGCGAGATCCTTTGCCGAGAGCAGGATCGCGGTCGAACCATCGATATGGCTGTCGCAATCGTAAAGCCGCAGCGGCGTTGTGATCATTCGCGAGGCCAGGTAATCCTCGATTGAAAGCTCCCTGCCCCGATAAAGCGCATTGGGATTGTGTTGCGCATGGCGGCGCCCGTTGACCGAAACCCAGCCAAGCTGCTCCTCAGTTGCACCATATTTGTCGAAATAGGCTTGGGCATAGAGCGCCCACAAATTGACCGGCGAATAGGCGTGATAGGGCACAGCAAAAGCGTTGTTGCCCGGATCGATGCGCTCGCGGTTCCCTGTCAGCAAGGTCGACTCGCGTGATTTCATCCGCGCGCTCGCCTGCGCCACCGAGCGGAAACACAGCACATGTTTGCACAGCCCAGTGGCGATCGCCATGATGCCTTGGAAAATCGCGGCCATATGCCCTGGCCCCTCGTGGCTCGAAGGGTTGGTCCAGACCGGGCGGATGCCCAGCGCCATCATGGTCTCGACTGTGCCGACCGGCGAAATGCCGCCGCCTTCGGGGGTCTTGCCCGGGTGGCAGATCAGGCCGTCGACATCCTCGACTTTGATCCCCGCGTCATGGATCGCCTCGAGGCAGGCATCGAGCGTCAGTTTCAGCGCCGAGCGATTGGAAGGCCGCGCCGCCGGGGTCTGGCCGATGCCGGTGATGCAGACTTGATGTTCAGGAAGCATCTGGGCCTCCTGCCAATTCGAACATCGGCAGCCAGACGTCTTCGTGATGCTCGAAGCAGACTTTTACAGCCATGCCACTGTGAACCTTTTCAGGCGGGGCGAGAATGTTGGTGAAGACATAGATCTCGGCCTGCTCTTCCAGTTCGACCGCCGCGAAGACGAATTTCTCGTCCAGTCCCGGCACCCAGGCCTGGTGATTGATTGTGAAAGTCTTGATCCGCGCCCGGCCCGAAACCGCCGTCGGCAGGACTGTCTCGGTGCGGCAGGCCGAGCAGATCGGCAGCGGTGGGTGCTGATAGAGGCCACACGCAGTGCAGCGCTGGATCATCAGACACCCGTCCTTGCCGCCCGTCCAAAAGGCCTCGGTTTCAGTCGTCAGCAGCGGCAGCTTGCGATCTGGCATCCCCATCAGAAGACTACCCCCTGCACCTTCAGATCGATGATCGCGTCTTCATCATAGCCCAGGCTTTCCAGCAACGTATCGCTGTCCGCGCCCAGCTCAGGCGAGCGGCGCGCAGGCATCGGCTTGCCGTCAAACAGCATCGGCAGGCCGACCATCGGGATCGTTGTGCCATCGCCATAATCGGCCTTCTGGAGATAGCTATTGGCCTGCACCTGCGGATCGGCGTGCATCTCGCCGACTTCCTGCACCACTTCCCACTGGCCATCCTGCTTCAGCAGGATCTCGCGCCACTCAGCCAGCGTCTTCGATTCGAACAGCGCGGTAATCTCGGCCCAGCAGCTTTCAGCATTCTCGCGCCGGGCTGTGGCATCGACGTAACGCGGGTCGCTCGCAAGATCGCTGCGTCCGGCAACTTCACAGAACGGCGCCCAGTACTTGTCCGCCTGCAGCATGCACAGCGACAGGAAGCGGTTGTCGCTGGTGCGATAATTGCCGACCAGCACGTTGAACGGCAAGGGATTTGCCTGTCGCGGAAAGCGCAGCATGCCGTCTGCCGTCGACTGGCAGATCAGCCGCTGCATTGACCACATCGCCGTGCCCAGCAGCGACACATCGACCGCGCTGCCCTCGCCAGTGCGCAGCTTCTTGACCAAAGCCGCGCAAATCGCGCCCGAAAGCATCGCGCCCGAAGCCGTGTCTCCGAAAGCCGGCCCCGGAGGGCCGACCGGGCGGGTCGCGCCGTCCTCGGTCATGGTCGCCGAAATCGAACCGCGCGCCCAATAGGAAATGGCGTCATAGCCGCCTTTGTCCTTTTCGGGACCATTGGGACCGGAGCCGCTGCCGCTGGCATAGATGATGCCGGGGAAACGCGCGCGGATGGAGACGGCGTCGATGCCCATCGAGCGCCGCGCTGGCGGCAGCAGGTTGGTGAGGAACACGTCGGCGCCATCGACCAGCTTCATCAGAACCTCGCGGCCAGCCTCGGTCTTCAGGTCAAGCGTGATCGAGCGCTTGCCGCGGTTGTAGCTCTCCCAGCTATAGTCGATCTTGCGCGCGGCGTTTTCGCTGATCGAGCCGATCTGCAGTCCACGCAGCGGATCGCCGCTTGGCGGCTCGACCTTGATGACGTCGGCGCCCAGGTCCGACAGCATGCCGCCACAGGCCGGGACAAAGGCCCACATGGCGACTTCGACGACTTTAATGCCTTCCAGCGGTTTACTCATGACTCTCCCCAATGACATTTCAAACGCGTTCTCTATTGTGACGCAAGAAACGAAATCGCGAATCGCGTCAAGCTGCGGATTCGCCGAATTGAATGGGAGAGTATCAATGACTGACACTGTGGCAACCGGGCCTGTTCGCGAATTGGCGATGAGTGTGCCGGACACCCTGGATGGAGCGCTCGACCCTGGGTTCCTCAGCCAGGCGCTGGGCAAGCAGGTCGCTTCGGTAGAAATCGTCGAACTTCTCAGAACCGTTGCCACCAAGGTCCGCTTCGCCGTGACTTTCGAGGACGGCTCCACGGATAATTACTGCCTCAAGGGCCTGCTCGATGTCGATGAAATGAGCAAGATGGGCGGCGGAACCTGCGTGCTGGAAGGCGATTTCTATCTCAAGCTGGCGCCGCAACTGAATGTCCAGGTGCCCGAAGCCGTCGCCGTGGTCTCTGATCGCACAACGCAGCAAAGCGTGCTGATCATGAAGGACTTGATCGTCGCGGGCGGGAAATTCTGCTCGGCGCTCGACCCCTTCACTGCCGACGAAGCCGCCGAAAGCCTGCAACAGATCGCCAATCTCCATGCCGGCAGCCACTTGCTGGCTGGCCTCGACTGGGTCCGCCCACGCGCCGCCGAGCTTGCCCGCATGGCGCATATGACGCCGGAACTGCTGCAAAGCCTGCTCGACGATCCACGCGGCGTAAATCTCTCGCCAGCAGTGCGCAGCGGCGCGCGCCTTATCGAGGGGATGAAAGCGCTGGCCGATGTATCGGAAAATCGCCCGCAATTCCTCGTCCACGGCGATGCCCATGCCGGAAACATATTCCGCAACGAAAAGGGCTCCGGCCTGATCGACTGGCAGGTGTTGCAGCGCGGCACATGGGCCATCGATGTCGCTTATCACCTGTGCGCGGTGCTTCCGGTGGAGCTTGCCGAGCGCGAGGAGCGCAACCTGCTGAACACCTACCTCAACATGGCCCGTGCGCTCGGGCTGAACCTGCCCGACGCGGAAACAGCATGGCTGCAATACCGGGAGGCAGTGATGTATGGCTACTACATGTGGGGCATAACCCGCCGCGTCGACCCGCCCATCCGCATCCAGTTCACTGACCGGCTGGGGCGCGCGGTGATGCGGCATGACAGCTTTGGTCTGCTTGGAGTCGCTTAAATCAAAACAAAAGCGGCGGAACCGTTTCCGGTCCCGCCGCCTCTTGTGTCGCAATCAGGCCTGGCTGCGTCGGATCAGTTGCCGAAGCGATATTTCAGCCGGACGCCGAACATGCGGGGCTGACTCAGGACGTAGGTTTCATAGCCGGAGGCGGCGTATGAATTTCCTACTGCCGCCGGGAATTTTGCATTGGTGGCGTTGGTCACAAATGCAGCGAAATCGAAGGGAGCGCCGAACACCGAACCCCAGTTCAGGTTGAGGTTCAGCAACTGCGAAGAAGGCAGTTGAGTGAACCTGCCTATGTCAATCGATTGAAGTTGTGTCCCTGTATAGACGTAGGATGCGCCCAGCGAAATCTGGCCGACGCTCTCGTCCAGCGGCAAGGTGTAGGTACCAGTCAGCGAAAAACGGTGATGTGGGCTGAGTGGAAGATCCAGGCCCGCATCAATGAGCGCCTGCGAGACAGGCGCCGGAGGCGCATAAGGGCTGGTGGGCGGCAAGGTGGGGTTCACGAACTGCTTTAGCCGCGTGTTGAGGTAGGTGTAGCCCGCGTCGAGCCGCAAGCTGTCAAAAAACGTTAACGAGGCATCGGCCTCCAGGCCCCAGATACGCGACTTGCCGGCGTTGAGGATGGCACGTGCTCCAGCGATCCCAGTGCCAGGTAATCCAACGACGGTCAGCGCGAGCTGCTGGTTCGTGAGGTCATTGTAGAAGCCCGCCAGATTGAAATTCCCGCGGACAGCGCCTGAAAAGCTCGTCTTCAGGCCGACCTCGTAATTGTCGACCTTCTCTTCTTTCCAGGATTCCAGCCCGATCACGCTTGGATCGACACCGCCCTGACGATAGCCACGCGAGTATTTTACGTAAAGCATGACGTCGGAGATCGGCTTGTACTCCAGGTCGATCACCCAGGTTGGCTTCTGAGACTTGTTGACGTGAAGCACCGACTGGCATTGAAGCGGGCTGAGATTGGGCAAGACAGGAACGAATCGGGGATTCGAGCAAGTCACCGCGGTAACAGTATTGGGCTGACCGAATACATACTGGATCCGCCCTCCGACCCCTTCCATCCGGTCGATTGTGTAGCGTATGCCTGCTGTCATAGAGAGCTTGTCGCTGAGTTCATATGTGCCCTGGCCGTAAAAGCCGATGTTCCGGTTCTTGATCTTGTTGTAGATATTGCCAAGGCCGCTCAGGCCCGCCTGCGCCACAGTGCACTGCAAGGCATAGAGATCCGCGCAGAGCAAGTAGGTCCCCGAATATGTGGTATCGCCGGTGCCGAGGGGATTGCTGAGCTCCAGATAGCCGCCAACCTGCCAGTTCAGGCGATTGTTCAGTGCACGGCCCTGCAGCTGCAATTCCTCGGTGAACGCGCCTTGCGCGTTGTTGTATTGGCCCGGTGCAGGCGCGGTGATGGTATTGCTGACTGCCTGCCCGGCTGCGGGTCCGGTTGCAGGGATGAAATATTCGCCGCCGATAGTGCCAAGGAAAATTTCCTTGAACTGGCCGTAACTGGCGATGTTCTTGATTGTCAGCGAATCGCTCGCCTGCCATGTCGTCGTGTTGATGACCTGCCATTGACTGAGGTAGGAGCGCGGATTGGCAAAAGCGTTTTCCACGTCGTAGTAGCCAAAGCCCTGGGCAGTTCCCCGATCGATCTGCGCACAGGACAGCGGACCGAAGATGGCGGCACGACCTGCCCGCGGGACAAGTGGATCGTTCCCGCGGTTGCAATTGTCCACCTTGAACATCGTGCCGTTGGTATCGGAACGGTTCCAGCTAACGACTGTGTAGTTCTCAAGTGTCGGCGACAATTCGGCAAGAATGCTGCCGCGAAGCGCGAGGTAGTTGCTGTCCCCGAAGTCTTTGGGCCCGATCGGCGAGCGATTGTTCAGGTAGCCATCGCGCTTCTGGCGATCGACGCCGAGCCGAACCTTCAGGGTATCGGAGATTGGAATGTTGAGCACGGCCTGGCCGCGGAGCAGGTTGTAGTCACCGACTGAACCCTCAACGTAGCCTTCGAGCCGGTCAGTCGGCTTCTGCGGGACAAGAAGAATCGCGCCGCCCGTGGTATTGCGGCCGAACAGCGTACCTTGAGGACCTTTCAGCACCTGGACGTTCTGCAAGTCGAAGAATGAGCCCGGGCCGGCGCCGTTGGAGCCGCCCGTGCCCGAGTTCGAACGGAGCGACACGACTTCTGCGAAGTAAAGGCCCACGGTCGGCGCTGTCTTGCCTTCCTGGTTGAAGCCGCGCAGCGTGAATGTGGATTTGTCGGCGCCAAAGCGGCTGTTGGCACTCAGCGATGGGGTGTAGGCAGCAAGATCACTGGCCGTCGTGATGTTGCGATTATCGAGCTGCTGCTGGGTAAATACCGTGATCGAGATCGGCACGTCCTGCAGCCGCTCCTCGGTGCGACGTGCCGTCACGATAATGTCAGAACTTGATGCCGCTGTTTCCGATCCGCTGCCTTGCGCGAACACCGGTGCAGCTGAAAATACACCAACAATGGCTGCGCCCAAGAGCAATCCTGATTTGATTGACTGACTGTCCATATACTCTCTCCCAAAAGTCTGTTTTACCATCTCACCCCGCAATCGCGGATATCGGTGAAGCGGTCTCATTCGTTGATGAGGCGAACAAACTGTCACGATACCGAACTCCATGCAATAGTGCCGCTGCACCCGGCAGCAGCATGTTCGCTGTGCGCAAGCGATGCAATCCAGATGCATTGCGATCCCCGGCTAGCCTGGCCCAAAACAAAAGCGGCGGAACCGTCACCGGTCCCGCCGCCTTTTTGTGTCGTTGTCAGGCCTTGCGGCGCTGGCTTAGTTGCCGAAGCTGTACTTCAGGCGGAAGCCCCAGAACCGTGGCGGGTTCATGATGACTTCAGCAACACCGGCGCTGTTCCACCCGCCCGCGCTGGCCACGTTGACGGCTTCGTTGAACAGGTTGGTGACGAAGAACGAAGCGTCGATCGGCGTGCCGGCAACACCCTTCCAGTCAATGTTGAGGTTCACCAGGTCATTGGCTGGCGTGACGCCAAAGGGCTTGCCATTGACGAAGCCCGGAACCGAATAGTCGTTGACTGAGCTGGATGCATGGCTCCAGGTCATGCCAATCGACAGCTTGCCGATCTTCTCATCGAGCGGCAGCGTGTAGGTGCCAGTCATCGTGATGCGATGCTTGGGCGTGAGGGTGAAGGCTTGACCGACCACGGAGGTCGGAAAGATCTGCCCAAACGGCGTGCCGAGGATGAAAGTGCCGAGCGCCGACCCATCACCGCGAACCGCAGCTACTCCCGAATCAGAGATCTTGGTGTCGAGGAAGGTATAGCCGAGATCAACGCGGAAGTTCTCGGCAATCACGGCCGAACCATCCACTTCCAGACCATAGATCCGCGACTTGCCGGCATTGATGATGGCGTTGCCGCCAGACACACCAAGTGAGGCATTGAGCGCATCGGGAACAAGGCCAGCGAATATCTGCTGGTTCGAAATCGAGTTATAGAAGGCAGCAAAGTTCAAATAACCGCTGACTGCGCCATGAAACGAAGTCTTGGCGCCCAGTTCGAAGTTTTCGGTCTTCTCCGGCTGCCAGGTTTCGACACCAGGGTTGGTGAAGTTGATGCCACCCTGACGATAGCCACGAGCATATTTTGCATAGAGCAGAAGATCGTTCGATGGCTTGTAGTCGAAGTCGATCAGCCAGGTCGGCTTGTTTGACGAATTGCTGAGTGTCGTCTGGCAGACGCTACGAACGGCCGCAGGCGGATTGGCGACCACGGCCGGGTCTGCCGTCGGGCCGAATTTGATGTGGCGGAACGAGTCGGTGCAAGCACGTGCGATGTTCACGCCGGTCAGCGGATCGGGGAACAACGGACCAGTTGCCGCGCTGGCCGAGAAGCCGGCGCGTGTGCCTGTGGTAAGACCCACGATCTTGTCGAAGGTGTAGCGGAAGCCGCCAGTAACCGAGAAGGCATCGGAAAGCTTGTAGGTTGCCTGAGCGAAGACGCCGTGGTTATCAAATTTTAGCTTGGTGGCAGACTCCGAAATTGAACCGAACAGCAGCGGGTTGCTGCAGGTCAGATTCTGCGGACGGTCGCAATTGAGGAAAATGCCCGTGCGACCTTCGCTCCATCCGGTTGGCCGCGAAAATTCAAGGTAACCGCCGACAACATAGTTGAATTTGTCATCGGAACTGTTGCCCTGGAACTGCAGTTCCTCGGTCAGCGTCGATTCCTGCGCATTTCCTGAATTCGGGTTGGCCGTATCGAGAACGATACGCTGATACGGGGTGCCATTGGGAACAACAACGTTAGGCAGCGCTGCACTGATCCGCTTCAGATTGAAGCCGGTTGCCGCTGCGCCAGTCAGAGTGAAGCCAACGTCGCTTGCATTTACCACATAGTTGGAACTGCCAAGGTCGAAGTTTGCGCGTTCACGGAACTGGCCATAGCTGACGATGTTCTTGATCGTCAGGTTGTCGCTGGCTTTCCAGGTCGTGGTGTTGATGACCTGCCATTGCCTGATCTTGAGAAACGGATTGGTATTGCTGGTTTCAACATCATAATTGCTGTCGCCCCGTGCAGTTTGCCGTGCAACCTGCAGGAGGCAGGAAGTAGCCTGAAGATAGCGGACACCGCTGAACCCAGGCGAACCATTCACAGTATTGAGCGGATTGATCGCCGATGTCGGCGTCGCGCATTCGATCTGCTTCGATGCATAGCCGCGCGTGTTGGAATCGCTGTAGTGCGCGACCGTGTAGTTTTCGAGATCTGGCGTCAGGTCTGCAACGATGCTGAGCCGCGCGTAAGTGTAGTTGAGATCGTTGTAGTCAGACGGCCCGATCCCGGACAGATTCCGCATGAAGCCATCACGCTTGTTGCGCTCAACAACAGCACGCACCTTGAACGTGTCGGAAATTGGAATGTTGAGGGCGCCGGTAACCTTCAACTGGTTGTAGTTGCCCGCCGTGCCTTCAACAAAGCCTTCGAGATGGTCGCTCGGCTTCTTCGGGGTCAGCAGGATCGCGCCGCCGGTGGTGTTGCGGCCGAACAGAGTGCCTTGCGGGCCCTTCAGCACCTGGACGTTCTGCAAGTCGGTGAAAGCGCCAGCGCCAACCGTGTTGCCCGAAGTGGTGCCGCCCTGGGCGCGCACGCCGACGACTTCCGCGAAATAGACGCCGACAGTCGGAGCCGTGCTCGAATCCTGGTTGAAGCCGCGAATATTGAACGCCGCCTTTTCAGGCCCATAGCGCTGGTTAACCGAGAGCGAAGGTGTGTAGGTCACCAGATCGGTCGCCACCGCAATATTGCGTTTGGACAGCTGCTCGCCGTTGAACACGGTGATCGAGATCGGCACGTCCTGGAGCTTTTCCTCAACGCGGCGGGCGGTGACGATAATGTCGGAGCCATTGTCTTCATTGGCGCCCTGCGCGGCATTATCCTGCGCCATTACCGGCGCGGCAGCGAAAACAGAGACCGAAGCGGCGCCCAGCAGCAAGCCCGACTTGATAGCATATAGTTTCATAGCATTCATCCTCCCCAAAAACCAAAGCCTCCAGCTAAGCTGCCGGATTACCCTATCCTTGCGAATTGAATGTCACAATAGCGAAAATGCTAAGGTAGTTGAGAAAAGAGCGATCAAGTTTTGCTGATGCAATTCTGCATCACCCGGCCAGCACGATCTCCAGCAGCGCCACAGTCCCCGCCCAAGATGTCTTGTCGGCAATGGCATTGTATTCGATCCCAGGCATGCCGCCTTCGGCCTTGGGGTCCGTAAACCCATGCGCCACTTTGCCGAATTCGCTGATCTGCCAGCTTGCCCCGGCGGTAGCCATTTCCTGCCGGAAGGCCGCAGTTTCTTCGGGCGGGCCGAAGGGATCGAGCGCGCCGCACCAGGCGACGACTTCGCCCTTGATGTCCCCCGGGCGCGCCGCGGCATGGGTGGTCAGCAGGCCGTGATAGCTGACCACCGCCTTCACATCGCGGCTGCTGCGAGCCAATTCCATCACGCATTTGCCGCCGAAGCAGTAACCGATGGCGGCAATGCGGGAGCTGTCGACATCGGTGCGGGCGGCAATGGTATCGAACCACAACGCTGTTCGCGCGCGCAGATTCTCGGGCGCCTGAAGCATCGCCATATAATGCTCGCCCGCCTTCTCCGGCGCGCTGAGATCGGCGTCCTCGCCATACATGTCGGTCGCGACGGCCAGATAGCCCAGTCCGGCCAGATTTCGCGCAATGTCCTGAACCATATGGTGCAGCCCCAGCGCGCTGTGCATCACCAGAACGGCCGGGAATGGCCCCTGCCCTTGCGGTATGGCGGCAAAGCCTTTCAGCTTCACGCCTTCGTGTTCGCAAGTTACCGGCTGCAGATCGGACATCGTTCTCTCCCTCGAGCGCAAGGCAAGGCCGCCCTCGCCTTCCATGTTGTTACGGCAAACCTAACAGCGACGTGGCTCCTTGCAATGCCATCCCGCACAAAGTCGGTTGCCAAGGCGCGATCCCGGATTAATGATCGCACCTGAGCACCGGAGCGCGACTGCGACTTTCCGGGCCAAAGGAGACGATGCCATGGAATACACCATCATATCTGCGGACAACCACATCCTTGAACCGCGTGACCTGTTCACCACGCGGCTGCCGCTCGAATTCCGCGACCGCGCACCTCAAATGCTGCGCGGTGCAGACGGCGGGGATGGCTGGTCGTGGGATGGCAAGACCGTCGAGCGCACCCTCGGCATCGAAGCAACCGCTGGCCGCTCTGTTCAGATCAGCGGCTACAAGTGGGAGGAAATCCTGCCCGGCAATTATGATGGCGCCGCTCACATGAAGGACATGGCCGATTCCGGAGTCGATGCTGCGGTGCTGTTCCCTTCGGTTCCGCTGATGGGCTGGTTCATGGGAGACGATCCCTTCGCGCTCGCGCTGTTCCAGACCTTCAATGACTGGGTGATCGACGACTTTTGTGCACCCGATCCCCGGCGGCTGATCGCGCTGCCTCTGATGCCTGTGAACCACGGCATGGAGGTGCTGCTGGCCGAACTTGATCGCATGCTCAAGAAGGGCGTCAAAGCGGTGCACGTGCCGGTCTATCCCGACAAGGTCTGGCACGATCCGTGGTGGGATCCGTTCTTCAAGGCTTGCACCGAAGCCAATGTGCCGCTGTGCATGCACCGCACTTCGGGCGGGCGCGATCCGGGCGGAAAAGACGCGTTCCAGTTCAACCTGCCGGGCCTGGGACCAGCGGGCACAGTTCACCGCTTCTTCGCGGCGATCGAACCTTTCACCAAGATGATCTACACCGGCGTCTTCGCGCGCCACCCCAAGCTCAAATTCATGGACGCCGAAGTCAATTTCGGCTGGGTTCCATTCTGGATGGATACCCTCGACATGGTCTATGAAAAGCAGAAGGGCTGGGCGAAGTTCGGTACCGAGGAGACCCCGAGCGAAACCATGGGGCGAAACATTTTCTTCACTGTGCTCGATGACAAGGTTGGCTTCGATCTGGTCAAGGATCATCCCAAGATGGCGGACCTTGCATTGTTTTCGACCGACTATCCGCACTCGATCTGCCTGTGGCCGGACACCAAGAGTTACATCGAGAGCTCGACAGTGAATTGCCCGCCGGAAGCGAAGCAGAAGATTCTTGCGGGCAATGCTGTGAAGTTGTTCAACCTCAATTGAAGTCAGACTTGTGCGCTCGACCGTTTCAGCTTAATGAAACGGTTGAGTAGCCATTATGGCGCCGGAGGAGAACAGCGATGAACACACTGACCGATCTCAGCAATCCGCCGTCAGTCGGTGCTGCAGAAGCCGATTCGGCCCCCTTCTTCATTCGCGGCCAGGTGGTCGGAGGCACGGATCTGATCCAGCGCTCGCGCGATCTCGGGGTCAGCTTCGCCACGCCCAAGCTCGATCTCAACGGGCTCGTCCACCCGCGTACCGAGCTGCCGCCGCTGCTCAACACCCCGCTCGCCGAGATCATCGACTTCCTCGTCGAAGCCGGACAGCGGATGTGCGACCCGAACAACGAACATATCCAGGCCTGCATTGACCGCATGGCCAAGGTCAGCCTGGCGCCGCGCTCGGTGATCGAGCACCAGATGCTGCATGCTACGGACTACCTCAACAAACAGGTGCTGGAGGAAGTCGTCGCGCAGAACTTCCCCAACCCCAAGGCGCTCGACGAATGGGTGCCGCACACCGATCACCAGGGCCGCCGCAGTTTCATCCGCGCCTTCGCGCCGCGGCTCGTCCATGTGCTGCCTGGCAATTCGCCCGGCATGGGCGTGCGTTCGATCGCCCAGTCGGCCTTGGTCAAGTCTGTCAGCCTGTTCAAGATGCCCTCGGCCGATCCCTTCTCCACCGTAGCCTTCCTTCGCACCCTGGCTGAGATCGACGCCAATCACCCGGTCGTGCAATCCATGTCAGCAGTCTATTGGCGCGGCGGCGACGATGCGGTGGAGCGCATCCTCTATCGCCCGCAGTATTTCGACAAGCTAGTCGCATGGGGCGGCGGCGATGCGATCAACAATGTGATGAAATACATCGGCCCCGGCTTCCAGCTGGTCTCCTTCGACCCAAAGACTTCTATCTCGATGGTCGGCAAGGAGGCATTTGCTTCAGACGAGACAATCGCCGAAGCCGCCGAGCTAAACGCTCGTGATGTCTCGATCCTGGGCCAGGAGGCGTGCGTCTGCAGCCGCTTCACGTTCCTGGAAGCCGATGCCGAACAGGGCGACCGCTATGCCAAGGTGCTGGCCGAACGCCTGCGTATCGATCGCTTCGGCGAAGGCGACCCGCGCCCGCTCGAAATGGAGCTCAAGGAACAGATCGACGTGCTGCGCATGATGGACGACGAATTCGGCGTCTTCGGCAAGAGCGATGGCCGCGGCGTCGCGATCCGTTCGGACGAGCCGGTCGATTTCCACCCCTTGCGCAAGACCAGCAATGTCGTCTGCGTGCCCGACCTGATGGAAGCGATGAAATATGTGAACGTCGCCACCCAAACCGTCGGCGTCTATCCGTTCAGCCGCATGCCCGAATTGCGCGATCACCTCGCCAGCGGCGGCGCCCAGCGCTGCGTCCGGCTCGGCGAAGCCGGCCCCAGCGCCATCGGCAACCCGCACGACGCCATGTATCCGCTCCACCGCTTCGTCCACTGGATGGCGAATGAGGATGGTTGCGTGGGGGACGACTAAACCCGGAGCATACTCCTCGCTAACATCTTGACGATAAGGCCACTCCAGGTGCAGACTTGCTGCAGACCCACCAGATTGGGCAAGGGAGGCCAAATCATGAAATCGAAGGTACACTATCTGTGCGGCTGCGCACTACTGACTGCGGCTGCAACATTTGCCACGCCGGCCTTGGCGCAAGCGAGCGAAGAGGCCACCAGCGACCGGAACGCCGAAATCATCGTCACCGCGCGCAAGAAGCAGGAATCGATCCTCAAGGTGCCGGTCATCGAAACTGTCCTTGGTGCCGCGGACATCGAACGCTACCAGATCCGCGATCTTCAGGACATTACCACCAAGGTGCCTGGCCTGATGAGAGGCGGCGCCGTGCTTGCGATTGGCGAGTAGATGGCTCTGCGCGGGGTCGGTTCGAATTCGCTCGATCAGGGTGTCGATCAGTCGGTTTCGCTCTCTATTGATGGTTTACAACTGACGCATGGCCTCGCCTTCCGCGCCGCCTCGTTCGATCTGGCGCAAGTCGAAGTGCTCAAGGGCCCACAGGCGCTCTATTTCGGCAAGAACAGCACCGCTGGCGTGATTTCCTTCCGTTCGGCCGATCCGGGCGATCGCCTGGAAATCAAGGCCAATGCCTCTTACGAATTTGAAGCGCGCGAAAAGCGCGGCGAACTGATTTTCTCGACCCCGCTGGGCTCGACCGCAGGCTTTCGTCTCGCCGGGCTTTATTCGAACTCCGAAGGCATTTTCACCAACACCGCCACCCCCCAGCCTGGCTTCGGTGGCAAAACGCCATTTTACAAGCGGCTGGGCGGAGGCGAATCCTACCTGGTGCGGGCGACCTTGCTCTGGAAGCCCGATCCCAGCTTCACGGCGCGGCTCAAGGCCAATTTCGGGCGTGACAACCTGCGCCAGGGCGGTCTGAATCAGCTGGCCTATTGCCCGGATGGCACTGGTTCGCTGTCGCCGGCGTTCAACTTCTTCCACCCGACCGAAAACTGCGTTTACGACAAGACGGTCAATTTCATCGATGCCGATCCAGCCGCCTATCCTGGCATCCGCAACAACGGCGTGCCGTTTCTCAAGCTGCGGCAGAATTTCGGTTCGCTCGATCTGAATTGGGATATCACCCCCGAACTGTCGCTCAATTCGGTCACCGGGCTCTATGATTCCAAGGCTGATACGATGATCAACGGGACATTCACCGGCTATGCCGGCCCGGCGATCACCGCCGACAACATCTTCAAGCGCCACGAAGTGACGCAGGAACTGCGCCTTGAATCCGATTTCAAGGAATCGGCAGTCAACTTCACGCTGGGCGGTTTCTATCAGAACGGCACGATTTCGAACGACTTCACGCTCGGCGGCAACACCACGCTCGGCTTGCCCGGCACACTGATCAAGGGGCTGAGTACGATTGACGTCGATTCTATCTCCATGTTCGGCCAGCTGCGCTGGAAGCCGTCCGACCAGATCGAATTTGCCGGCGGTGCGCGCTGGCAGCATGAGAAGCGCGGGCTGTCCGTGTTCAACCGGCTTACCAATTTGCCGGTCGCGGTGAAACCGGGAACGGACCGCATCAGCTCGAAGAACTGGTCGCCGGAATTCACCATCACCTATACCCCGAACGATGATCTGACGATTTTCGGCGCCTTCAAGCAGGCCTACAAATCGGGCTCGTTCATTATCGTCATCCCGGCCAATCCCGGCGAAGACAAGAGCTTTGGCGACGAGAAGGTTCAGGGCGGTGAAATCGGCCTCAAATCGCGACTGGCCGACCGCTCGATATTGCCGGCTACTACTATCGCTATCGCGGCCTCCAGACCGGGGTCAACGAACCTGCACAGATCGGCTTGCCCGTGCTGCGCACGCTCAACGCGGGCAAGGCCGAAGTCTATGGCGTCGATTTCGAGGCGCACTATCGTCCGCCGTCGATCGACGGGCTGAGCCTCAACCTTGCGGCGAACTGGAACAAGACCAAGTTCCTCGAGCTCAACAATGTGCCCTGCTTCGGCGGGCAGACTATTGCGCAAGGCTGCAACCAGATCTTCGTGCCAGCGGCCCAGCTTTCGGCGACGCAGCAGCTTTCCTATCCCAATGGTCGCTACACGGCGCAAAATCTGGCTGGTATTCCGTTCGTCCGCGCTCCCGAATGGCGGATCAACTTCGGTTTCGATTACGAGATGCCGGTTGGCAATGGCATGCGGCTGCAGATCGCCAACGACAACCAGTTCTCCTCTAAGTACCTGACCATTGTCGGCGATCCTGCAGTGCGTCCGCAGATGGTGCAGCCACAGGCACTCAAGATCGATTTCAGCCTGACGCTCTATGGCAAGGATAATCGCTGGTCGATCGGCCTCGTCGGCAAGAACCTCACCGACAAGCTGCGCCCGGGCTATTGCAGCAGCTACAGCGCGATTTCGGGCTCAATCCTCACCGCTCCCATTGCGGGTGTGGTCACCACGCCGATTGCTGCCGCAGCGCGCAATGCCGCAGGTCAGGACGAGATCGGCTGTTCTGGCGCGGCGGGTCGGTCAGTGGCGATCCGGCTCGGCTTGAAGTACTAACAAGCCCGCCCCTTCCTGCTCCGCTGCAGTTGCAGTAAGCAGGGAGGGGGCTTACCTCTCGCTGACGGAATTGAGCCAAGCCGAAACCGTTCGAGAGGATTGAAGCATGATCCGCAATATACCTGAGCAGTGGGACACCGCAGCCGATGTTGTCGTACTCGGCTCCGGCATTGGCGGCCTTGCCGCAGCAATCACCGCACATGATCACGGCGCCAGCGCGATTGTGCTGGAGCGGGCTGATCAGGTCGGCGGGGTCACTGCGCTATCGCTCGGCGAATGCTGGGTGCCGGGCAATGACCTTGAGGCCGCACTTGGCATCGAAGATTCGCCCGAAAGCGGCTTCCGCTATCTCCAGCAACTCGCCATGGGTTATGGCGACGATCTGGCCACGCTTAACCTGACGGTCCATGCCCGCGAGGCGGTCGGTTACTTTGCTGACAGGATCAGCCTCAGGATGATGGTGATCCGCAAGTGCCCGGATTACTATTACGGCCACACCAATGATGCCGTCGCCGAGGGCCGCCTGCTCGAAGTCGAGCCGTTCGATGCCAAGACGCTTGGTGCATGGCAGGAGCGCACCCGGGTCTCGCCGGTGGTACCCTATGGCATGACCCATCCCGACATGATGGATCGCGGCGGTTCGGCGAATATGGCCAGGTGGGATTTCGCACTGATGGGCGAACGGTTGATGGATGACATCCGCTGCCTCGGCGCGGGATTGGCAGCCAGTTTCGTCAAGGGCGTGATTGATCGGCATATTCCGATGCACACCGGCATGAATGCGGTCGAGTTGATTGGCGATGGGACAAGGATCGTCGGGGTGCGCTGCGAGAGCGACGGCCGGGACGTCTTCGTGCGTGCGAACAAGGGCGTAATCGTCGCCGTCAGCTCCTATGAGCGCAACCCCGACTACAACAAGACGCTGGCCCAGCAGCTCGATCTGGGCACCATGGTGTTCTCGACCATCGACGGCGCCAATTTCCGCCTGACCGGCGCAGTCGGCGCGCGGATTGCCTCGGTGCCCGATGTCACACTGCTAGGGGCAAGGGTGCCGGGCGAGGAAATGGAGGACGGCTCGGTGCTTACCCGCAGCGCCATGGCACAGATCGGCCTGCCGCACACCATCGTCGTCAACCGCAGTGGCAAGCGCTTTGGCGACGAGAGCTTTTACCGCGAATTCTTCATGAAGACCGACCGCATTGACGGCGCGACGCAGACCCATCCAAACTTCCCATGCTGGGCCATTCTGGATAGCCAGGCGCGCGAGAAATACCCCTTCGCCGCCGTTGTGCCCGGACAGGATTTTCCCGAGGGCATGGCCGTCAAGGCCGACAGCCTGGCTGAGCTGGCGCGTGGTATCGGCCTCGATCCGCAGGCGCTCGAAGAAACTGTGAGCCGATTTAACCTGCATGCCGAAAAGGCCGAAGACCCCGACTGGGGCCGCGGCAGCCATGTGTGGAGCGCCTATATGAGCGGCGATACGCTCAACAAACCCCACCCCAACTTTGGCACGCTGACCAAGGCCCCGTTCTATGCTGTGGAGCTATGCCGCATGGGCGGCAGCGCCATTCCATCGACCGGCATAGTCGCCGATCACCATTGCCGCGCGGTGGGCTGGGACAACCAGCCGATCCCGGGGCTTTATGTGGCGGGCAATTCAGTGGCGCGACTGGAGACCGGCGCAGTGATGCAAAGCGGCGTATCCAACACGCGCGGCATGACGCATGGCTACCTTGCCGGGCTGCACGTGGCAGGCAAGCCGAGCAACAAACTGGCCGAAGCTGCGCAGCGTCTCGGACTGTGAGGTTTAGCCATGAGCCTTGAGGCCAACAAGCAGACCGCTCTCGCCCTGCTGCGCGCCTCGGCGGTGCATGATGGCCCGGCCTTCGAGGCGCTCATGCATCCCGACGCCACCTATTGGGTGATCGGCAAACCGCATCTCTTCGCCTATGCGGGCGAACAGTCGCGCGCGCAGATCTGCGGCTATATGGCCAGCCCAAGCATCTTTCCCGGAGGGGTCAAGACCACCTTCGGCGCGATCACCGCGGAAGACGACCGGGTTGCTGTCGAGGCCTCAATCATCGGCACGCTGCCCGATGGCCGGGTCTATACCAATGTTTACCACTACCTGATGTGGTTCAAGGATGGCAAAGTGCTGCGCGTGAAGGAATATCTCGACACCCAAGCGGCGGCGGAGTTTTTTGCGAAATAGGCGCGCGCCTCAATTCGTGATCGGCTCTTCGCCGTCCAGCGTGCAGCGGTGCATCAGCCGGTCACTATCCAGCGAATACCAGTCCGCCCGGTGCATGCCGCCGGTATTGTCGAACAGCAGGAAATCGCCGACCGTCCACTTGTGGCGATAGACATAGTCATCCTGCGTCGCCCATTCCTGGATCCGCGTGAACAGCATGTCGCTGTCCTCGCGGCTCATGCCTTCAACATAGTAACCAGTCGCGCCGATCAGCAGCGAGCTATGCCCGGACTTGTGATGCCAGACCAGCGGATGGCTGCGCGAGGGGCGCGAGCGCCATTGGTTTAGTTCGGCGACAGTCGGCTGCGGTGTCACCAGCCGTTGCGTAGCCTCCAGCGCATGGCGCACGCGCAGGCCTTCGAGCTTCGCCTTTTCCTCATCGGGCAAGTCGGCATAGGCGGCATAGGTGTTGCAGATCAGGGTGTCGCCGCCCTCCTCTGCGAGGACCACCGCGCTGAGCATGGTCGCCTTGGCCGGGATCGGATCGTTGGCCCCATCGATGTGCCAGTAAAAGGCGCCGCGCGTGTAGCCTGCGACTGATGACACTTCGGGGTTCATCGAGATCATGGAAAGCCCGTCGTCGCCCTGATCGGTCACCGTGCCGATGGTGCGGGCGAACTGGCGCTGTTCTGCGCCAGTCAGGTGCATCTCGCGAAACAGCAGCGCGCTGCGATCAACCAGCAGCTGCTCGATCTCCTTGGCGTGGGTTCCGGCGAGGAAGTCCTCACGGCTGATCCGCACTTCGGAACCGATCTTGGGCTGGATATCGATGACTTCAAACATGATTGGGTTCCTGAATTCTGATCACTTGCCTTACCAGCGCGCGCCGCTGTCGCAAGTGAGCGGGCGCTCATAGCTCGGATCGCTCTTGTCCCGACTGCCCTTGAGGTAGCGCGTGCCGGGCACGAAAGACTGGTTAGGCAATTTCGCCGAGCCCGCCAGCGGTACTTCGACTGTGCACCGGCGCAGGACAATGCCCCATTTGCCGTCGCGCTTCTCCAGCTTATCGATATAGCGCCCGGCGAGCAGCCGCGAGGTCTCGCAGCCATTGTCGAGAAACAGCCCCAGCACATAGCTTTCGCAATGCGCGACATCGCCCTCGATATCGCAGCGATGCATCGTCACATTGTGCAGATTGACCTCACACATCGCGGCATGGGCATGGCAGGCATGGTTCCCATAATCCGAGCCGGAAATCATGTTCTCGCCCAGTTCGTGCATGCCATCCGGATGATAGGCGCCGACGATCAGCTCCTTGTCAAACCTGTCGTTGCCCCGCGAAGTGCTGGTGATGCAGTCATAGATCTCCTGGCGATCCATGAGGTATTGCAGCTTCTTTTCGAGATCGGCGATGCGGTCTTCGGCAGTCATGGTCATCTCCTATCCGGCCCGCACCGGAGCAGCCTTGGAATGGGCATGCGGCGCGACGCCATGGGTATCGCGATAGCTTGGTGGCTTGCGCCCGCCCGCTTCGGTGATGCCGTATTCGCCCGCCAGCTCCGCGCCGATATAAGTCTCGCCATTGCGCGCTGCCCGCGTCGGATCGTTATAAAGGGCCCAGGTCAGATGCCCAGTGAACTCGGGGCTTTCCGAGCCTGCTTCGAGCGCACCAAACTTCACCGGATCGCTGTCGATCACCATGCGCAGCCGCTCGGTCATTACCGCGCCCATCCAGATCGATACAGCCGCTACATTGACCCCGGCGTGGTCGAATTCCATGCCCATGTCGAAGGCCATCTTGTCCATGCCCGCCTTGTGCGCGCCATAGGCCGGGCTGAACACATAGTGCTCCGCTCCCGCGCCGGAAGTGAAGACAATCAGCCCGTTGTTCTGCGCGACCATTGCCTGCGCCGCATACCAGCTGGCGTCAAAGCTGGAGCGGATGCCGACATCGATCATGTCGCCAAGCTTGAGCGGGCGTTCCCAGAAGCCGCCGGGCATGGAGAGTTCGTCATAGACCGCCGCCGCATTGTTGACGAGGATATCGATGCGCCCCTGTTCAGCCATGACCTGCGCGAAGAAGGCCTTGACCTCGTCGGGATTGGAATGGTCGCACTTGACTGCAATGCCCTTGCCTCCGGCATCAGTTACCTGCTGCGCCGTCTGGCTGATCGTCCCGCCCAATGCGTGATCGCCCGCATTGAGCGTGCGGCCTGTCACATAAACCGTGCAGCCATGGCTGCCCAGCGCGCGGGCAATGCCCTGCCCCGCCCCGCGGCTCGCGCCGGTAACGATAGCGATGATCGGCTTGGTCATTTTCTCTCCCTAAATCGTTTTGCCGAGCCTTCGAAGTGGCGGCGCGGGTTGTCAATCAGCATAGTGTCCACGTCGCGCTGGCTGACACCGCTCTCCAGCAGCGCCGGCACCACCTTGCGGCAGACATGATGGTAGCGGTGATCGGGCAGCAACTGGTGACGCAATTCGTTGGTCGGCAGATAGTCGGCCCAACTGGCGCAATCGTGCGACAGGGCAAGGCGGTCGGCATAGCCACGCTTTATCAGCTCGACGATGGTGCTGACCCGCTCGGCAGTATTGATGACGAAATCGATGCCGAACCGGTCCATGCCGAGGATCGAGCCTTGATCGGCAACCCGCATCAGATAGTCGAGATCGGTCGAATCCCCCGAATGCCCGATGATTACATCGCAAAGATCGACGCCCTCTTCGGCAAACACCCGCTGGGCATCAAGCCCCGACTGGATAGACGGCGCGGTGTGCACGCTGATGGGAACGCGCGTGGCCATATGCGCCCGCGCCACCGCGCGCATCACCCGCTCCACCCCAGCAGTCATGCCCGGCTTGTCGATCGCGCATTTGAGCTCGCCAGCCTTGAATGCTGTCCCGGCAATGCCTTCGGTGATGTCGCGGATGAACAGGTCGGCCATCGGCTCGCTGGGCGCATCGCAGAGCAGCCCCGGCCCCCAGAAGCCGAACGGCTCGGGCACATGATCGAAAGTATAGGCACCAGTTGCGACAACGATATTCAACGCGGTGCGCTCCGCCACCCGGGCGATGCGCGGGATGTTGCGGCCGAGCCCCAGCACGGTAAGATCAATGATCGTATCGATCCCTAGCGCCTTGAGGCCATCGAGCTCGGCGACCGCCCCATCGATCGCTGCCTCCTCGTCGAAATCAAGCCGGTAGTTGGCGACGAACTCGGGGTTCATCACGAAGATATGCTCATGCACCAGCACCCGGCCAAGCTGGCTGGAATCGATGCCTCCGCGCATGGTTTGAACTTCCGACATCGTCTCTCCATTTGCGGCTGTTTGCGCCGTGCTACTATGCTGATACATTGCTCGGCAAAATACGGGAAGAGGAACAGCGCAAAATGGCCAGATTCGACACCATCATCAGCGGTGGCCGCGTGGTGGACGGCACTGGCAGCCCCGCGTTTTACGCCGACATTGGCATAGCCGGCGGGCGCGTGACCGCGATCGGTGAACTTTCGACTGATCAAGCCGCGCAGCGCATCGATGCCAGCGGCAAGATCGTCGCCCCCGGTCATGTCAACCAGCACTCGCATTATGACGTCGCGCTGTTCTGGGACCCGTGGTGCTCGAATGCCGGGGAAAACGGTGTCACGACCGTGGTCAATGCCAATTGCGGCTTCGGCATCGCCCCGATCCGCGCTACCGACCGCGAGCGCGCGATGATGATGCTGGAGACCACCGAACAGATCCCCGTCGCCCATCAGCGCGCCGCCCTGCCATGGGACTGGGAGACCTTCCCGGATTACCTCGCCCGGGTCGAAGCACTGCGCAAAGGCGTCAACGTCCTGACCTACCTGCCACTCAACATGCTTCTGATCTGGGTGATGGGCGTCGATGCTGCCAAGTCGCGGCGGCCCACTCCTGCTGAAATGGCCGAGATGCACCGGCTGATCAATGAAGCGATGGATGCAGGCGCGCTCGGCATTTCGATGTCGTGCATGGGCGCGGAAGGCAATTCGCACCTCGATTGTGACGGTACCCCGATGCCGACCGACGTGCTCGATCACGATGTTGTAGTTGAGGTGTGCAGCGCGCTGGCACGGCGCGGCGAAGGCGTGATCCAGCTGCTTTCGCACCTCATCATCTACGGCGACCGCAGCCTCACCGAACGCGTGCTGGAAATGGCGAAAGGCACCGGCGTCACGGTGATCCACAACGCCTTCATGACCAGCGACATCATGCCCGGCAAGGTCGAGGAAGACCTCGCCTGGCTGGAGCAAATGCGCGCGCGAGGCTATGATGTCGTCGGCAATGTTCTTGCCAACCGCGGCTGGGTCGAAGCCGGGATCCGACAGCTCGATGTCGGCTGCGGCATGCTCGCATCAGTACGGCGGATCATGGCCTGCCAGTCCGACGGTGAAGTACTGGCCCTGATCGGGGAGCCTGAATTCTGCGCAGCATTTGCTGCGGAATATGCAGCAAAAGGCCAGACCAACGGCGCCAATGGGCTCGAAGGCCAGATCGTGATTGGCGTGGGCGACGATCCGGCGCTCACGCAGTTTATGGACCGCACGCTGGCCGACATTGCCGCGGAGACCGGACAGGGCGTGGTAGAGACAATGCTCAATCTCGCGGTGAGCACCGGCCTAGCGCTGCAACTGCGATCGCCGATCATCGGCTCGCTCGATCCGAAGCAGGCAGCCCGCCTGTTCGGCCACTATGCCACCGTGCTCGGCGGCTCGGACGGCGGCGCCCATACCAAGAGCTTCGGGCTCGGCCATGTGCCCACTGACATGCTGATCTGGCTGGTGCGCGAAGCCAAGCTGATGACCCTTGAGGAAATCCACTTCCACCTCGCGCTCAAGGTCGCCCGCGCTCTCCAGATCAAGGATCGCGGCGCGCTGCTTCCGGGTTTCTGGGCCGATCTGCTGATCTATGATCTGGAGTCGCTCCATTTCGACATGCAGCGCTACGAGATTGTTCATGACATGCCGGGCGGCGACTGGCGCCGCAAGGGCCGCGCCGGGGGCTATGATGTGATCATGGTCAATGGCGAAATCACCCACCGGGCCGACACACCGACCGGGGCCACGCCGGGGAAGCTGGTCCGGGTCTGCCCGGATCGCAACACCTCGCTGGCCATTGCAGCGGAATAGGGAGAACACACTTGGCCCGCGTCACCACGATCAACCGCCCCGGCGATTATCCCGGCACACCGGACGAGACCACCGCGGCCGAACTTGCCGCGCTGTTCGCCGGCATGTTTCCCGGCAATCCGGATCCTGAAATCAACCAGTACCACGCCGGCATCGCCTTGGCCGCGCACAGCCCCAAACTGGCGCAGGGCCTCGCCGGTCTCAGCAAGCTGATGGCGCTCGATCTTGGCTGGAGCCACCGCACGGACCTTCGCGAGCTGGCAATACTTGCTGCCAATCTGCAATTCAAATCCGACTACGGCTTCCGCTCGCGCCTGCCCAATGCCAGGGCCGCCGGGATAACTGACGAACAAATTGTCGCCCTACGCGACTGGCAGGCCAGCGTTCTGTTTGACGAAGAGCAGAAGCTGACCATTGCCTATGCACATGCTGTCGCCAGCGGCGATATTCCCGCGGAGCTGTTTGGCCGGGTCAAAGCCTGCTGGGGCGAGCGCGGCGCGGTCGAATGCACGGCCGTCATCGGCTTCTGGGGCTTCTGGGCGATGTTTCTCAATGCGACGGGCGCGGAACTGGGCTAAGCAACACAGACAAGTGGAAGCGATTGCAGTCTGGTGGCTGCCCCGGTCTTCAAAACCGGTGGTCCGCGAACAGCGGATGGTGGGTTCGATTCCCATCCGCTTCCGCCATTGCCCGTCCGCCAACGTCCCATGTAGTCCCAAAATCTACGATAAATCAGAGTGATTGAGCCAAATTGTGGCCGCAGGCGTTCCACCACGTCCGCTTGCATCCACTCTGAAATGGGGGTATGTCTGGGGGTGTCTTGAAACTCCTTCTCGAAAATACCCCCAAATCGTGAGGGCTGGCAGGAAGTCAGACCAATGGCGTTGACTGATATAGCAATCCGCAATGCGAAGCCCCGCCCCAAACCTTTCAAGATGGGAGACAGCGGCGGCCTGTTCCTGCAAGTGACGCCATCGGGCGGGAAGCTGTGGCGGCTCAAATATCGCTGCGCTGGCAAAGAAAAGTTGCTGGCCATCGGCAGCTATCCCGAATTGAGCCTGATTGCGGCACGCAAGGCGAGAGATAATGCGCGCGAGCTGATTGCGGCTGGTGGCGATCCAGCAATGGCAAAGCAGCGCGACAAGGCCCGCTCCCTCGTCGATACCGGCAACACCTTTGAAGCCATCGCGTTGGAATACTTCGACAAGCGAAAGCGGGATGGCGAGCGGTTTTGGGCGGAGTCGACAATTATCCGAAACAACCAACTGCTTGGCCAGCTTAATCCCGTGATCGGCAAGTTGCCCGTCACTGCCATCATGCCCGCCGATGTTTTGGCCGCAGTTCGCAGGATCGAAGCCAAAGGCAATCTGGAAAGCGCGCGGCGGGCCTTGCAGCTTGCGGGCGGCGTACTGCGCTATGCCGTGGCCACTGCCCGGCTGGCTAGCGACCCGACGCGCGATCTGCGCGGCGCGCTGCGATCCCCGAAGGTTAAACACCATGCCGCAATTCTTGAGCCGCAAAAGGCCGGTGAGTTGCTCCGAGCGATTGATGGCTATTCCGGCAACATCGCTACAAGGTTGGCGTTGGCGCTCGCCCCGCATGTGTTTGTGCGGCCCGGCGAACTGCGGCAGGCGCGATGGGAGGAAATTGACCTTGAAGCGGCGGTATGGGCGATCCCTGCCACCAAAACCAAGATGCGCAAGGAACACCGGCTCCCCCTCTCCCGGCAGGCCGTTGACATCCTCAAGGAAGCAAGGGCGCTGGCCAGCCGCGATGACGGTTTCGTGTTCCCCTCGATCCGCACCACAACCCGGCCAATGTCAGACATGACAGTAAACGCAGCCCTGCGGCGGCTAGGTTATTCTGGCGACGAAATGACGGGGCACGGCTTCCGCGCCATGGCTTCCACGCTGCTGAACGAAAGCGGCAAGTGGAGCGTTGACGCAATCGAGCGCGCGCTTGCCCATGGCGACAAGGATAAAGTGCGCGCCGCCTATAACCGGGGCGCGAACTGGAATGAGCGTGTCACCATGGCGCAGTGGTGGAGCGACTATCTCGACACCCTGCGGAAGGGCGCGGACATCGTGCCTTTTCCCGGCAAGGAGGCCGGATAGAGTTTGACCAGGTGCGGTGTCCGACGGAACGTCCGGTCTGGTGCAATGTGCCTGATTGGGTTTAGACTGAACTGGCGGGGATAGGAGGCATCCGACAAGCGCGCATCCCACGCGCTTCCCCGTCACCCTATGGGAGCGCATGGGAAGCGGACATGAGCGACAATGATGAAGTTGACCGGCTCGCTGCTACTGCTAATTCGGCTAGGGTCAGGACCTGTTAAATTGCTTGCATGATGGGCTGAGGGTTGATTCAATGGTGGCACCAGGAGGTGCTGCTTGTGGACGATCTGTTTATGCTGAGCGAGGTGCAGATGCGCCGGATCAAGCCATTTTTCCCGCGATCGCATG